>NZ_JAIQDI010000001.1:1916798-2555730 GCF_020034665.1 Niabella beijingensis | reverse complement strand
CTATCCAATTATTCGTTTCCTCCACCAGTAATGGGATTATATTCGTTTTTCCTGCTTTAAAAGAGTGATCCGCGCCTTCAAATCTCACAAGGGTTGCCTTTTTTAAGGATTTACATACGGGTTCAATTAACGCCCACATAGCCAAAGCGTCTTTGCTTCCTTGTAAGAAAAGTGTAGGAATTTTGAGCGTTTTCAGATGGTCTGCCCGATCCGTAGAAGGTTTGCTGGAAGGGTGTAGTGGAAATCCGTAAAAGATAATTCCTTTAACCGCGCTCTTCGGATAGGCCGATAGATATTGTGAACTCATTCTTCCTCCAAACGATTTTCCAGCGACAAATAACGGTAGTTTAGGATGCAATTCATGGGCTTTTGTTATTGCCGAAGCTATTGTCTGGTGGGCCGCAGGTGGGGAATCTGGACGTCTCTTCTTGTTTTCGGAAAAGGGGAAATTAAACCGAAAGCTAGCAATACCTGCTTTTGAGAGTGCGGTAGCCAGGCCCTCCATAAATGAATGGTCCATGCCCGCACCTGCGCCATGGGCCAACGTCAACATACATTTGGGGTTCGCCGGAGCCATATATTTTGCAGACACTACACCAATTTCCTTAGAAATGAATAGTTTGAATATTTTTGTACTCATTGTGGAATTAAAGTTACAAGATGTCTGCGGTTTTGCTTTACTCCAAAAGAATGAAAGTGCTTTTTGTTAGAAAATTCAGTAGCTCTCTTATCCAATACCTGATAAAAATATAGCCCTATTGTTCCCACAGTGAATACTATCAACTTTAGCGGAAGACTACATATCACAATTAACTATTCTTAATCAGTTCCTATTCAATGGGTTCAAATACACGATTCATCGTGCATTGACTTTGCCTTTTTTCTAACCCATCTTGCCTCCATAAAACGAATTTTTATGGATACAGTTTTTTTACCTAATGAAGGAGACTTCCGCCGGTGGATCAGGGAAGCCGTGAAAGAATGCCTGGAAAATATTCCCGCACCCGCTAATCAAACGAGTGAAGAAGGCGAGCCATTGCTAAACCGGAAAGAGATCGCTGGCATGTTCCGGATTTCCTTGGTGACCCTGCATGATTGGATGAATCGCGGCTTGCCATTTCATAAACAAGGCGGCCGGGTTTATTTTATCCGGTCAGAAGTGCTGGAATATGTGAAACAAAAAAAGAACATTCATTATCAACCGAATGAAAAATGAAACGCATTACTACAACTGACGCAAAACAAATCGACCTGGTCGATTATCTTGAATCTCTGGGATTTTATCCTGATACCCGGGTGAGCCGTAACCAGGAATATTGGTATTTATCCCCTCTGCCGGGAAGAAATGAAAATAGTCCTTCCTTTAAAGTTGATCGGAGAAAAGGCCTGTGGTATGATCATGGAGTTGGCAAAGGCGGCAGCATTATTGATTTTTGTATGCAATATCACCGCTGTGGTATCACTGACGCATTGAACAAATTACAGGATTTTCTTTCTTTTCATCGCAGCCCAGTTCAAAATCTAACGGTTCCGGTTAGCGCTCCATTTCTTGACAAAGAGAAAAAGATCCGGGTAGTTTCCATAGGCTCAATTGTATCACCGGCGCTTATCACTTACCTGGAACAGCGGAAGATACCGCTCGAAATAGCACGGGAATATTGCCGGGAGGTGCAATATGAGCTCAACACCCGAAAATATTACGCTATAGGTTTTGGCAATGATGCCGGGGGTTACGAGTTGCGTAATGCATACTTTAAAGGAAGCGTGGCGCCTAAAAGCGTATCCTTTTTGAACAACCGCGCTGAGGAGATCAGTGTTTTTGAAGGTTTTTTTGATTTCCAAACCTATGCTGCCATTCAAAAAACAGCGATCACTAATACAAACATTTTGGTGCTCAACTCCCTGGCTTTTCTTGAAAAAGCCCGGCCGGTGATGGAGCAGCATACTTCCATATACCTATACCTGGATCGTGATAACGCCGGACAAAAATGTACGACTCAGCTTGTAAAAGAAAATTCAAAATATAAAGATCATAGCCTGCTTTATGAGGGCTATGCTGATCTGAACGAATGGCTGACCCGGCAAAACCTTTCCCTTCACAAGCAGGGGTTGGAAAAAAATGAACCCGAAGAAATTGCCCGCCCCGCTCAAAAACGGGGTATGGGTCTCGGCAGATAGTGAAACATTTTTAATCAATAAAATAAAAACAATGACAGATTTTAAGAAAAGAGTATTGTATTTAAATTCAGGAAAACAGATCCGGTTTTATGGCGACAGTATGGCTATAGGGCCCGGTTTGCAGATCGGGGAAGGTACTGCTCCGACAATTTTTGCCTACATAGAATCGCAAAATGTCGGAGGCAGTGTGGACGCGGCTACCACGTCTTCCTCAAACCAACAGAAAAAGACCACCGGAGGTGCTGTACAAAATCCATTCAGTTTAACAAATGCGGATCTCCACGAAATTGCCGATTACAACATCCAGTTATGGATGAACTTAAAGAATAATCTCCGCAAATATGGTGTAGATAATCCGAAAGTTTTTAACAGGGATGAGCTGCGGTAATACAGCAACTGCCAATTTTTCCGCCGGGAATTATTGCAGAAAAGAAATACTCTCGGGAATTATAAAAAGGCGATTAAGCCAGTAACATAGCCCTCCTTAATCCCCATCGGAGGGAATGGCAAGGTGTACCAATTGTTGCACATTGGCTCCTTGCTGTTTAACTCCGAAGTCGTAACAGTTGAATACCCTTTAAAGCACCCTACAGCAAATAAAATGACGAACATTTTGAGCGATCAAATACAGGAAAACCTCTTCGACGTTGAGGTAGCCAGCAATGTTTTGGTAATACCAAAACGGCTGGCCCCTCATCCCGCTGGGGCGTGATTCGGGGAGCTCATGCCGCTTGGGGCGGCATTCGAAAATAAAAACAATCCTATGAAGCAAGAATATAAACCCGTTAAAAACAAAGGCGGCAGGCCGTTTAAGGCTATTAAACGCAATGTAGTGTTGACGCTCAAGTGCAGCAGGTATGAGCAGGTGAGAATTGCTGGTAACGCTAAAAAAGCGGGAATGTCCTTATCCGAATTTTTACGCTCAATGGGGCTGCACGGAAAAATTGTCGTAACAGAAAAAGCATTGCCCAAAGAAATTTTATTGCTTACCGGCACCCTCAATCACATGGCAGCAAACCTGAACCAGCTTACAAAAAGGCACAACAGCGTGATGGATATTTTAACGCCGGTAGATCGTGCTGCGCTGGATATTTTGTCAAAAGAGTTGAAGGGAATTGCAACTACTATAAAAATATATTTACAATGATCGCTACGATAACCATAGGGAAATCGTTTGCCCATTGTATTGGTTACTGTTTGGAAGATAAGCAGAAACTGACCGATGAAAAGAAAAAAGAGCTGACGGCCGGGGATGGTTTACGCCATAAAAACCGGGCGGAGATCCTGGCCTATAACCAGTGTTATGGTAATAAAAAGGAGCTGGCCGAACAGTTCAGCGATGTAAGAAAGCTGAGCAAACGGGTAGAAAAACCCGTGTTGCATGCCTCTATCCGGTTGGCTCCGGGAGAAACACTTGCCCGCCACCAGTGGTTATCCGTTGCAGAAGAAATGGCCAAAGAATTAGGTGTTGCCGGTAACCAATACCTCGTCGTTCAGCACCACGACACCAAAGAGCAGCACATTCACCTGGTAGCGAACCGGGTGGGCTTTAACGGAAAGGCCGCCAGCACCAGTAATAATTTTTACAAAATGGACAAGCTCTGCCGGACATTGGAAAAGCAGTACGGACTTACAGCCGTGCTCAGCCCCAAACAATTTTTACCAAAAGATCAGCGGTTATTGCCGAGACATGACGTCCGGAAAGAAAAAATGAAGGAAGACCTGAAGCATTGTCTCAGGCAGGCAACAAGCCTGGCTGACTTCTGCGGGAAGATGGAGCAATTGGGCTATACTGTTATCAAAGGGCGGGGAATTACATTTATTGATGACAAAAAAGTGCAGGTAAAAGGCTCAGAGCTGGGCTATTCCTTAGCCACCATTGAAAAGATCCTGTTGGCAAAACAGGTGCTGCAAATAGGACCGGATGGGCAAAAAGCTGATAAACGCTTGTCATCGCACACACCTTTTATACCTGGGATACTTGATTCGGGATTAATCGATATGAGTACAGCCGGCACCCAGATCGCGAGCGCCGCAGCCGACCTGATGGCCGAACTTTTTAAAACCTATTACCCCGCACCGGACAAACTGTCTGCAGCCGAGGCCATGAAACAATACTACCGCTACAATAAAAAGAAGAAGAAAAAACGCGGCTTTGGCATTTAGTAAACTTTTCTAAAAATAGAAATCTATATCATTATGGAAGAAAAAATAAACACAGAGGAAAAAGAATCGGTACTATTTGTATTGAACGAATTTTCTGAAAGGTACCAGGAAAGCAACAAAAATATTGCGGCCCTGACGGGTGAAGTTAAAGAGCAGCATGGGAAAATTCAACAGGTTATTGAGAACCTACAGCAGCTGAAACTCACCGAAAATAATACAGTGGTAATAGTTCAAAAGGAAGCAGATAGATTGGAACGTATTATCGGCAACCAGAATTTTCCTGCTAAGGAAATTGAAGTACTGCGCCGTGAATTATCTGTTGTTCGTGAGCAGTTAGCTGAGCCGCTGATTCAAAAACTGGAGCACCACCATCATGTACATAAGATCATTGTAGCTACCGGGGCTCTTTTTGTTACCGTCTGCCTGCTTTGCTGTGGGTGGTACAACACCAATCAAAAGCTGGGGCAATTCCAGGAAAATGATACCAAGTACAGGCTCATCCGGCTGGATACAGCCCTCGTTCCAATGCAGCGTTATCTGGACAAAGTGGATCAAATTTATACATGTAATCCAAAATTGAGGGATTCGGTTATAGCACAGGAGGAGGAAAATAAAAGAAATATGGAGCGACTGGAAAAAGCGTATCGTATGAATCAGGAAGCGGAGAAACTGCGGTCCGGCGTAAAGCAACGTCAAAAATCTGTAGGCACAAATAAATAACTGTCCAGCAAAATATTGAGTAATGAACAATCTGTAATTACCTGGCCTTCATGTTCCGTAAATGATTTTTTAAAGAGTCCAAATCTATTGCTTTACGCCGGCTTTTGAAAATATATTATTTGACTATGCCATTAATAAAGCGTATCTTTAATACAGTTACAGATACAGTTAAACATTCGCGGGTTATCACTCCCTTCCTTTCTCCTCAAAAGTGACTCTTTTTCAACAAGGTTTTCTGCATTCCTGTTTTACGAATAGTAGTATGACTATTTTAATTTTTTTTGTTGCGCTGTGGTATCTTTCACTGTTCAGCCAAACCTTTTTTCAGCACCGGTATGCAGCACATGGAGCATTCACGATGACTAAGTTCTGGGAGCGTTTCTTCTTTCTGTTTTCCTATATTACACAAGGATCTTCATATATGAGCCCACGGGCGTATGCTATCATGCACCGGATGCATCATGCTTATACAGATACAGAAAAAGATCCGCATTCTCCAAATTTTTCTTCCAACATTTTCAGTATGATGTGGCGTACCAGAACCATTTACTCAGGTATTGTACACAACCGTTATCCCGTAGAGCCAAGATTCGTAAGGAACTTACCGGAGTGGGGAGGTTTTGACCACTGGGCAAACTCTCCACTGTCACGTCTGCTTTGGGTGGCAATATATATATCCTTCTTTTTAATCTTTGCATCTTCTTTCTGGTGGTTTTTATTGCTCCCTGTTGTTATTACGATGGGCGCGTTTCATGGTGCGCTGGTTAATTGGTTCGCCCATAAATACGGATATATAAATTTCAGACTCGGAAATACGTCGCGCAACTTGTTAGTAGTGGATGTGCTGATGCTGGGGGAATCGTACCACAATAATCATCATAAAAAGCCTTCTTCTGTAAATTTTGGCAGCCGCTGGCATGAAATTGATCCGGTATATCCTATTATTCTGTTATTAAAACGATTGCGCATCATACATTTTTCAAAAAAGACAACGCATCTTAAGACGTGATGCCTCTTCCTTGTTTTATGTACAAATTAAATACTTTCTATGTCTAAAAATCAATTTCACGCGGCTAGCAGGCTGACAATTCTCAGCGGAGATAAAGAAATTATATCTGCCAAAATTTGTTTTACCAGCAATGCGATCGCTTTATTAAGCAACTATGCGGCAACCGGAGCTGCTATACATTTAGACGATTGGGAAGGGTATAAAGAACTAAGGAGCGGATCTTTCTACTATATTGTTACCGGCATTAAAAAAGCGGCTATTTCCGCTTAGGGATAGTGTGTTTAGCATTTCTTGACCGAGCTTCTTTAACTCCTTGCTTACTGATTATAGCTTTAATAATCCCTTTCAACCTGATAAAATGATTTCTATGACCAATAATAAAATAACAACAGCACAGATCGCTTTACTGCGGAAGGGGGATATCATACGCAGATTTCCTTCTAACGGAGCACCAGAAGAACAGTTTGATGAGACATGTAAAGAAAATACGGATGCCTTCGAAATCCGTTCTATAAATCTTAAAAATGATATGATAGAGCTAGTGACGCCGAGTGATAGCCGGGTGATTTTTTCCTCCCCGGGTGATATCAGTCATTTGTTTATTAAATCCTACAATCTCGTTGCACAAGGGATTTGGTGGATGTAGCGTAAAATTTTATTCCTGATTATTTCATTCTTTCTCTTTAGCCTCATTTTTAACAAAAATATTTATTACAATGAACATGTATGTTTCGAATCTGGGGATTCATATTTCTGATGCAGATCTTCGTGGGCTTTTTAATCCATTTGGAACAGTATATTCTGCCAAAGTAATTACGGATAAGATCAGCGGCAGAAGCCGGGGCTTTGGATTTGTGGAAATGGCTTCCGCTTCGGAAGCTGCGATGGCCATGCATACACTGGATGGCAAAGAGGTTAAGGGAAAAAAAATTGCCATTTCCGTAGCAAAAGAGAGATAGGAGCTGACTGATAAAACAAAAATGGTAATTAACAGGCAGAAGGTGCCAGTCACCTTTGTCTTGTTTACGTAATCATGACATAAGAGTTCGCGTTTCATATTATTTTTTAAAATAAATATTCATAAATAGCATGCATTTCAAAAAACAAGACCTGGCAGGTACTCATTATACCTGGAATAACGGGCGGCATACTTTTAGCGGTGAGCCTACCCGCAGAAGATTTGATAAGAATAATGGAGACCAGGTTCTTTTCCTGATCAATTTCTATGCATCGCTAGCCGGACCAGTGAGCTTGTATGAAGGCCGGATTATTGAACAAACAATCACACGGGACCTGCCGGATATGGCAAAAAGTGAAGTGTCTGCCTTTAACTGGATCAGGAGGAGTGCTTTTACTCCTCGTTAGTATTTGTCCGTTATATTAAGGTGCGCTTTCCTGTTTCCGTGTTTGCTGCATAATGAAACATAGGCGTTGTTGAAAAACAAAGTGTTCTTATAATGTAGAAAGCAAGATTTTTTAAAATCAACCAGGATAACTTCATTATTGCCGAAGCCCGAAAGTAATTTCAGAAGCCTTATTCGGCAACCACATAGGTCAATAACTGCATAGCTATTACCGGAAAATATCCTTGCTTGGTTGTATACTGCCAACCGGAGCGCTCTGTCTTAAAAAATTCTCCCACTTCTCGATTACTAACGTATAGTCGATAATGTCTGGAATTCATTCTCCTACTTCTTCTCAGCTCACCGAAGATTGTTTTCCCTTCAAATTCAAATTGAACCGGAATGCGCATGGGTTTTATATGATTTTCTAAAGTCGTTGTTCCCCACGGAATGAATTAAAACCACTGATGGTTTATTTTACGTTATATGTGTGCATGTCTTCCCGGGATTTTTTGAATGCGTTTCTTCATCAGGGAAATGGCTTGCGCTTCCGTTTCGAATGTATTATTGATATTGACCAGGTTCCTGGCCAATTTATCGTACCGCTTCGTCATTAGGTAATAAAAAACGTGGAGATAGTGAATTCCGTCAAAGATAATGGCTTTTTGACGGGCGAACTCATCCTGTTTTTTAAAGAATTCCAGCGGCATTTCTGTGTAATGCATTCCCGGCCTTAAGTGATGTATGATATGATATCCATCATTCCAGCAGGTATGATTATATGGTGTATTGATACAGTTAATAGCATTGGTATAGATATTTCCGGGATTTTCATTGTCGATAAAAGAATGTTGCGCCCAGTTTCCCAGCATCATAACCAATCTTGCAAAGAGTAAAGGAAATACAAACACGATCAGAGTTGCTTTCAGATTTAAAAAGCAAAGTACAATACAAAAAGCGATATAGCTGCATTCTCCTACTGTCAGACGGGTATATAATTTTTTCCGCTTGCGGGTGTATAGATACTGAAAAGTTTCTATTACACCTTTAAAAAGAAAGTGGAAGAAATAAAGTAAAAAGCCCCTTAAGCTATCCCGTTGATAGGGCATAGTGCTACTGGAGTCTTCCTCATCATTGTTTTCGACATGATGCATGCCCATGTGATGGCTAAAGTAGCTTTCTGGTGTATGCCCGAATAACGGGCAAATGATCCAGCTGATGTAGCCATGAATTTTTTGCTGATATCCGGGCTTGAACATTTTCCTGTGACACAGGCAATGAAACATCAATCCGAAGCGACCTTTAAAATAGAATTGAGAAAAGTAAAAATAAACAAGGGCTGTCAGCCACCAGATCCATCCGCTTAATAGGGGTGTAAACAGTAGCACTGCTACAGGAAGTATAAATAGGTGGATCCGGGTCAGCAGGTATAGAAAGGGCAGGTCTCTTTTATCGTTCATAAAGCCCAGCCAGAATCGTTCATAAGAGTTAAACCGGCTCTTGTCCGTATAAGTAGGATCTGTTAAATCGGATAATACTTTCATCAGAATATTTTTTGTTACTCAACGATTGGCAAACCGTTTTAATGATCTGATGTAAATTCTGAGCACTTACCTGACTTATAGAATGCTGCTATACTGTTTTATGCAAACACTAATGTAGCATTAACACCAAAGCTTTAATCATTACGGTTGTCATTAGTCAAATTTTTTTTATATAAAAATAAGGGGGCCAATCTCCCCCTTATATTGGTTATCTACCACCTTCTTTTATCAGACCGGTCTTCTCTTTGATTAGCAGCAGAAACGTTGATCCTGCGGCCTTCAACATCCTTTCCGTCCAGTTCTCTCATTGCTAAAGCGGCATCCCCTAAAGAACCCATTTCCACGAAACCGAAGCCCCGGCTCTTACCAGTGGCCCTGTCCATGATTACTTTTGCTGAGGACACCTGACCAAAAGGTCTGAAAAGTTCGCGTAAATCATCGTCTGAGGCATAAAACCCCAGATTAGAAACATACATGTTCATTGTAATAAATATTTTTGTTAAAAATGAGGCAAAATGAAAGCGGCAAAAAAGAGGAGAGGAGAAATAAAAACTATTGTGTAATAGATATTGTAACTGATCTTATCCTAGATGGTGGCGTATTTATGCCCGTATACTTTATGAAGGTAATACATTTCGGGTGTAACAACTAATTTATTTTATCAGCTAACGATATAGGGCTCATGCGCCCGTAATGCACTTTTATTGTGTTATTAGGTCGGCTATTGAATGTAACAAATTTCAACTGCCTGTTAATTGCTGATCCTAAGCCTTTCACAAATAAGCAGAAGCCGGAAAAGGTATATGTGTACCTTTAAAGGATGGTTCATCAAAATCTTCTGATTGTCCTGGTTCTGTTCTTTTTTATGGTGCTGTTATATCTTTTAAGTGAGCGGGTGAAGATGTCCTATCCTATTTTTCTAGTAATTGGCGGCCTTAGTATTTCTTTTGTGCCGGGCATTCCTAATGTCAATATTGATCCCGATATCGTCTTCCTGATATTTCTACCTCCGTTGCTTTTTGAAGCAGCCTGGAATACTTCCTGGAGGAGTTTTCTGACCTGGAAGCGTTCCATTTTCTCGATGGGGTTTGGCCTGGTGTTTTCCACATCTCTGGCCGTTGCTTATTTATCCATAATGATCATCCCTGATTTTACGCTCGCGTTGGGTTTTTTGCTAGGTGGCATTATCTCGCCTCCGGACGCCGTAGCAGCTACTTCTATATTAAAGGGAATGAAAATGCCGAGGAGTGGCCTTACTATTCTGGAAGGAGAAAGCCTTGTAAATGATGCAGCTTCTCTAACTGTTTTCAGGTTCGCAACAGTTGCCATACTGACCAATCAGTTTGTTTTTAGAAAAGCGACAATCGATTTTGCAGTGCTTGCATTTATGGGCGTTGCTGTAGGGCTTGTTGTGGCCTATTTACTGTTCTGGATACTTCGTTCATGGGCAAAATCATCCCGTATGACTACCCCCATAACTATTATTGCTCCATACCTGATGTACGTTATTGCAGAAGAATTTCACTGGTCCGGGGTACTTGCTGTAGTTAGCGGAGGACTGTATCTGTCTTCCCACGCAAAGGATTTTCTTAATTACCGTACACGACTTCAAAATAAGGAGGTATGGAATATATTGGTTTTTTTGCTGAATGGCTTTGTCTTTATCCTCATTGGTCTGGAACTGCCTATGATCGTGGAAGGGCTTGGAAGTTATTCCCTGAAGGAGGCTATTGGATATGGCCTCCTTATTAGTGGCATTGTTATATTGATCAGAATTATCCTGGTTTATCTCACCTTTTTCCTGCCTCGTCTCCTGAGCAGCAGCATAAGAAGAAAAGAACCAACGCAGGGATGGAAGCTTCCGTTTATTATTGGCTGGGCCGGTATGCGCGGAGTAGTTTCACTGGCTGCTGCCCTTACTATTCCGCTGACAATGGATAATGGGAGCAGTTTTCCACACCGTAACCTGATCTTGTTTATTACTTTTGTGGTAATCCTGATAACGCTGGTTTTTCAAGGCCTTACCCTGCCCGTTTTCTTACGGATTCTTAAGGTGGAGGACGCAAAGGAGAACCTTCTCCCAAATGAACAGATGGATGCCATTCGGTTACGCCTTGCCAGGCAGTCGGCCACATACCTGGAATCCAATTATTCGTCAGAAATGGCGGAATACAGCTCTATACAACGCATCATGGAACAAATTCGCAGAACTATTAATGCAACTGCGGCAGGTAAAGAACAAGACGAAAAAGACCTCCTGGATTCAGCCCAGGATCTCAATAAAAAGATTCTGCTTGAGCTATTGCAACTCCGGAGGTTGGGGCTGCACAGCATACATGAGGAAAATCTATATGATGAAGAGGTGATAAGAGATCTGGAGAACAACCTCGATCTGGAGGAATCCAGGCTAAATAAGCGTTGAAAGTTATTCTTAAAACCTAGGGCAGGAATGAGTTCGCGTACGTCATAATTACTTAACACGGCTTTTAAAAAATGCAGCCTTCGCTGAACCTGCCAATAGAATAACTGTCAGCACCTCACTGCTTTAGATAGTTTCCCGTGTTTCGGATTGGAACAGTAGGGTTTTTAAGCACTCTGCTTTTCTGCCATAGATTACCCTCTGTGTTAGCTTGCATATTGTAAGTCGGGCATGATATTTAAATTATCAGGATGGGAATAGTAGGTACATTTGCAGCAGAAGGCATTAACGCCAACACCGCTCTTTTGAAATTATATATTAAAAATATGGTTTGTATCCGTTGCAAAATGGTGGTGAAGGATGAACTTGTTAAATTGGGGTTGCATTACGCATTAATAGAGTTGGGAGAGATAGAGGTTATCGAAAATATCACCAATGAACAACGTGAGTTTTTGAAGATAGCGCTATTGAAATCGGGGCTTGAACTTATGGATGATAAAAAAAGCGTACTGATTCAAAAAATAAAAAATGCCATTATTGAACTGGTTCATTATTCAGAAGACCCCTTGGCTGTTAATCTCTCCGGCTACTTAAGCGATAAGCTGCATTACAATTATACCTACCTGGCTAATCTTTTCTCCGAGGTGCAGGGGATAACAATCGAAAAATTCTTTATTGCGCATAAAATTGAGCGTGTAAAAGAATTACTGGTATATAACGAGCTAAAGCTTACTGAAATTGCTTATCTGATGCATTATAGCAGCGTGGCCCATCTGTCTAATCAATTCAAAAAGGTGACAGGACTTACCCCCTCTCATTTTAAGCAGCTCAAGGATAAACGGCGGTCGATGCTGGATAACTTATAGCGGACGATTTTCTTTAATTTGGTTATGTGTGAATTATATAACCTTTTCGCAAATAGCTGTAAGAGATAGGATATTTAATAAAGCGATATTTGCGTGTATTTGTTTTGTTGCTATTTAATCATCATTGTTATGTCATTACCCATTGGTTTTGTGTTAATTCGTTCTTTTTTGTTTCGAAAGAATAACATCCCAATTTTAAGGGAAGCGAGAAGAAATGAAAATGCAGGTCTCTTTGAAGCGGCGATAAAAGATTACGAATCAGCTCTTGTTGAATTAAAGATGATCAGATTTCACCATGCCTTAAAGGATAAAATTTCCAATAAAATCAAACTCCTGCACACAGTCCTGGACTATCATAAAAACATGCAGTTCATCCGGTAACGCAGTATTGTCTGAACCAATAAAAAGTAATTTATATAAATTTAAAAAAATGAAATCAGCAATTGAGGATAATGCCTCAACCGCATTGGGGGAACAAACCATTCCTAAACGGTTTATTTCTGTATTGGCACATGAGATCCGGAACCCATTGACGAATATCAATCTATCGCTGCATATTTTAAAATCGGGAATTTCTGATGACCGATTGATTCCCTTTCTGAATATTATTGACCGGAGCTCGGAAAGGATTGATGGCCTCCTAAAAAATTTACTTAATTTCCGGGATACAGATGAACCAACCGAACAATATAATGCCGTTTATAAGTTATTAGATGAGGCACTGGCCCTCACTGCCGACAGGATTCTATTAAAGCAGATTAAAGTAAATAAAAATTACGACAAACAGCGCTGTGCAATTATACTTAACAGGTCTCAGATGTGCCTCGCCATTACCAATATTATCATCAACGCAATTGATGCTATGCCCACAGATAATGGCAAATTAAGTCTTTTGACAAAAACAATTGATGAGGGATATATAATACAAATAGAGGATAATGGCTGCGGTATTTCTAAAGATGATCTGAAGAACATTTTCAGTCCGTTTTTTACAAAAAGACCAGGAGGACTGGGGTTAGGACTGGCAGTTGCTTACGATATACTGATTTCTAATCACGTAAAGGTAAAAGTAGAATCAGAATTACTAAAAGGCACCCGGTTTATTCTATTATTTAAAAAACCTTTTTTCATCGTTCCGGAAATCGCTGATTGAATTATAGATGTATCCGATAAAAATCGGCGTTGATGATGAGCGGCCAAATTTATCTGTTCATTGATTTTTTAGCTTATAGCCAGGTAAGTGCAATCTACCTACTGTCCTTTTATAAAAGATCCGGCACAGGAACGTTTCTGATAGCAACAATAAATGATTTTATTAAGTCTCTCCGAAGCCATTACCTGTGAATGATGTAACTTTTTAGAACAAGTGTGTAATAACCTGCCGTATAAATAACTGCACCTTTGATTTGTGAAAATTCTTTCACAAAATAAAATTTCTAAAATGAATACAATGAACGACAAAGCAAATAAAAGCTTTAAAATTACGGGGGATTGGTCTGTACAATCTAAAAATCTTAAAACTAAATTTCCACAACTGACAACGGATGATCTTAAGTACGAAACAGGAAAGGAAACAGAACTTGTTAAAAGAGTTTCTGCAAGACTTGATAAAAAGCCGGAAGAGGTAATGGGAATCATTGCAAAGGGGAACCTCTCTAAATTATAAACCATCCTGTGTTATCCATATACAATAAAACACCCATTATTGTAACACGTTGAGATACGTGAAAAAAAATGGCAGGTCTTAACCCCCCTGTCATTTTTATTAAATTTATTGGTATTAAACTCTCTAGCATTGGAAAATCCGGAAATAGAAAAAGCTAAGGTCTTCATTATTGTCGAAATATTGGAATATATTCCCAATTCGGTTGTCATCAAAACAATTATTCGAAAAACAACCGGAAACGTCAGCGCTGTTTCATTTGATTCCGGAGAGGCGCTGTCTGAAAAAACATCTCCCTTTGATACTTTTATTCAGATAATAGATGGAAGGGCTGAAGTACTGATCGATGGCAATTCAAGCTTGCTGCAAACCGGTCAATCCATAATCATTCCGGCCCATTCCCGGAATACTATAAAAGCGAATGAACGTTTTAAAATGATTTCAACAATCATCAAGAGTGGCTATGAACAATAGACGCTCATTCAGGCTGCTTGTAGCGGCAGATGACCTGGCGCTACAGCAATGAAGATCAGGTGATATTGAAGTGGAAAGGAGGAGATCATTTTTATTTCATTGCTCCAAATATATGTATGTAAAGCAGAAACAAGCTTGGTTACGTTCTGGTTGGGATTAATGGATTCATTTCTTAGGTATTGAAAAGATTATGAAACACTAATGGTTTTTTTTATGACTAATCAATTTTCAAATTCAAAGAGCAATACAGTGATGTTCAATGATTTTGCGCATTCGGGCAAGAGTTTAAAAAAGTTTATCCGTTCCGGAAACATTTTTACCATTATGCTATTAGATACAACCATCATTCATTACAATGCAGCTCCGCATGCTGATAAATTTGATGAGTGGCTTTGTAAACATAACGTGGAAAACATAAAGCAGAAAGAATAACGTTAATTACTGCAATGTATATTGCAACTGGTCGCCTCTCATTTGTGAATATTTTATTTCGTCAGGTGTTTATTACTTTTCATTAGCTAAATATGAACCCTATGGGAATTTTATCCCGGATCATTACAATAATTGTTGGTATTGCCGGAGCTTTATTCTGGTAGTTGTGGGCTCGTTTATTTACTGTGGATTTATAGTATAGCCGCGTAAAAGGAATCCAGCATAAGATAGCAAAAGGCGGAAAATAGAATTGAGTGCGGTCATTTAATATTACTGATGAACAACGGGATTTTTTGGAAACAGCACTATTGAAATCGGACTTGAACTATCAGATGATAAAAAGCATTTTAATGTATGAAAAAGATATTTACCGTATACAATACGCTTATTTTCTTCCTTATTCTTGATATATTATGGATTATAGCATTGATAATATTTGTGCTGCTGAAAGTGGATTTCAGTTAAATCGTAATGCCTGTTCAGAAAAGTGTTGTCGGCAAAGCTGCAACGCAGATAGCAGAATCACCCGCAGACCTCGTAGCCGACTTATTTAGCGCCCTTTATCCATCGCTAGAAGCTACGGCGGCATAGCATCTGCTGCAACGGTTATTGCAAAAGTACAGAGCGATAAAAGAACCTTGACCGATTGAAAAACAGGGCCCTATAAATCAGGAAGCGGACAAACTGCGGTCCGGCGCGCGGCAATTGCAAAAAGTTATTGATCACAAATAGCTATTCAGTAAAATTTTATTTAATGCATCGTCTTTGGTACCAGGCAGAAACCAGTGCGAGGTTATTTAGCCCATAGCTGGTTTTGAGAGAGAACCTTTTTCCTTTTCGGATATTTTTTACACTGACAGCCCTAAATTTGGCATAGAAATTACATCCCGGTTAAATGAAAGAGAACTTAATACAAGCTTCCGCAGAGCCGCTAATTAACTATTTTAATGCATTGATCCCTTTAAATGCAGAGGAAACCAACCTAGTTACTTCGCTTTTCAAACCGCGGCTGTATCGCAAAAGGCAATATGTGCTCCAGGAAGGAAATGTATGCAATGAATTTAGCTTTGTTGTTAGGGGATGCTTGCGGATGTATAAAATTGACGATAAAGGGAACACACATATTATCCAGTTTGCTGCAGAAAATTGGTGGACGGTAGATATTGGCAGCTTTCATGGCAGAAAACCATCGGCATTAAATATCGACGCCCTGGAAGACACTATGCTTTTACAGATCAATTATGACAACCTGATTTTGCTTTATACCCAGGCACCCAAATTTGACCGGATCTTCCGGGTGCTCATAGAAAACAGCTATGTCACGCTGCAAAATCGCCTTTTGCAGAACATTAGCTCCACCGCTGAGGAACGTTATCTTTCCTTTATGCAGGTATACGCGCACCTGTCCAACCGCTTGTCACAAACGCAGATCGCTTCCTTTTTAGGCATTACGCCAGAGTTTTTAAGCCGGTTGCGGAATAAGATGGCGAAGAAAAAGTCTTAAACTAGATCAATACTGTTTCTTGATGGAGGTCATTGGAGCGATGGTCTGTTCGTGCTGAAATTTGCCATGTTAAATTCATTGTATTATTCAAAAAAAGAAACAGTATGACAACAATATCTAAAGTAGCCATAATAGGCTTGGGCAATATCGGACAGGTAGTAGCGGCTAACCTGGCAAAGTCCAATCGCTCCTTTATTGCTGCGGACAGAAACATAGCAAAAGCCAAAGAACTTTCAGCACAATGGGGCGTTTCAGCCAGGCCGGAAGAAATACCGGCTGCCGTAAAAGAGGCTGATATTGTGGCTCTTTCGATTCCTTTTGGCTCCATTGCAGGATTTATAAAGCAATATGCAGGGGATTTAGAAGACAAAATCATTGTGGATCTCTCCAATCCCATTGCGCCTGATGAAAATGGCGGGTTTAAAAAAATTATTGCACAAAACGAATCAGCAGGCAAAATTAATGCAGCTTCGCTTCCCCGTAATGCAAAGCTCGCAAAAGCCCTCGGAACCTTGGGTGCGGCGTCATTGGCTAATACTGCGTTTCAATCGCCCGAAAGATCCGTCCTTTTTTATGCTACAGATGATTCCAGTATTGATGGCCTGGTGGAGCAATTGATCCTTGATACAGGCTTTGATCCGGTTCGTGTTGGAGGACTTGATCAGTCCATGCGCATTGAGGTATTTGGTGATCTTCACGAATTTGGTGCGTTAGGTAAAACGGTAACAGCATCAGAAGCAAAAAGTGTTCTATAACCCGGTTAAAAATAAAATCATGGAAAAGCTAATTTCGGGGTTGGTTCTTACTTTATTATTTAGCTCCTTGGAGCTGTTTGCACAATCCGTTAAGCTGGGGCAGTATACGCTGACAGTGAATAAGATTTCCGTTTCTAAGGTAAAAATAATGGGCAAGGATGCTGTAAGGGTTGTTAAAGATTCATCCATAAAAGCTGTGGATGAGCCGACCTTTGCCAGGTTAACCGGTGTTCATTTCAAAAACGGCACTATCGAAGTGAAAGTGCTTAGCAGGCTGCTCCCCAACGCACCAGAATTTGCAAGAGGCTTCATCGGCATTGCCTTCCATATTAATGACAGCAATACAAGATACGAGAGCATATATCTAAGACCCACAAATGGAAGAGCCGATGATCAGGTGCGCAGGAACCATTCCGTACAGTATTATGCCTATCCGGATTACAAATTTGACCGGTTGCGCAAGGAATCACCAGAGCGGTATGAATCCTATGCTGATATGGCGTTAAATCAGTGGATCACGATGCGTATTGAGGTGACGGGTGAGCAGGCCCGACTGTTTCTTAATGGCAGCAAGCAGCCCACTCTTGTGGTAAACGACCCGAAGCTTGGGCCAGGGGCGACTGGAGCCATCGGACTATGGGTGGATGTTGGAACCGAGGGCTTCTTTTCTGATTTAAACGTGCTAAAACAAAAGTAGCACTCGTGTTCTTTGATTTTTTGTATCTTAGAACTGGTGTTTTTCATAGGTTAGCAACGGCCAGCTTTTTCAAAGGCAGGCCTTTTTTTACTCAACATATTAGATACTCAGCAAGAAATATCCTCTTAAGAGGTCCCTATCCCTTCCAAATTAGGCTTTTGAGTAACTGCCTGCTTATTGACATTTATTGAATATAATATAACACACTGAGAATAAATTTTATATGACAATATTTGCATGAATTTTTAATTATTTTTCATACATTTTCCTTTATTTGTACCTTTGCATTATGAGTAAGTTACAGGCTTTAAAAAGAAATTTAAGGCCGGGTGAGGTATACCGGCGGCGGGATTTAGAGAAATGGTCTAAATCTGTAGACCGGCATTTGCAACAACTGGTAACAGACGGAACCCTGGAAAAACTTTCCGGAGGACTTTATTATGTGCCTAAACAGACCGTGTTTGGCAAAGCACCGGCCAATGATAAAGAGCTGATAACGTCCTTTTTAAAAGATACAAACTTTCTTCTTACCTCCTATAACGACTACAATACCCTGGGTGTGGGAACCACTCAACTATACAATGCTAAAAGGGTATATAATACGAAACGTCATGGGCAATTTAAATTGGGAAACCGTGTTTTTAATTTTGTTCGCAAGCCTTATGTACCGCTGAAAGTAACAGATGAGTTTCTGTTGGTGGACCTTGTAAATAACATAAACGAACTGGCAGAGGATCGTGATGTTGTGCTGGAGAAAGTAAAAGAAAAAACAAAAGGCATGGATGCGCGCCGGCTTAAAGCATTGGTGAACCGGTTTGGAAAGGTTGCTACCGTCAAATTTTTTAATCCTTTGTTGGCATAAGCTATGAAAGAAATATACCTGCACGAACATAATGATTTTGGTGACCTGCTCCGGATACTACAGGATGAAAGCGGAATACTGGATACACTTATTGAAAAAGATTACTGGATAATGCACAGCCTGTACGGGCTAAAAAAACAGGGATATAGCTTTCAGTTGAAAGGAGGAACCTCTTTATCCAAAGCGTATGGAATCATTGACCGCTTTTCTGAAGATATAGATATCCATATTGATCCGCCAGCAGTATTAGGCATCAACGAAAATCCAAAAAACGATAAACCAGCTAATTCTCAAAAGAAAAAGGAGTATTACGACCAACTGGCAACAGAAATAAACATACCTGGAATAATTAAGGTAACGCGCGACACCGAATACGACAATACAAAAAACTATAATAGTGGCGGTATCCGATTGTTTTATCACCAGTTGACGGCAACCCGCCAGGGCATTAAAGATGGCATTTTACTGGAAGCCGGGTATGATACCGTAATGCCCAACAAACCGGTAACAATAACATCCTGGGCCTATGAAAAGGCTAAAAGCCTGGCAGCCTTTCCCATGAAGGACAACCGGGCAAAGGAAATCATTTGCTACGACCCACGATACACCTTTGTTGAAAAGTTGCAGACCATTGCCACCAAATACCGGGTAGAACAAGCAACCGGGAAAGCCAGCAACAACTACATGCGGCAGTATTATGACATTTATTGCTTACTGGGCCAGCAGTCTGTAATTGATTTTTTGGGAACAGATGCATACCAGGAACACAAAAAAAGGCGGTTTCCAAAGCCTGACCTGGAAATACCGGCCAAAGAAAACGAAGCATTTTTGCTTACCAATACCCTGATCCGGGCCAGCCTTGAACTGCGGTACCAATCTTCCCAGGATCTTTACTACAAAGGCCAGCCTTCTCTTTCAGAAATTTTAGAGCGCATTGCCAATTACATACATCTTATGTAAATCGCTATAAGCTGAGAACTACAAGTCCAGCCTAATGCCATTTTACATTTGAATGGGAAGAATCGGTTGCAACGGAGTTTGCCGTTTATTTATATAACCTATTTATAATCAACTCTTAATGTGAGAATGACAAGCTTACGGCAAAAAATATGTCAAAAATAATTATCCCTACGGTTTATCGGATCGACTGACTGGATGCGAGCACGGTACATGGTGAGGATTTAGATAATATGGAGTTACATTTAAGGGCAGTGTAATGCCTTTGAGCAGGAGGAAGAGTATATACAGCGGTTTAAAAAATAAAATACAAGAATGAATGACTTGTCACGCTGGTTTTCATTAAAACTAAGTATTTTAGTAGTGTTATGTCTCTTGTTGATTGATGAGAAGTGATAGCAAGCTGGCTATTCATATTAAAATTTTCACAGGAGGCGATCAACTGGCCCCAAATTTAACTGTGTCGGTAAATGAATATTTAAGAAATGCCAGTGTAATGGAGGTAAAGAAAGAATTGGCGTATGTTTAAATTTTATATATTCTAAATTAACTGCAATGTTTGTAATCCTAACTGCTGATGATCTATATATTGCTCGAAAGCTATTTCAATTGGAGATTTACAAAAGAAATGGGCAAAGTTATGAAGACTTCTTCTCAAAAATAATGCGGCTGCATAATATTGATTTCATTCAAATTAAACCACAGGGGCAATTTGGTGATAGAAAAAATGATGGATTTATCAAATCGACAGGGCAGTATTATCAAGTATATGCTCCGGAAAATCTTTCACACAAAGAAAAGGATACGATTGAAAAGCTTGTGACCGATTTCAATGGCCTATACGCATACTGGAATGCCACAGTAACGCCAATTTTAGAATTTAATTTTGTATTAAATGATAAGTATCAAGGCACATATCCCTCCTTACATCCGGAATTAACAAAAATAGAAGAAAATCATGTCGGCGTAAAATGCAAGCCATTTTTAAGTCAACATTTAGAAGATATCTTTTTAAAATTACCGCACAATAATATTGAAGATGTACTTGGTAAAATCCCCACAGCAGAAGATATAAACTTAAATGTATCAAATCTTAATGAAGTTATCGAGTACTTAATAAGTTTAAAAGACGGCGTATCACCCGAGACTTTCCCAGTAAATCCAGACTTTGAAGAAAAAATAGTATTTAATTCCCTGAGCTCACCGGCAGCAACATTTCTGCGTTATGGTTCTTATCAAGATGGAGCTCTTAAAGATTTTTTTAAAGTAAACAGCACCTTTGCTAAGGATGATCTCAAGAATACATTTTCGAAATTATATAAAGACGCTATACAGGAAATCCCAGATTCAGATAGTAAAAATGATTTAATCTTTTTTGATATTGCAAAAAAGGCTTATCCTAAACAAGGGAAGGTTTACCAGGATGCTGTGTTTGTTCTAATGGCTTACTTTTTTAGCTATTGTGATATTTTTGAAGAGCCTCCTCTAAAACAACAACAAACTTTGTTTCAATGATTCTACCATCAAAGCATATTAGAATATCAGAATCTTTAATTGGGCTGGGAGCATACCTTTTGAAATACCTAAATGATGGGCCCAAATCGGTTGATCAGCTTTGGTTTAAAGTTGGCAAGCAAAATGAAACAAAAAAGGCTTTTTCGTATCATGGTTTTGACAATGTTGTTTTAGCTTTAAATTATTTATTTATTATTGGAGCTATTGATATTAATTCTGAAGGACTAATTTATAATGCGGTTAATAAAACTATCAGCAAATAATCCTGGGTTCAAAACAATTGAATTTAACAGGATAGGCCTTTCCCTTATTGTGGGGAAAAGGCATAACAATGACTATACAAAAAATAAAAAGGACACTTACAATAGCGTTGGGAAATCATTGTCTATTGCCTTAATTAATTTTTGCTTGGGCTCGCAAAAGAACCCTGAGTTTGAAGCAAAACTGAATGACTGGGAATTTACATTGCAGTTCGAACTTAGTGATATTTTATTTACCGCTACACGCAAGTGTAATAATCAAGGAATAATTTATTTAAATAATGAAGAGAAAACGCTCAAAGAATATACAGACTTTCTTTCTTCAAGGGTTTTCGAAATTCCAGAGAATACAAAGTACCTGACCTTTCGTTCATTGTTACCACGGTTCCTTCGCCCTCGAAAAGCCAGCTACAACTCCTTCGACAATTTTATTCCTGAAGAGCAAGAATTTCAAAAGGTTATTAACAATGCCTTTCTGTTAGGACTTGATGTTTCACTTGTTTTTAAGAAATTTAACTTAAAAGATGAGTTTGATAAGATTGAGGACATGCGGAGAGCATTTGAAAAAGATACGATTATAAAGTCTTTTTTTGAACAGAATGAAGATGATGACTTTGAAATTGATGTAGTCGATTTAAAAGTGAAAACTCAAAAGCTTGAACAAGCCCTATCAAAATTTGAGGTAGCAGAAGATTATCACGAAGTAGTGAGAGAGGCCGATGAATTAAAATTGCAAATTAAAGCACTTGATAATAAAGCGGCAACCATTAAAATAGCACTTTCCAATATTGAAAAAAGTTTAAATATCACCCCCGATATTCCCAAGAAGCGTATCGAACAGTTGTACAAAGAGGCAATGGTCAGCCTGCCAGATGCTGTTATAAAACAGTTGGCCGATGTTGAGGGGTTTAATAAAAAAATACTGGATAATAGATCCCAACGTTTATTGAAAGAAAAATTGAGTTTCGAGAAAAAACTTTCTGAAATAGTCGCGAACTCTAAGCGATTGGGGAAGCTGAAAGATGCCAGACTTGAATATTTGAATAGTAAAAGTGCTTTAGATGAGTTTACTAAGATGAACGATCAGTTGAAAGAACTAAAAATAAAGCTTGACAGTATTGAAAAGTATCGTCAACTAAAGCAAGAGTATAAAACCAAGTCGGAAGAGTTAAAAAGAGAGTTTAGTTTAGAAAATACCAAAACCTCGAACTACCTGGAAAGCAACCGCCTTTTACTTGAGAACAATATTCTAATCTTCAAATCCCTGGCAGAAGAGTTCTACGAGCATAAAAGGGCGGGAATTGAGGTTAAAAGCAATGAAGGGGTAAATAAAAATAGATTTGAAATAAGAGCAAAAATTGATGATGATAAAGGAGACGGGGTTAATGACGTCAAAATCTTTTGCTTTGATTGGACCCTGCTACTTGCAAAACATCATCACAAAATGGAGTTTATTTTTCATGATAGCCGTCTGTTATCAGAAATAGATTCCAGGCAACAAGCCTCACTCTTTAATGTAGCGAATAAAAAGACAATAGAAAATAATCTTCAATATATCATTTCAGCCAATCAAAATACGCTCGATTCTGTAAAAATTGAAATGGGTGAAGAAGAATATAACAGGATTATTTCTGACAATATTATTCTGGAGCTTACTGATGAATCCGAAGAATCAAAGCTGCTGGGAATCAAGATAGATTTAGATTATGATAAGGAATAATAATTCTCATCTGCTTTATTAGTCTAAAAGCGTAAACAAACTACTTAAACGTTATGAAGAATGAGGAAAACGATTTCGCTTACTTTTTTAATGAGCTTATTAACTCAGCCTATAACGATTACAACTCAATTACCTTCTCTTCTTCGGAAATCAAAGCTCTGGTATTCAGTAACAGTATCAATTTGCACAGAGTAAATGATACCCGCAAGTGCTCAGTAAAATACTGTCGGAAAAAAGCGGTCATGTCCCATCTGTTCCAAGAATCTATATTAAGAAAAATTGCGAGTGCTGGTCATTTGATAGCCCCTAATGTTGACTTAAAGAAAATTAAAGTTGAATTAATGGAAGTAGGGGTAAACAGGGCCTTTACTTTTCCTGGTTTTTGTAAAGAGCATGAAAACTTATTTGAGTACGAAAGGAAAGAATCTATCGAATTTGAGCAAGAGTTGCGTTTCTTGATTTATAAAAATGTTTGCTATCATCAGGTTTTTTGGGATGTAGCTGTCAAAAAAACAGTGACAGCCATGAATCGTGCAGTTGAAAAGAAGCATAGTAAGTTTGAAAACATATTTGGAAATAAATATTCGGAAGTCTTCGCAGATTTGGGTATTGATTTGGAAAAGATGTGGTTCCCTGATCTAATACAGGAGCACTATCAAAAAGATTTAAAAGATCGAAAAAAGGAAATTTTCCGTATTTCAAAATTTAAAAACCAAATATGGGAAGATATAAAACATAATAAGGACAAAAACATTAGATCGTATGTTGTAGAACTAAGCAGCTCGATCCCCATATTTCTCTCCTATAATGGAGAATTAACCATAAAGTACAAAAGGAAATATTTTAAACATCCTGTTAATTATATTGTGCATCCATTTAAGAATAGCACAATTGTAGTTTTCTCAGTTGCTTCAAGTCATTTCAAACTCCTGAAAGAAACACTTGGTTGCTTTTCTGCAATTGAAATAGTACAATTTATTTGCCACTCAATGGTATATGTTTCTGACAACTGGCTAGTGAACCCCGATTTTTATAACCGCTTATATCCACTGGCTTTAAGAGAGATTATTGAGTCGGCTCATACCTTACCTATACCCCGATCTGAATAATCCTGAAAAAAGACACACTTCCGCTTGCCAATATCGCACAATAAAATCCCAATAACTTAATGCAAAATTTCATAAACAATCTAACTCAACCGCAAGCCACATTGCTGGCAGCAATATTAAGCGCCTTAATAGCCATAGCCGTTATTTTTATCAACAAGTTTTTCGAAAGAAAAGCAAAAAGAAAAGAGAAGTCTGACACAATTAAAAAGTATGCAAACCCTTTGATTCTTTCTTTGGAACAACTTGCCTGGAGGTTAAAAGAAATTCTGGAATTCAAGGGCGTTTATTTATTGCCGAATGCACCAGAAAATGGCTTTTTTAAATATAAGTTTGAAAGCACGACATACAGACTATGTGCAGTATTAGGATGGTTGGAAGCCGCAAAAAAGGAACAGTCCTATTTGTCAGGGTTCAAAATAAAACAACATAATACTATTCAAATAGCGATTAAATCTTTTCAAAGAATATTGGCTGATGGTTCACATGTAGAAGTATCAATACTTGACGAGCTTTCAAAACTTTATAAGCTTAACCAAGTTAAATTACCAGATAGTGAACGAGCCTTGGTTGGAGTAAAAATAGAGGAAATTGTTTTCAAGCATATCCCGACAAATATAAAAGCAGCAGTAAGCGAGCTTGACGAGCCTATTCAATTGGAGCTAATCAGGGAAATATTAGATTTGATTTGCTCTAAAACAAGTCAAGCTTCTATTAGTAAAGAAACTATCCAGCAATTGAGATATGCATCAATTAGTGAAATCTCCAGAGAGTATTGCTGGATATATAGGGATTGGCAAAACGCAATAGGAGAAACGATGTTAAGGCCAATTCAAAATGCTAGTAGAAGATTTGATATATTAAGTTTCTCTGACTTTGAAGAGACAAAGCGTTCCAATAATTGGCTGAAAAAGACAGATGGACTTTTTACGGCTATTAATGTTTCGAAAGAAGACAGATTTGATAGTAGAGTATCGCAACTGCGACAGCTCTTTGGCGTAACGGTTAATTTGATTGTCGTTTTAAAAAGTTTGATAAAAAAACAGGAAACAATTTCGCAAGCATCAATCACTTCATTGCAGGAGTTCAACACTCGAATTGGAAACAAAGAGGGGAATCAGTCCAAAAAACGATTAAAGATTAGAATCAGGTATGAATAGCATCTTTTCTCTCACTAGTAAATTTATTTTCACGCATGACGTTTGAGCGCAAAGGGATGGTATTAAGAGTAGGACTCAGAAATAATGCTAAAGGCATCATTGAAAGCCTTGACAAAAAGTATATATCCAGAGATGGAAAAAAGCAAAATATTCCAGATATATGCGTGTTTTGCGGATCGTCAGAGAATTTGACAAAGGAACACGTATTACCTCGCTGGGTTTTTGAGAATGCACCTAGCAAGTTTTTCACAACTGATATTAATGGACTCGACCAAGCATACATAAAAACAACTATTCCTGCGTGTCTCGTATGCAATTCTGATATCTTAAATTCTTTAGAAAAGTATGTCCAGGCCAGTTTCAAAAATAGAAATGTTAAAAAGCAGCCATTTACTGTAGAAGAACTCGAAAACGTTATTCTATGGTTAGAAATAATTGATTACAAATTTCAAATACTGAATGCTCGGAGAAGATTTAGGGCATCGAAAAATTTGGGATATATCTCATACTTGGCAGATTTCCCCTTGTCTGTCTTAAGAAAATTGGTAGATTATTCACCCAAAAAGACAATAACTGAAATTAGGCGATCGCAAAAACGTCTTTTGCTTAAAAGTAAGTTGAAGGCCATTAATTCTCTAATCGTATTTAAGACAACTAATAATGCCTTTCACTTTTTCCATCACATGGATGATTTTATATTTTTAGAATTGCCCAGACAACAAATAGCCCTTTTTTATTTTTACAAAAAGAAATTTACTGATAAAACAATTGCATATGAAAATGCAATGAAAATCATAAATACTCTTTATTAAACTCGCATCATATAATCAATTGTATGTATAATATCACTTTATTTTCTTCATTCCATAGAGAACTAGGTAAATGTAATTCAAATGAGTTATACAGAGTAATTGAATTTCTCCTGACGGTAAGGCTTGCTGCTGATTTTTATTTACCTAATCCACGCGTATGAATCTCATAGAAAATAAGGACAAACCCTTGACGAAAATTTATGCGGCGTATCCTGACGCGAGAAGTGCTGATTTTGGAGCGTTCAGGGGCGATGTTGGTTTTTGGGTTATACTGGCTGAAGGAGCCTGTATTTTTTACCCGTTAATAGAGCCAGTAAAATTTGCCCCTTCTACTCCCGAGGCGGGTAAGGATCTCTTTTGGGTATTTAATGAGTAGATTAGGGGTTGAAGATAATAAGCAGAAGACAGCGGAGTAGAAACTCAATTAAAAAGCAACGCTGTTACTATAACCAATCAAATCAAATGAACAATAGAATTGCGGTTGAAACATTAACACTAAGTGAAGTGTCTGAACTCTTTCGAGAATCTATTGAAATTGCCATGCCGAAAGCTAAGGGCGCGATTTCCGTTAAAATGAAAAAGCTTAAGAAAGCAAAAATCAGTAGGGAAAAATGGGTAAAGACTTACGAAGAATTTAAAGGTGCAAAACTTAATTTTTATTGTGAGAAAGTGCCTACTCAAGAACAACCTTATGTCAGCATAGGAATGATTCACAGAACTACCGATGGTTTAATTTTAATTGCCGTTGACACTTCAAATGGGGGCATTCCACCGAATAGTTTCTTTAGAAATTTGGGCTGGAATAAATGGGTGAGGATTTATACCGGACATTTTTGCGAAAGATTTGCCCAAAGAATCCTAAATGCAGAAAAGCCGGCTTTTCAGGCAGGCTCTGAAGGAATAATGTTTTCTGATATGTTAGGCCCTGTTCGTGTTACCGACAAAATCTCAGACGAAGTTGATAAAATAGAGTTCCAATTTAAAGAAGGGCAGGCTTATGGCTACCGTGATACAGCGAGCAAAATTACCTATTTCAAAACTGTATATTCAAACGACATGCTAAAGCGCGATCGGCTCGATTTCAAGAATGAATGGGAACAACCTCTTGAAGAACTATATAAGCTATTTAGACAGGAGTAACTAAATTATTGGTTGAATTTGAGAAGTAAGCTTGGGCTCTTGAAATATATAAAGAATGTAAAATATGGAATCTGATTTTTTCTCTGAAATGCAAATAGGTGATACCGAAAATTATAAAAAATTTGTTGCGGATTTCGATAAGAGTACAGCTTTCTTAGACGACTTGTCCAATTTAATAGATTATAACGGCAGAATTATTTCATTTTTTACGGATGATGGCATACACTATTTTAATACCTGTTTGCTTGATAATGCGGTGCAGACTTTACAAAGTATTAAACTGTGTTGTTCGATAGGCAGCTTTGCGGATGCCAATACCCTGATACGGAAATTAAGGGATGACTTGGTTATGTTCGTTTATATTCGTCGTGTTATTGATCAGCGTAAACCGTTTGTTGAAACAGACCTGCAGGATGTTGACCTGACCGATGCAGACAAGCTTTTAGAATCCTTTTCAAAGATGCGTATCAATCCCGATTTAACTGATGATGAAAAAGCCGTAGCTGCCTGGCTGAGCAATAAAGTGTCGGAACTACCCTGGGCGATAAAAAAAAGAACATTGAGCTATGAAAACTATATGATTTTTTTGGCACAACATAGCGGCATTAATGAAATACTTGCCGCCTACAATCTCCAGAATTATTGGGAACAGTTACGACAGAAGCTAAATAATTACGTTCACAACAACGGTCAGCAATTTTCAGCAATCAATATAATCCGTCCAGGAGATGAAAATGTGGATGCCTATTTAAAAAATGTTTATATCCGAACGTCATACATAACAACTTTCTTTTTGGTACTGATTATAATGGTGGATGCTACTTTAATTTCATCGTCCGATATGATAGATTATCTGGATAGCGGGAAGGAGCCGCCGGAAAACTGTCAATATGAAGTAGCGCCATTTATCCAGGAATATATCGATAAAGAGGTGGTGAGGCTTCATCCAGAGTTAAAACAATATCTGAAGGACAATAATGGCTACGGAATGAAAATTAATTGAGTATAAAAAAGATTAATAATTTATTAAAAATAACGCCGCTAGCAAACCATCCGTCGTGCCCACATAGCTCCAGTTATTTATAAAACACATCAACCATTCTATTCCCATACTCACCATCACGCAGCTTCAGAGGTTTTTTTCTCTTTTTAAGGATTTTTCTAATAACCATATAGTTTAGAATCTGAGAAAGCTGCTTGCTACTATACTTCCTTCCCTTGGATTCACAATACTCTTTCAGTTCCCAAATGTATGTTGGTTGATCTAGTAAATTTGAATTACGTATTTCGCTCTCTATAAAATACGAGTCCTTTCTTTCAAGTCTGGTGTTTCGGAAATAAGATTTTACTGATTTATTTTTATCATAAAAATTATTCAGCTCTTTGGATTTTTCCAATTTCTTAGGAATTCTATAGTTTGCCCGAAGAATGTTTGCGCCGGTTATATTAAATGCGGAGCCAATTCGATTGGCAATTTCTTCTGTAAGCTCCCTTGTTCCGTTTAAAAGGGCGTACATGTGACTGGTAGATATATGCAGATATTCAGAAAAGCCTTCAATTTCGAGACCAGAATGTTCTAATAGGTCTGAAACCCTACTACTAATGAAGTCTTTGTATTCTTTTGATTCTCCCTTTTTCACAGATTAAAGGGAAAAACATTTTTGTCCTAAAAATTATTCAAAATATTTGGCAATGAGATTCTCATTAGTTATTTTTACAATAACGG
This sequence comes from Niabella beijingensis, assembly GCF_020034665.1. NCBI lineage: Bacteria > Pseudomonadati > Bacteroidota > Chitinophagia > Chitinophagales > Chitinophagaceae > Niabella > Niabella beijingensis. Next base: position 2,526,702 of record NZ_JAIQDI010000001.1, on the reverse strand, counting down.
ATATTAAGTAGTTGTATTAACATATAACTGAAAGAGTCTCGTAACTCGAAGTATGACAGCCAAGGAAGCGAGACGGTGAGGTATCCCATGTCTACTATTGTGTACATTTGCATCAATAGAATAGATATGGGCCTTGCCGTAAAATTTTCCTACTTCCTTGGCTGTCACTAAGAGTTGTAGGTTGGGAAGGCCCATATTTTTCCTATTCCGATCCGCATAAATGACGAGACTCATCCGACCCAAAACGGATGAGCGCCACAACATCATATTATTTCATTCTTGCTAATGCAATAGCGTACAGGGTTCTTTTTGCCTGTAAGCCTAAAATACCTGTGTAATAACGGCAGCCGTGGTTTAAAACGGCGGTGGGGTTCTCATGCCCATCGCCGTCCCGGCTGCCGGGGCGCTTAAACATTACACTGCCACTATATCACCGCTCCGTACTGCATCCGGGTTAATGCCCATGAGAGTTATTTTAACTCTTAAACGCGATGCAGTATGAAAAAAATAACAACGCTTGTTGTAGCAGCTGTCCTATGCATGTACCTAAACACTGTTTTTAGCCAAAACAATACCGCTTTAACGGTTTCCGGTACCATTCGTAATACGGCCGGAGAGCCACTTTCAGGAGCCTCCGTAACAAATACGCGCACCGGAAAAGGTACTGTAACAAATGCTTCCGGAGCTTTTACTATAAACGAAGTGCGGGAAAAAGATAAACTGCGCATTAGTTACATCGGTTATGCAGCCCAAACAGTTACGGCCAATAAAGATAACCCGCTTAATATAGTCCTTAAAGATGCCACCAACGAGCTGGATAAAGTGGTAGTACAAGCTTATGGTACTACCAGCCAGCGCCTGGCCACAGGTAATATTGGTGTAGTGCGCAGTGAAGATATTGCCAAACAACCGGTAATGAACCCGCTGCAAGCCTTGCAGGGCATGGTGCCCGGTGTAGTAGTTACCAATACCAGCGGCTATGCCAATGGGCCAGTAAAAATAGAAATACGCGGGCGCAATTCTATTAACGATAAGTTTACCAGTGACCCACTGTATGTTATAGATGGGGTGCCGCTTACCATTTTGGACCTTATGCAGCAGGATAGCTACCAGTACGGCTCCAAAGGTGCCATACAAAGTGGCATTCAAAGCCCGGCCAATGGACAAAGCCCTTTTTTCAACATCAACCCACAGGATATAGAATCAGTCGAAATCCTCAAAGATGCTGATGCTACTGCGCTTTATGGCAGCCGAGGCGCAAATGGCGTTATCCTCATCACTACTAAAAAAGGGAAGAACGGCAAAACAGATGTTGACGTGAAGCTGACCACGGGTTACAGCCAGGTACCGCGGTTTAATAAAATGCTGAATACCGAACAATACCTGGCAATGCGGCGGGAAGCCCTTTCCAACGATGGTCTTGCGGTAAATATTAATACTGCACCCGACCTTACCGAGTGGGATACTACCCGGTACACAGATTGGCAAAAATACCTGTGGGGTGGCAACGGCAAAACAATAGATGCTGAATTAAGTGTTTCCGGAGGCAATGCGTTTACCTCATTTCGCGTGGGAGCCAATTACCATTACCAGGCAGACATTACTGCATCTACCGGGTCTTATAAAAGAGCCGGTCTTTCTGCAAACATTAATCATAGCTCGGTCAATAACCGGTTTAAGCTTTCGCTTACGTCCTTGTTTTCAAAAACGCTAAGCGATATGCGGTTTCTTCCATCTGTTTTAACCATTCCGCCCAATGCACCAGATGTATATAATAAAGAAGGAAAACTGAACTTTATCGGTTGGCGGCCACTGGCTAACCTGTACAACTTTGGCACCATCCTACGGCCTTATAACAGCAACACTTATATTTTAAATAATGGACTACAGCTTAGTTACCAGCTGGTGCAGGGCCTTACCTTAAAAGCAAACCTTGGTTACAGTAATGGAAGGACAGACCAGTTTACCCAGGTACCCATCGCCTCCCAAAACCCGGATGCTAACCCTACCGGCAATGCTAACCTGGGCAATAGCTTTTTTGAAAACTATATTATAGAGCCGCAGGTTGAATACAGCAGGTTTATAGGCAGTGGAAAATTAACCGCACTGGTTGGAGGTTCGTTGCAAACCAACAATACCAAGTCCAATGTTTTGTCCGGCTATGGTTATGTAAAAGATGGCACAATGGATAATATTGGTACTGCTCCATCAATTTACGCTTCCAACACAGAAGTACAATATAAATATGTTGCTGCCTTTGGCAGGCTGAACTATATTTTAAAAAACCGGTACATTTTCAATTTTAATTTCAGAAGAGATGGTTCCAGCAGGTTTGGGCCAGGACACAGGTTTGGAAACTTCGGTTCTGCCGGTGGCGCCTGGATCTTTACCGATGAAAAATGGATGCATACCGGTATGCCATTTATAAGTTATGGAAAACTGCGGGGCAGCTATGGGCTTACCGGCAGCGATCCATCTTACGATAACCAGTATTTAAGCCGGTGGACCTATGCTAACGCTCTTTATAACAATATACAGCCGCTGTTGCCCAACAATCATACGGATTCTACCTTGCACTGGCAGGTAAATAAAAAGACAGAGATAGCACTGGACCTGGGCTTTCTTAAAGATGCGATTTCGTTTTCCGCATCCTGGTATTCTAACCGGTGTGATAACCAGATCGTACCTTTTCCAACACCCGCTTTTACCGGTTTTACAAGCGTTACCTCCAATAGTCCGGCTAATGTGCGTAACACAGGCTGGGAGTTTATGCTAAAGGGAAATATTATCAATAAGAAACTAATGCAATGGGCTTCTTCCTTTCAAATAGGTATCAACAGGAATAAATTAATTGCATATCCCAACCTCAGTCAATCGCCCTACGCATCGCTGTATGTAGTTGGTCAATCTTTAAACATCGTTAAAGTATTGCACAATACTGGAGTGGATCCACAAACCGGTCTATACACTTTTGAAGATAAAACCGGCGATGGCAAAATTACCATCGACTACAGAGGTAAAACTGCCGATGATCGATACATTATTGATTTAAGCCCGAAGTTTGACGGAAGCTTTATTAACAACCTGAACTTTAGAAACTGGAATATAAACTTAACCTTTTACTTCAGAAAGCAGCGGCAGTTAAATGATCTGTTCTCATTAAAAGCAGCGGGCGGCATCTCCAATCAACTTACAGACGTGTTGAAGCGCTGGCAAACCCCGGGGGATATAACTACAGTGGCCCGGTTTACCACCAATCCTGGAAGCGATATCTCTTACAGCAACTTTGGTTCATCAGATGCAGTATATTCAGATGCTTCTTTTATACGCCTTCAAAACCTATCCCTTAGCTATACTTTGCCCGAAAAATTGTTTAACGGCAAAGGGATTAAAAATTGTTCTGTTTTTATACAGGGGCAAAACTTATTTCTGTTAACCCGATACAAAGGCATTGATCCGGAAATTCCAGGCTTTGGCAATATGCCTATGCTGCGTGTCGTAAACTTGGGTATATCCGCAAAATTTTAAATGATCCAACATGAAAAAACTTTACATATATATTGCAATTCTTTGCTCCATTATTTCCTTAACCAGTTGCAAAAAACTAATAGAGATTAAGCCCTCCACAGGTTTTGTAATAACCGACCAGGTTTTTAAAAACACCGACGATGCAACGGCGGCCGTTGCCGGGATGTTCTATAAAATGGGATCCACTGGGGTTAACTATGCAAATGCCGGTTCTACCGTTTTTTGCGGGTTAAGCGCAGATGAACTCATGCTTTTTACATCGTCACAGGAATCTTATGTTCAATTTCAGACGAATAGCCTTAACGCGTCTAATGGCTTGGTTTTATCCTCCTTCTGGAGCCCTGCGTTTAGCGTGATTTATGAAGCCAATGCAGTGATCGCTGGTCTTGAGCGTTCCCTCATTAGTGATTCAACAAAGAACAGACTGAAGGCCAACGCCTTATTTGCAAGAGCTTTTACCAATTTTTACCTTACGAATTATTTTGGAGCTATCCCACTGGTTACAACCATTAACTACAGGGAAAGCAGCTTGCTCGGCCGAACGTCTACAGAGAATATTTATACGCAAATTGTTAAAGATCTTGTTGAAGCACAAAACTATTTACCAGATAATTATAATAACGCAGGAGGGTTACGTATTGAACCCACAAAGTGGGTTGCAAAAGCCCTCCTGGCAAGAGTATATTTATACCAGAAAGACTGGGCAAATGCGGAAGCAGAGGCCACGGACTTAATAAACAATACAAGCCTCTTTTCATTAATGGCAAATCTGAACGATGTTTTTTTAACCACAAGCAAAGAAGCTATCTGGCAAATTCAGCCCAATAAGAAGCAATCTCCATTTTTTGCAAATCAGGAAGCAATCAATTTTATTCCTTTTCCATCGCAGGCAACTTCAGCGCCCAATTTTGTTATTACACCAGAACTGCTGGCGCAGTTTGAAACGGGAGATTTAAGACTAAGAGACTGGACAGGACAAACATCTTATCAATCTCAATCCTATCTCTATCCATATAAATACAAACTGGGAAAAGCAGCGCAATCCGCATCTACTCCGTTTACAGAATGTAACACTGCATTGCGACTTGCCGAACAATGGTTGATTCGTGCAGAAGCAAGAGCCGAAAAGAATAATTTGAATGGCGCGCTCGAAGACCTTAACCGGATTCGGGCAAGAGCGGGGCTTGATAATAAGCGGATAGAGACAAAGGAGGAAATGCTTGCTGCCATTTACCGTGAAAAACAGATTGAGTTCTTTGCAGAGTGGGGGCATAGGTGGTTTGATTTAAAACGGTGGGGGATCGCCAGCCAGATTCTGGGTCCGATAAAAGCAAGCACCTGGCAAGAAACGGATCAAGTGTACCCGCTACCTTCCTCAGAGCTACAAACTGGGCCAAACCTGGATCAAAACGCAGGTTATTAAATATAAAGAAAGGGAAACAAAAATTGATTGTTTCCCTTTTCTTTTCTCCTGTGTTATTTCAATTACCAGGATGGTGATGAATAAAGAGGAGTGGAATGCATATCATCTGCGTAAAGGTCAAATGAATTTCCATTCCTGTCTGTGATCTTTGCCTGCTGTACTCCCGTACCTCCTGTTGTTACCAGGTTAGATGTGTTATAGGATCCAGCTATTTCAACGGTTTGGCTTCCGTCATAAGCATACAATCCTGAAACAAACCTGGGTTTACCAGCAAAAACAACTGCGGTTACTGCAAGCAATCCACATGCTACGAATAGTGATTTAATCCGTATCATAGGCGTTCATTTTATTAGTTAATAATATCGCCTACTCTTTTCTACAGGTTTTGGGCTAGTCCTGTCCTGCAATGGAAGCGCAGGCATTTTTATATAAAACCCGGGCAAATACTACACGTGACCAATCTTTCTATACTTTTCGTTGAAAATACCTCTGTTCTTATTTACAATAAGCAATCCGAATAAAATCCAGCTCATACTTACAATGATGAGCATTTTGTGAAACCATTTCATAAATTTCCAGTACCGATGAAAAGGCAAAACAAATGTGTCTGTAAAAAGCAGGACTAATAACAGATACACAACAAAACATACACATCCAACAAGACCCAATATTAATCCCGCATTACGTGTTTTTGGCCAAATAATCAATATTGCTACTGCCATTTCAGTTAATGGGAGCAAATAACTCACCTGCCGATGAGCGCCATGCATGAATGGCAAATATTTTAGCCAAAGATCAAAATGTTCCACCCGAACCAGCAGGTATAATCCTTCATAAAAAAAACAAAACATTGCCACTAAATAAATAACCTCTTCTATGTGTTTTTTTATGTTCATATAACTATCACTGTTTACTGCAAATTTGTGAACACACAATTCTCTTCAGGTTATATTGTCACCAGATCATTACTTCTGAATCCCGCTCTGGCTAAGGATTTCCTGTCCGGGAGAGATTATTTTTCCCCCGATTTTTTTAACTAAAATGACTTTTTTGCTTAAATCTTTGTTATCTTAGTAGTGCTGTGATTTACCTCCTTTTTGAATAACCCTCTACATATATAATCGTATAAAAGGGAGTAAATGGACTAATTGAAGAAAAGCTTTTTTTTAAGAAGATTGCAGGCGAAACCTCTGTTTACTTTCCATAACTGAAATATTTTGATCATTACCAGCGTACCTGGTGGCTAAACCTTTTCAAAATGTTTAAACGTCTTGCCTTAGGAGATGAGAGCGCCCTGCACCAGATTATTGACAATTATGGCGATGAGCTGTTGGCGCGTATTTTTCGTGTAGTGCATAACCGGTATTGGGCCGAAGAAATACAAATGGATGTATTCCTGGAACTATGGGAGCAACGGGAAAAAGTATCGCTCATGGCGCATCCCAAAGCATGGCTTTTAAAGGTGGCCTATAATAAAACAGTAGACCGGTTGAGGAAAGAGATTCATTATATACCGGTTCCATTAGAGTACCTGGAAGATACAGAAAATAAAGGGGCATTGGATGATGAGATCAGCTTAGATGAACTAACGAATATCATTGCCGCTGCAATTGAAGAATTACCCCCTAAAGAAAAGAGGGTGTACATTCTGAGTACGGAAGAACGTTGGTCCATAAAAAAAATCGCTGAGGTGCTGGGGCGTTCTCCCAATACCATCAGAAATGAGCTGGTAATTGCCCGGAAGTCGATTCGGAAAATAGTCAGCAATTATTTACACCTGTTTTTATTTTAATACTGTCACTTTTAAAAAGCGAACAATGGCAGAACCATCAATTTTATTTAAACACTTGCTCAAAAAGCACATGGACGGCATTGCCAGTAATAATGAGGAAGCAACATTGCGATTGATGTGGCATTTGTTTGATGATGAAGAAATAGTCGATTTTATTGAAGAGCTACAACAAGAAATGCCGGTAAACCTGCGGGAGTCAAAAACGGATAGTGCCGCCCTGACTGCAGCCATATTGCGAAAAGCAAAAGAAAAACAAGCAAAAAAACTAAAGGGCAGGAGGGTTCGTATCCTATCCTGGGCGGCCGCCAGCATATTTATTGTTGTTATAATGTTAGTTGTCTTTAACCAAAGGCAGGAAAGTTCTAACAACATATTATGTGATAATTCTGGCAATGGAAATATTCCCACTAAAGATTTTTACTGCCTGCTACAGGTGAACAGTACACAGCGTCTTGTTATAGATAGCAATTATAAAGGCATGTTGTGCCGTTATGGGAAAATGGCAGTGCTTGTTCATCCGGGAGTTGTTCAATACAAGGCAATGCCTTATTCTGCAACGGCAGATAGCTTAAGGGAAGGCGCTCAGCAAATAAGCACAAACAACATGCAGCAATATGTAGTGGAACTTCCGGATAGAACCCGTATCCGGCTGAATGCAATGACTACTATAAAAATTTATCCAGACCGGCTCAACTCCAAGGGGCAGTTTATAGAATTAGAAAAGGGAGAGATCTATATTGAAGGAGATCAGCGTTCAGATGTTCCTCTGGTTCTAAAAACCCCATCTATTACATTCATCGCAACCGGTAGTCACTTTAATACACAAATAGATAAAAGAGGAACATTACTGGCAGTGGAAACAGGAGAAGTGGCGGTGGAAAATAGCCACGGGGAACGGATCGTCAGAGAGTGTCCGGATCTGTCTCACTATAGTAAATCAAAGTCACTGGAAGGGAAGGATACTGTAAATACTTACAATATTTCCGATATTGATCTCGTAACGAATTGGAGAAGAACAGAGCGCATGTATAAAGATGTGCAGCTGGATTATTTTGTAGCAGACATGGCCCGTTGGTATGGGTTTAAATTCACGAGCCTGGATTGTTTGCCCAAAAAGAAGATCAGTACGGTGATCTGTTACAGGGCAAATATTAAAGACTTTATTGCTGTATTACGTAATAGTGGCGTCCGTGTTCGGGAAACAAGGGAAGGGTATGCGTTTTGTGATCCAGTGGCAAAGGCTTCTCAGCAAATGGCCATTGTAGAGAATAGAATAAAAATTCGCGGGGAAAATTAAATGGTTTCATTTTATCTTTTGAACAGATCGGGTATCCAGACCGGCAAATCGGCGACCTGTTGTTTTGAACGATCAGAAACAGGGATCCTTAATGTATCAAAATATACATTCAGGTTTCTTCCAATGGCTTTTGAAAGCAAAACAAAATACTGGTTCCGGCGCTCATCATCCGTTTTTTTGTAGAGTGGTGCCAGGCTTCGGCCGCCATATTGTTCATTGTAAAGTTTCCGTAACGACCGGTTTAACTTCTTGATCGCCTTCCAGCCAAAAGTGTCAATAATCGGATAATAGAGTGTAAAGAGTTGTAAAAACGGATCCCTTTTCCAGGTTTCATAATCGGGTGCCGCAATGTATGCTTTGATCGCTTTCAGGATGCTATCCCGCGGGGACCCGTCCCTGGCGTGATAAAGATCCTTACCTAAAATTGTTTGATATACGTACAATGTATACAAATTCACGGTCACCTCGCCCAAATCATCAAAATCAAGACCATCGAACTGGTGCCGATGTCCCAGTTCGTGAAAATGTCCCCAGCTTCCAGAGTCTCGCAAATGCTGCACATTCAGAAGTCTGGTTAAACTACGGTCGTTGGGCGCTACAATCTTTGACGGTACGGTATACATTGCGCCCCATTTAACATTATTATCAATAATGATCCGCTCCGGGTGCGGGCGATCTTTCAGAATAAAGGCCAGGTCTGCATTGGCGTTCATTACTTCATCCCAAAACTGCATTAACTTTTGCGGATGCTCAAGTTTGCGAATGCTATCCGAGGGAACGGTTAAAATAATTTTATCTGTTGCCAGTTCGGCCCAGGGAGCCGGGTTTTGCCGCACTTTTTGCAGCCATTGTTTGTCCGTGGTTTTCCCCAACTGAAAAAAAGGTGCTTCCACAGCGCCGGTAACCGCAACATTAAGAACGCTTCCTTTATCTGAAACTGGGATCCCGAAATAAAGAAGCCCCCCATATAGAGAGTGGATCATTAATTCTTTCTTATCCAGATTAAACATCCTTACCAGGTTAAACGGATTCCTGTAATATTCATTTGCATCCGATACATTATCATCATGTATTCCAATTTGTGCCATTAGCCGCCGAGAGGTGTCTTTTATATCGGATAGGGTAACCGTTACCATATCACCCGGGGCTACATACAGCCCGGTACTGTACAACCTTCTGAATGAGCTATCCGGTTCCGGCAATCCGCTCCATTTATTAGAAAATCTGATCTGCAGTTTCCTGGTTATCCGCGAAGCATTATCCGGCACCGTGCCCGGAAATTCTCCATTGGTCGTTGCTTTGTAGGTTGAGTCCTTTTCATAGGCCAGATAATCTCTGTTTACCCGGTTCAGATATTTAAAAAGGTCCGGCCAATAGGCGGTTATCAATGGCTTTTTCAGTGATGCGGTATCGGAATACTTGTTAGCGGGATCTTCTATCAGTTCACAAAGATCCCGATATGTTTTGGCGTTCTTGGGAGCCATAAAAAAGATCAATTTTAAAATCGTCAACGGCACAACCTCTGCACCTTTGTGATAAAACAGATCATAGTACCTGTAGTTTGCCAGATTCGAAAGAATACTATCCACGATCAGGTACTTGGGGACCGCTGAAATGCGCAGCGTATCATCCGTTGATCCTGAATGGATCGGATTTGCCAAATGGTACAACCCAGCATTAAGCAAGAGGCTATCCATTTTTGTTGCAAATATGTGATCATCTGACTTTTTATTATACTCGAAAAGGGAGGATACATACACTAAGGTGCCTCCATCCCGTACAAATGCATCCAGCTTTTGCACATATGACTGATCGACCGGCTCATTGGTAACAAAAATGACTTTATTATCAGACAGTCGCTGCGGATCCAGACTACCTGCAGAAACATTCATTGTATTGGCCATGGTAACTACCCGCTCAAATCCAGGCATCTCAAATCCGGCATTGGCACCGGATGCCCCGGACCAATCAAAAACATTTTTCCAGAACTGGATAATATTTGGATTTTGAATCAACGGCGGTTCCAGATAGGCATTGCTCCCTACGACTAAAACCTTGCCATTTCCATAACGTCCAGTTATAATTCCGGGTACATATATTTCTTTTGAAGGATCTTCGTTGTGGTAAGCAATAACCTGTGCCTCATAGCTCAATGGGTAAGTTGCCAGCACTTGGTTGGTATCCGGTGGCAATGGAAGTTCTTTTACATCTTTTAACAGCCAATTCCGGTCCGATTTTGTCTGGCAAAAAGAAGATACTATTGTGCAAATAAAATAGATTACAAAAGTGCATATCCTATAAAGTAAGATAATCGTCTTTCCCATTCATCAATTTACTAAACGAAAATCTAATACATAGATAATTCCTTGAAAAATTCCCTCAGAATTATTCCCATGAATACTATTTCTATTTAATCGATTTAAAAGCGCCAAAAAGGGGATGACAAATCGCGGGGAAAATTAGGTATCTTTATAGTGTAAACAGCTCTTTGCTTCACTGCTAAATATGCCACTGGCAAATTACTGGCAAATTTAAAGGGCCGCGAAGCGCGACCCTTGTAAATAGTTGATTTTCAGCTCCCCCTGCTGGACTTGAACCAGCGACCCTCTGATTAACAGTCAGATGCTCTAACCAACTGAGCTAAGGAGGAATATGCTCCTAACAGCATACGCTATTAAGGGTTGCAAAAATAAGGATATTTTTATTTGAAAGGGAATTAATTCAAAAAAAATTTACCGGTGCTGCGTATATTTTTGCGGGGGTAATACCGCTGCCAGCCTTTCCGTAACTGCTGCCGGTACCGGCTCCAGGGCCTCCAGCAGGTCCTGCAACTGTCCGGCTGTGCGTACACCGGCTACTACCGTGGTCACTGCCGGGTTTTGCAACACATACTGCAGTGCCAGCTGCCCCGGCGGATAACGGCCTGCCGGCTCGCGCAACGCCTGCTGCAACTGCTGCACCGATGCCGCCGGCTGATCCAGGTATTCCCGGGCAGGCTTGTCGATCAAAAGGCCCTGTGCCAGTGCACCTCTTACTAAAACTCCTTTATTTTTTTCCTTTAGTAATCCCAGTACCGCCTCCTCCGGGCGCCGGTCAAGCAGGCTGTACTGCAACATTACCGATTCAATGGAAGAACGTTTCACATACTCGCTGATTACATTGGGACGGATGCTGCTGATGCCATAATACCGGATCTTTCCCTGTTGCTTCAGTAATTCAAACGCTTCAATGGTTTCATCGATATTGTCCTCAATCGTGCCCCCATGCAGTTGGTACAGATCAATATAATCGGTCTGCAACCGTTTCAGGCTCTTTTCCGCACAGTCTAAGATATAGTCCCGGCGCGGGTTCCAGTCCCAGCCGGAGCCATCCGCCCTCCATTGATTGCCTGCTTTTGTAGCCAGGAAAATTTTACTCCGCATGGGTTTCAACGCTTCGCCAACCAGTCGCTCATTGTCACCTTTTTCATAAAGGTCCGCCGTATCAAAAAAATTGATTCCGCGCGCAACGGCTTCCCGGAGCAACTGCATGCCGTCTTTCCTGTTGCTGTTTGTTAACGACATACAGCCAAAGCTGATGGCGGAAACAGAAAACCCGGTGCCGCCTAAAAAACGATATTCCATAACAGCAAATTTCCAAAACAAACCGGTTCAAACCATCTTTATTGAAGAAATAGCAAAGTTTCTTTAAAAAACAGCACAAATGTTTGTTTGTACCGGTTTTTTCTATAATTTCCGGAGTAAAGTAAACCAAGAGAAATGTATTAAATAATACATGCAACACCTATTCAGAAAAGCAAAAAACTAAATATGGGTTCTATGTCCATTGAGGAAAAAATAAACCAGCGGCAGTTTAAGAGCAGCTATCACAGACTGGCCTTAAATCTTATATATACCACCAGCAGTCTCCAGGCTTTTTTAAAAGAAGGCTTTAAAAAAGAGGACGTGACCGTACAGCAATACAACATCCTGCGGATCCTGAGGGGCAGTTATCCCAAACCCTTATCCACCTTGCAGATACGGGCAAGGATGATGGATAAAATGAGCGATACCAGCCGCATTGTGGATCGCCTGGTACTGAAAAAAATGGTCACAAAAAGCATCAACCATATAGATCACCGGCTGGTGGATGTGGTGATCACACAGGAGGGACTGGAAAAGCTGGCCCTGCTGGACCAGACCGATGATAATATTGCAGCATTTTTTGGTACGGTAAGCACGGAAGAAGCGGAGAAGATCAGCAAAATGCTTGATAAGTTGCATCGCTGACAAGGTTTTTTATTAAAGACGGTTGGGCTACATTTGTAGACTATGACATCGATCCGTTTTATCCTTACCGGGCTTGTTTTTACATTCCTTTGCAATTGCTGCTTTGCACAGCAGCCCGAATATGAATTCCGTGGTGTTTGGATTGCCACGGTACTGGGCATCGACTGGCCGCCGCAGAAGGCCACGGTGGCTGAGCAAAAGGCGGAATTCATCCGCCAGCTCGACCTGCACAAATGCAATGGAATGAATGCGATCATCGCACAGGTACGGCCCAGCGGCGACGCGTTTTACCCATCGCCTTATGAACCCTGGAGCCAGTGGCTGACCGGTGTGCAGGGGAGGGCCCCTGTTCCGTTTTATGATCCTCTCGCCTTTATGATACAGGAAACACACAAACGGGGTATGGAGTTTCATGCATGGCTGAATCCTTACCGGGCAGAATTCAGAATAGGCGCTTCTTCTATCGCTTCAGATAATATGATCCGCAAAAGACCGGATTGGTTTGTTACCTATGGCACCACCCGCTATTTTAACCCTTCCAATAAACAGGTACAGCAATTTGTGATCGATGTGGTAAAGGATATTGTACGCCGTTATGATATTGACGGCATCCATATGGACGATTATTTTTATCCTTATCCCATCGGTAGCAAACCGTTCCCGGACGATTATGCGTATAAAAAATCCGGAACCACCCTCAGCAAAGCAGACTGGAGAAGAAGCAATGTAGATTCTATGATCAGGAACCTGGACATCGCAATAAAAGGTATAAAACCCTGGTGCAAGTTCGGGATCAGCCCCTTTGCCGTGTGGAGAAATGCCTCACAGGATCCGGCAGGCAGCCCTACAAAAGCGGGCATGACCAACTACGATGATCTTTATGCCGACATCCTGCTGTGGCTGAAAATGGGGTGGATCGACTATGTAACCCCGCAACTGTACCGGGAGATCGGCGATCACCTGATCCCTTATGAAACCATGGTGGACTGGTGGGCAAAGCACAGCTACGGCCGCCACGTGTATATCGGGCACGGTATTTACCGTTACTATGAAACCAATGCCAACTGGAAAAAACCTTCCCAGATTCCCCAACAGATTAGAATATTGCGAAATAATCCCAGGATCCAGGGTAGTGTGTATTTTAACAGCAAAAGCTTTGATAAGAACCCGGCCGGATGGAACGATTCCCTGAGGAATAATTATTACCGCATCCCGGCAAAGATCCCTCCAATGAACTGGCTGCCAAAAAAGCCAGATAATTAATAAAAAAGGGCAATATTTAATAAATATTGCCCTTTTTTATGCTGACCCTTATTTTTTAAAACTCGGCGCTTTTGGGCGTCCGCGGAAAGGCGATCACATCCCTGATATTGCTCATTCCGGTTACAAACTGGATCATCCGCTCAAAGCCAAGCCCAAAACCCGCATGCGGAACCGTACCAAAGCGGCGGGTATCCAGGTACCAGGACAATTCTTCCTGGGGAATATTCATCTGTTCCATTTTTTTCACCAACACATCCAGCCGCTCTTCCCGCTGGGAGCCGCCCACAATCTCTCCGATCCCGGGTGCCAGGATATCCATGGCCGCCACGGTCTTTCCATCATCATTAATGCGCATATAAAACGCCTTGATGGACGCCGGATAGTTCATCAGTATCACCGGCTTTTTAAAATGCTTCTCCACCAGGTAACGCTCATGTTCGCTCTGAAGATCCATGCCCCAGCCGGTTACGGGGTACTGGAATTTCTTTTTCTTGTTGTGATTACTTTCCTTCAGGATCTCGATCGCCTCGGTATAAGACAGACGCTGAAAGTCGTTATTCAGTACAAATTCCAGCTTTTCAATCAATCCCATGTCGCTGCGTTTATCCTGGGGCAGCTGTTTTTCTTCATCTGTCAGGCGCTGGGCAAGAAAATCAAGATCTTCCCGGTTGTTTTCCAGGGCATAACGGATAATATACTTAATAAATTCTTCAGCAAGGTTGGCATTATCCTCCAGGTCATAGAACGCCATCTCCGGTTCAATCATCCAGAACTCGGCCAGATGCCGGGCCGTATTGCTGTTTTCCGCACGGAATGTAGGGCCAAACGTATAGATCTCACCAAAGGCTGTTGCCCCTAATTCTCCTTCTAATTGACCACTTACTGTTAAATTTGTCGATTTTCCAAAAAAATCTTCCTTAAAATTGATCGACCCATCTTCATTTTTGGGTGTATTTTCAAAGGGTAATGTCGTTACACGGAACATTTCCCCGGCGCCCTCGGCATCGCTGGCGGTAATAATTGGTGTGTGCAGGTAAACAAATCCCTTGTCGTTAAAAAACTTGTGCACAGCGAAGGCCAGTGCATGCCTTACACGAAAAACAGCCCCGAAGGTATTGGTACGGAACCGCAGGTGCGCTTTTTCCCGCAGGAATTCCAGGGAATGTTTCTTAGGCTGCAGCGGATAAGCCTCCGCATCCGAATCACCCAGGATTTCGATCGACTCCGCTTTCACTTCCAGTTTCTGGCCTTTTCCCACAGAAGGCACCACCGTGCCGGTCACCTTCAGGGATGCCGATGTGGTGATCCGTTTTAACAAGGATTCATCAAATGCTCCCAGGGTGGCCACTACCTGCAGATTGGTATTGGTGGTTCCGTCATTCAGGGCAATGAACTGATTATTCCTGAAGGTACGTACCCATCCCATTACTGTTACTTGCTGTTCTGCCGGCTCCTGTTGCAGGAGTTCTTTAATTTTAATCCTTTTGTTAAACATATTGCTATTTCTTAAGCTGCAAAGATAATCACAAGAGCTGTATGCTTTTTCATCATTCCTTCCATCAGTTATATCCCCGGTACGGGGGATCTGTTTCTCCGGCCTTTCTGGTTATCTTTACATTCAATATGCGACTGCTTTTTTATATCACCGCTGGCCTTTTTATCACCGGCTGTAAGGATCCGGATCCTTTGCCGGCAGCACCTGTTGAACAAAAAGAGGTGGTTGCCGGGAAGAAGGGGCTGATTACCATTACTGCTGTCGGAGACATGATGCTTGGGTCCGACTTTCCGAACACACTGCGGATGCCTAAAAGGAACATCCTGCTGCCCCTGGCAGACTCATTGAAGTCGGGCGATTTCCTGATCGGCAACCTGGAGGGGGTGATCACCAGCACTCCTGTACCGGAAAAAAAATGCATCAATCCCAAAAACTGCTATGCCTTCAGGATGCCGCCGGGTGCTGAAAAGCATTTCAGGGATGCAGGCTTTGATTTCCTGAGTCTTGCCAATAACCACTCCGGAGACTTTGGTGCCAAAGGGCTGGACGAAACCATGGCGCTGCTGAAAAAAAGCGGTATCGGCTTTGCCGGGGTCAAACACCACCAGGCCCACCGGATCATCACCAAAAACGGCATCCGTTACGGTATCGTTACCGCCGGATTTGGCTGGCGGCACCTCCACATCAGCCACCCTTTGCCGGTTGCCCGGCTGATCGAACGCATAAAGGACAGTGCGGACCTGGTGATCGTTTATTTTCACGGCGGTGCAGAGGGGGGAACGATGGAGCACGTGCAGAAACAAAAAGAGCTTTACCACGGTGAGGACAGGGGCAATGTATATGCATTTGCCCGCGCCTGTATCGATGCCGGCGCCGACCTGGTACTGGGCAGCGGCCCCCACGTTACCCGGGGGATTGAACTCTACAAAAAAAAGCTGATCGCTTATAGTCTGGGTAATTATGCCACTTACGGCTCCATTAGTCTTAACGGACCGCTGGGCCGGGCGCCCATCCTGAAAATAACAGTGGATAAGAACGGGGACTTCACCGGGGGGAGGATCATTTCCACGATCCAGCTACCCGGAAACGACCGTACACCCCGCCTGGATACCGCGGCAACCGCCCGCCATCGCATAAAGTACTTGAGCAGCAGCGACTTCCCCGAAAGTCCGTTAAGAATTACCCAAAACGGAGAGATAATTATTAAAAATTTTTGATTTTAGTTAAAAGGTGCTAATTTTGTCACGGAAATGACCCTATAACATATGATCATCTCTGCTGAATGATAATATCAATTATCATTTGTCAATCCAAAAAACTTAAAATCTTTACCAAATTAATTATCTCATTAAGATTTAATCTTTTGATTAATCCCGCACATTTATGTATGACATTTTACAATTGAACGATATGCTCGTTCCTGAACTGTTAGACATTGCCGAACAGTTAAAGATCCCTAATGCCAAAAAATTAAACAAACAGGATCTGATCTACAAAATCCTGGACAGTCAGGCTGTAACAGGATCAAAAGCTTCCTCCGGAGAACGCCCCAAAAGAAAACGTATTGTAAAAGCCACTACGTCCATCGGAACAGAAGAGGCTTTTGTGGAAGAAGAAGGAAAAGATGAAGAACCTGCTGAAAAAGCCACCAAAGCACCGGCAAAGAAAGCCGCAGCAAAAAAAGCAGCTCCTAAAAAGAAAAAAGCACCGGCAAAGAAAGAACAGGAAGAACCGGTTGTGAAAGAAGCACCGGCTGCTGAGGAAACTGAAGCTCCGACAGATGGTGCCGGAACCGTCTTCAAAACAGATGCCGCCACGGAAGCCTTTATTCTGCAGGCATTGAAGGCTACCGAAAAGTACGACAATCCGGTAGTTCCTGTAGCAGAAGAAACAGAGTTCCCTGTAGAAAACAAAGTATACGCATCAAAAAAAGATCAGAGCACTTCCTTTAACAGTCCCTCCTTTAACGTGGAGTTCGACGGTGTTATCCTGAGTGAAGGGGTGCTGGAAATGATGCCGGACGGCTATGGATTCCTTCGCTCTTCAGATTACAACTACCTTTCAAGCCCGGACGATGTTTATGTATCTCCGTCACAGATAAAATTATTTGGCTTAAAAACAGGGGATACCATTCATGGTGCCGTACGTCCTCCAAAGGAAGGAGAAAAATATTTTGCCCTCCTGAAAGTGGATACCATCAATGGTAAAAAACCGGATGAGGTAAGAGACCGTGTTCCGTTCGATTACCTCACCCCCTTATTCCCCTACGAAAAACTAAACCTGTTCACCCGCCCTTCTGATCTGTCTACAAGGATCATCGACCTGTTTACTCCCATTGGTAAAGGACAGCGCGGACTGATCGTGGCACAGCCCAAAACGGGTAAGACCATGTTGTTAAAGGCAGTGGCCAATGCCATTGCCGAAAACCATCCGGAATGTTACCTGATGGTAGTACTGGTGGATGAACGCCCGGAAGAGGTTACTGATATGGAGCGCAGCGTAAAGGCAGAAGTAATCGCTTCTACTTTTGATGAGCCTGCGGAGAAACACGTTAAGGTTTCTACCGTTGCATTGCAAAAGGCAAAACGGCTGGTAGAATGCGGTCATGACGTAGTGATCCTGCTGGATTCCATCACACGTCTGGCACGTGCACACAATACCGTATCACCGGCGTCCGGTAAGGTATTGAGTGGTGGTGTGGAAGCCAATGCCATGCAAAAACCCAAACAATTCTTTGGTGCTGCACGTAAGATCGAGAACGGCGGTTCTTTAACCATCCTGGCAACAGCGCTGATCGATACCGGAAGCAAAATGGACGAAGTGATTTTTGAAGAATTTAAAGGAACCGGTAACATGGAACTGCAGCTGGACAGAAGACTCTCCAATAAGCGGGTTTATCCGGCTATTGATCTTACTGCATCTTCTACCAGAAGGGATGACCTGCTGCTGGACCGGGACGTACTGCAACGCATGAACCTGCTGCGCGTATACCTGGCAGATATGAAAACAGAAGAAGCAATGACGGAATTACTCCGCCGCATGAAGGGTACAAAAAGCAATGAAGAATTCCTCGCAAGCATGAATTCATAAAATACATACCCCCCAAATAAAAAAAACCCGTTTGAAACGGGTTTTTTTTATTCCTGTAACAAACCATACATTTGCTCCGGAACATTATTAATTGTCATTTTGAAAATTATACCACCGAAAAAACACACTTTTTTTATGGCAGCAAAATACAGTAATCAGTCGCGTTATACCGTAGCCGTGGATTGCATCGTGTTTGGATACGATGGAAACCATCTGAAGATATTGCTGGTGAAACGTGCCTTTGCCCCGCTAAAGGGAAAGTGGAGTCTGATGGGAGGCTTTATTTCAAAAAATGAAAGTGCCGATGAGGCTGCAAGCCGTATCCTCGTGTCATTGACCGGTCTTACAGATGTTTACCAGGAGCAGTTCTATACGTTTACCGACCCGGACAGGGATACACAGGAGCGTACCGTTTCGATTGCTTATTTTTCACTGATCGATATAAAAAAATACAGGGAATCGCTGAGCGATGCCTACCAGGCTGAATGGTTTTCGATAAAGGATTTCCCGGATCTTATTTTTGACCATAAGGAGATGGTGAAGATGGCAAAAAAAAGATTGCAATATAAAGCGACTTCCCATGCCATCCTGTTTGAGCTGCTGCCCGACAAATTTACCCTGCCGCTTTTACAAAGCCTTTTTGAAGATGTGTATGAGACCAGCTTTGATAAAGGAAACTTCAGCCGTAAAATGCTCTCCACTGGACTGCTTCTGAAACAGCGCGACAAGGATAAAACCGGGTCTAAAAAAGGCGCTTATTTTTACAAGCTGGACCGTAAGAACTATCAGCAACATTTGCATAAGATCCTGAAGCTGGTTCCGAATCCCAATAATGTATTATAGTTTTCAGCCGCTATACCGGCAGTTGTACAAAAAATGTAGTTCCCTTTTCTTCTTCGGTCTCAAACCAGATCCTTCCGTTCTGAGCCAGGGTATATTCTTTACAAAGATATAAGCCCAATCCAACACCCTTTTCATTAAGCGTGCCATAAGTAGAACCGGTATTCAGCGAAAAGAGCTGTTGTCGCAGTTCCTTTTTTATTCCCCGCCCGGTATCTTTTATCATAATCAGTGCGTGCGCTTCATCGCCTGTTATGGTAATAATGATATGACCACCGGGATGGGTAAACTTTATGGCATTGCCCATAAGATTACGAACAATGATCTGCAGCATAGACGCGTTGATCAGTGCGGTAACCGAGGGATCAATGTTCCTGGTAAATCTTATTTTTTTTCGTTGCGCTTCGGGCTCAAATAAAACCAATGTGGGCTGAATGACCGAAGCAATAGTCTGACGGTGCAGTTCCGGCGCCGTTTTACGCAGTTGATCCTTCGACCAGGAAAGCATATTATTAAGCAGTTCCTGTGTATGATGCACCGCGGTGGAAAGCAGCCGTTCTGTTTCCAGGCGCTCTTCTTTCGAAAGTGTGTCTGATTGAACCATTTCCAGGTAAGCCGAAATCGAATGCAGCGGCGAACGGAGATCATGTGATAAAACAGAAAAGAGCTTGGTTTTTTGCTGGTCCATTTCCTTCAGCACCTTCGTGCTGGCGGCGGTTTTTCTCCGCTCCCGGTAGTACGCTTCTTTCAGATAATACAATCCCGCAAACAGCACCACCAGGTTGATGGTCACCGTTGATCCATGATCGATAATGATGGCCTTAAGATCTGTATAGGTCTGTTTTACCGAAGCAGGATGATACAGTTCATACAGCATATTTCCCCAGGTGGCACCAGTTACCAGCAGGAACCAGAGAAGATACTGTTTTTTTGGAGCAATAATCATCAGCAGGAAAAATAACAAGGTATAGGAAAGCAGGCTGGCGCCTCTGATCCCATCACTGTAAAAATAATTCCATACAAACAACCCGATGAAAAGAACCGAGATAAGGGTGATGCTGTAGCGGTATTGTTGCCGGAACCGGGAAAGATAGTACAGCAGGAACAGCAATAGGGTTAACCCTGAAAAAACCCAGGCGGTAAAATCCAGTCCTACATAAAAATTGAACGGAATATTGTAGGCACAGATGATAATTCCAAGGAGGCAGATGGTATTAAATATACGGACCTCAAGTGTAGTGCCGCCGGCATCTCCCGCCAGAAAACCATAAAGACCCGACAAATGTTGCCCAAGTTTTTTAAACAGGTTGTTTTGCATACCGGTAAGACGATATGAATTATATTAAAGGTTCATTACAAAAATCCTTCAAATATACTTATAATAAAAATGTACAGAAGGATGCATCCTTCTGTACATTCAATTTCGTTGGCAGCAATGTCTGTTACAATATTACACACCGGGTTTTGTGCCTTCTGCAGTATCTGCTGTGCCCGTATCTGCCGTTTTATTTTCGTCACCTTTATTTCCAAAAAGGTCATTCATCCATTTTTCTGCGCCGGGAAAATGCTCCTTCAGTGTATCCATTCCCTTTGTGGCAAGCTCTGAAAAATAATCCTTGGCCTGCTCTGCAGACTTTGAAGCATCGTCTTTCAGTTTGTTTGCTTTTTCCTTCAGGTTATTCATCATCTTTTCCTTCTCTTCCTCGCTCATACTGGTATATTTTCCTGCAGCCAGCCCGGCCAGGGCTCCCAATATAAAAGTGGCGATGTGTTTGTTGTTTACCATGAAAAAAAGTTTTAAGGTGGATCAATAGAATACTTAAATATACAAATTTTTACGTTGGATTATCTTCCGGAACCGCCGGTTAATTTCATTTCGCTGATCAGATGACCGGCTCCGGCATATTTATCAATAATAAATAACACATAACGGATGTCTACCATGATGTTGCGGCAGATGGATGCATCATAATTCACATCACTCATGGTGCCTTCCCATACCCGGTCGAAATTGATCCCTACCAGGTTGCCATGGGCATCCAGCGCAGGACTGCCGCTGTTTCCTCCTGTGGTATGATTGGATGCAATAAAGCATACCGGCATTTTTCCATTTGTGCCATAACGGCCATAATCCTTTTTGCGGTACAATTGCCGCAGTTTTTCCGGCACATCAAATTCATAATCCCCCGGTACATATTTTTCCATAACGCCATACAGATACGTATAATAATCATATTTTATACCATCTGCGGGATAATACCCGTCAACTTTTCCAAAACCCACCCGCAGGGTGCTGTTGGCATCCGGGTAAAATTTTTTATCGGTCAGTACTTCCATCTGAGCCTGCATATAGCTGCGCTGCAGCCCGTTGATACGTGCCTGCAGTTCATTGAGCTTTGGTGTGATCCCGGTGTCATACAATGCTGCCATACCGGAAACCAGCTGTGCTGCCGGGTCGGTATCAAAAAGAGCGTAAAGAGCGGATGGGTCCGTTTTTATCGCTTCCATTACTTTTGCTGAATCCAGAAAAACACTATTACCATACAGGGCAGCGGCCCATTGCTGGTAATTTTTTCCATATTGTTCAAACTGCTGTTTTGCCACAGGTGCAATAAAGGCCGGATCCTGTTTTTCTATGTAAACGGGCAATAACGCGGCAAAAATATCCCGGTCCACTGTGGGGCTGAGATTTTTATACAGTTCAGTGAGCTTATCCCGGGCTGCAGCATATTCTTTTTCGTAATTAGGTTTACCCGTGGCAGCTTTCAGCGTACGCAACCGGTTTATGATAACAAATAATTCGATCTTACTGATCGTTTCAAGATAATAATCTCTTGTAAGTCCGAAAGGCTTTATGTCCTTATAAGCACTGTTCAGATCCTGAAGAACAGTTCCGTACCGGTTTTTTAAATTATTATCTGCATTCAGCCGTTGGGTAAAGGCCGCTTCATAATCCAGCTTTTTTTGTACGCCTCCGGTCCGGGTAAGGCCCAGTACCTCACCCTGCCATTTCTTCCATGCATTGGCAATACCAGCATATTTTGAAGCGTATTTTATTTTCAATCCTTCATCAGCACGCATATAGCGCTTCATAACAGCCAGTGCCTGGTCCCGTACCATTATCTTTGCCGGATCATTTACGGATACGATCTGCTGCACGGCCTCGCTGGGAAGATATTCAGTAGTACGTCCCGGAAAACCGAAGATCATGGTAAAATCATCCTGTTTCATTCCCTTGAGTGAAATGGTAAGCGCTTTTTTGGGAATATAGGGTACATTATCCGGTGAATAGGCGGCGGGTTTATTATTTCTTCCGGCATAGATCCGGAACACGCTGAAATCGCCTGTATGCCGGGGCCACATCCAGTTATCCGAGTCCTGCCCGAAATTGCCGATACTGGAAGGTGGTGCGCCCACCAGGCGTACATCATTAAAAGTTTCTGTTATAAACAGGTAATATTTATTGCCGTCAAAAAACGGACTTACAAACCCGTTTTCAAAATCGCCCAACACTGTGGTTTTCTTTAATTCATTAATATTCCGGTCGATCCTGCTCTGCCGCTCATTTTCCATCATACCGGGCTCTACACCTTTTAATACCTGCGCGGATACATCATCGATCCTTACTATAAAGGTTACATACAAACCCGCATTGGGCAGTTCCTCCGTCTGGTTACGCGCCCAGAATCCATCTCTTATATAATTTTTGTCAAGCGTGGAATGTTTCTGTATGGATTCAAATCCACAGTGATGATTGGTAAGTACCAGTCCCTTTTCCGAAACCACCTCGCCGGTACAGAACCCCCCGAAACTTACGATCGCATCTTTCAGGCTGCCTTTATTTATGGAATAGATATCTTTTGCAGTCAGCTTCATCCCCAGCTGCTGCATGCGTTTTTCATTGAGATTTTCAAGGAATTGTGGTAACCACATACCCTCATCAGCCTTTGCAAATCCGATTGTTAAGATCCCGATAAGCAGAACCATCCATTTTTTCATACAAATCATTATTTACACCTGTTAAGGCGCGAAAGATAGTTCAATTTTCACTGCTTACATACATTCGTTTTTAAATATTAGATACAAAATAAGTCGCACGGATACCATTATTTGTCCCCAATACCCTGTGAATTACGGCTAAACAATGTGAATAACCGGCCGTGGAACGTGTATGTGAAATGTATTACTGGCTGAAAGTTTTGACATTGCACCCGGTTTTTCTAAATCAGGTGCACAGCAGCGATTTTATACCGCTAATATTAACATAGTGTAAATTTAATATGTCTTTAGTTTTTTTTAAACATTGTGTAATTCACAATTTTGTTGAAAAACGGCTATGATCTATAAGATTCGTAACTTCATGATGTGAATATCTGTTATAAAACAGTGGATAAACCCGATTCACAAAAAAATAATTTTCGTGGATAAGTGAGTTATCCACGAATCCACAGCCATAATAATAATAGGTTATTTTAAATAATTAATTAATATAAATATTATTAAAAGAAAAAAGGGCTGTTTTAAAAAACTTTGATTTTTTATTTGTGTTGATCGTATCATTGCAGGTACAAAATTTTTTCAATGATGGACGTTCAAATTCCTGAAGCGGCAAAAAATGATCTGGATCTGAAAGGGTTCCTGGATGTGGAAGTAGATCCGCAACTGGATCTCTTTGCAGAGATTGAAAAATTGAAAAAAGAGAAAAACGCCGTAATCCTGGCGCACTACTACCAGGAGCCGGACATTCAGGACATAGCGGATTACATCGGTGACAGCCTCGGACTGGCGCAGGAGGCCCAGAAGACGAACGCAGACATGATCGTTTTTGCCGGCGTGCACTTCATGGCGGAGACCGCCAAGATACTGAACCCGGCAAAGAAAGTCGTGATCCCGGATTTCAAAGCCGGATGTTCACTCAGCGACAGCTGCCCGCCCCCTTTGTTCCAGAAATTTAAGGAACAGCACCCGGATCATGTGGTGGTAAGCTATATCAACTGCAGCGCCGGCATCAAGGCGCTCAGCGATGTGATCGTTACCAGCAGCAATGCACGGATCATTGTAGAAAGTTTCCCAAAAGACCAGAAGATCATTTTTGCACCCGACAAGAACCTGGGCGCGTATATCAACAAAGTGACCGGCAGGAACATGTTGTTGTGGAATGGTGCCTGCATGGTACATGAAATATTCAGTCTTGAAAAAATAACACGATTGAAACATCAGCATCCGGAGGCAAAGCTGATCGCACATCCGGAATGCGAAGAACCACTGCTGCGGATGGCGGACTATATCGGCTCTACAACGGGATTGCTGAAGTACACCCGGGAGGACAGTGCCAGGGAATATATTGTTGCTACTGAAACCGGTATCCTCCATCAGATGGAAAAGGCAAGTCCGGATAAGACCTTTATACCTGCCCCGCCGGACAACAGCTGTGCCTGTAATGACTGTCCGCACATGAAACGGAATACGCTTGAAAAAGTATATCTCTGTATGAAGTATGAAATGCCGGATATTATTATGGATGAGTCATTAAGGCTCGCAGCAAAGAAACCCATTGACCGGATGCTTGAAATAAGCGCTGCTGCTGGATTGTAGCCTTTTATACCTTTAAATGAAAAAACTTTCTTCCTTTATTGCTATTGCAGGTTTGTGGATATTGCTGCCGTTAGCCGCTGTTTCACAAAAAAAGGTGGAATGGACCAGCCAGAAAATTTCGCTGACAAAAGGACTTACTTTTCCGCTTAGAATACCGGCAGGCTATCAGATAAGCATAGCAGCAGAAGGATTGGAGCGGCCGCGCTTTTTTGCAAAGAGCCCGGATGGCAGGTTGTTTGTTACAGATATGCACAATCGCAGCGACAATAAAAAGGGAAGGGTAGTGGTTTTGGATAAGTGGAATGCGGATACAAAAACATTTGCAAAGCGCACTACTTTTTTAAAGGATTTACACAATCCCAACCAGGTTGCCTTTTATACAAAGAATGGACAAACTTATATATATGTGGCCGAGACCGGTAAGCTGAGTTATTATAAATACAATGCGGGTGATTCAGTGGCTGTGGGAGAACCTGTAGTAATTGCTACATTCCCGGATTATGGTTTGAGTTATAAGTATGGTGGCTGGCACCTTACAAGAAGTATTGTATTTAAAAATGACAAGATTTATGTAAGTGTTGGCAGCAGTTGTGATGCATGTGTGGAGAAGGAAGATGTCCGGGCTGTTATATTGGAAATGGATCCGGACGGAAGTAATAAAAGAATTTTCGCCAGGGGGATCCGCAATGCAGTCGGTATTAAATGGGTGAATGACAATTTATGGGTAACGCATATGGGCAGGGATAACAGGGGGCCGGATAAACCAGAGGAATTATTTCATACGGTTGTGGAAAACGGGTTTTACGGTTGGCCGTATTATTATCAATACCGGAAAACAATTATTGCCGACACGCAATTTATAAAAGTCAGGCGACCTGATTTTGCACGTAAGCCACCGGTAGCGCCTTATGGATTTAAGGCCCATTCAGCACCATTGGGGTTTGAATACGTTACTGGCTTTGATGATCCGCTTTTAAATAATTCTTTTCTGGTAGCGCTGCATGGGAGCACCAGTGTATGGAGGCAACGGGGCAACGCGATTGTGCAATTGCTTCCGGGGGGAGCTTACAGGGAACTGGTTTCCGGTTTCCTGCAGGGTACAACAGAGAATAAGCGCTATGGAAGACCCTGTGACATTTTGCAGTGGAACAGAAAGTCCTTTTTTATTAGCGATGATAAAAACGGAGTGATTTATTTTCTGGAGAAACGTTGAACTGCTGGCAATTCTTTATTAAACTTTATTGTAACAAAATAATTAACTTTATTTGCAGCTGTTAAACCATTTGTTTTATGAAATTACTGGAGAATAAAGTTGCCATAGTAACCGGTGCGGCGCGCGGAATTGGAGAAGCGATTGTTGAAAAATTTGCAGAGCAGGGCGCTGCTGTCGCTTTTTCTTATGTAAGCGACAGCAGTACGGATAAAGCAAATGCACTGGTAAATAAATGGACCAGCAAAGGTATACGCATCAAGGCCTGGAAAAGTAATGCAGGAGAACTTGCTGCCTGTGAAACCTTTGTTGCAGAAGTGTTGAAAGAATTCGGAACGGTTGACATCTGTGTGAATAATGCGGGGATCTCTAAAGATAATCTGTTATTACGTATGACACCGGAGCAATGGGAATCTGTGCTTCAGGTAAATCTGAACAGTGTTTTTTATATGACCAAACAGATTATAAAACCTATGATGAAAGCCAGGTCCGGTAGCATCATCAATATGAGTTCGGTTATTGGAGTAATGGGAAATGCCGGCCAGGCAAGTTATGCAGCCAGTAAGGCGGGTATTATTGGGTTTACAAAAAGTATGGCGAAAGAACTGGGAAGCCGTAACATCCGGTGTAACGCAATTGCACCGGGTTTTGTAGAAACTGATATGACGAGTTATTTACATGAGGGAGACAGTGCAGCCAAATACCTGACAGATATCCCATTGGGGAAATTTGCAAAGACAGAAGATATTGCTAATGCAGCTTTGTTTCTTGCTTCTGATATGGGATCGTATATTACCGGGCAAACGATCAGTGTTTGCGGCGGGCTCAATATTTAAAACCCGGCATAAGCGGGTTTTACCCATTTATCTTTCGGTTCAAAATAGTGCCATAAAAGCGCGGATAAGTTTCTGGTAAGTATCCATGCTTCATTTTCATGAAGCCAGCT
This sequence comes from Niabella beijingensis, assembly GCF_020034665.1. Lineage (NCBI taxonomy): Bacteria > Pseudomonadati > Bacteroidota > Chitinophagia > Chitinophagales > Chitinophagaceae > Niabella > Niabella beijingensis. The sequence continues at coordinate 2,499,955 of NZ_JAIQDI010000001.1, read as the reverse complement.
GGTATCCTTGTTATTTTTTGTAAAGATGCTGAAGATATACGGCTGGTTTGGTGCGTTTACCAGGAGGATCTCGTTGCGGCTGCCATCTACGCAGCCGTTTTTACTGAATACTTCAATATAAGGCGGTACCTGCGACAGGGCTTCATCCGTGTCCCAAAGATTGCGACCCAGACAACGCTGCATGCGCTCACAGGCAGCAGCTGTATAAATTTTATTTTTATAGATGGCTTCCAGGATATTGGCGATGTCCCTGGGAGTGGTTTGGCCCCAGCCGTTCTCGATCTGAAAAGCCCGCCTGCCGGGCGTTCTGGAGTTTACTCTTGTGGCTGCGTAGCCCAGGCTGTCCAGCAGGGTGTTGATTCTTGTTCCCGTGCCCGCAAGTTGTTGCAGCCAGAGGCTCGCTGTGTTATCACTGGTGGTAAGCATGAGCATCATCAGTTTCTGTAAACGGATCCTGCCGCCATTTTTAAATTCACCTAGAATGTCTTCACCTGCATAATAAAGAGAATCGCTGTAGGTAAAGGTGGAGTCATAGGTATAAGCCCCGGTTGTTATTTTATCCATAATGCCGATAAGGATCGGAACTTTTACAATGCTTGCAGTGGGAAAGATCGTGTCTGCGTTTATTTCAACGGTTTTTCCTGTTTTCAGATTTTTTACATAGATACCGATGGTACCGTGGAATCCCTGAATTGTATTCCGGATAAGCCCGGTTAATTTTTTATCGGTGGATTGTGCATGGGATACTGCTATATGGAGCAACAGAATAAAAAACACTGATAGGCGAAGCATTGTCGGATTATTTGTTTCTGTGTTGTTTAAAAGTAGTAACTTTTACGGAAAGTTTTATCGTTGGTCGTTTTTGTATATTTTTATCAGGGAACTTACAGGAACTGAATCATTGAATTGACAGAAAATGTTGCTGAGGCATTTACATTTTTTAAAACTGGTATTGCTGCATGGCTTAACAGCTTTTGGCGGACCTCAGGCGCATCTGGCGATGATGATGAAAACTTTTGTAAAGCAGACACCTTATATCACCGAAAAGGAGTTGATGGAGTATAATGCTTTCTGCCAGTTGCTTCCCGGCGCTTCTTCCACGCAAACACTGACGCTGATTGGGTTTAAGAGGGGAGGTATTCCACTTGCTGTATTAACGTTGCTGGTATGGATTCTTCCGGCTTGTACGATTATGGGGGGACTTTCTTTTCTGGTAAATTATCTGAATACGGCAGATAGTCTGAATATTTTTCGTTTTATTGTGCCAATGGCCGCGGGATTTTTGATCTATGCCTGTGTCGCTGCTTTTCCTTACTCTGTAAATAATACCATTACGCTGGCGATAGCCCTGATTGCGGGTTTTGTTACATTTTTGTTTTTTGGAAGACCATTTATTGTTCCTGTGCTGATTGTGGTGGGTGGGATCATTACCAATCTGAGTAAGAAAAGAATTCCCCAGGTTGCGGTGAAGCCCGGTAAGATCCAGTGGTGGAACATCTGGCTTTTTGCTATCCTGTTTGTGCTTGCAGGTATTTTTAGTGAAATGGCCCGGAAGAATGAGTGGACCTACAGGAAACCGGTGAACCTGTTTGAAAATAATTATCGTATGGGGAGTCTTGTATTCGGGGGAGGAAATGTACTGATGCCGATTATGTATGAGCAGTATAGTGTTCGGCCGGATGAGGTTAAGATAAAGAACCCGAATGCAATAAGGATCGATAAAGGAGAGATGCTTACAGGGATCGGAATGGTGCGTGCCATGCCGGGGCCCGTTTTTTCAATCGCATCGTACACCGGCGGACTGGCATTAAAGGATATGGGTGCGGGCATGCAGGTGCTGGGAGCTGTTATCGGGATGGTTGGTATTTTTTTACCCAGCGCTTTGCTGGTGCTTTTTTTCTTCCCGATTTGGAATATGTTGAAAAAATATTCTGCGATCTATCGTTCCCTTGAGGGGATTAATGCCGCCGTGATGGGAATTATGATGGGTTCTACAGTGTATATTATGAAGGACCTGGAGATCTTTAAGGCTTCGGGAATTGATATAACAGATCTTCTTGTGGTGGCGGGTACTTCTGTAGTACTGATCTTTACCAAACTTCCGGCACCGGTGCTGGTGTTACTTTGCCTGCTGCTGGGTTATTTCCGGTAGTAACCGGATTTTTCAATTTCTTCCATTACTGTATCCGGTAGTAGGTACCGGACGGATTTTCTTGCTTTGATCAGCTGGCGGATGGCGGTGGCCGAGAGTTGGAGCAATGGAGCATCAACAATCTTTATATTTTCAGAAATACCGGCATTTATTGTAAAACCTGGGCGGTTATATATTAATATTTTAAAATTATTTAATATATAATCATAATTCTTCCATTTCTGTATATTTTGAAAACTGTCACCACCCAATACAAGAAAGAACTGATGCTGTGGGTATTTTTCTGTGAGATGTGCTAATGTTACGGAAGTATAGGAGGGGCGTGGCAGAGTAAACTCAATATCGGAAACATACATCCGGGTATCCTGGTCAACTGCCAGCCTGGTAAGATGAAGACGCTGCTTCTCGTTAAGAAGTGATGCGGTTTCTTTTAGCGGGTTATGCGGAGAAACAATGAACCAGATCTTTTCTACCAACTCTTCATTAAGAAGATGATTGGCAATGATCAGGTGTGCGTGATGAATGGGATTGAATGAACCAAAAAACAGGCCTATGTTCATAGGAGCTTAGTTTACATCATGTACAACAATGAAACGGGCCTCATCCAGGCGAAGGCTGAGGGTATAACCTGCTACAGATATAGATATGGGATCATTTAAAGGAGCAACTTTTATTATTTCGATCTCTTCCCCGGGAAGACAACCCATTTCCATCAGTTTCAGAAAAATCTCTTCTGTTGTGAACTTTTGTATTCGTGCACGCTGTCCCGGTTTGAGATCGGAGAGCAGCAATTCTTTTTCTTGTTCCATCTTGCAAATCTAACTATTGTAGGTTGTGTTTTATTTACGAATTTTGAAAAATAATGATAATGAAACAGATATCCCAGGTAACATTCTCCTTCCAGAAAGCAGCAACACTTAAAGAGAGGAAACGACTGAAACAGTTCATTAGCCTCATATTTAAAGAAAACAAGCAGGAGCTGGATATGTTGCAGTATATTTTTTGTGGGGATGATGAGATTTTGCGCGTGAACCGGCAATACCTGGAGCATGATTATTATACAGATATTATAACCTTTGATCTACGAGAGAAATTGGCAGAACCTATGATGGCGGATATATTTATCAGTGTGGATACGGTCCGCTCGAACGCCAGACTGCTGAATGAGCCCTTTTTCAGGGAATTGCACCGGGTAATATTCCACGGGGCGCTTCATCTGTGCGGATTTAATGATAAAACAGCTGAAGAACAACAGGTAATGCGACGCAAAGAGGATGAATACCTGATCAGGTATGGATTTTAGCTGTGTTTCACGTGGAACAGTGATTCAAATGATAAGGGCTGGGGGGTATTCAACCGGGCTGATAGCTATGAAAACAGGAAAATGCATTTAAACAACTTTTTGATGGTATTTACAGGTGCAGTATTGGATTCAGCAATGCTGAGGCTTCGTTTATTATAGAATCAATTAGTAATTAATATTCTTGCAGAGTTCCCTGAATAGCCGATCGGCCAACTGAGAGTGAAAGTATAGTAGGCCGAAATACAATTAACAGAAATTGGGTTGATGATGGGAGTGTTTTTTTATTAGTGCTACTCATTTGATGGGACCTGCATTTGATGATAAGATATTCATATCAGTTTCACGTGGAACATAGAGTTGAATTCGGATTTGATTGTAGTTGTTGAATTGTTTGCCTGGAGCGGTATAAGTTATTTTAGGTGAAAGATGTTTGATATCGCGGATTTCAGTGGGTTCTGTGTAATAGATATTAAAAGAAGTGTTCCACGTGGAACAGCTGATTGTTTGTAGCACTTTAAATTTCTTCTTTTAAATATTGAATTATTGGTGTTACTCAACCTTTGTGTATTTATTTGATCTGTTGTCCCCGCCTAGTATTTTATTGTTCCACGTGGAACAATAAAATTCCAGCGCATTCCTACTGATCGTTGTTAAAGGTATCCGGAATAAGGCTTATAAAAAGGAATGGTGTAATTTTGCACCCATGTTTCCAGAGTATGATGTAATTGTTGTTGGGGCAGGGCATGCCGGTTGTGAGGCTGCCGCTGCCGCCGCCAATATGGGATCAAAAACCCTGTTGGTAACTATGAATATGCAGACCATTGCACAAATGAGCTGTAATCCTGCAATGGGTGGGATCGCAAAAGGACAGATCGTTCGTGAAATTGATGCATTAGGCGGTTATTCGGGTATTGTTACGGATTTATCCATGATCCAGTTCCGGATGCTTAACCGTTCTAAGGGCCCGGCAATGTGGAGCCCCCGTGCGCAGAGCGACCGCATGTTATTTGCTGCAAAATGGCGGGAACTATTGGAGCAAACACCCAATCTTGACTTTTACCAGGATATGGTAAAAGGATTGTTGGTAAAAGATGGGAGGGCGGCAGGAGTGATCACGGGCCTGGGACATGAAATAAAGGCGAAAGCTGTAGTACTAACCAATGGAACTTTTCTGAATGGTATTATACATATCGGTGAAAAACAGTTTGGTGGTGGGCGCGTGGCAGAAAAAGCTGCAAGCGGGATCACTGAACAGCTGGTAAGCCTGGGGTTTGAAAGCGACCGGTTAAAAACAGGAACACCTCCGAGAGTTGACGGAAGAAGCCTGGACTATTCCAAAATGGAAGTACAGGATGGGGATGATGCGATCGTTGGTTTTTCCTTTACGGATACTCCCAAGATCGACCCGGAAAAACAACGCTGCTGCTGGATCACCTATACTGATCAGAAAGTACATGATATGCTGAAGACAGGATTTGATCGAAGTCCGATGTATGCCGGAAGGATCGACGGGGTGGGTCCCCGGTATTGTCCGAGTATTGAAGACAAGATTAATCGTTTTGCGGACAAGGAACGGCACCAGCTTTTTGTAGAACCGGAAGGATGGAATACCGTGGAGATCTATGTTAACGGGTTCTCTACTTCTTTACCGGAAGATGTGCAGTACGCTGCATTACGGATGGTGCCAGGATTTGAAAATGTCCGGTTTTTCCGGCCCGGGTATGCGATTGAGTACGACTATTTCCCCCCAACGCAGCTTAAAAACACATTAGAAACAAAAATAATAAGTAATCTGTATTTTGCGGGTCAGATCAATGGAACCACGGGTTATGAAGAGGCCGCCTGTCAGGGAATCATGGCAGGTATCAACGCACACCTGGGAACAAAGGAAGCCGATCCGTTCACATTAAAGCGGAGTGATGCCTATATCGGGGTGCTTATTGATGACCTGATCAATAAAGGTACCGAGGAACCGTATCGGATGTTTACCTCCAGGGCAGAGTATCGTACCCTGCTTCGCCAGGACAATGCGGATATACGACTGACGCCGATCAGCCATCAATTAGGACTGGCGTCTTCAGAAAGAATGGATAATGTCCGGCAAAAAATGGATAATGTTGCCAATATCAGATCATTTTTGAAAGATATAGCCTTAAGACCCGAAGAAATCAACGGTTATCTTACCTCATTGAATTCTTCTCCTGTTACAGAAAGGCAAAAGGCGGAAAAGATATTATTACGCCCGGATGTGGAGCTGGAACACCTGATCGATGCCATACCTTTTCTCAAAGAACAGGTAAAAAATTATACAAAGGAAGAGCTGGAGCAGGCATCCATCCTTACCAAGTATGAAACCTATATTGAAAAAGAAAAGGAGCTGGTGAACCGGATGAGTGAGATGGAGCATCTTTCCATCCCTCCGGGATTCGATTATTCCCGCCTTAATTCCCTGGGAAATGAAGCAAAGGAAAAACTAAACCGTATCCGGCCACAAACCCTGGGCCAGGCCAGCAGGATCTCCGGCATCAAGCCGAGTGATATACAGATCCTGATGGTGTATATGGGCCGGTGATCAGCTGATCTTTCTGCTCGTTTTTTTGTTATTAAAAATTCATTCCGGATCAACAGATCATTTATGCTAGTAAGAACTGTCGCGTTTTTAACTGTAATACTCCTTGGGTGTGCCGGGAACAGCATTGCTCAGAATCAAAACAGTGAACACCTTTCCGGTTTTTTTACAGCTACCGGAACGTATAAATTTTCCCCCAAATGGATGGCCTACCTGGAACTGCAGGCCCGGTCCATAGAAAAATTCCGTACAATTGACTATTATGAAATAAAGGGAGGAACCGGCTACAATTTCAATGAAACAAACCAGGCCTTTGTTGGTCTGGGCCGTTATACAACCTATAAAGAAAAAGGACTTAACCAGGAAGAATTCCGGTTATGGCTGCAATATACGTTCAGTCATTATATATCAAAACTTGACCTGGACCACCGGGTGCGGGCTGAACAGCGCTTTTTTCATTTTCCGAAAACGGATGAGAACACAACCGATCAGCGGTACCGGTACCGGTTGAGTGCCACACTTCCATTAAACAAAAAAAAGGTGACGGCACAAACCGTCTTTCTCAATGCGTTTAACGAGATCTTTCTTGGTCCCAAAGCCAATGCCTTTAAACGAAACCGGGTTTATGCAGGCGCCGGCTATCAGTTTAATCAGAATGTTGGAATAACCACCGGTTATCTCTGGCAACGGGAGCTTTCCCCTGAAGGCAACAGGAGCCTGCATTTTATCCACATGTCTGTGAATGTGGTGATAGACCGCTGGGCGGATAAAGATAAACGGATCTTTATACCCGTTGCCGATTAGCAGGCCCCAAAAAATACGAAAACATTCGTTGTTTTGGATTGTTCATTTTGAGCAAACCGGCGGAAAATGCTGCAGGATTCTTCGACGCCTGTATTTTCACCGCTTTCTTTCGTAAAACAATAAGCCCAGGATTTAGAAATTCTGCTTTTCGGCATAAAAGTTTTTGGAAAGAAAAATTAAATTTTTATGTTTGTAAAAATATACCAGTCCAGACCAGACTAATTTTATTTTGATTTAACGATTGATCTGATGAAAATAAATGCTGAACGTTTGCTGTTTTTCACCCCTTGTCTTCCAAAGGAAGGGACCCTTTTTTACTGCAGGGATAAGCGATCTGTTTTAGCCGGGTCTGTCAAATTTTAAACCCTTAACAACAAGCATATGTACAAAGTGATTTTATCTGTATGGTTACTTATCCTGGCAGCTGCTTCAGGTGCACAGCAGCTTCCGGAATTGAAGACTGTCCTCGATTCCCAGAAAGGTCAGGCGGTGATCGATATTCCGAAAGGAAGATACCTGCTTAATAATGCGCAATATGGTGCTTATCAGTTCACAGATCTGGTGAATGTGGAGATCAGGGGAAATGGTTCGGAGATCGTCTGCAATTCCCAGGAGCTGGCATTCCGGTTCTTTAATTGTACAGGTATAAAGATCTCCGGTTTTTCCGTGGATTATGATCCGCTTTGTTTTACCCAGGGAAGTATCGTGGCCATGGACAGCACCAGGACCTGGTTTGAAGTGGAGATCGATCCGGGCTACCCGGTGGATCATGTACGTAACGACCGGGTTCAGTTTTATGATCCCGTTACGAGGGAGTTGAAGCGGAACAGCATTACGACCGGTGCCGGCCATTATACTTCTTTTGATAAGGTTGCCACTAACCGGTTCCGGCTGGTAAAAAATGCGGCCTGGGTGGCCAATGAAAAGATCGGCGACCTGGTGGTGCTGGATGTGGTATCCTCCAAAACCAATCCTGCTGCGCATGCCATCCAACTGGAGCAGTGTACGCGGGCCACAGTGGAAGATGTAACGGTTTACGGATCCAACAGCTTTTCTTTTTTTGAAAGGAACTGCAGTGAAACCCATTACAACCGTTGTAAGGTCGACCGCGGACCGGTGCAGCCGGGTATGGCTCCGCGCTTGCGTTCCAGCAATGCAGATGGCATTCACAGCAGCCTGGCGGGCAAAGGCCCGCTGGTGGAGAACTGCGAGGTAAAGCACAGCGGTGATGACTGTATCATTGTTTGCGGGCGCTCTTTTCCCTTATGCCGGATCGATACGGCAGCCAGGGCGATCTATGTACTGAGTCGTGAAGGCAACCCGGTTTTTAATACCGGTGATACGCTGCAGCATGTATTATACAGCGCTGTAAAAAGCGGGAAAGTAAGAATTGTAAGTGCGGCTGCTTTTGTTCCCGGCGCGGCAGAACAGGATGCGGTTATCAGTAAGTATCCCAATCTTTTATTTAAAACAAGCTATACGAAGGGCGTGCGCATTGTGCTGGAAACATTGCCGGACAGTATAGCCGTGGGTGATATTGTTTACAACGACAATCATACAGGAAAAGGTTTTGTGATCCGAAACAATAAAGTGGGGCATAACCGGTCGAGAGGCATTTTGATCAAGAGCAGTAACGGTGCGGTTTACAGTAATGAGATCACCGGCACCGCGATGAATGCGATCCTGGTGGCGCCGGAACTGCACTGGATGGGAGGCGGCTTTGCGGATAATGTAACCATCAGCAACAATACCATTTCTGAATGTATGTTTGAGAAGACCAATAAGGGAATGCCACCAGGCGTACTCTCTGTTTTTTGTGCCAACGGGCAACTGCAGGTACCACCGGCCGGCGCATTCGGCAATATCGGGATCTATGGCAACAAGATCAGTAAATCGCCGCTGCCGGGCCTTGTGTTCACCTCCGTTCGGAGCCTGTCGCAACAGAATAATGAAGTGACGGAAGACCCGGGTAATACAAGGGAGCACGGAAAGAATTTCGGTGCTATATTTGACGGACCTGTATGGGAAAAGAACAACAGTTATTAAAGTGATTTTCTTTTGATCAGTTTTGTGGGATTGCGTTTCAATACTGTTTGATCACCAAGGATCGCTTCCGCAACGGACCGGCCCATGGCTTCAAAATCTGTGGATATTACGGTGATGCCTCCCTCCAGTATTTCTTTTACATCAGTATCATTGTAAGAGATCAGTCCTACATCTTTACCAAGGGCCAGCTTCTTTTTACGGGCCAGCTTTATCAATGCCACATCATCTGTATTATAGCGGCTGAAGGTTACATAAGCATTGCCTTTCTGGAAATTTTTTTCGTCGATCTCTGATTGGATCAGGTATGGAAATTTGGTCTCGGTACAATAGCGTAAAAACCCGTCAATCACCAGGCGTGCATGAATGGCTTCAGGATGTGCTACAAGAATGAGCCGTTTGTATCTCGATAATTCATTTTTCAGTTCAAGAAGACTGTGATAGATATCGTATCCGAAGTCCTGGTAAATACTGCTGTAGTTGCCGGTTAATCCCTGTTCATGAAGATCAATGATGATTCTTTTTTTATCCGGAATCAGGTTCAGCATGGGGGCAACATCCTCTTTAAGAAAAGTAGCAATGACATAATGTGTATATTTTCCCAGGTTTTCCCGGATCAGTTTTTCAAATACCTGGTAGTTGTGGTGATGAAAATAAATGTCAATATCTGCACGCTCTTTTAAATGATCAAACAAACTCCGGTAAAGCTGCTCCCGCATAATATTCATTTTATCCAGCAGCAGAAATATCCGGAAATTATGATCAATCGCTTTTTTTCTTACAAAATAGCCTTTGCGGTATACCGATTCAATAATGCCTTTTTCAACCAGGTGATTCAATCCCTTCAGGAGGGTTTCCTTACTCATCCGGAGTTGCAACTGCAATTGTTTTAACGAGGGGATCTGATCCCCGATATGCAGGTGATCACTTTCAATAAGTGCGATAATGTATTCTGATAATTGCTCGTATTTCAGTTTGGCATGTAGTTCGTTCTTGACCCGTTTTGTTCCTGCATCCGCGGCTGCACTCATAGAAAATCTTTCCGGCAAAAGTAAGTAATAACCAAAACAAACCAAACCAGGATTGGACAAAAGGTATCATGCGAACCGGAAAGTATATATAAGAAGCTGATTTTATTACAAGTATAAAAAAGTCAGGATAAAAATTTGAGAAAAAGAAAAATAACCCTATGTTTGTTATATATACCAGTCCAGACCAGACTATAAAATACGAATATTGCATATGAAACGAAGTAAAATCTTGCCATTCCTGTTTGCCATTGGTTTTCCGCTGACTTGTTTGGCGCAGACCGTAAAAAATGTGGCCGGTACTGTTACGGATGAGAACGGAAATCCGCTGCAGAAAGCTACCGTCATCGTACAGGGAAAAACTGTTTCGGGTATAACAGATGCCAAAGGAAATTTTCACCTTTCAAACATCAGCGAGAAGGATGTACTGGTTATTTCGATGGTGGGGTATACCACCCAGACGGTTCCTGTTACAGGAGAGACCCAGTATAAGATCCGGTTATCACCCAACAACCAGGTACTGGATGATGTGGTGGTGATCGCATATGGAGAAGTAAAACGGAAGGATCTTACCGGTTCGGTAGGTTCCGTCAATATGAAGGATATGGAAAAAGCACCGGTGGTATCTTTTGAAGATGCCCTGGGCGGAAGGGTTGCCGGTGTGCAGGTAGGTTCCAATGACGGCCAGCCGGGAAGTATGAGTAATATAACCATCCGCGGAGGAAACTCCATTACGCAGTCAAACGCTCCATTGTATGTGGTAGATGGTTTCCCGCTCGAAAATCCCGACAACAATACGCTGAACCCGGATGATATCGAATCCATTGAAGTACTGAAGGATGCTTCTTCCACCGCGATCTATGGGGCACGGGGAGCGAACGGAGTGATCATCATTAAAACAAAACAGGGGAAAACCGGTCCGCCTGTCGTGTCTTATAACAACTGGCTGGGGATGCAATATCCGATAAAACAGATCCCCGTTATGAGTCCCTACGAATTCGTGAAATACCAGCTGGAGCTGAACCGGGCGACCGCCGAGAAGATCTACCTCCCGGATGGAAAGACCCTGGAATCTTACCGGGATGAACCCGGCGTTAACTGGCAGGATCATGTATTGCAGGACGCCTTTATGCAAAATCACAGTATTTCTTTAAGAGGCGGTACGGCTGCTACCAAATACTCCCTCAGTGGTTCGTACCTCGATCAGAAAGGAATTGTGATCAACGGCGGGTACAAACGCTACCAGGGACGTTTCCAGATCGAACAGCGGATCGGCAAAAACTTCAGGGCGGGGATCAATACAAATTATACCTATGCCGTTAAGAACGGGCAGATCGCCAATTTAACCAGCGACAACCTGAACAGTTCTTCTGCCGGCAACGCATCATCATACCTGCTTTACAGTACCTGGGGTTACCGGCCGGTGACCGGGACCGGGGTGAGCGACGATTTCCTCGATCAGCCCTTTGACGACGAGGTGGCCGGAAATACCGACCTGAGAGTGAACCCGGTGGTCAACTCCAACAATATGTATATGTATGCCATCAATAAATCATTTTTTACAAATGCCTTTCTCGAATACTCCTTCCTGAAGTATTTTAAATTCAGGGTAAATGGCGGTATGACGGAAACAGATCTCCGGTTCGAGCGGTTTAATAATTCAAAAACAGCAGCAGGGAACCCGCGTACCGTATACGGGGCTTCCTACGGGATCAATGGCTCTATCGATAACCAGCGCATCCGCAACCTGCTGAATGAAAACCTCATCACCTTCAACCGTTCGTTCAACAGCAAGCACCGTCTGGATGCGGTGGGCGGCTTCACCATGCAGCGTGCCAGCACAGAGGGGGACGGATTTGTATCCATCCTGCTGCCCAATGAAGTGCTGGGTATAAAAGGCCTGGATCAGGGAACCGTGCTTTCAAAAACAACATCCGGATCTTATTCCACATTGGTGTCTTTTCTGGGCCGCGTTAACTATACATTCAACTCCCGGTACCTGTTCACGGCATCCTTCCGGAGCGACGGATCATCCAAGTTTGCGCCCAAAAACCGGTGGGGTTATTTTCCTTCGGGGGCCTTTGCATGGAACCTGGGGAATGAAAAATTCCTGAAATCGGTTAAACAACTTTCTTCAGCAAAACTCCGCCTTTCCTACGGGGTAACGGGGAATAACCGGGTAACGGATTTCGCCTACCTGAGTGTGCTGGACCAGGAAGTATCTGCCAATACAGGCAATACCAGGAGCGGGTACTATTTTAACGGGACCTACCTTAAAGGAACCGTGCCGATTACCGTAGGGAATGAAAACCTCAAATGGGAACGTACCGCGAACCTGGACCTGGGGCTGGATGTGGGCTTGTTTGATGAGCGGATCAATTTGACCGCGGACTATTACTACAAAAGAACCTCCGATCTTTTATTGAACGCCTCCCTGCCAACCTCCACCGGCTATCTTACCGCCTTTAAAAACATCGGAGTGGTAGTAAATAAAGGGATCGAGTTCACTCTGAATACGACCAATATCAGCACAAAGGATTTCACCTGGACCTCCAACTTTAATATTGCGTTTAATGATAACCGGATAAAAGAACTGAACAGGGATGAGCCCAGTCTGATCACACGGGTCACCAACTGGAATGGCAATTTTAATAATTCGCTGCCCTATATCGCATTGCCCGGTTATCCGGTAGCACTGTTCTATGGATATGTTTTTGACGGACTGTACCAGCTGAGCGATTTCAATGCATTGCCCAATGGCGGATATGAGCTGAAGCCCGAAGTGCCGAATAACGGCGGCGCCCGATCCGCCATCAAGCCGGGGTTTATCAAATATAAGGACATAAACGGAGACGGTATTGTGGATGCCAATGATCAAACCATTATCGGCAATCCCAACCCCAAACATCTGGGTGGATTTTCAAACAATTTCCGTTACCGGCAGTTCGACCTTAATGTGTTTTTGCAATGGTCTTACGGGAATGATGTGCTGAATGCAAACCGTATTGTTTTTGAGGGAGCCGAAGCAAGGCGTGATCTGAACATGTACAAGACCTATGAGAACCGCTGGTCGCCCGATAATCAATCCAGCCTGTTGCCGGTGGCGGGAGGCTACGGGCCTAATGTGTATTCCAGCAGGAATATTGAGGACGGATCCTTCATGCGTTTAAAGACCGTTTCACTGGGCTATAATTTTTCGCCGGCCCTGATGAAAAGGTGGAAAATAGAAGCCGCCCGGCTGCACGTTTCCGCACAGAACCTTGTTACCTGGACCAGCTACTCCGGTCTGGATCCCGAGGTTTCGGTGCGGCATTCTGCGCTTACGCCGGGGTTCGACTGGAGCCCCTACCCCAGGGCGCGTACCATTACACTTGGTCTGAATGTAACTTTTTAACGATAAATGCTTTTGACAATGAAAAGGAGTTTTTATATATTTCTGGTTATAGCGCTGACCGCTACTGCCTGCAATAAGATCCTGGATACAACACCGCAGGATTTTATATCCCCCGTAAATTATTATAATACGGAAAGTGACCTGGAATCCGCGCTGGCCGGTGTATACGACCGCCTGGGGGATAACCGGGTCTATGGCCAGGGCATGGCCTGCTACCTGGTTTTTAGTGATGAGTTCTTTATGAAAAATCAGATCAACGGGATGAATGCCAATATTGTGGATGCCTCCACCCTGGAGGTCAACCGGCATTGGGAAGCGCTGTACACCGGTATCGAAAGAGCCAATATGCTGCTGGATAATATCGACAAGGCACAGCAGGCAAGCGAGGCCAAGCGCAATGAGGTAAAGGGGCAGGCCCTTTTTCTGAGAGCGTATTATTATTTTTTGCTGACCGATCATTATGGTCCGGTGCCTCTAAAACTGCATGCAACAAAAAATCCTGATGAAACACCATTATCAGGCAGCCCCGTGAAGGAAATTTATGAGCAGATCGTAAAAGACATGAAGGAAGCCGAGGGGCTGGTGAAATCTGTGTCTGACTACGGGTATAATACACGTATTACAAAAACCACGGTACAGGGAATGCTGACACGGGTTTATCTGACCATGGCCGGTTACCCATTGAGGGATGTGGCCAAATATGCAGATGCCAGAAGCTATGCCGACAAAGTAATGCAATCCGGGGTACATGGCCTGAACCCCGATTTCAAACAGATCTATATCAACCACGTAAAAGAGGCCTTTGATACAAAGGAAAACCTGTGGGAAGTGGAGTTTAAGGGAACCAGCCAGGGCGAGATACAGGAAGGCGGAACAATCGGAAGCTACAACGGCATTACCTGCGGTAATATTGATACGGGATACGGCTATGATTATGTACATGCCACTGCAAAGTTATATGACGCGTATGCTGAAGGGGATCAGCGAAGAGACTGGACGGTGGCGCCCTTCCGGTTTGTAACCACAGGAACAACAGTGGTAAGGACCAACTGGGCCGCAGACCAGATCTATGAAAGAAGCAACGGAAAGTGGAGAAGGGAATATGAATTAGTCCTTCCCCGGAACCAGAACATGACCGGCACCAACTGGCCATTATTACGGTATTCCGATATTTTACTGATGTTTGCAGAGGCCGATAACTATTTAAACAGCGGACCTTCTGCAGCAGCCTACGAAGCGCTCAATATGGTACGGCGAAGGGGATACGGTAAAGATGCACATACACCGGACGTGCAGGCCGATGCCCCTGCGGGCTTGTCGCAACAGGACTTCCAGGAGCTGATCATGAATGAGCGGCTGCGCGAGTTTGCATTTGAGGGGATCCGGAAACACGACCTTATCCGCTGGGGGGTGTACGTATCCGTAATGCAGGCCCAGGCCAGCGAATACCAGGCACGCATGCCGGCCGCCTTAAAAGACCCCGCTATTGCACAGGCACAGCGGATAACAGAGCGGGCCGTGGTATTCCCGATTCCAAATAGTGAAATGGCGGTGAACCCCAATATCAAACAAAACCCAGGATGGTAAAATCAAAACGCATGTGTATGAAAAAAAGATATGTCCCTTTACTATTATTTGTCCTTTTTGCTTCCTGTAAAAAAAGGTACGAACTGGAATCACTCGATAGCTTTACAGTTACTGCTGATAAAACTTCGTATAGAGCGGGAGATACGATACGGTTCACCTTTACCGGTCATCCTGATAATGTTGTTTACTGGTCCGGCGAACACGGGCATGTTTATGAATACCGTAACCGGACATTTGCAGAAGGCAATAAGATCCAGCTGAATTTCAAAAGCTTTTCCCAGTATGGCATTGCAGATCCAAGCACTTTAAAACTGCTGGTATCAACCGACTTCAGCGGGGTCTATGATTCCGCCAGCATCCGTTCCGCAACCTGGGAAGACATTACCGGTAAAGCAGTGCTGTCAACCGGGGCAGACCAGACGCCTTCGGGCGATATTGACCTGAGTGAGTTTGCCGCCAGGAATAAAAAAATTTCCATCGCCTTCCGGTTTAAAACAGAGACAGTAAAAACAGAAGTGACACAGAACAGATGGGTGATCCGTTCATTCGATCTCAACAGCATAAATGAAGCCGGTGAAAACACCGTGCTGGCAAACATGGCCACAGCTGGATGGACCGCTTTTAATTTTAGCGGCGCATCCTCCGCATGGACCGTTTCGTCGGTACAGCTTTTGTCCGGAAGGAATTTTGTGGATCTTGATGATGACTGGGCAGTTACCAAACAGTTCAACCCCAACAGCGTAATGCCCGATCAGGGACAACCCATAAAAAACATCTCGCAAAAACTAAACGATTATGTTGCGGTTTACAATAACCCGGGTACTTATAAGGTGGTGTTTGTAGCCAATAACTCCAACGTAAAGGATCAGCAGTCTGTAGTAAAAGAAATCACCCTGAACATTACGGCGCCAGAAGGGGAATAAATAATGGAATCATGAAGCATCGATTTTTATACCTGTTTTTTTTGTTACTGCTTTCCGGTGCGGTTACGGAGATCTGCGGCCAGCAGGCACCTTACCGCTTAAAGAACGGCCGGTTAGGCCTGGAATGGCAAAAGACAGGAGACGGTTTTATGCTGAAAAAGCTGGAGGTATACAAAGAAAATAAATGGGTCCGCCTGCCCGGTGTACTGGGGCAGTATACATTGCTGTATGCCGCCGATCAGCCGGGTACAGCAGCCGGTAACCTGACGGATGCCGCCGGAAAAACGATCACATTCCCGGAACCGGAGTACCGGTACGTTATCCCGAAATGGAAGGAAGCAACTTCTGCTGTTTCACTGAACCGGGAAGGCACGGCAACCGTTTTTTATCCGTCGTTCTGTGCGATCACGCAGCAGGGCCTGGTTTTCCGCCAGCAGGGCGGTCCTGCAGATCTGAAAGCCACCTGGGAACTGGATCCGGCAAATGAGAACGATATTAAAGTGACCCTGCAGCTGGTGGCACATAAGGCCGGGTACTATTCTATTGCAAGCCCTGCGCTGTTTACAGGAGACAAAGACCGGTTCAGCTGGGCGATCATTCCGGGCATTTTCCAGGGGAACCGGATCAACAACAATTTTGTGGATGCCTATGCTTATGGTCATGGTGTTCCGGCCCTGCCGGTTGTGGCGCGTGAAAGGACCGCGGCTGCGCTTACATCGATCTTAACAACAAAGGAAGGCGTTACCCTGTCGGTTACTGCCGCCCCCGGAACCGGCCGTGATCCCTGGGCCGGCAATAAACTTACGCAATCCGACTGGTTGCTGGGATTATCGATGATCAACCGGCAGGGACAACTGACGCCCACTTTGTACCACCCGGTGCTGGGTCAGAAAAAATCCTTTCTGAACCCCGGTGATACGGTCACCTTTGAATTCCGGTATACCGTTACGACCGGCGACTGGTACCAGACATACCAGCATGTGGTAAATGATATCTACCGGTTTGATACGTTCCTTCAGTTGAAAAAGAGCCAGGAGCCGCTCTCAGACCGGATTTCAAAGCTCTTTCATTATGTAAGGAGCGACAGTACCTCCCGCTGGCGGGTATTTGATTACAAAGGAATGCATATCGGTGCACAGGAATACCTGGGCGGTGTTTATGAATCGGAGAAAGATGCGGTTAAAAATGCAGACTATGGGGCGATGTGGATGCTGGCGCATCTTACCCGCGATCCGGTATTACTGCAAAAACGCCTGCCGGAGGCACTGAATTTTAAACTTGCACAACAACATACAGCCCCCGGTTTTTTCAAAGGCGCTGCAGCGGGTCAGTATTATTTGTACAAATCCCGGCGCTTCACAGAAGAATGGGGACCTTATACAGAGCCGATAGGAACCACTTATTATTTAATGCTGGATATCGGAAATATACTTTTATTTGAACCGGATCAGCCGGCGCTGAAAAAAGAATTGCGGCAGGCCGCCGACTGGCTGCTGGAAAAGATGCATCCGGAGGGCTTTTGGGAAGTGGCTTATGATAATGCCTCCCACCGGCCGTTGTTCGAAGATCTTAAAGACTACCGCCCTACATTCTATGGATTGCTGGTGGCCTACAAATTGCTGGGCGATAAAAAATTTCTGCATGCTGCCATAAAAGCCGCCGACTGGTTTATAAAGAACAGTGTGGAGCAGGGCTTTTTCCTCGGCGTATGTGGTGATACGCGCTTTGCGCCGGATTTTGCTACGGGACAGAGTGCCCAGGCATTGCTGGATCTGTACGAGATCACAAAAACATCCCGTTACCGGCAAGCCGCCATCCAGGTGGCGGAACTGTACACCACCTCCGTGTACTCCCATCCCATACCATCAACAGATAAAAAGCAGGTGGAGCAGCGAAGCCTTGAAGACTGGCAGATCAGCCAGGTCGGGCTCAGTTTCGAACACGGCGGAATTATCGGTTCTGCCAATGGCCATGGTCCTATTTTACTGGCCAGTCATGCGGGCCTGTTTGTGCGGATGTTCCAGCTTACAAAGGATTCCCTATTCCTGAAAATGGCGCGTACTGCGGCTTTGGGCCGGGAAGCATTTGTAGATGCCCCAACGGGAGTAGCGTCTTATTACTGGACAGCAATGAATAAAGGGGCCGGCCCTTACCCGCATCACGCCTGGTGGCAGGTCGGGTGGATCACGGATTATTTAATGGCAGAGCTTTCATTGCGCTCAAACGGGCAGATCTCCTTTCCTGCCGGTTTCCTGGCTCCTAAAGTAGGACCGCATAAAACCTATGGATTCAGTTCGGGAAAAATATATGGTAATGAAGCGGAGCTGGTGATGACCGATCAGCTGGTAACACTGAACAACCCCAACATCGATTATTTATGTGCAATCGATCGGCGCACAAAGAAAGTCTATCTTTTTCTTTTAAATAACGATGACGAAACACAGACCACAGATCTGAACCTGAGTCAGAATGCAACAGTAGGCGGCATAAGGATCACGCCAGGGAATGCAGAATTGCTGTCGGAAGGAAAGCGTCTTCCTGCTGCATTAAAGAATGCGATAAGCATTGCACCCTACGGGCTCCGGGTATATCGTTTTGATTACCGCTAAAGAGGCGGTTAAAAAAAAATTATGATCAGTCTTCAATTGAATCTATTAAGCAACGTCCTGCTGGCGATTGCCACCATTGCCGGAAGCGCCTGCAATAAGGTACAGGAACGGTTGACGGAAACGGACAGGAGGGCTTCCGGCAGCGGACCGGTAGTGCAGCCTTTGGCGACAATCGATACGCCTGTAGTAAACAGTAGCGCCTACCAGGTATATATAAATGATACACTGGTGCCGGTATTAAAGGAAACCTGTTATGACCTGTATCAGAATGGCGGGAAAAGAGTGGTGCACACTGCCCGTTATACCTACCGGCCCGGCGCGCAGATCAAAATTGTTTGTGCAACACCTTTTACCGAATACAAGCTGTCGCCGGTGCGGCTGAGCCTGCAACCGGTGAAAACAGGAAATACCCTCACTTTTACGGCTCCGGATTATTATAATTATGCCCTGGATATCCCCGGAAGGGAACCGCTGTTCCTCTTCGGAGCCCCGGATCTGAGTGCGTATAAAACGGGAGCCGTTGTATTCGACAGCGGGCTGCATAATGCGGAGAACGGCGAATTCCGCCTCCAGTCCAATACCACTTATTATCTCGAAGAAGGGGCTGTACTTAATGGAAAGATCCTTATTGAGAATGCGACCAATGTGAAACTGATCGGCAGAGGGCTGATCGATGACCGGCGGAGCCCGGTGGCGGGGAATTTTATAAAAGTGTATAAAAGCAGTAATATAGAGCTGAAAGGTTTTGGGGTGCGCCACGCTGCTTTGGGATGGCAGGTGGATATGGTGAATTCGTCGGACGTCGATGTGTCGTACCTGAACCTGCTCAGCTTCGGACAGAATAACGATGGGCTGGACCTTGGGTCCGGATGTGCCCGTGTGAACTTCAGTCAGTGCTTCATTGGTTCGGGTGATGATGGTTTTGGGTGGCATGCAATCAATGCAGCAAAAGACGGGGAAGAACCCCTGACCGATTGCCATGCGCAAAACTGTATGATCTGGAAAAGCCAGGTAGGAGTGGGCATCCGCATTGGGTCTTCCCTGGAAACAGGCGAGGTAAAAAACCTCAGTTTTAAAAATATAGATCTTGCAAAGATGACCTGGGGCGGTTATGCGGTGGCCATTCCTCATTCCGACTGGGCGGCAGTCAGTAATATTGCCTTTGACAGCATTTATGATGAAACGCCCAATAACACAAAATTTGTGTTGGCCTATATAAAACAAACATCCAACTCCAACCCGGTATATCGCCCGGGTACGATCACAGATATCCGGTTTACCAATTGTATCAGCAGCGGAACAGAAACCGTGCTGGAAGGATACGATGCCACACACCGGATCACCAATATAATATTTGAAAATATAAAACTGGCAGGCCGCAGCATGTTGCAGTCGGACGTAACCGCAAATGCATTTACAGAAAATATTGTGGTTACCGGAAATTAATAACTGTATGAAAAAGGTTCTAGGGCAAATAATGTTTCTGTGGCTTTTGTTAACGGTATCTTACAATACACCGGCACAAACAACAGCGGAAAAAGATAAAATAGCGGCTTCGCAGGCGGGCGCCTCACCGCTTTATTTTAAAGCCACTGCTGCAGATATACCGCTGATTGAGCCCGGCAAATTTTATAATGAAGCCGAATGTTCGCAGCGCGGAGGACTGCCCGGTTTTTTTGATAAGATCCGGCAGGGAAAAGAAATCGTAATGGCCTTTATCGGGGGCAGCATTACCCAGGCCAATCTTTGCTACCGGTTACAAACGGCCCGGTACCTGGAGCAGTTATACCCGTCTGCCCGGTTTAAGTGGATCAATGCAGGTGTTTCCGGCACCGGAACAGACCTGGGTGCGTTCCGGATCAGAGAACAGGTATTACAACATAAACCGGACCTGGTCTTTATTGAATTTGCCGTAAACGGGGCATATCCGGATGCCATGGAAGGGATGATCCGGCAGATCCTAAAAACGGATCCGTCCACAGACGTCTGCCTGTTGTACACCATACAAAATGGACAAGCGGCATTCTATCAAAAAAATGAAATACCACCCAATATTAAAGGACTGGAACGCGTTGCGGAATATTATGGATTGCCTTCCGTTCATCTGGGGATGGAAGCTGCCCGCCTGGAAGCCGCCGGAAAACTGATCTGGAAGGGAGGCCCGCAGGCGGTTCCGGATAAGATCTTATTTTCAGAAGACGGTATTCATCCGGTTACGGCGGGGGGCAACCTGTATGCAGCGGCCATTGCAAGGGCATTTCAAAAAATGAAAACACACGCACCGGCAAAAAAGAAAGGGCTCCCGGCACCTGTTATTACTGCAACCTGGGATGACGCCACTATGATAGATCCGGCAATTGCGGCTGTTTCAAATAATGGCTGGTCGCGGCATGCAACAGAACCGGATCCCGCGCTGAAAAAATTCAGTCCCTGGTTTGAGACGGTGTTTACGGCAGATAAACCGGGAGCTGCGTTTCGTTTTCGCTTTAATGGAGACCTGTTCGGCATCTTTGATATTGGCGGCCCGGAAGTGGGGCAACTGGAGTTTATGGTGGATGGCAAACCGGATGGCAAACCGGTAAAGCTCAGCAGGGAAAAACAGGGCAGTTTTATTTATTACCAGGCAAACGATAGGGCATCGAACAACGTGCTGAACCGCTTCAATGCCTATTGCAATAACCGCTACCGGGGACAGTTTGATGTGGTGAAGCTGGAGCCCGGTGTGCATGATGTAACGGTGACCGTTTCTTCAAAGAAAGCAGATAAGCTACAGATCCTTCCGGAAGATAAACGGGAGGATATTCAACAGCATCCGGAGAAATACGACCGGTCGGTCATTTACCTGGGACGGATCTTAATAAGGGGAAAAGTGATCAGATAAAACAGGAGCAGATGAGCGTTCCCAATAACGGGTTCTTTCTAAAATTTTTTAACCTCTAAAATCGCTTCATATGATTAGATTTTTATTTGTTTTATTCAGCATTCAACTCCTTTCATCCTGGAGCTCCTGTAGTAAAAATGAAAATGCTGTGGCTAATGATCTTAAGCTGAAAACAGCATCTACATTGCTGACCGGTGACTGGAGTCTTACGTTGGGAGAACGCTCAACCCTGTCCCAGAGCGGGTTTCCGCCGGGCGACAGCGGCTATTATACGGATGGTGCTGTATCTGTATTAAAACTAGGCAACCAGTACTATGGCTTTTGGGGCCGGTACCGCAATTACAGAACCGTTGCCAGCTCCCCCTTGTTAGAGGATCATTTAAACCACCTGGATCCTGCAACGCCTGTATTCGGAGGCAACCAGCCCAATAACGGAACGTCCAACGGGTTTAATGACGGGGGCATGTGGTTTATTGGTGTGCGGCAATTAAATGATGGCCGGTTAGCGGGCTTTTTCCATGCCGAAACGCACTGGTATCCCCGGAACACACAGGGGTGGTATGCCTACAAATCTATTGGCGTAGCCTATTCAAGCGATAGTGGCAGATCCTGGGGGGCTCCTTACCAGATCCTGAAGCATGAGTTAAATAAGCCCGATACGCCCCGCTGGTCAGGATTGGGAGATGGCGCGGTTATTTATAATCATTTAAACAACAAATATTATTGTTTTTACACACCTGCTACCGGCGTCACTGCCCTCTGCATGGCTTCTGCAACAGATCCCAATGGCTATGTGGGTTCCTGGAAGAAGTGGTACAATAATGCATTTTCAGAACCGGGCCTGGGCGGTAAGCAAACAGCCATCGCACCGCTTAATACAAAACCAGGATCAAATCCTTCTGTTCACTGGAATACCTATCTGAACAAATTTGTGATGATCTGGCATGGATGGGATGGCAAATTATATATCTCCGCCAGTGCTGATTGTGAAGTCTGGGAAACCCCGAAGCTATTACTGGAAGATGGTCCCAAGGCCTGGTATCCGTCCATCATCGGGGCCAGCAGTGTTGAAGGCGGACAGGTGATCCGGTTATATTATGCCTATGATTTCAGACCGGATGGCAGAAGGACCCTGGCTTCCCGGACAATCACCTTTCAGCTATTATAAAAAGAACGAGTGACGCAAAGAAGTAACATATCAACCGGTCTGAAAAGTGGCAGCTTGTTATACGCCGCCGCTACGTTTCATGTGCGCCGTATTGCTTTGATCGCCCTACTGCAGCTGCTCCTGTTGCTTCCGGCACCCTTTACCGGGCAATGTAGTGCACAACCATTGGTGCTCAAAAGTCCTTCAGGAGCTGTATCTGTTCAGGTAATTAAAAATAACCAGGGGGCCTTTTATTCGGTATCAAAAAATGGACACACGCTGATACAACCATCCCTCCTGGGCCTGGATATTTCCGGAAAGCCGTTACTGGAAACCGCCTCCCCATTGGAGCTGGTTAAAACCGAAGATGTAAAAGAAGCCTTTCAGCTGCTCAAAAATAATAATGCGCAGCTCCGGATATCCTATAAAAAATACAAGGTCCGTATTGGGCAATCCCTGATCGAATTTGCCATTTTTGATAATGGCTGTGCATTCCGGTATCAGTTACCAAAAGGAAAAGTACATATTACCGGGGAGCAAACCCGTTTCACGTTGAACGGGGATGAGCGTGCCTGGTTTTTTGAACGCACCAACGACTGGAAGCTGAAATCCTATGCCGGGTTGTGGATGCAGACCCGGTCAGACAGCCTGGATAAAATTTCCCCCGGCGGTCCGGTGCAGGGCAAGCCGGTAGTGCTGCAATTAGCGGATAAAAGTTATCTCTTTATTACCGAAGCGGCTTTACAGGGTTATAGCGGCATGCGGTTAAGGGCAGAGCGGAATGCCCCTTCCGTAGATTTTACAGAGCAGGCAGAAGGGTTCGATGTACAGGGGCCATACCCGTCCTTTACGCCCTGGCGGGTGATTGGCCTTGCAAAAGATCTGAATGAACTGGTGAATCATTCAATGATAGAGTCCCTGAATCCGCCACCCGATCCCGGATTGTATAAGGAACCGGATTACATCAGACCGGGCAGGGCCGTATGGAGCTGGATCACCAGGGACGACCGGTACCTGGACCCCGGATTTGAAAAAGAACTGATCTCCGCTGCTGCGGAACTGGGATTTGAATATACCCTGATCGATGACGGGTGGGAACAAAAATGGATAAATAAATGGCCAGTTTTAAAAGAACTGATCGATTTTGGAAAAACAAAGAAGGTTGGCGTGTGGGTATGGAAGGATTCCAAATTTTTAAGGGACAGCAATTACAGGGATGCATTCCTGGATACCCTGCAGCAACTGGGTGTGGCGGGCATCAAGATCGATTTTATGAACAGCGAGGCGAAGGCGCTTATTGATTTTGAAACCGCATTTTTAAAGGCGGCTGCAAAAAGAAAACTAATGGTGAACTTTCACGGATGCCAGACCTCAACGGGTGAATACCGCACGTATCCGAATGAATTAACAAGAGAAGGAATCCGCGGCATGGAGCTGAACATTATGAATGAACCCTTGCCGGCAAGTCATAATGCCGCATTGCCCTTTACCCGGCTGATAACCGGGCCGGGAGATTATACCCCGGGACTGTTCTCAAAGAAGGGGCCGACCACCAACGCGCATCAGTTGGCATTATTGTACCTGATGGAATCGCCGCTTCAGTGCATTGCAGAAAATCCGCTCACACTTTTAAACAACCCTCGTTTTAAACCCCTACTTCCGCTGTTGCGGAAACTGCCGGTTACCTGGGATGAACGGGTGGTTTTACCCCAAAGCCGGATCGGGGAGCTGGCCATTATCGCTAAAAGAAACGGCCGCGACTGGTATGTAGTGGCGGTGAACGGGCAGGAAAAAGAAATTACACGAACGCTGGATCTGTCGTTTATCAGAAATCGTTCGGATTACAAAGGCACGCTTATCAACGATCAGGACAATGGTTTTTCGGCCAGGCCCGTACATGCGGAACAGCAGGGTAAAATAACCGTTACACTGCAACCTTCCGGCGGGATGGTGCTTTGCCTGGAAGCAAAACCAGGAATAAAAGAAGGGAGGAACTTAAAGAAGCACAAATGATGAAACGGACCCACATAACTTTTTTGATCATGATTACCGGTTTCTTTCCTGTTGCTGCGCAGGTGAAGCTGAGTGGTAACGATATCCAGGTACGCTCCGGCGGAAAGACCTATCAGTTTTTACCTGAGTTTACGGTTTTGTATAGCGAAAAAGATCCGGCCCTTGCGCTTAAGCCGGCAGGAATCGATAAGGTACCGTATAACGTGCCCACCTGGAAAACGGATGCTTCAAAAGCCGATTACCGGCAACAACAGATCAATACATCAGTGGCCGGGGATGGGTTTGATGACAAGATCCTGCGGAGTAAAAAAGAGGAAAGAACGGCTAATATTTATCATGTTGGCCGGTCTTTAACCATAAAAACAGACAGGGTCTGGGAGAAGGGGGATACGGTTCATTTTCATTTTGCAGATCAGGAAGGGTTTTCATTGCAGGCCTGGCTGGTGAAGAATACGGCGCCCTATCCCTCAGTCGGATTTCTGCTGACACCCAAAAAAGAGGGATACTACAGCGTTGGATATACCGGAGCCCCGGCCTTTGAAAAACAGGAGACCAAAGAATCCTGGCAGCCGCTGATCTGGACAGAGAAGCGTACCCCGGATCAGCCTTATCTTACCCCGGCGTTCATGGCCACTGAACCCACAACACTGGTAAACGACGGGGTAAATTCAGTGGGCGTGCTGGCCGATCCGCAGTATCTTCCTTTTCAGCCATTGCCGTTGCTGGACAACAGCCGGTTCGGGATCGCCCTGTTAAACCCGAAGGAACAATTGCAACCCCAGGTGTTTGCGCCCCTGCCGGGCGGGCTCCATTCCTTTATGAAACCCGGGGAAACATTTGGATTTTCTTTTTATCTTTTAGTGACGCCGCATACGATCACGGATACCTATGAACAGATCGCCCGGAATATTTTCGGATTCAGGGATTACCGTACCAACGCCACCGTATCGATGAATACCACGCTGGACAATCTTATTGATTATGTCAAAACGCACTATGCCTGGTTTGTGGACAGCCTGAAGGGATTTGCCTATTCAACCGATGTTCCCGGCGCGGTAAAAAATGTATCCAGTCTCAACCCGCTGGAGATGGCCATCATCAGGGACGATAAAGAGCTGTTTGAAAAGCGCGCCTACCCGCTGATGGAATTCATGTTGTCGCGGGAAAAGTTCCTGTTCATTCTGGACAGTACACAAAAGATACAATCCCCTTCGCGTAAACTCAATGGGCCGATTGCGCCGTTGTCGGAGCTGGGGGTACTGCACAGCGTTTTTCCCGGGAACGATTATTTATATACCACGCTGGCAAAAAAGGAATTTAAAAAAACAAGGGTACGCAACCTGGATGTGGAGGAAAAAGGCGCCAACTGGATCAATGCCCTGTTCCTTTTTAAAATGACGCAGGATACGGCCTACCTTACTATGAGCCGGAGAATGGCGGATGAATACCTGAAAGAGCGGGTAGACAAACGCATGGCGGCCTTTGGGGATCCGATGATCTCCACACATTTTTTCTGGCCGACGTTCACCAATAACTGGTCGGCCCTGCTGGAACTGTACGAACTGACCAAAGAAGAACGCTATTTAAAAGCAGCGCACGACGGTGCCCGGCATTATGCCTTGTTTACCTGGATGGCGCCGGCGATACCCGACAGTATGATCACGGTGAACAAGGGTGGCAAGGCGCCGATGTACTGGTACCTGAAATCGAAAGGGCATCAGCAAATGTATTATCCGGAGGAAAAAGTGCCGGCCTGGCGGGTGTCGGAAGTGGGGCTTACGCCGGAGTCTTCCGGAACGGCTACAGGGCATCGCGGGATCTTTATGTCCACCTTTGCCCCCTGGATGCTGCGCATCGGGTATTATGCCAAGGATCAATTTCTAATAGAGATCGCAAAAGCGGCGCTGGTGGGGCGTTCTGCCAGCTTCCCCGGGTATCATATGAATACAGAACGAACCACGGCCTATGAAAAACCGGATTTTCCACTGCATGAGCACAAGGAGCAAAGTGTAAACTCTTTTCATTACAACCATATTCTTCCGATGGCCTCTCTTTTTATGGATTACCTGGTTTCGGATGCGTATGTTAAAAGCGGTGGAAAGATCAGCTTTCCGAGTGATTATATCGAAGGGTATGCCTATCTGCAGAATAAATTTTACGGGCACAAAAAAGGGCGCTTTATGGGATCGGACCAGGTGCAGCTCTGGATGCCGGCGCGCCTGTTATCGATCGGGGACATCGGACTGAATTATATTGCTGCACGCAAAAAAGATTCTTTATTCATTGCGTTTGCCAACCAGTCTGCGCACGCCATTAAAACAACAGTAACGGTCAACCCGGCGTGGGCTACCTTTTCACGGAAGGCAGTATGCTCCGTGCCCGGAACGGAAAATAACCGGCAGTCTTTAAAGGACAGCAGCTTCGAAGTAACGGTTCCCGCCAACGGACAAACGGCTGTGGTGCTCAGCGGCGCGGTGCTCCGGTCAGAATTCCAGGATCAGCTGCTGCAACCGGACCCGGATAAAAGCCGTGATTATCTTTCCATACCCGAAGGCCATACAAAAGCAATGCTGTTTAAACTGGGTGGATATGGCCGCCGGTTGTTCGTTTACCTGGGTGATGATGATAGTAAATGGAGCAGCGCCCGGCTTCAGTACCGCGTGGGAACAGCAACAAAAAAAACGGTTATAAAATCGGAGTATCCTTTTGAATTTACGGTGGAAGCCGGTCTTCAGGAGCCCATTGTGTTTTCATTGATCCTTACAGGGACAGACGGAAAGATAATCCGTACAAAGGAATATGAAATGGGCCATAAATAATAATATAAATCAATTGAAAAATAGATAGAGAATGATCATTAAAGATGCAGCAACGAAGCGGGAGCTGAAAAAAGAGCTTATTGAGAAAGACCTTGTTATTGTGGGAGGGGGAATGTCTGGTGTATGCGGCGCCATAACGGCCGCCCGGCAGGGGCTCCGGGTATTGCTGGTACAGGACCGTCCTGTTCTGGGAGGCAATGCATCCAGTGAGGTACGGTTGTGGATTTTGGGGGCTACGTCCCATATGGGCAATAACAACCGGTGGAGCCGGGAAGGAGGCGTGATTGACGAGATCCTGGTGGAAAATACGCACCGGAATCCGGAGGGCAACCCCGTAATACTAGATATGATCCTGTTAGATAAGGTAACACAGGAACCCAATATTACCTTATTGCTGAATACGGCGGTTTATGAAGTGATGAAGACGGATGCAGACCATATTTCCGCACTGAAGGCCTTTTGCAGTCAGAACGCCACTGAATATGAATTACGGGCGCCGCTGTTCTGTGATGCTTCGGGAGATGGGATCGTCGGATTTCTTTCAGGAGCAGCATTCCGCATGGGTGCAGAAAACAGGGAGACATTCAATGAGCCGATGGCTCCGGATATGAGCTATGGAGAACTGCTGGGGCATTCGCTTTATTTTTATACAAAGGATACGGGTAAACCCGTGGCGTTCCATCCGCCTGCTTTTGCAATGGATGTGCAAAAAGAAATTCCCCGGTACAGGAGTTTTAATGCAAAGGAGCATGGCTGTAAGCTCTGGTGGGTGGAGTATGGCGGAAGACTGGATACCGTACACGACACCGAACAGATCAAGTGGGAATTGTGGAAGGTGATCTATGGTGTGTGGGATTATATCAAAAATTCAGGGGAGTTTCCTGAAGCGGCTACCTATACGCTGGAATGGGTGGGAATGATCCCGGGTAAAAGGGAAAGCCGCCGGTTTGAAGGAGATTATATGTTATCTCAAACGGACCTGATCGAACAGCGGATACATCCCGATGCCGTTGCTTACGGAGGATGGTCGATAGACCTGCACCCGGCAGACGGCGTATTCAGTGAGCGCTCTCCCTGCAATCAATGGCACAGCAAAGGACTTTTTCAAATTCCGTATCGTTGTTTGTATAGCCGGAATATAAAGAACCTGTTTCTTGCAGGCCGTATCATCAGCGTCAGTCATGTGGCTTTTGGTGCTACCCGCGTAATGGCTACCAGTGCTTATACGGGTCAGGCGGTGGCCGTGGCAGCTGCGCTTTGTGCACGGCTGCAGAAAGAACCGCAGGAGCTGCTGGAAGCACCGCATATGGCAACCCTTCAAAAAGAACTGATGAAGACCGGTCAGTATATTCCGGGTAAAAAGTTGCGGGATGAGGAAGACCTGGCGCTCCGCAGCACTGTTACAGCGAGTTCTTCTATAAACTTCAGCGGGTTTGATCAGCGGGAGTTGATGTATAAGCCGCTTACAATATCTGCAGGACAGCTGATTCCTGTTACGTCAGGAACATTGCCGGCGTTCCGGTTGCCTGTAAGAGCAGACGCGCCAACAGAGCTTACCGTGGAGATTCGCTCCAGCAGCAGGCCCGGCGGGTTCACGCCGGACAAGATCCTGTTCCGGAAGCAGCTTTCATTGAGCGCGGGTGATACGGTAATTGAAATAAACTCCGGGTTGCAGCTGGATCGGCCGCAATACCTGTTTCTTTGTTTTATGAAAAATGAAGCGGTGGAGATCGCGTATTCCGCGCAACGGATAACAGGTTTTGTTTCGGTCTTTAACGGGGTCAACAAAGCGGTATCCAATAATGGGAAACAGCAGGCACCGGAAGGATCGGGAGTGGATACCTTCGAGTTCTGGTGCCCGCAGCGGCGGCCGGAGGGACAGAACCTGGCGCTTACCTTTTCGGACCCTGTATTTGTACCAGGCATAAGCGCGCTTACCAATGGCGTTGACCGGCCAACCGACCAGCCCAATGCCTGGATCGCAGATCCCGCGGATGCACATCCGTCTGTATCCCTTGACTGGAGCGTGCCGCAGCAGATCCGAAAGATCCACCTGGCGTTTGATACGGATTTTGATCACGCCATGGAATCGGTGCTGATGACCCATCCGGAGACCACGATGCCGTTCTGCGTGCAGCGCTACCAGGTGGAAGATGAAGGGGGAAATATTGTGTATCAAAAAGAGGCTAACTTTCAAACGCAGCATACGATTGTATTTGAACAACCGGTAACCACGAAGCGGCTGACGATCCGGATGGAACATCCCTCCGGGCAGGTTCCGGCGGCGTTGTTTTCTGTAAGATGTTATGCAGAATAAATGAACTGTGACCGTTGTGCAACGTAAGAAAAGTACATAGCAGTACCGGAGTTGAAGGGTGCGACGCAACAAAGCATCATAGTAGTGCTGCAGCCGGGCATATAAAAAATATAGTAGTAACAGGTGCTAAAAAATAGTTTAAGAGTATGATAGATACAATAGTGGTTATCGTATTTTCTGTTTTTATTTTGCTGGTGGGCATCAGTTTTTCCCGTACCGGAAGAAACCTGAAGTCCTTTTTTGCAGGGGGAGAGGCGGTGCCCTGGTTCATTGGCGGACTGTCGCTGTTCATGAGCTTTTTTTCTGCCGGAACATTTGTTGCCTGGGGCGCCATTGCATACCAGCACGGATGGGTGGCGGTTACCATACAATGGACCATGTGCATCGGTGCGCTGGTAACGGGTCTGTACCTGGCGCCCAAATGGAAGGCCACCGGAAACCTTACGGCAGCGGAGTTCATCAAGATGCGGCTGGGGCCTGGTGTTCAAAAAAGCTATATCTACATTTTTACCATTGTTTCGGTATTTATAAAAGGATCGGTACTTTATTCGGTGGCAAAGCTGGTGTCTGCATCACTGGGGTATCCCCTTATTCCGGTTACGGTCATACTGGGCATCCTGATGATCTCCTACACCGCGGTTGGCGGCCTGTGGGCGGTAATGGTAACGGATATATTGCAGTTTGTGGTATTGACTGCTGCCGTGCTGATCATACTGCCCCTGGTATTTCATGAAACAGGCGGCGTGCAACAGTTTATTGATAAAGCGCCCGATCATTTCTTTAACCTGGTGAACGGCGAATACAGCTGGGGCTTCATTTTTGCATTCGCGCTCTACCATATATTTTACATCGGAGGTAACTGGACTTTTGTGCAACGATATACCAGTGTGGATAGCCCCAAAAGTGCCTCGAAAGTGGCCTACCTGTTTGCGGGGCTTTATATCTTAAGTCCCATCATCTGGATGTTGCCGCCCATGGCTTACCAGGTGATCCATCCCGGTCTGTCGGGTTTGGATGCGGAGAATGCATACATCATGGTTTGTAAACAGGTATTGCCGGCGGGCCTGCTGGGCCTGATGTTGACGGGCATGTATTTTTCCACCTCTGCCTCTGCCAATACCGCGCTGAATGTGGTATCTGCGGTATTTACCAATGATATTTATAAGGGATCCATCAATCCCGGGGCCTCCGATAAAAAACTGATGTTTGTGGCCCGGGCCTCCTCCTGGTTCTTCGGAATTTTTATGATCCTGATCGCCATTGGGGTGCCGTATATCGGCGGAATCGTGGAGTTTACGCTCAGCGTGGGCGCGATTACAGGCGGACCGCTACTGCTACCACCCATCTGGGCCCTGTTCTCCAAAAGGCTGTCGGGGAAGGCCACCATCTATATTACAGTACTGAGTCTTGCGGTGAACCTGCTGTTTAAAATGGTGATCCCGTTTATCAATCAGTATAAATTGTCGAGGGCCAATGAAATGCTGCTGGGTGTACTGTTGCCGCTGATTGCGCTGGCCGTGTATGAATTTATTGCAATGCGAAAACAACGGATCAGTACCGACTACACGGCATACCTGGATTACAAACAAAACAAAAAAAAGGAAGCCGCCGTACAGAATGAGGAAGAGGCCCGGCTTGTAAAACAACAAAACATATTCGGGTTAAAGATGATCGCTTTTTCGCTGGCGTTTATGGCGGTGTTGATGCTGGTACTGGCATTTATTACCTCAAAGGGCAGGACACTGGTGGCCATCATCGCGGTACTCATCCTGGCAGGGGCCCTTATACCCTGGCGGGCATCAAAGAAAGGGAAAGACAACTGATGCGGGTGTGTGTCCGGTACGGACGCGAAACAGGGCAGCAGATCCCTGCCTGAAATGTACCGTGCCTACGGCACTCTATCTTTTATTAGCGGGTGCTATCTCCGGAATAAATTCCGGAGTTGGGAGAGGGATCAGGCCGATGGCCTTCTGTATTCCTATCGAAGGATAAGAGGCATCGCCTCGACCAGCCATCAACTGCGAACTTCAGTTCGCGGTATAGAAGGAGAATGCGGAACAGAGAACCGTAGGCTCGGGGCATAAGCTATAGTGCAAACACGAATCAAGGCGAAAGAACCGCTCTATCATCTTTCTTTTTCTGCTTCGTTATTTCCTTCCTCCCCGTGTGAGGGATAGCAGCGGATACCCCGCTGAAGCCTTTGTGTGATGGGTCCCGGTGGCTATCGGGATGGCGGAGTAGGAGCGGATAGCCCGACCCCGGCCGTGTACTGCTTTTGCAGCGCTGGTAGGGTTGGGGGCACGCCCAAAAAATTATTTCTTCGCAATTAGTTTTTCCAGCTTATCAATCATTCCCTTTTGCTGTTACAGCATCGCTCGTACAGCTCAACCATCTTATCGATTGGATTAAATGTGCATTTGTATTGTCCTGCATAAGCTACAGCCTCATCAATAAAAGTATTAGATATGATATTCACTGCCTGTTCCTCATCAGAATTCTGTATCGCTTCCGCGGGTATTTTTAATGCAGTATATATCTGTTGGAGCAGGGTACATTTATGGTTTCTTTTTGTTTGAGTTTGGCGATGATTGGAAAAATAAAACAGAACCTGCTTCTTAACTTTATAAAACACCAATTATGGCAATTATTGCAACCATGAAAAACAGCGCCACCATCAAAAGAATGCGTAAGCTGAAGATATATGACCGGGCAATTGTGTATAACTCCACCCTTTGGAGCGGGTACATAATTAATCATTACCCGGAAATACGTCTTATGGGCAAATGGCTTTTGGATTGTGGCTTTAAGTGCGGCCAGCATATAGATATAACGATTGCAGAAAACAAGCTCATTATAGTTCCGGCATGTTTTGAACCGGAAAGGGGGTGAATCGTTATGTGCCGGGTATTTCTGTGTTGGTTTTTCCCGCTCTTTTCATACTTTCATACCCCCGTTAACGATTACGGGGATACAATAAAACATCAGTATGACAACTCCTACTTTTAAAAACCTGCTTGTTTTTTGGACAGTAGCTTTTTTTGCAATAACCAGCCATGCTGCAATGGCTGCGGATCCAAAACCCAAAGCGGTGTTGAAGATGATGCACCGCGTGGCCGACTGGCAGCTGAACGACTGGAAAATAAAGGGCTTTAAGTATGGAAAGGCTGACTGGACCAATGGAGCCTGCTATACCGGGTTGTACGCCGCAGGAACATTGAAGGGGGGAAAAAAGTACCTGCAGGCATTGGTAAACATAGGCAATGATCTTAGCTGGAATACGGGGCGCCGCCGTTTTTTTGCAGATGATTATTGTGTGGGACAAACCTATGCACAACTGTCGGTGAAATATAAAGACCCGAAAATGATTGCGCCTTTTATATTGCTGGCCGATAGCATCCTTGCAAAACCGCATGATGAGCCGCTGAACTGGAAGAACAGCATACAACTGCGGGAGTGGGCCTGGTGCGATGCCTTATTTATGGGTCCGCCTTCACTGGCCTACCTGACCACCGCAACAAGGGATCCGAAGTACCTGGATATGGCGGCAAAGCTCTGGTGGAAAACAACCGATTTTCTTTATGATCCTTCCGAGCTGCTTTATTTCAGAGACGAAAGTTATTTTAATAAAAAGGAAAAGAACGGGCAAAAAACATTCTGGTCGCGGGGCAACGGATGGGTACTGGGTGGATTGGTACGGATGCTGGAAAATATGCCCGCCAATTATTCCGATAGGGCAAGATTTGAGAAGCTTTATAAAGACATGATCGCAAAAGTGGTTTCGCTTCAGCAGCCGGATGGCAGCTGGCATGCGTCATTGCTGGATTCGGAAAGCTTTCCGGTAAAGGAAATGAGCGGTACGGGCTTTTTTTGCTATGCAATTTTATGGGGATTGAATCATGGTCTGCTGGATAAAGCTGCTTACTGGCCGGCGGCACAGCGTGCCTGGGATGTTATGGTGTCTTCAGTGAATGCGGATGGAATGTTGGGCTATGTACAACGCATTGGTGCGGCACCAGACAAGGTAAATGCGGAAAGCACAGAGGTTTACGGGGTAGGGGCCTTCCTGCTGGCGGGTACTCAATTGTATCATTATTTAAAAAAATAATAAGGAACAAATGAAATACAGTGCATACCGGATCATTGTGCTGCTTTTGCTTCTTACGGGCTTTAGCAGGGGTTATACTCAGGACACGGGCCGGAAAACGGTACGGTTATTCCTGATCGGTAATAGTTTTTCGCAGAATGCTACAAGATACCTCCCTCAACTGGCGCAGGAGGGCGGTTTTACCCTTTCCATCGGTCGTGCTGAACTGGGAGGCTGCTCATTGCAACGGCACTGGGAACTGGTTGAAGCCGCAGAGGCCGGCGATCCTAAAGGAAAAGCATACAACGGAAAATCGTTAAAAGAATTGCTGGGCTCCGGAACCTGGGATGTGGTTACATTGCAGCAGGCCTCCATTTTATCCGGCGATTCCAATACCTACAAACCCTATGCGCGCAAACTGGTGGAATACATTCACCACCTGCAACCCACCGCAACGATTGTGCTGCACCAGACATGGCCCTACCGCACCGATGCGCCGTCCTTTTCACAGATCTCCGGCGGAGGCCATGCTCCGTCTGCCGAAGCGATGTGGAAACAATCACGGGCTGCATATCATACAACAGCTGCTGCGTTACAGTTACCGCTTATTCCTGTAGGGGATGCTTTTTTTGCAGCGCAACAGAAAAGCAGCACGGCATTTAAAACGGATCAATCCTTTAAACGCGGGCAGGCCGTTTTTCCTGATCTTCCTGATCAGGCACATTCCCTGCATGTGGGATATTTTTATAATAAAAAGAAGGAGCTGGACCTGGATACGCATCATGCCAGCGAAGCGGGCTGCTACCTTGCGGGATTGGTATGGTATAAGTTCCTGTTTGGTGCTTCTTCCGTGCGCACCACATTTAAGCCAGAAATTGTAACGGATGAATTTGCAAAAGCGTTAAGGGCGATTGCAGATGATGTTGTATCCGGAATGGATCAGGCACAGGTACGGCGATGAGCCATGGTGAAAGCAGTACAAGTATTTTCGGTCCGTTGTTATCGGCTGAGAACGGAGTTACCGCATTATTCCTGAAGCCTTAGTCGTCTGCCAACACATAAAAAAGGAGCTCCATGTTCAGGTCGTTCTGGACCAGGGAGCCGGAGTATTCGTTCCTGGTCAATCCGTACGTGGTGATCAGGGTCAAAAACAACGCTTTCCGGGAGCCTGTAGCTTCGCGGAAGGCAGTGATTTTATTTCTCAGTTCTCCTGCGTATTTTTTGGTGATCGTAAAATCATTAAGGGAGAATTTCATTTCACAAAGATTGATCACCTGGTCTTTCCGGTCGATCACAAGATCTATTTGGGCCCCTTCACCCATCCAGGAAGAAACCGATGTCTGCACCCCGCTGATACCAAGTGCCTGTTTGATCTCTTTTATATGTGCAAGACAAACCTGCTCAAAGGCATAGCCGCTCCAGGCCCGGTGCTTTGGATCATCCAGGCCATTGATCCAGTTGTTTTCATCCTGCCGGGTTACAATAAAACGCAGATAGAAAAGCGAATAGAAATCAGCCAGCTGGTACAAACTGTTTCGTTCTTTCTTACCGAAAGAATTGTACTTACGGATAAAACCACTTTCTTCCAGCTCTTTTAATATGCGGGTAGTGCTGCCGGCATTCGGCAGCTTCGTAAGGGTAATGATCGCATCGCGCGTAAGCCCTTTTGCTTTTTTGCTCAGCGCTTCTATGATCTGGATGTGTTTTTCTGCCTTGTTAAATAAAGAACGGTACAGATCGTCAAATTCTGTAACCAGGAGTCCGCTTTCGCTGAAGCAGATCCGGTCAATGTTCTGTGCGGCACTGCGGCCCGGGTCAACCTGGTTCAGGTAAAAGGGAATACCACCCATTACCATGTATAATTGAATGATCTGATAGCGGTCAAAAACGGCGTTCCGGCTTTTTAAAAAAGCTTCGCATTCGGCAAGGGTGAAGGGATCCAGCTTAATGCGCCGGGTAACCCTGTTGTGCAGACCTCCCTTATTATGGATGAGTTTATTGATCATCCAGGAAGCGGTTGATCCGCAAACCACCAGCACAATATCTTTTCTGCCGCTTGCCCAAGAGTTCCAGAAATGTTCCAGCGCCGGCATAAAACCAGACTGTGCGGTATCCAGCCAGGGAAGCTCATCAAGGAATACGATTTTTTGGTCACTGGTTTTTGTTTCCAGCAGGGTGATCAGTCGCTGGAAGGCCATCAGCCAGTTTTCGGGAGGTATATTTTCTTTTGCTGCGGGGTCGTATTTATTCAGGGCCAGGTGAAAGTTCAGGAGTTGTTGCCGGGTGTTTACATTTGCCATCCCGGTAATATAGAAGTCAAAGTTATTGGCAAAGGTCTCCCGTATTAAAAAAGTTTTTCCTACGCGGCGCCGGCCATACACTGCAATGAACTCTGATTGTGCCGATGTACAGATCTTCTTTAGCTGCTCCTGCTCCTTTTTACGTCCGATAAGCATAAGAAAGACATTTGGCTATAAATATAATCAAAATACGCGTTAAAGCCAAATTATAAATTAAAATTGGCTTTAACTGTTGTTGAAATCATTGTTAAAGCCAAATAGATCCGGTATCTTTTATGGTCTGAGCCGGTCCTGATGCAAAGACGTTGTACCAAAGATCGCATTTACTACTGGTTAGAATATGCTGGTGCATACCCGACCGCCGGGCCCTGTCAGGTGCTTTGGGTTGACTTTTTAATGTACTGGTAACAAAAAGTTGCAGGGAAGTTACCGCCGCGCTGCGGCTGGGATGATCACTGAGGCCTCCTGGTTATAATGATTATCGGCGCGCTGCGCCTGTTCAGGCATTTTATGTTTTCTGGGTTTAAGATATGCCTCAACAATCAATGTGGCAAGCCGGCTCCGGATGCAGAGATATCTTGTTATTGGTAAAGACAGTACTCCGTGGTATGGATCGGCCCTGATGCATCGCAAACGCATTAAGTTAATTTGAGTATACCCGAAAGCTGCATCGCAGCGTAGATCTTTCAGGTAAGCGAATAACAGAGGAATAAAGGTGCAGCGCACCGGTAACAAAAAAAGGCTCCTGCAGCCATTGCAAAAATTTACCGCCGCGCTGCGGCTGGGATGATCATTGAGGCCTCCTGGTTATAATGATTATCGGCGCGCTGCGCCTGTTCAGGTATTTTATGTTTTCTGGGTTTGAGAATATTGGTAAAGGCCGGGCTGTACAAAACGCAAACAAAATGCATAAAAGCAAAGATCCGATTTTGCAGTACCATCATATTTCGGCGACTTACCTATTGTGTTCCAATAAAAAACCCGAAGTGAAACACTCCGGGATCTTTTGTGGTGTGGGCCGGCCCCGAAGCTTCGGGGGAACCGGCACTTTAATAAATTGTAATGGCGAATTTTTCGTCAACAATTTTCTTGAATTGTTCCAAAAACAGATCCTGGGCAATGAGTTTTCGCAAGAAATTTTTAGATTTC
Source organism: Niabella beijingensis (assembly GCF_020034665.1). NCBI lineage: Bacteria > Pseudomonadati > Bacteroidota > Chitinophagia > Chitinophagales > Chitinophagaceae > Niabella > Niabella beijingensis. Next base: position 2,462,833 of record NZ_JAIQDI010000001.1, on the reverse strand, counting down.
ATTGATTTTATGTACTGTTCAATCCTGAGGGCTTCTACCCGTAGGGGTACTTTCAACGTCAATACAATTTTCCAATCGGAAGTAAAAGCGGTACTGGATGTAGCATAAAATCCTGTGTTGTGCTGCTGCAATCGTTGTTCCGGACAAACTGTTTCCCCGATGTAAAACCGGTCACAGGCCGGACTGTATAAAATATATACAAAGTGCATAAAAGCAAAGATCCCGATTTTGCAGTACAATCATATTTGGGCGACTTACCTATTGTGTTCCAATAAAAAAACCCGGAGTGAAACACTCCGGGTTCTTTTCGTGGTGTGGGCCGGGATCGAACCGGCGACACAAGGATTTTCAGTCCTTTGCTCTACCGACTGAGCTACCGCACCATCCTTTCCGCCTTAGCGGGCTGCAAATATAGAGCATAGGCAGCAGATTTTCAAAAATATCCGCAAAAAATCAAAAAATCTCCGGAGAGGATTCATTTGATACGCGCGTCATCCGTTAAAGGGAGCCGCTACATTCCGTATTCTGCCAAAAACTTGATCCGCATGATCTTAAGCTGCTCCCAGTTAAAATCAAACTCGGCCAGTTCTTCCAGTGCCAGCTGAAGGGAAGAGGTTTCACAGCTTTTGAAATATTCGATGATCTCATCCTGTTCTTCCTCATCCAGCATTTCATCTATAGCATACCCCAGGTTCAGCTTGGTACCGCTGGCAGCAATGGTTTCCATTTCCTCCAGCAGTTCGTTCATTTGCCAGCCCTTGTTTTTAGCAATGGTTTCCAGCGGAATTTTTTTATCAGTTTGCTGAATAATGTACACTTTGTTACCGCTTTTATTCACCACGCTTTTCATTACAAAATCATCCGGCTTCTGAATGTTATTGTCTTCTACATAGCGCGCCACCAGCTCCACAAAAGGTTTTCCATAGCGGATGGCCTTGCCCTTGCTCACCCCCTGGCATTTTTCCAGTTCAGCTGTGGTGGTGGGATACAAAGTGGCCATGTCCATCAGCGAATTTTCAAGGAAGATCACAAAGGGGGGCAGGCTTTTCCGCTTGGCTTCCTTCTGACGAAGTTCTTTCAGCATCTCAAATAACTGCTGATCAGTCGCAGCTCCGTCACCATCTTCTGCACCGGCCTCATCGTCGTCCCAGGCTTCTTCAAACTTATTGTTGAGCACAATCGGGAAGGCCTTGGGTTTCTTTAAGAAAGCGGTTCCGGCCGGGGTTATTTTTAATACACCATATTCTTCAATGTCTTTTTTCAACAGTCCTTCCAGGAGCATCTGGCGGATCAGGGAGTTCCAGAACAGGGTGTCCTGCTCTTTTCCCGTACCAAAACTGGAAAGCCCTTCATGACGGAACATTTTCACCTGGGGGGTAAGTTTTCCGATAAGGATATTCACTGTATAATCTGTGGCAAAACGTTCGTCCAGTTCTTTAATGGTCTTGAGCACCAGTACGGCCTGGTCTTTTGCTTCCATGCGTTCTTTAGGGTGTCTGCAATTATCGCACTGCCCGCAATTCTCTACCTCATATTGCTCCCCGAAATAGCTCAGGATCACTTTTCTCCGGCAAACGCCGCTTTCGGCATAAGCCACGGTTTCATTGATCAGCTGGGCACCCACTTCCCGTTCGCTGAGCGGTTTATCGCGCATTAAATGTTCCAGTTTGCTCACATCCTTATGGGAATAGTACAACAGGCATTTCCCTTCCAGCCCGTCGCGGCCGGCACGACCGGTTTCCTGGTAGTAGTTTTCAATGGACTTTGAAATATTGTAATGTATGACAAACCGGATATCGGGCTTGTCGATCCCCATTCCAAAGGCGATAGTGGCTACAATTACCTGTACATCCTCGTTTAGGAACTGGTCCTGCCGCTCTGCACGTAGCTTACTGTCCAGCCCCGCATGATAAGCCACTGCCTTAATGCCATTGGCCATCAGTATATCGGCCAGCTCTTCCGTAGTCTTACGGTTCAGCGTATAAATGATGCCGCTTTTATTCTTCATGCTTTTGATAAAGCGGACAATACTTTCGTTGGTCTGTTTCTTGTTTATCTTGGGAGCGATCTCATAATAAAGATTGTCCCGGTTAAAGGAGGAAATAAAGATGTTTGCCTCTTTAAGACCCAGGTTTTTTATAATATCGCTTTGCACCTTCGGGGTAGCTGTAGCGGTTAAGGCAATGACGGCGGCATCCGGGTTGATCTGGTTCATCATTTCCCGCAACCGGCGATACTCCGGGCGGAAATCATGGCCCCACTCGGAAATACAGTGCGCCTCATCTACTGCAAAAAAGGAAATGTTCAGATCGCTGAAAAAGGCCAGGTTCTCCTGTTTGGTCAGGGTTTCCGGGGCAACGTACAGGAGTTTTGTCTTACCGGATAACAGGTCATCATGAACTTCCTTTATTTCCTTTTTATTTAACGTGGAATTTAAAAAGTGTGCAATTTCATCATTGCTGTTATACCCCCGCACCAGGTCTACCTGGTTCTTCATCAGGGCGATCAGCGGTGAAACAATAATAGCAACACCCTCCATGATCACAGCGGGCAGCTGGTAGCAGAGGCTTTTTCCTCCACCGGTGGGCATAATAACAAAAGTGTCTTTTCCTGATAAAAGCGATTGGATGATGGCTTCCTGTTTGCCTTTAAATTTTTGAAAACCAAAGTTCTTAAGCAGTTCTCCGTGTAGGTCTGTCTTTGTTTCTGTTTTCTTGGTGCGGCTGACCGCAGGTTCCTTTTTCCTGGTGGCCTTCTTTTCGCTTTTCACTGCCATTTCTGTAATATAAAAGATTTAATTGTCATCCAATATCCTTAAAAGGTACGTTGGATATTCAGAAAAAAAAAATTTTCGGGAAGCGAATTTAGCTAAGGTTGGCCTGCTTTTAAAATATTAATGGTTAAAGTTTTTTGTGCCCATATAAATAATACATTTGTGTTTTCTTAAGTAGGCTGATATTTAAATGAGTGACAATATATTACAACGCGCCAGAAAAACATTCCAGCTAGAGGCCGGTGCGCTTAATGAAGTACAGCAGCAGTTAAACGATGATTTCCGGCAAGCGGTCCTGCTGATTCAGAACTGTACGGGGCGGGTGGTCTTCAGCGGAATAGGCAAAAGTGCCCTGGTGGCACAGAAGATCGTGGCTACGTTCAATTCAACAGGAACGCCTTCTATCTTTATGCATGCGGCCGACGCATTGCATGGTGACCTTGGCATGGTACAAGACGCGGATATTGTGATCATCCTCAGTAAAAGCGGGTACAGCCCGGAAATAAAAGCACTGGTGCCGCTGGTAAAAAACTTTGGGAACAAACTGATCGCCATCGTAGGTAATACCGGGTCTTATCTGGCGCAGCAGGCCGATCTTATTTTAAATACAACCGTCGACCAGGAAGCCTGTCCGAATAACCTGGCACCGACCTCCAGTACCACCGCACAGATGGTCATGGGCGATGCATTGGCTGCCTGCCTGATGGATCTGAAAGGTTTTAAAGATGATGATTTTGCCAAGTTCCATCCGGGAGGTACCCTGGGCAAAAAGCTGTACCTGAGCGTGGCGGATGTTTTTGCGGGCAACGACCGGCCGATGGTTTTTGAAGGGCAATCCGTAAAAGAGGTGATCGTGGAGATCACTCAAAAAAGACTGGGAGTAACTGCGGTGGTAAATGAACAAAATGCGCTTGCTGGCATTATAACAGACGGAGATCTCCGGCGGATGCTGGAAAAGAACACCGATATCGAAGGCACTGTTGCCCGGGATATTATGACGCGAAACCCTAAAACGATCGCACCTGGTGAACTGGCAATTTCTGCTCTTGATATGATGCGGAAGAATGCAATAACCCAGTTGGCTGTTGTTGAAGATGCGACGTACCTGGGAATTATTCACATACACGACCTGTTAAAGGAGGGGTTGATCTAAATAAAACGACATGAGTAACCGTTATGTTGCCATAATGGCCGGGGGAATCGGAAGCCGGTTCTGGCCCAAAAGCCGGACCAATTACCCCAAACAGTTTTTAGACATTCTGAATACCGGTAAAACGCTGATCCAGTCTACATTCAGCCGGTATAACAAAATTGTGCCCGCTGAGAACATCTTTGTGGTGACCTCGGAAGAATACAGGGATATTGTGGCGCAGCAGCTTCCCGATCTTCCGCAGGAAAATATTGTTACCGAACCGTTCCGGAAAAATACGGCGCCCTGTATTGCATACATCGCGTTTAAGATCCAGAAAAAAGACCCCGAGGCCATCATGATCGCGGCACCGTCGGACAATCTTATCCTGGAAGACGAGGCATTTAATGAAACAGTAGAGAACGCCCTGAAGTTTGTAGAGTCCGTTAATGCCCTGGTAACCCTGGGCATCAAGCCCCGTAACCCCAATACGGGATATGGCTATATACAGCATGACTCCGTTGAAGCGGCTCCCGGCATTTTTAAGGTAAAGACATTTACAGAGAAACCCAATCTCGATCTGGCAAAAGTGTTTGTAAAAAGCGGGGACTTTTTATGGAACTCCGGCATCTTTACCTGGAAGGTAAAAAATATCCTTGCAGCGTTTGAGCGGTTTTTACCCGAGATCCATGAAGTATTTGCCTCGTATCAGGATCTGTTCAACACTCCGGAGGAGGCAGATATAATAGAAGAGATCTATGCACAATGTTCCAATATCTCCATCGATTTTGGCATTATGGAAAAAGCATCGAACGTATATGTGATACCCGCAGGGTTCACGTGGAGCGATCTCGGTACCTGGAACAGCGCCTACGACAATATGAGTAAGGACTATTTTGACAATGCGGTTGTGGGTGCGGATGTGATGGTGTATGATACACATAATTGTATGGTGCATGTACCGGAAGGAAAACTGGTGGTGTTGCAGGGGCTTGAAAATTTTATCGTGGTAGATACCAATGATGTGTTGCTGATCTGCAGAAAAGACCAGGAACAGGAGATAAAAGAGTACGTTGCAGATGTAAAACGGAATAAAGACGAAAAATACCTGTAATCATGCTTGCTCAATATGCTGTTCATACCATTCTTTTTTTAGATATCGAAACCGTGCCGCAATACGCTTCGTTCAGCGAAGTGCCGGAGGCCTGGAAACACCTGTGGGAGCGAAAGTCTGCTTCTATTTTACGGAACCGGGAAGAGGAAACCCCGGAAAGTGTTTATGAAAGAGCCGGGATCTATGCAGAGTTTGGAAAGATCGTGTGTATCAGCTGTGGCATTATACAGGGAGGGGTCAATCAACGGAAGATCATCTTAAAGTCTTTTTATGGAGACGATGAAAAACAACTCCTTGGTGCTTTTGCTGAAATGCTGCAAAAGTTCAGCGCGAACGAGCAGAAATACCTGTGCGCGCATAACGGAAAAGAATTCGATTTCCCGTATTTATGCAGGCGGATGCTGATCAACGGGGTGCCGATACCGCTGCTGCTGAACACGGCAGGCAAGAAGCCCTGGGAGGTGAACCATCTGGATACCATGGAGCTGTGGAAATTCGGGGATTTTAAAAGTTATACCACGTTAAATTTACTGGCACATGCGCTGGGGGTGCCAACTCCAAAAGATGATATCGACGGAAGTATGGTGGCCGAAGTATATTATCAGGAGCGGCAGATCGAGCGTATTGCAACCTATTGCCAGAAGGATGTGATCACGGTGGCACAGATCTTTTTAAAAATGAGCGGGGAAGAACTGATCGCAGAAGAAAATATTGAATACAAGTAAATGGTTTCCTATGGATATTGAAATGCTGCGGGATTTCTGCCTGCAATTTCCGGATGTGGAGGAGGGATTTCCCTTCGGGCCCGATACTCTTGTATTTAAGGTGAAGGGAAAAATATTCCTCCTTACGGGACTGGATAATGATCCGTTGCAGTTCAACGTGAAATGCAACCCGGAAAAAGCGGAAGCATTGCGTGAAAGTTATCCCTCGGTATTGCCCGGCTATCACATGAATAAAAAACACTGGAATACCATCGTGGTGGATGGCACCACAAGCAGCCGGCTTTTAAAAGAATGGATCACAGATTCCTATAACCTGGTAGCAAAAATTAAAAAGTAACTTTCCGGCTCTTATAAAAAGAAAGGATCTCCTCGAGCAGGGTCCGGTCATTGCTTAACCGGGGCACTTTATGCTGGCCCCCCAGCTTTCCCTTATGATGCAGCCAATCAATAAAAAGCCCCTTGGGCAGGGAATGGATCACCGGGCTTTTCAGGGCAATATCCTTGTGGCGCTTCGCCTCGTAATCACTATTGATCGCTTTCAATGCAGCGTCCAGGTGCCGGGTAAACTGTTCCAGGTCCTCAGGTGCTTTTTCAAACTCCACCAGCCATTCGTGCCCCCCGTTCCCCTCATCAGAAAAATACACCGGCGCGGCCGTATAATCGTTTACAACAGTGCCGGTTTCGCGACAGGCCATGCTGATAGCCTTGTCGGTATTATCGATGATCACTTCTTCTCCAAAGGCATTGATAAAGTGCCGGACACGTCCGGATACAATTATTTTAAAGGGATTTTTTGATAAAAACCGGATGGTATCCCCCAACAGGTAACGCCAGAGCCCGCCATTGGTGCTGATCACGGGGGCATAGTTGGTGTCCAATTCTATATCCTTCAACCCGATCGTGCGGGGGTCTGCTGATCCGTATTCACCCAGCGGCATAAACTCCATGAAAATGCCATGATCTGTAAACAGCAGCAGGCCGTCTTCCCCCGGCGCCTGCTGTGCCGCAAAAAAGCCTTCACTGGCGTTATAGGTTTCCAGGTAATGAATGTCTTTTCCCACGATCTTCTTGAACTGCTCGCGGTAAGGGGTAAACGAAACCCCGCCATGCATATACAGCTCAAGTCCCGGCCATACATCCACAATGGATGATTTGCCCGTGATCTCCAGGATCCTTTTAAACAGTACCAGTGTCCAGGTAGGAACCCCGCTTACAGAAGTAACATTTTCGTTAATGGCCTGCGCAGCAATTTTTTCCAGCTTTGTTTCCCAATCGTCCATTAAAGCGATACTCAGTTCCGGTGTCCGGAGCCAGTGTCCCCAGAAAGGGCTGTTCTGCAACAGTACCGCGCTGAGGTCGCCGAACTGGGCTGCCTCATTCAGGGCGTTGATGTTATGACTCCCCCCAAGTACCAGCCCTTTGCCGGTAAGCATCGTACTATCCGGTTTAAAATGATAGTACATGGTCAGCACATCTTTGGCAGCTTTATAATGACAGTCCACCAGGCTTTCTTCGCTTATGGGAATGAACTTGCTTTTATCACCACTGGTGCCGCTGCTTTTGGCAAACCAAAAAATGGGCGAGTTCCAGAGCAGGTTCTGTTCCCCGTTCATACACCGTTCGATATAGGGCTTCAGGTCGTTATACTCCTGGATGGGGATCGCTTTTTTAAAGTCGCGGATATTGAACAGGTTGCTGAACTGATACTTTCTTCCGAATTCCGTATACTGGGCAGAGGTGACGAGGTTCTGCAATACCTCCCGCTGCGCATCCAGCGGATGACTGCGCCATCCGTCGATGCGCCATTGACGCATGCGGGCGAGGGATGATATGGCCGGACTCAGCAAGGGCATTCAATCGCAATATAAACACAATGTAATAAAAACAAAGGAGTTTTGTTGCAACGGCAGTTGCCGGGAACCGCCCGCCTCTTAAAATTCCGGTCAGCACTCCGGCCACTATGCTGCCTGGGGCACTCGGGGTTTCCGTTTCAGGATCAGTGCGCTTATCAGGGCCACCAGGGTCCCGATGGGTAGCACCTCGGTATAGGTGAGCAGTATCACAAAAAGCGGGTTGCGGTACATTTTATTGAAACGGACCATTTCTGCGGCTTTGGCATCCATTTCCGCAGCGCTGGCGCCACCGGCCCTGGCCTCGCGCAAAATATACTCGGTATATTTATCACCAAAGTCGGGAAAAAAAGCATAATAACAGACCAGCCACACCAATACATAGATGGTGGAAGCGACAAGTGCGATCAGGAATCCCGCCCTGAACGCTTTTCCAAAGGAAATAATCCCGCCATTATAACGGTCGCGGAAATTCTTCACACCCACAAATACCAGGGAAAAGATCAGCAACATGGCAGCGTAACCCACCACTTCATTTCCCTTAAAGTCGGCAGTCCCATAACATTTTGCGATGGCTACAGCCATAAACCCGCTCAATAATATGCCGGCAACCGATCCGAAGATGAGTACATTTTTTTTCATTTTGATACGTTTTTATTGCAGTACAAATATGGGGTGCCCTCAACCGGAATCGTTCATACTTTCGGGTGATTTTTGTTATACCAGCCTTATTTACCCGAAAGTAGTATCGTGTTTGGCCTGTTTTGGCACCACAGAAATTCTGAAATACTGATTTTTTTGATGCTCCGGCAAACGTACCACTGCCCGGTACTGTTATTCAGGGGATGATACATAAGCGCCGGGCTTTTTCCACGGCCTGTGTCCGGCGTTTAACGTCCATTTTTTCAAACAACCGGGAAGAGTGGGTTTTTATCGTATTAAGAGAAATGAACAGCCGTCCGGCTATTTCCTGGTTGCTCAATCCTTCGGCCATCAGCTGCAGTACCTCCAGTTCGCGTTCGCTCAACCCCATTTTTTCGATAGCCTGCCGGTTACAAATAAATCCGGCATCTTTTATATAGATCGCTTTTTCAACAATGACCGTCCGGGGTTTTGTCAGCCTGCGGGCGAGCCAGATGCCGAAAAGGGTAAACAGCAATGCAAGGGATCCCGCATAAATTTCAAAGGCATGATCAATGATTACAAATTTTAGCTGTAGCCATTTGAGCAGGAAAACCAGCAGTGCCAGTATAACACCGTATAAAATAAGGGCCCTGTTCCGGGAAAAGAAGTCGCGTAGCATCTGGCAGAATAATATACCGCAATTTACAAAAAAGCCGCAGCTAAAACGACCAGAGGCCCGCAGCAGCACCAAAAGGACAATAACCGTCTTTTTGTTTTTAAATAAAGCGAAGGTCTTAAATTTACCAAAATGAAAAAACGATTATTCCTTTGTGCTTTAGGGTTTTCCCTGTTACAGAACGGGATGGCCCAGGATTCGCTCATCCGTTATGTAAACCCCCTGATCGGAACTCAAAAAATGGGGCATACTTTTCCCGGGGCGACAGTTCCTTTTGGTGCGGTACAGCTTAGTCCGGACACAGATACCCTGCCATATGATGTTAACGGAAAATACAATACCGATGTTTATAAATATTGTGCAGGGTACCAGTATGATGATCCTACTATTGTAGGGTTCAGCCATACGCATTTCAGCGGCACGGGGCATTCCGACCTGGGCGATTTTCTCATCATGCCCACAACCGGGCCGCTGCAGCTGAACCCGGGCACAGCAGCGCACCCCGAAACCGGCTACCGGAGCCGGTTCAGCCATACCAATGAAACTGCTGAACCGAATTATTACAAAGTAAAACTGGATGATAATAATATCCTGGCGGAGCTGACGACCACCACAAGAGTGGGGGTTCATCAGTATACCTTCCCGCAATCGGAGGAGGCGCATATCATCCTTGATCTTATGCACGGGATCTATAACTATGAAGATAAAAATGTGTGGACCTTTGTGCGGGTGGAAAACGATACGCTGATAACAGGATTTAAGCAGACCAATGGCTGGGCCCGCACCCGCACCGTTTATTTTGCCATGGTTTTTTCAAAGCCGGTCCGTTCCTACGGGTTCGCAAACTTCAAGACCTATCCATACAAAGGGTTTTACAAACGGTTTGACCAGACCATGAATTTCCCGGAAATGGCCGGAGAGCAGATCCGCGCGCATTTTGATTTTAAAACCGGGGCAGGGGAAAAGGTCGGGATAAAGTTTGCGCTTTCACCGGTAAGTACAGAAAATGCCCTGGAAAACCTGCAGACAGAAGCCCCCGGCTGGAATTTTGAAGCAGTGAAAGCACAGGGACAGGACCAATGGAACAAAGAGCTGGCAAAAATAAAAATAGAAGTGCCGGATAAGAACGACCGGATCAATTTTTATACGGCGATGTATCATGCTTTTTTAAGTCCGACCGTTTATATGGACCAGAACCAGGAATACAAGGGGCTGGATCAAAATGTTCATAAAACGGATGGCTTCACCAACTATACCACATTCTCGTTGTGGGATACCTACCGTGCCCTGCATCCGCTCTTTAACCTGATACAGCCCCGGCGCAACAGTGATATGATCCGGAGCATGCTGGCACATCAGCAGCAGAGCGTGCACAAGATGCTGCCGGTATGGAGCCATTATGCCAATGAGAACTGGTGTATGAGCGGGTATCACAGTGTGCCGGTCATTGCCGATGCCATTGTGAAAGGGGTGGCCGGCTTTGATGCCAACAAGGCACTGGAGGCCTGTATCCAAACAGCGAATGTGCGCTATTATGATGGGTTGGAGGCCTATCTGACAAAAGGATATGTGCCCGACGATGTGCGCCCGAATTCCGTTTCCACCACTATGGAATATGCTTTTGACGACTGGAGCCTGGCACAGGCAGCGAAGAAGCTGGGCCGTATGGATGTATACGAAACCTTTATGAAGCGCTCACAAAACTGGAAGAACGTATTTGATGCTTCTGTCGGCTATATGCGCCCCCGGCTGAGCGACGGGACGTTCCGTAAAGACTTTGATGTACTGTCTACACACGGACAGGGGTTTATTGAAGGCAATGCCTGGAACTTCAGCTTATTTGTGCCCCAGGATCCGGCGGGAATGATTGCTGCAATGGGCGGGGAAAAGCAATTCATACCACACCTTGACTCCCTGTTTACCATGCACCTGCCGGATAAATTTTTTGAAGAAACGGAAGACATTACGCGGGAAGGTATCATCGGCAATTATGTGCATGGCAACGAGCCGTCACATCATGTGGCCTATCTGTATAACTTTACCCGTCAGCCCTGGAAAACACAGGAACGGGTACGTATGATCCTAAAAAAGCAATACCAGCCGGCTGTGGACGGGTTGGGCGGCAATGATGATTGCGGACAGATGAGCGCCTGGTATATATTCAGCACATTGGGTTTTTATCCGTTTGCTCCCGGCGCCGAGGAGTACCAGCTTGGAAGTCCGGCTGTAAACAAGGCGGTACTGCAGCTCGAAAACGGAAAAACCTTCACCATCACGGCCAGGAATCAATCGGAAAAAAATGTGTATGTGTCTAAGGTGTTGCTGAACGGCCAGCCACTGAAAGCGCACTTCATCAGGCACAGCGATATAACCGGGGGCGGTACACTGGAATTTATAATGGCCGCCAGACCCCCGAAGCGGTGATCGTGGATAAAGCTGGGCTAAACCGGCAGTACGGTTACCTCAACCCCTCTTGCGGTTAGCTCTTCTACAAGGTGGGGGGATATATTGCTGTCTGTAATGATCTGCTCGATATCGTCCAGTCCGCAGATCTTTCCAAAGCCCCTTTTCCCGAATTTGCTGGAGTCGGCCAGTACAATGGTCTTCCGGGAAGCGGCGATCATTTTCCGGTTCAGCTGCGCTTCCATCATATTGGTAGTGGTCAGCCCGAATTCGAGATCAATACCGTCAACGCCCAGGAACAACTTGCTGCAGGAGAAATCTTCCAGGATCTTTTCGGCATAAACACCGGTAACGGATGAGGATGTTTTGCGCATGATACCCCCCAGTTGTATGACCTCTATACCCGGATGATGGGCAATTTCCATGGCCACATTCAGTGCCGCTGTGATAACGGTTACATTTCCTTTTGGTTGTATGTGTTTTGCAAAATAAAAAACCGTGGTACCCGATGCGATCAGGATACAATCGTTGGGCTCTACTAATCCGGCCGCATATTGGCCGATTTTTTCCTTTTCTGTCGATTGAATTCCTACTTTCTCAACAACCGGCCGGTCGCCAATATAAGGATTGGTGAGTGTGGCTCCGCCGTGCGTCCGGTAAAGCTGATTTTTATCTTCCAGGAATTGCAGGTCCTTTCGAATGGTTACGGATGAAACATCCAACTCCTGGCAAAGATCCAGTACCTGAACCATTCCTTTCTGCTTCAGGGAGTCCATTATATGTTGATGACGTTCAATTAGACTGCTCATGCAATCAAAAGTAGCGTTTCCGGCTGCTTTTTCAAAAGAAATAAAAGGAAACTTATATCTGCTTATTAAATTATTATGAATTTTTTCATTTTAATTAAAAAAACGTTATTATTGCTTTCGAAATGTTTTGTTTTATTGGAAAGATAAGGGTTCGAAACTAAAGACAATCGGAGGAAAGCGGAAATGAATAATGGTATTCTTGACAGGGATCAATTGGTAAAGGCAGCTACACAGACGGGGGTGGTTTGGGATGTGCTGGTGATCGGAGGCGGAGCATCCGGGCTGGGAATCGCACTGGAAGCCGCAACCCGCGGATACAGGACCTTGCTGCTCGAACAATATGATTTTGCCAAGGGTACTTCCAGCCGGAGCACCAAACTGGTGCATGGCGGTGTTCGTTACCTCGCGCAGGGAGATATTGCATTGGTACGCGAAGCCAGCATTGAAAGAGGCTTGTTACAAAAGAATGCGCCCCACCTTGTGAAGAACCAAACTTTTATTGTACCGGTATATTCATTTTGGGACCGGCTGAAATATACCATCGGATTAAAGGCCTATGACTGGATTGCGGGACGCCTGTCCCTGGGGTCTTCCGTTTTCATTTCAAAAAAGAAGACCATTGAAGCGGTGCCGGATGTCAGCCAAAAAGGCCTTGTGGGTGGTGTGCTGTATCACGACGGGCAGTTTGACGACTCAAGGCTTGCGTTAAACCTGGCACAAACGATTATTGAGCAGGGTGGTGTTGCGGTGAACTATATGAAGGTGACCGGCCTGAAGAAGGACGCTGCCCAAAAACCCGGAGGGGTGGTAGTGGAAGATACAGAACGGTCGGAAACCTATACCATACAGGCCCGTGCCGTTATCAATGCTACCGGTGTTTTTGTAGATGACATCCTGCGAATGGATAACCCTTCCGCGGCAAAAAGTGTTGTTGCCAGTCAGGGCATCCACCTGGTTTTAAATAAATCCTTTTTTTCTTCTTCCCATGCGCTGATGATCCCCAAAACCACGGATGGGCGTGTATTGTTTGCCGTACCCTGGCATAACGAGGTGGTGGTGGGCACTACGGATACCCTGGTGGGTGCGCCTTCTGTTGAGCCCCGTCCCCTCGAAAAAGAAATCGAGTTTATCCTGGAAACGGCGGGCACCTATCTCAAAAAAAAGCCAGGCCGTAGCGATGTGCTCAGTGTATTTGCCGGTTTGCGACCATTGGCAGCGCCAAAGGAAGGTGCACAAAAAACAAAAGAGATTTCGCGCAGTCATAAGATCATGATCACTCCCAGCGGGCTCTTTACCATCATTGGCGGTAAGTGGACCACCTACCGAAAAATGGGAGAAGATATGATGGACAGTGTGGAGAAAAAGCTCGGCTGGCCTGCAACGACTTCAAGAACACCGCAGTTGCGCATCCATGGTTTTGCAGAAGGAGTGGACTGGAGCGACCCCTTTTATTTTTATGGAAGCGATGCGCCGGACATCAAAGCCAACAGTAACGGGCACTGGATCAGTGAGTCGTTAAAAATAAATAAAGCGCAGGTTATATGGGCCGTTACCCATGAAATGGCCCGTACCGTGGAAGATGTGCTGGCGCGGAGAACAAGGGCATTGCTGCTGGATGCGCGGGAAAGTATCCGGATCAGTGCAGCGGTTGCCGGAATTATGGCGCAGGAGCTGAACCGGGATGAGCATTGGGTTACAGAAGAAGTAAAACGATTTAACGGACTTGCACAGCAATATATTTTACAATAACGAAAAAAAATGCCATATGAATCGATTGTTTTGCATCGTAACGAAGGCGCTACATTATGTTTTCGTTAACAACGTCAAATGGTATCAAACACATGCAGAGGGCGCTCTATATTTGGGCCCCCGTTGCGTTTTTTTAAAGACGCAAAACCTTCAAGGGAAAATTGAATGCGCTTTGTTGTATAGAACAAGGTGGGGACAATCCTTATATGATCGTGTTGTAAATCTCACATCATCATTGTGTAGCAGGTTTGCCAGCTGTATTGCCAGGCAACCAATGGCTGCAACTGTTTACATAAAACGGTTTGCTATCAGAAACTCCGGTACCCCGGAGAACAGGTAGCACATGTGTTACCCGGAAGAGTGTGGACGGAGTATGCAATAAGGGAAGGCGGGCAGATACGAATTGACAGGAAAATAAAAAATTAAAGATACAGGGGTGACCGTTTTTGATCGGCCATTGGGTAAGCGTCTGAGCGGACTATATGGGTATTGTAACGATAGACCCGAAGAGATCACTGTTTAAAGACTTTTTTTAAAACAATCAGTAAAATGGGAAAATTAAAAATCCACAAAACGAAACTTACCACAATACTGCTGCTTTTGGCTTGCCTGTGGTGTATCCCTTTTGTTGTGCATGCGCAACAAAAGACGATAAGCGGAAGGGTTACTTCAAAGGAAACCGGCTCGGCTGTTTCCAAGGCAACGGTTGTGGTAAAAGGTACTTCGAGAGGAACCGCAACGGATGATGAAGGCCGGTATTCAATTGCTGTGAAAACGGGAGAAACACTAACCTTCTCGGCCATCGGGTATAAGGATGAGGATCGCAGAGCGGATGGAGAGTCGACAATAAATGTGGTGCTAGAAGAAGTAGGCAAACAGGAAGAAGAAGTGGTTGTTACGGCCCTGGGAATTAAGCGGCAGGAAAAATCCTTAGGGTATGCGCTCACTAAGATCGATAGCACGCAGCTGACAGATGCCGTGTCCTCTAACTGGACCGATGCGCTTTCCGGTAAAGTGGCGGGGTTGAATCTGATACGTTCCGGCTCTGGTCCGGCAGGATCCAACAAAATCATCCTTCGTGGAGAGAACAACCTTACCGGCGATAACGAGGCACTCATTGTTGTAGATGGAGTTGTGATCAATAACAGCAGTGGGAAACGTTCGGCAAATGCCTCCGATAATGTCTATGCTACGGGCAGCGACAACCTGCCTGCAGATTACGGGAGCTCGCTGAATGACATCAACCCGCAGGATATCGAAAGCGTATCGGTACTAAAAGGGCCTGCTGCAGCTGCTTTGTACGGACAAAGAGGAGCGAACGGTGCTATTATTATCACGACCAAATCTGCTGCCGCAAAAAAGAAAGGACAATTAAGTGTCCGGTTTACCTCAAACGGATCGCTGGAGTCAATAAACAGGTCTCCGGATCTGCAATATGAATACGGCCAGGGCTTGGATGGCGCTCTTTATTACTCTTATGGTGCTTCGGCAGATGGCAGCAGCACCAGTGGTACCAGTTCAGCATACGGACCAAAATTTGACGGACAATCATTTTTTCAGTATGATCCGGTGCGGCAGGCAGTGGGTTTGGAACGCACCCCCTGGGTAGCTTACGACAACATCAATGATTTCTGGGATGTCGGGAGAAATCTTACAAACAACTTAAGCCTGAGCGGCAGGATCGGAACGACCTCCTTCCGCGTTTCCGGAGCCATACAAAATAACAAATGGGTGGTACCCAACACCGGCTTCGATCGTAAATCAGCAAGTCTTACAACGAGTACAGACATTACGAAAAAACTAAAGTTGTCTACTAAAGTGAACTATGGTTACAGGTCCAGCAATAATCTTCCGTCTGCCGGTTACGGCAACCAGTCGCTGATGTATTGGTACATCTTCTGGCAACCCAACGCTGATTATAACTGGCTGAGAAATTACTGGATGGGCGCCCCGGGCAGCATCTATAGCTCCGACAGTATGTACAGAAGGATCCGTTATCCTTATTCTTCTTATCCGGAGAATCCATTTGCGATTGTAAATGAATTTTTGAATAAGACCAGAAGAAATAATGTAACGGGAAATGTGCAGTTAAATTACCAGCTTACGAAAGAACTGAGCTTTATGGTACGCGGAAGTTTGGATTGGTCGAACGATAAGCGGGAACAGGATCGTCCTTATGATGCCGGCTCGCGGCTGCCTTTCGGATCGGTAAGAAAGCAGAATGTCTATGCCCGGGAAATGAGTTATGACTTTCTTGCCCGCTACCATAAAGACCTGTCGGATGATGTTAAGTTTGGCGTTTCTTTAGGAGGAAGCCAGCTGAGGAACGAATACAACAAGACCGATGTCAGGGCCGATGGTTTAAAATTCCCCGACTCCCTCAATGGCTCACCTTATCCCGATATGTACAATCTGGATAATAATCTGTACGGGCTGACCTATTTTCCTGATACCAGCCGTTACCAGATCAACAGTGTTTACGGGATTGTGAATTTTAGCTACAAGAACTATCTGTTTGCGGAGTTAACCGGAAGGCAGGACTGGAACAGTGTTCTGGCCACGGCGAACAGAACGGATAATGTGGGCTTTTTCTATCCTTCATTAAACACCAGCTTTATATTGTCTGATTTCACTCAATTACCAACCTTTATTAGCTATGCTAAACTAAGGGCCTCTATTGCTCAGGTAGGAAGCGGTGCCACGATACCTTACCGGACGGCTTACACCTATCCTGTTTCCAGGAATAACGGGATATATCCTGATAGTGCCGTATCCAATCCAAGGACCTTACCAAATGACAATCTGAAACCGCTTAAAACCACGACCTTTGAATTGGGAACGGAGGTTCAGCTGTTTAAAAACCGCCTGGGATTTGATCTGGCGGTTTACTGGGGAAACACAAAGAATCAGATACTGACGCGAACCGTTGACCGGTCTTCCGGCTATGATGCAGCTGTAATTAATGCGGGAAGGGTGAACAACAGTGGTGTTGAATTATCGCTAAACGGAAAACCCATCGTAAACAGCAATGGATTTAACTGGGAGGTGACGGCCACTTTTGCATCAAATAAAAATAAAATCATTTCCATGCCCGACAGCACTGTTTTGCTCCGCTCCGGACAGATAGCAAGCGGCCAGATCGTAGCTACGATTGGTGGTAGTATGGGTGATTTGTACGGTCTTGGATATCAGCGCAGCCCGGACGGCCAGGTGATCTTTGATCCGGCAACCGGCTTCCCGAAAATTACCAGCAACATTATTTACCTGGGAAATACAACTCCGAAATATAAAATGAGCCTGGGCAACACATTCAGGTATAAACAACTGAGCTTAAAAGTATTGTTTGACGCGCAGGCCGGCGCAGTGGGATATTCGCTTACTCACTATAAAATGGTTGAACAGGGAAAACTGAAAAGTACCCTTCCGGGAAGGTATAATGGTATTGTTGGAAACGGTGTACTGGAGATATTCGACAAGAACGGCAATGTTACAGGGTACCGAAAAAATGATGTGGTAGCATATGATATCGACCAGTATTATCAAAATAGCATGGGATCGCTGAATGCAGAAGGAAGCACCTTCAGTACAGACTTTATCAAGTTTCGTGAAGCATCATTAAACTACGCGTTTAAACCAAAGCTTTTGAAGAAAATAGGTTTGAGTTCCGCGATGATCGGTATTTACGGACGCGATCTGTTTATCTGGTCGCCCTGGCCCATTTTCGATCCGGAATTTGGTACATTAAGCGGATCAGATATTGTTACAGGGTTTGAAGTTGGACAGTTCCCCTCTACACGCACTGTAGGGTTTAATTTATCAATCGGATTTTAACTTTATTAAAATGAAAAAACAACTACTTATTGCAGGCCTTGCTTTGTTGATGGTATCAACGCTCTATTCATGTAAGAAGGGTTTCGAAAAGTTGAATATAGATCCTATTAATATACTAGAGACCTCTTCGGATAAATTACTGGCACCGGCATTGGTGAACTCGATCTGGCCGGGTATGAGCCGGAACAGGAGCTTTACAAACGAACTGATGCAGGTTACGGTGAGTTTAAGCGATGGAGAAAATACCGTATTCCGGTATGCATTCAGGGCAAGCCAGTCGGACTATTTATGGAATTCCTGGTATGTACAACTTACCAACTTCAGAAGCGTTGACAGCCTGGCAAGCAGTGGCGGTAAAATCAATACATCCTATCAGGGAATTGCCCGCATTTGCGAGGCATGGCTGTTTGCCAACTTAACAGATACATATGGTGATATCCCTTACAAGGAGGCGCTTGGCGGAAAACAGGGAAATGTGCAACCTGTTTTTGACCGGCAAAAAGATATCTATCAAGGAATGTTTAATAAATTGGAAGAAGCCAATGAGTTGCTGGCAGGTAATACGCCTATCGTTTTGTCGAGTGATCCCGTTTTCAACGGCGATATTTCAAAATGGAGAAAACTCGGGAATTCGTTGTACTTAAGATTGCTGCTGCGTATATCCGGAAAGGCTGAAGTGGCACAGCAATGCCAGGAAAAAATAAAAGCGATTGTTGAAAATCCGGCAAACTATCCTATTATGACCAGTAACGCCGATTGTGCAAGAGTACTTTGGACTGGGGATGTAAGCAGCACTGATCCTTATACCTCACCGTATGTATACAATATCCGTGTACAGGACTTCAGATCTCCGGCAATCTGCAGTTATTTCCTGGATAGTTTGAATACCTGGTCGGATCCCCGGCTGACATCAGCAAAACCTTATGGATCGGGCTCTATTGGCCGCCTGGGTATTGCGCAGGCAAGCGGCGGCGGATGGCGCGGAGTGGCAAGTGGATATGAACCGGGTAAGGGTCAGGAGAAAGGATGTTATTTCCAAAGCTATGATAATACCAGTACTGGCGGGGTTTGGTCACTGCAGCAAAATCCGCGGACGGGGATTATCATGCAGTATGCCGAAGTTCAGTTTATACTGGCGGAAGCAGCACTTAAGGGATGGATCGGAGGTGATGCAAAAGACTATTTTTATCAGGGCATGGCGTCTGCTATCAATTATTGGGTACCCGATTTTCCGGAAGATGTTAATTCTACCAATTTCGCCACACACCTTGAGAACCTTGCTGCCGGCAGCGTTATCTGGGATGATAATACTTCTCCGGAAAGAAAGATGGAACTGATACATGGACAGAAATACTATGCCCTGTTCCTGACGGATCTGCAGCAGTGGTTTGAGTACCGGCGGACAGGATATCCGAATTTACATCTGGATCAGTTAAAAGGCCTGCAAAACAATAGCGTGATGCCGGCACGTCTGGTATATCCTGTTTATGTGCAATCTGCAAATCCGACTAATTATAAAGCAGCCGTGGCGGCACAGGGGGTTGATCAGATCAATACCAATGTATGGTGGCAAAAGCCATAATAACAGAAGAGTTCTGCTAATGCGGGAAGATTGTCGGAGTATTAAAGGAAATAAAAAAAATCACTGATGAAATATATATTCAATCTTTTTTTAGTACTAAGCGTAGGTATAACCATTAATAGCTGTACCAAAAATACCTACGAAAATTATCCGGGAGGAGTACCATACGAGGTGGTTTCCGTTCTGGATGTACGCCCTTTGTATAAAGGGCAGGATATAACCATTACCAAGGAAAGTGTTTATGGTGCTACAAATCTGGCAGCAGTAGTTGTATCAGATCATACTGCCGGGAATATTCCGGAAGGTCTGCTGATAGTCCAGGATAGCCGCCGCCTCAACACAATAAGAGGTATTTCAATAGACATGGGTGCTGCTGCAGCTAATTATCATCCCGGAGATTCGTTGATGATCGATATTATCGGGAGCACCCTGACCCGTAAAAATGGTATTTTAACTATTACAGGTATACCGGTGTCCAAGATCATACCTAAGGGGAAGGGGTTTGTTGGTATCAACTCCATCACTGTACCACAATTGCTGGCCAACCCGGATATTTATGAAAGTTCGCTTTGCATTATTAATAAATCCAGCCTTAACCCGGCCCCCAAACCGGGCGATGTGATCAGCGGTGCTAAAAATATCAATGATGGTTTTGGCGACCTTACGCTTTATACCGATCCAAATGCAGCCCACGCAAATAACACCCCTTTAATGTTAGCGGCGTATGTAGGCATCCCCTTCAAAAAGACCGATGGATCCGTAGAATTGAGGACAAGAGAAGGGGATGATATCGTTGACATGGGAACTTCAGCGCAGGATTTGATTATTACTGGTATTCAGAGCGATCCTAAAGGTGGAGATGGGGGGAATGAATACGTACAAATAATGGCGACCAGAGATATTGACTTTTCGGTTACTCCATACAGCATTGTATTTTGCAACAATGCAGGAGCCTCTACTCCTACGACGCTGGATGCTGGGTGGGCCACTGGTGGTAAACGTACTATTAAATGGGATATTACATCGGGTACTGCGCTTAAAGGGAAGTTTTTTTATTTTGGCTTCCAAAACAGGAAAATTAATGGAAACGCAGGTACTGTTTCTTTCCCCGAAGAAACTAATTGGTATGGAAAAACTTATCTGAATGTAAAGGGGGGACCGACCAATCCAGGCGATGGAGGGCTTGTTCGAACCAGCGTATTTACCGAAAGCGGCCCTTTTGCCAATAGCGGGAATGCCTGTGGTGTAGCTTTGTTTAAAGGAACTTCGGTTACAGAAGCGTCAGTGCCCGAAGACGTTTTATTTATTGCCTCGGGAGGAAACACGGGTCTCTACGACCCTTCCAAAAACCCGATACAGGGATATCGTATTTGTAATAACGACTGGTACTCCATGTACTCCATAGCCATCGATCCGGACACCTATAAACCAGTAATAGTACCGTATTTACATTATCGTTCAGCTGGAAATACCACCAATATGCCCTATCCGGTAAATGCAGCACACCCCGACCCGTCGAAAGCTGATGCTGGCTTGTTCAGTATGATGGGTGGCGTATATAATATTACCCTGGGCCGGTGGACTACTGCCAGGAAACAGGTTGTAATAGAACTGTTTCAAAAAACAGAAGATGGTCATGTAGCAGCTACTATTGCCGATATAGAAAATGATCGCGGCGGCCCCAATGATTCGCTAATTACAAGAATAGTAGAATAGTAATGCAGGGGGACTATTATTCATTTAATATACCCCAAGATTTTTAGTTTACTTTAAACCTAAAAAAATGAAAAAAACAAGAACCATTACAATCGGAATTTTTATATTGCTGATAGCATTTGTTAGTCTTACAGCTTTTACAAGAGCAGAAAAAACTATAGCTCCGACAAAAAATATTCATTTACGGGGAGCAGTACAAAAATCGTACGACAGAAACTTTAGGGAAAGCAAATTAAATAACTTAACTAGAGTGGTTTCGGATTCAGACTGTAGTGGAACTACCTGGGCGAGTCTTATAAGCATGAACATAGAATATAATCAGGTTACCCAGTACAACAATTTTAATATGAATTTTACGGGAAGTGGTACCTATATACTCGAATATTCGATTTACGAAAATGGGCCAACCTTCAATTTTATGGGTTCGGGGACAATCCACAATTTTTCAAAGAGTGGTAATTACCTGTTTCCTGTAGCTCTTCCGCCTGGCGACTATGTATTTGATTGTATAATTAAAAATGAATGCGGAGAAGATGTCAGTGATCCTATGGAATTCCTATTTACAAACGAAGCAGGATAAAAGCAGGACACAAGAAGGATAAAGCCGCTCACCTTGTACCTCTTGTCTTGTATTGCTGCTTCTGTTGATTAATAAAAGAACAGTAAAGAAAAATGATGAAACTCAAATTAAAACAAGCAATAAGCTGTTGCCTTATTGTAGGCAGTATGCTTGGCGCTGCTCACAGTAACGCCCAGTCCCCCACTTGGGACAGTACTTACCGTCCCGGAAGTTATAAACTGCGGGTGGACCAGTTCAATGCCTTTCCCAATTCCTCAAAGGATATTATTTTCCTTGGCAACAGCATCACGGCTGGTGTGGACTGGTCGGAACTGCTGAAAAACCCCGATGCCCGGAACCGGGGTATCAGTGGTGACATTACGTTTGGTGTGCTGGAACGCCTGCATGAAGTGACGGAAGGAAAACCGCAAAAAGTGTTTATCCTTATCGGCACCAACGATATTTCCCGCAATGTTCCGGATGCAGTGATCCTTGACAATTACAAACGCATTATCAGCCAGCTGCAAACCGAAAGCCCGGCTACAAAAATTTATTTTCAGACGGTATTGCCGGTGAACAGCGATATCCCGCCAAAGAAAAACCATTACGGAAAAGATGCACACATCGCTGCTGTAAATGAAGGGCTGAAGAAATTGGGGAAAGAAACGGGCATCACGGTGATCGATCTGCATCCGCATTTTCTAAAGGATGGTAAACTGGACCCAACACTTACCTATGACGGACTGCACCTGAATATAAAAGGATACGAACGCTGGGTGAAAATTTTAAAAGAAGGAAAATATTTATAACATGAAAAGTAGATTACTATGCACAACGGTATGGCTGGTTACGGTGGCGGCATGCAGCGCACAAAAAAAAATTGAACTTCCGGCAAAGTATAAACACTTTGATATGGAAGCACACCGGGGCGGCAAGGGACTGATGCCGGAGAATACCATTCCTGCAATGCTGAATGCCATAGACATGGGAGTAACCACACTGGAAATGGATATGCAGGTAACGCGGGACGGGCAGATCGTGGTATCGCATGATGCCGCTTTCAATGCCGGGTTTACAACCACCCCCGAGGGGGATACGCTGACCCCGGCTGAATCAAAGAAACGGATCCTGTACACCATGACCTATGATTCCATAAAAAAATATGATGTAGGCAAAAAGTTTTATGCGGCCGTTCCGCGTCAGAAGAAAATGGCGGCTGTAAAGCCACTGCTAAAAGACCTGCTGACGGCAACGGAGGCCTACGCAAATAAGAAAGGGGTAAAGATCCAATACAATATCGAGATAAAATCCAACCCGAAAGGAGAAGGGGTTTCCTGTCCGCCTGTAGCGGAATTTACGGATCTGGCCATGCAGACGATATTGCCTTTCAATATCGGAAAACGCATGATCATCCAGTGTTTTGATGAACGGGCGTTGAAAATAATGCACGAAAAATATCCGCAGGTACAAACCTCGCTTCTGATCGGCGATAAAGAAAAACGCAGCCTCGATGAGCAGCTGAAAAGCCTGGGCTATGTACCGGAATACTATAGCCCGCACTACTCGATCGTTACACCGCAGCTGGTAAAGGAATGCCATCAGAAAAATATGAAGATCGTGCCCTGGACGGCCGATGAGATCGGGATCATAAAGAACCTGGCAGATATGGGCGCGGACGGAGTGATCACAGATTACCCGGATTTATTTTACCAGTTAAAATAATTTTTACGCTAAACCCTTCAAACATGAAACCATTGCTTATCGCCGTAATGATGCTGTTTACAGCAGCCTGCAACAAAACGAATAACAATCTGAGAGGCCCCGTAGCAAGCAGGGAACCATCTTCGAAACTGGCTGCCGCCGCTTTAGCGGTCACACCAAAAGAAATGATTATCTGTGATCAGAAAAATGCACGGATCATTATGGTGGATATCGCCAACAACAACCAGATCACATGGGAATGGAAGGCTTCCGGTTCCTATGCCATGATACACAGTGCGGCGCAGGCATGGTTTTCCAACCTGAGCGATGCCAAACTGGTTTATAACGGCAGTTATATTCTGGCAACAGCATCAGGAGGCGGTGTGGCCCTCATCAGCGTATCCAGTAAAAAAGCGATCTGGTACGACTATGCGGGGGGTAATACACATTCTGCAGAGTTATTGCCCAATGGCAATGTGGTAACGGCCTCCACCACCGGGGGCTACCTGATGATATTCACCGTGGATTCTTATATTAATGACCAATCCAGCCAGGTAAAGGCTGCAACATTTGAAGATGTACATAATGTAGTATGGGATCATGCCCGTCAGCAATTATACGCTGCGGGGAAAGACAAGCTGAAAGTGTTCACGTATAACGGCAGCTGCACCGCTCCGAAGCTCACGCTTAAAGCAACCTATACAATGCCTCAGGGTAATGCGCATGAACTGTTTCCTGTATACGGTAGCACCACAGATCTCTGGCTGACCAACTCAGGAAATATTTACAGGTTCAACGTGACCACAGGCGCTTTTACTTTGATAAAAGCCACCAGTGGTGTTAAATCTGTAACTTCCGGGCCATCCGGTTATCAAACGATTATTGCAAAAGCAAACGGTGCTGGCGGCGAATCATGGAGAACGGACCAGGTATTGGATATTAATGGCGCCGTAGTATATAAAAATACTTCTATAGGATTATATAAGGCAAGATGGAAGCTGGTAAACACATTCAGCTATCCCGCAGGAGATCATTTTCATGAATGTACGCATCCGTAAATATTTCTCTGCAGGCCTGCCGCCCCTGGCTAACAGAGCAGAACGATTTAAAATGAACCGGCCACGATAGAAGAAGGACATCATTAACGGATTTGTGCGGATTGATTTTTTTAAATTTATTGCCTGCTCATAAACAGAATTTTTTATATTCACTTTTTTATAAACAAGATTGTATATGCCAAAATATGTTCTATCCCTCGACCAGGGAACAACAAGCTCCCGCGCGATCATTTTTGATAAAGCTGGTAACATTGTTGCTGTTGCTCAAAAGGAATTCACCCAGATCTTTCCCCAGCCCGGCTGGGTAGAGCACGATGCCAATGAGATCTGGTCTACCCAGCTGGGGGTGGCCACAGAAGCGGTGGTAAAGGCCGGACTTACGACGCAGGATATTGTTTCCATCGGAATTACCAATCAGCGGGAGACCACCGTGGTTTGGGACCGGAAGACGTCCCAACTGGTTTATAACGCCATTGTATGGCAGGACCGGCGTACCTCGGATTATTGTGATGCGCTGAAAAAAGACGGATCTGCCGATATTATCCGGGAAAAAACAGGGCTTGTTACAGATGCCTATTTTTCTGCAACGAAAATAAGGTGGATACTGGAAAATGTGGAGGGGGCCAAAGCAAAAGCACAGAACGGCGATCTCTGTTTCGGTACCGTCGACTCCTGGCTGCTATGGAAACTGACCAATGGAAAAGTACATGCCACGGATGTAAGCAATGCTTCCCGGACCATGGCCTATAACATCCATACCCTGCAGTGGGATGAAGAATTGCTGCGGCTGTTCGGTATCCCGCTCAGCATGATGCCCGAAGTCCGCTCCAGCAGTGAGGTCTATGGCCATACCCAGCAATTGCTTACTGCGGCACAGATACCGGTGAGCGGTATTGCCGGAGATCAGCAGTCAGCCTTGTTCGGACAGATGTGCACCCAGTCTGGGATGGTAAAAAACACCTACGGCACGGGTTGCTTTATGCTGATGAATACAGGCAATAAGCCGGTGCCCTCAAAAAATAACCTGCTTACCACCATTGCATGGAAGCTCAATAATGAAGTAAGCTATGCGCTGGAAGGAAGCGTATTTATTGCCGGTGCCGTGGTGCAGTGGCTGCGCGACGGACTAAAACTGATTCAGAAATCCGGCGATATCGAGGCCCTTACTGCAACGGAAACCGACAATGGCGGAGTGTATATGGTTCCGGCCTTTACCGGTTTGGGCGCGCCTTACTGGAACCAGCATGCACGGGGCATCATCACCGGGCTTACCCGTGGCAGCTCCGATGGCCATATTGCACGTGCCGCAATAGAAAGCATCGCCTATCAGACAATGGATGTATTAAAAGCAATGGAAGCGGATGCAGGACTGCAGATCAAAGAAGTTCGGGTAGATGGCGGCGCTACCGTGAACAACTACCTGATGCAGTTCCAGGCGAATTTATTAAACACGACGGTGGTACGCCCGAAAATAACGGAAACAACAGCCCTGGGAGCCGCTTACCTCAGCGGACTGGCAGTCGGTTTCTGGAAAGACCTGGATGAAGTAAAGCAATACTGGCAGGTGGATCAGCGCTTTGAGGCCTATATGAAAGACGACGTGCGGGAACAGTTGAGCAAGGGCTGGAAACGCGCGGTACGTGCCGCACAGGTTTGGGCAGAGGAAGGTTGATGTTTAAGATTTCAGGAGCGAAAAGCGAATCGTGAATTATCAACAGGGGTCATGTTGACACGTGCAGGTTCGTAATGAGTCAGTTTAGGATCTCTCCTTCACGCGGCTCACTTCTTACTAATAAAAAAAGCGATATGAATATTTTTACAAGTGAATTGATCGGGACCTTTTTTCTTATTATACTGGGAAACGGCGTCGTTGCCAATGTGGTATTAAATAAAACCAAAGGAAACAGCAGCGGCTGGATCGTAATAGCTATGGGTTGGGCCATGGCAGTTTTCGTTGGGGTGTTTGTTTCTTCAAAAGCAAGCGGCGCCCATTTGAACCCCGCAGTAACAGTGGCCTTGGCCTACCTGGGGAAAATAGAACCAACACTGATCCCCGAATATCTTGGCGGACAATTGCTGGGAGCCATGCTGGGTCAGCTCGGCGTATGGGCGGCTTACCGGCAGCACTTCCTGGAAACCGATGATACCGCAGCAAAACTGGCGGTATTCAGCACAGGGCCCGCCATCCGGAATACGGCCAGTAACCTGATCACCGAGATCATCGGAACCTTTGTGCTGATCCTTTCAGTCCTGTTTATTATTGCTCCCTCCAATAGCCTGGGTGCGCTGGACGCTTTGCCGGTGGCCTTTATCGTACTGGCGATCGGTTTGAGTCTTGGCGGCCCGACCGGTTATGCGATCAACCCGGTGCGCGATTTTGGCCCGCGCATTATGCACGCGATCCTGCCCATCGGTAAAAAAGGCAGCAGCGACTGGAGCTACAGCTGGATCCCTATTCTCGGACCATTGATCGGTGCCCTGCTGGCAGCAATTATATTCCAACAACTGGTATAAATTGCTGGTTATTTAAAACGGACCCGTTCAACCGCCGCTTTATTTTCTCCAGTCCCTTATGCTGGCGATAAACCGGGAGACCTCTGCTTCTGTATTGTGGTAATGCAGGCTAATGCGGATGCGGCCGTTGCGGCGGGTCGTGATGATGTTGTTTTGAGAAAGATGATCATGCAGCCCTTCGGCATCGTTTATTACGATAATGGAACTTCTGTTGGTTGTATCCGGCGGTCCCAGTAAGTCCAGACCACAGGACGGAAGTTCAGGCAGCAGCAGCCGGGCAAGCGCGGTATTATGTGCTTCGATCGCCGCAAGCCCGCGTTCCTGTTTTATCTCAATAGCCCTGTTTAAAATGGTCAGTCCGTACATATTTAATCCCCCGGGTTCATAGTTAAGCACGCTGTTGTTGGATGAAAAAGTATTACCCGAATACTGATAGGCGTTGCTGTGGGCCCCGGATACTTTTGGCGGGTATTCTGCTGCAAAATCCGGACGCATATACAGGATTCCGGTGCCGAAACCGGCATTCATCCATTTATAATTACTGGAGATGCAAACATCCGGCTGAATTTCAGAAAGCGAAATGTGTACAGCGCCCATACTTTGAGTGGCATCGATGATGGTACGGGTACCCAGCGAACGGCAGCTGTCACAAAGTGTTTTCAGGTCGATTTTAAAACCGGTCTGCCACTGCACATGACTGATGGCCACCAGGCGGATGCCCTCTTTTCTTATAAGATCTTTTATTTTTTCTATATCTATAAAAAAACCGTCTTCATCATCCAGCCACACGATATCGAATTTGTTAATCAGGAATGGAATGTAAACTGATGGAAAATCCTTCCGGTACAGCAGTACCTTTTCATCGCCCTTTAAAGCGTGTACCACTGCGTTCATACCAAAGGAAAAATTGGGAACAAATGCAATATGTTCCATACCGGCACCGATAAATGCGGCGGTGTTTTTCCGGATCACAGCAGCTTCCACATCGCGCCACAGCTCGCTTGCAGCTGAGCTGTTGTGTTCAAAATTCTTATACAGGGTGGTGCCTGCCTGCAAAACGGTTTCGGGTATCAATCCACAGGCAGCGGTATTAAAATAGATAGAACTTGTAGCTTCCGCCATTTGTTTTTTGATAAAAATACAAATAAAGTCAGACGAACCTGTCTGATCTTTCCATTCTCAGCAACACTGCTTATTTCAGATAGTCGAAAATATTCACGGGCCGGTATCTGGGACTGCGCCGGAAAAAGTCGTTAAAAAAAGCAGTATGGCCGGCTCCCATGAGTATAAAGATCCGGTCGTTTCCGGAAAGAGGGAGCTGGTTCAGGTTGGAAAACATGACCAGGTTCCTGTGATAGAATTTTGCGGCCTCCTGTGCCCCTTCTGCGTTTCCTTTTGTTGAGGCATAGGTAAGCAGGTCCGCATTTACATTGATCAGGTAATCCAGGGATTGAGGATGGTTCAGCAGGAGCAGCCGGTTCCTCACGGTCATCGAATCTTCTCCGAGTTGGTTTTTGACCTTTGTGATCATTGCGCGGTAGCGCGGTATGGTTTGCGTATCTACCCTGTTTTGTAACTGGTTAAAAATGCTGTAGTTGTAATTCTCGTGGAAATCGATACCAAATATTTTTACCGCGCCGCTAAGCCGCCCTACCTCATAGGCCAGCAGCTGGATTTCATTGGGGTTTTTAAAAGTTTTATCCGGATGTTTCACATAATCCAGGTAGTCCTCCAGGAGCGCTTCGTTTCTTTCCGGGACACGCTCCACAATAATTACAGTAGGTCTGAATGCAGCCAGCTGCCTGGCAATGGCACGTACTGTTTGCTGATTGTTCCTGTTGTGCTCGTCAAAATCCACTTTGGCAGCATCGGGTGTATATCCCATATGGAATGTTCCCATGTTGAGCACCGGAATGGCATCATCAAATTTATCTTTGAAAACAGGCCGTTGTGCCCCGGCGCAGAGTGCCGTCAGCAAACAACATAAAATAATGCAGAAACGGTTGGTCATAATAGATTTTTATTCAAATTTGACGTAGAGCTGTAAAATCTGAAAACAAACTCTGCAAATCCC
The DNA here is from genome assembly GCF_020034665.1 of Niabella beijingensis. Classification (NCBI taxonomy): domain Bacteria; kingdom Pseudomonadati; phylum Bacteroidota; class Chitinophagia; order Chitinophagales; family Chitinophagaceae; genus Niabella; species Niabella beijingensis. Next base: position 2,433,946 of record NZ_JAIQDI010000001.1, on the reverse strand, counting down.
CCTGTTTTATCTGCAAACGGGTTGGTTATTTCATGAGTTCCTGCGTACTTCATAAAAAAAATACAGACGATGCTTAGAAAGAAAACGGAAATAAGTGTTCACCTGGTTTTCTGGATCCTGTTTGCCGGGTTGCGTGTCGTCAGGGTTGTTTATACGCCGGCGGCAAGATTGCATTTCTCCTGGCCCGGTTTTTTTACGATGTCTTACCTGGTTATCACCGCGATCGTCTTTTACTGTAATTATCTGTACTTGTTACCAGCATTCAGTAAAAAAAGAGGTTTTGCCGGGAAGTATTTTTTCCCGGTGCTGATCAGCTATTGCTTCTTTTTATTACTCCGTTATGGTTTTGAGCAGGTGGCAAGTCCCGCTATATGGGGATATAAAAATTATTACGGGAATCCGTCATTGCTGTTTTATATTTATGACAACCTTTACTTTGCTTTTCCTGCGGTGGTCATAAGCACCGTATTATGGGTACTGATTCATAATATCCGCCTGATGGAGGAAAATGCAGCGATGAAGGTGCAGCAGGCTGCTGCGGAACTGAAGTTTTTAAAAGCGCAGGTGAACCCTCATTTTATTTTTAATACCCTGAACAACATCTATTCCCTGGTATATAACCGCTCTGGCGGGGCGCTGGAGGCAATAGAAGCACTCTCCGGTATGATGCGCTTTACAACGTATGAAGCAGGTGAGGAAACGGTTGCCCTGATACGGGAAATACAATACATCGAAAACCTGATCGCCCTTGAACAGCTCCGCCATGAAACACCGCTGAACCTGCAATTCGAAAAAAGCATTGCCGATGAACAGCTGTTAATCCCTCCGTTTATTCTTTCTCCATTTATTGAAAATGCGCTGAAACATGGAGTACCGGATGCACCGCAACAGCTGGTGACCATACGCCTTGAAACCTCTGCGACGCAGCTGCATCTTACAGTAAAAAACGGCATCAGCGGGAAGAAGTATAAGGACTTGTCGGGAGGCGTTGGTCTCGAAAACACAAGGAAGCGGCTGGGGTTTTATTATCCCGGCCGGTATACACTGCATTGCGGACCGGATAATGCTATTTATGAAACCGATTTAAAAATAAACCTGTAATGATCCGGTGTATCGTACTTGATGATGAACCCCTTGCTGTAGCCTTGCTCAAAAAGTATATACTGCAGACAGAAGGAGTGACCTTACTGGCTGGCGGAACAAAGCCCGGAGCTCTGATCCCCTTCCTGGAAAAGGGCATGGCGGAGCTGGTGTTTATGGACATCAGGATGCCGGAACAAAGTGGAATGGAACTGATGGACCGGTTCAACGAAAAGAATGCGTTTGTAATCACTTCCGCTTACCCGAAATATGCATTGGAAGGCTATCATTACAATGTGGTGGATTACCTGTTAAAGCCCATTACCTACGAGCGGTTCCTGAAAAGCATCGGGAAGTTCAGGGAGTGGACGTCTTATTATAAAAAAGAGGAAGAGCCTGCCTGTGTTTATATAAAAGAAAGCGGCATACAATACAAAATATACAGCAATGATATTTTATATATTGAAGGATTGAGAGATTATGTCCGGGTTTGCACCTCTAAGAGGAATTTTGTGGTATTAACCAATCTTAAGGATATTCTCCGTACACTGCCCGGCTATCAATTTGTACGGATTCACCGCTCTTTTATCGTTAATATGGATAAGCTGGAAAAGATCCAGAGTCACCAGGTAATGATTGGTATAAAGGAGATCCCCATCGGGGAGGCGTTCCGGAAAGCGTTTTCAGCAGCGATGGATCTCAGGAACGGCAAATAAAAAAGGCACCCTGAAGTGCCTTTATAAAAGATCCTGTAAAAATCAATCTTGTTTTTCCGGCCGCATTTGCGGAAAGAACAACACGTCCTGGATGGATGGCTGATTGGTGAGCAGCATTACCAGCCGGTCCACACCAAAGCCGATGCCGGAAGTGGGCGGCATTCCATATTCCAGGGCGCGTAAAAAGTCATAGTCGATATACATCGCTTCTTCGTCCCCGCGCTCCATAAGACGGGCCTGTTCCTCAAAACGTTCCCTTTGTTCAACAGGGTCGTTTAACTCGGAATATGCATTGGCAATTTCCTTTCCGTTGATCATCAGCTCAAAACGCTCTACCAGTCCGGGTTTGCTGCGGTGTTTCTTGGTAAGCGGGCTCATTTCCACGGGATAATCGATGATGAATGTGGGTTGTATATAGTGTGCCTCACATTTCTCCCCGAAGATCTCATCAATCAGTTTTCCTTTTCCCATTGTTTTATCTACGTGTATCCCCAGTTCTCCGCACACGTTGCGCAGCCCTTCTTCATCCAGCGTGCTTACATCATAACCAGTGTGTTCTTTAATGGCGTCATAAATAGACACCCGTTGAAAGGGCGCCTTGAACGAAATATTTTTATCACCCACGGGTACGTCGGTGGTACCACACACATCCAGTGCTGCTTTTTCCAGCAGCTTTTCGGTGGTTTCCATCATCCAGTAGTAATCCTTATAAGCCACATAAAATTCAAGGATCGTGAATTCCGGGTTATGAGTGCGGTCCATCCCTTCATTGCGGAAATTACGGCTGAACTCATATACCCAGTCAAAGCCGCCAACGATCAGCCGCTTTAAATAAAGTTCATTGGCAATACGCAGGTAGAAGGGCACATCCAGGGCATTGTGGTGTGTTTTGAACGGACGGGCTGCCGCACCGCCGGGTATGGATTGCAATACCGGCGTGTCCACTTCCAGGGCGCCTTCTTTATTCAGGAATTCGCGGATGGAATTTACGAGCCGCGTGCGTTTTAAGAACGTCTCGCGTACTGCGGGGTTAATGATCAGATCTGCATAACGCTGCCGGTATTTGAATTCGGGGTCGGTCACTTCATCAAAAACATTGCCTTCTTCATCCCGTTTTACGACAGGCAGGGGTTTCAATGCCTTTGCAAGCAAGGTAAGCGTCAGGGTATGAAGAGAGGTTTCCCCGGTCTTTGTTATAAACACATAACCCGTTACACCAATAAAATCACCCAGATCCAGTCCGTGTTTTACTACATTATCCCAGAAGGATTTGTCTTCACCGGGGCAAAGCTCGTCGCGTTTTACATATAATTGTATAAGACCCTGTTTATCCTGGATCTTAATAAAAAAGACCTTTCCTTTATCATTGATGCTCATGATCCTCCCAGCCAGTGCAACGTTGGTGAAATCCTCTTTCTTTTCTTCGGTAAAATTATTTTTTACGTCTGCCGAATAGTGCGTTACCGGGAACAGTGCCGCCGGGTAAGGATCTACTCCTGCCTCTCTCAATTTCTGTAATTTCTCGCGTCTTATTTTTTCCTGTTCGGAAAACTGTTGTGTGCTCATGAACTGCTTCAGATTTTTTTATGAAGCGCAAAGATACTTTAGCTGACCGGAAGTTTAAGGGACCGGAAGGATAAAAGTTTTACCGGAGCCGGAAGGATGCCGGAATATATCTTTTGATTGTCAGACTTTTATAGTTTTGGGGAGCGCTGTGTCGAAAGGCCGCGGGCAAACATATCCGATAAAAAAGGCTCTGGTTGGCTGATTTTTGTTATTGCAGAGACTCCTGCTGAATCATCCAAAAAATGATTGAAAGAGAAACATACCGGCAAAAAAAGTATGCTGCGAAACCGTATGTTGCCGGTATTTCTTATATTAAGGGGTTAAATGATTCCTGTCATGAAAAGAGCTGTCCTCCTCGCATTGCTGATTTACACACAATTTCTGAATGCCCAGGTACCGGTAAACCTGAGCGGATTAAAGAAAAACGGAGCAACCGTTACCGTGGATAAAGGTCTTGTTTCCGTTCGTTGGCCGGCGGGCAGGTCCGGCACTGCGCAGGTGCTGCTGAACCGGGATAGCACCGGGCCGCTATTCCGGAGTATCCGCGCCGGCAGTGCCGATGCCCCGACCACGATCATAAAAGACCTGGATCCTGTATTCATCCTGCGAACGGGCAAACGGACACTGAGCCCTTCCAGCGGCGGATGGGATGTTTTTTTCGATAAAGTACCCACCCGTCCGTATACTACAGAGCGTATCCGGTTTAACAGGACTGCGGTAAGTGTTTTGAGCGAAGGGTCCCGGACCATTATAAAAATCGGGGAATTAAAAGCCGCGGCGTTTTCGGGTCACCTGGAAATAACGGTGTATAACGGAAGCCCCTTGTTTAATGTGGCGGCCGTTATGTCGACCCAACAGGATTCTACCGCGATCCTGTATGATGCCGGCCTGGTCAGCAGGGGCCCGCTTTGGAACAGGATCGCCTGGTCCGATGTCCAAAATACCATGCAGTATGCCCGGCCGGAGGCACAGGAGCCTTCCCGGGATCTTGAAGTAAAATACCGGACCGTGATCGGTCAGGGGAAAGCAGGTGCCCTGGCTGTTTTTCCGGCTCCGCATCAATATTTTTATCCCCTGGATGAAGCCTTCAACCTGAAGTTTACCTGGATGGGCAGCAATTACCTGGACCTGGTGCCTGGTTTTGGCATCGGCATCCGGCAGGATCCCCTGGGCGACAAAAGATTTGTTCCCTGGTTCAATGCCCCGCCCGGCACGCAGCAGCGGCTTCATTTCTTTTGCATGGCAAGTGCCGGCGATGCCACAGCGGTGCTGGATGAAGTAAAACGGTTTACGAACGGAGATGTCTTTCCGGCCCTGCCGGGATATAAGACCATGGCGACTCATTTTCACAATGAATTCATTACAAATGTGGCACTGAGCGGAAAGCCCGTTCCGGAAAAGCCGGAATTTGTTGAAGTACTGAAAAAAGCGGGTCTCGATGTTGTTAAACTGGCAGAGTTTCATGGAGTGGGGCACCCGAAAGGGCCGGACTCGATCCGGTTAAAAGAACTGAAAAGCCTTTTTGAACAGACCCGGCGGCTTTCTGATGACCGGTTCCTTTTACTGCCGGGAGAGGAGGCCAATAATTTTTACGGAGGGCACTGGCTGGCTTTTTTCCCGCGGCCGGTTTACTGGATCATGTCAAGAAAGGAAAATGCCCCGTTTGAAACCACCGACCCGGAGTACGGAAAAGTATACCGGGTAAGCGATAAAAAGGAAATGCTGCGGTTGCTGGAGCAGGAAAACGGACTGGCCTGGGTAGCGCATGCACGTACAAAGGGATCGACAGGCTATCCGGACAAATACATGGAAGAGGATTTTTTTAAATCGCCCACTTATCTTGGCGCAGCCTGGAAATCCATTCCTGCTGATCTTTCCTGGGCTACACTGAGCAAACGGGTGCTTTATTTAATGGACGAGATGGCCAACCGGGGATTGAAAAAATACGCGCTTGCCGAATCGGATATTTTTACCATAACGGAACAGAACGAAATGTATGCGCACTTAAATGTGAACTATCTCAAATTAAAGCAGCTGCCTGCTTACAAGGATGGATGGCAGCCTGTACTGGACGTACTCCGGAACGGCCGGTTCTTTGTTTCTACGGGAGAAGTGCTCATCCCCGAATTTAATATCGATGGAAAAGAATCCGGCGAAACGCTGAAAGTAAAGACATCCGGGAATGAGACCATTAATGCGGAGCTCACCTGGACCTTCCCGCTTCAGTTTGCAGAGATTGTTTCCGGTGACGGAAAAGAGGTCTATCGCAGCCGCATCAACCTGGATCATACCCTGCCGTTTGGCCGGCAGACCTTCCGCTGGCCGGTAAATCTCCGCGGAAGAAAATGGGTCCGGATCGAAGCCTGGGATATTGCGGCAAACGGGGCGTTCACGCAGCAGCTGTGGCTGGAGTGATTGCGGCGCTCTTTTCAAAGTGCGTTAAATGGCATGCTGTTCCGGCCCCTCCTGTCGTGTGGACACGTTTTTTTGAAATGGCTGGGGATGGGCATCAGTACCAGGACCGTCTTCAGGCTAAAACTGATACAATCTTTGACCGATAAAAGCGGCCTGAAAGGACTCAATAAGAATAGCCTCCAACCGCAATTGGAGGCTATCCGAAGGTTGACAGTTCAACCCCGGGAGGGGTTGAATCCGCCATGACAGGTGCCCTCCGCGCTGCCACTATCGTACATGGAGCTGCATGCGCTCAGGAATTAATTATGCCTGCACAACAGGATCCATCCGGAGATTTCAGCAGCCGGTTATGGTTTTATGTTACCGGCGAGTTCATCTGCGGCGGACACCTCTATTGTATCTTCCTTTTGATTGCTCTGATCATATATGTTCATCAGGTTGAACAGGTATTTCAACGCATTTTCATTTCCTTGGGGAACATCGGCGGTCATCTCTCCCGAAAGCCGGTTGCCTTTCAGTTGCTGGGTCTGCAGCTGCAGGGAGCCCATTTGCCGGAGCATATTTATAAATGTGGTCTCGGTCGTTGAGCGCTTTTCATTTTTTGCAAAATAGGATTGCAATTGCCCGGGATTGAAAAACAGGTTCATATTGGAACGGAGCAGTTGCTTTTGCTGTTTTTTATCCAGGCGGGAAACAAACCGGTTGTTATCAATCTCTGTAAGCGCATTTTTATCCGATGCGGCAAATACGATCCCGTTTTTAATAAGGAGGTGGAAAGCGCTGCCGTCCTTATTGTCGAAAATATCTGAAACGGTATAAATATTCTTATCCTGGAATACTTTCTTTTCCTTGATGCCAAACCGCAGCAGCCGTTCAAACAGGCGAGTGTCGTCACTGGAAAACAGGAACAGAAAATCCGGCCGGGATTCCGTACGCAGCTCCTCTGTTTCTTTTGATTCGCCGGTGTCCTCATCATATTTGTAGCTGGTGTGTTTTACCTGTTTATCCGTAATCCCTCTCAGTACAAATAAGGCATCTCCCTTGAAGCAGCGGGCGATGGCCTTTTCATCCAGCAGCAATGAAATAAAGTCGGATACCAGTCCTGCCAGTTCCGGCTCGTTCTTCCCGAGTCCGAGATAAAGCCGCGAAAGCAGCTTTGGATAGAACTTCAGATAGGCTTCGGTATTGTATGCATAGGAAATATAACCCACAGCCTTGTCGGTATTGATGTACCGGAGCAGGTTCCTATTGATCCGGTGATCCATGATCTCCTTCAGATAAGGTTCCAGTTTTTTGCTGACCTCCAGCTCGCTGGTGATCCTCAGTTTTTCTTTCTCCAGGTACAACTGGGCATTAAGGGCATTCGCGCCCAGGTTAAAGGCGCTGCCGGGAAAAGCTGCTGAAAGCAGTTTGGACCGCCCCCCGAGGTAGGGGAGACTGAACGCATTGGTGGCGGAGGCGATATAAAGGGAGGCTGCCGCTTGTTTTTGCTGTGCCTGCACAAAGCCGGGAACTGTGGTGATGGCATTTTCCGGTGTCGTCGCCCCGATGGCGCCGGCAACAAAGCTGGTTGTCCAGATATGACGCAGACTGTCTTTGATATCCTGTGTGCGTTGGTAACGCGCGTCGTAGAACGGATCAGGAACAGCAGCGGCTGCCGGCAGATCAGTCGCTGTATCGGCTGCGGTATCTTCGGTAGCCATTGCCGCGTCGGCCGCCGCGGCGGCCGCAGCAGCAGCAGTTGCAACATCTTCGTCAGCCGGTGAAACTTCGGCTACTGCCGAGTCAACAGCAACGTCCGGCTCTCCGACAGCTACCACGGTGGTGGTATCGGCAGCCACATCGGTATTGTTTTCAATCCCGTAGCGGGCGGCAACGGTAGAGTCGTAAAAGAAAGCATCTACAACATTGCCGGAACTGATCAGTGCGTAGTTGTTGGTCCATGCGAAGATCTGGTGGCTTGCGGTATCGGTTGCCTGCGACCGATCGCCGTATTTTGTTACCGGACCGTTTTTAAAAGCGGTGAATAATGTGCCGAATTTCGCTGCATCGTTAAGCGGCAGCAGTGTACAGTTGTACCGGATACTGTCATTATTGAGCGTATAATAATACGCTGTGGCCGTCACATCGATCCCCAGCGCTTCAATGCTGCTGATGCTGTCTGTTCCGGATCTTTTATTATAGGCCTCCAGCAGGTCTTTTCCCAGCACGGAACGGTCAAAATCCTGTATACTGATCAGGTTAAATATCTGGCCGCCTTTTACAGACAAAACGGAATGGGCCTCTTTTGGAATTTTTACTGCCAGGTCCTGGGAATTTGCCAGATGAACTGTTCCCATCAGCAATAACATAAGTTTCAGTTGTTTCATTGTAATAACTGTTAGAATGAAGAAAGTTGAATTTTATTGGAGAGTGTAATGTTTCCGGATACCAGTTCCTTCGCCGTAAACCGCTGCACCACCCCCGATTTACTGTTAAGCAACCGCGCCCGTGTATTGGACCAGCTTTTTACGGGTCCTGCAAAACGGCAGACGCTGATGCAGTGTCCGCCATCGATCAGGTCTTTTCCCGTCTGTTTCAGTTGCCGGTAGGCTGCTTGTGCGGCTTCGGCCCCGGTGTATTTTTTTTCAAAAACACCCGAAGTCCTGTCATAGCTGTAAACCGGCAGGGGTGTGGCGCTGATCTTATAGATCGCTGCCAGCGTTTTAACGGCCTCATTGATCCGGCCGACATCGGAAAAACTGAATTTTAAAACGGCGACATACGCGTTGTAATCCGTAGTGAAGGTAACATCCGAGATACCGGGGATGCTGCTTAGTCCGGATTGCACTTTTGATATATTTTGCCGGATCTCGGATTTATCCGGAATTTTGAAATCATTGAACCGCCCTACAAGCATTGCTGCGGCTATTTTTGTTTTACTTTCACTGCAATTGAGAATGATCCGCACAGAGCCGCTTCCGTTCCGTTGTACGGCCACCTCTTCAATCAGCTCATAACACGACGAAAACCCAACGGCAATAAAGAGGTATAAAAAAAAATAGAATCTTTTCATAGGTTAAACGAAAAATACAGCCATAACGGGTATACAATTGTTCTGTATAAAATGATAAAAGCGGCACAAAGATACGGATATAATTAACAGGAATATATTTCCACCCCCGGTAGGTAAGCCTTATGTCATCCCAACATCGTGTTGTATTCCAATCCGGAAATTTTTGAATACTCGTCGTATATTTATCAGGCCGTTATTTTTGCAGCCCGATTAAAACGGTCTGGTGTCACTATTTAAAAGAATACAATGGAATATACCGCCTTGTTGCAGGATGCAGCAAATTATGTAAAGCAATACATCTCCCGGCATGAACGGCCGGAACTGTATTACCACAACCTCAGTCATATCAGCCACGCAGTAGACGCAGCGAAGCAGATCGCAGATCATTACCAGCTGCCGGAACAGGAATATGCCATTGTAACCATTGCCGCATGGTTCCATGACCTGGGTTATTATGACGGCAGCCGGGCGGGGCATGAAGAAGCCAGTGCCGGCCTGGCCGCAGATTATCTTACGGAAAAAGAAGTGGAAGCTCCTTTTATTACTGCCGTAACGGGCTGTATAAGGGCTACAAAAATGCCACAGCAGCCCGCCAATCAGCTGGAGGCCATCGTATGCGACGCCGACCTTTTTCATCTGGGCACTTCCGGGTTTGACGAGTTCAATAAACAAATGCGCAAAGAAGAAGAGGCGGCGCTTCAAAAAAAGATTTCCAAGGAAGAGTGGCGCGAGAGCACCATCCTGTTGCTGCAACAACACCGCTATCATACCGACTATTGCCGGCTGCTTTTATCGGATAAAAAACAGGAGAACCTCGAAAAACTGCTGGCAAAACAGCAGGAAAAGACAACCGATACCGCCCTGCCGCCGGCCCAGACAACGGAGAAGTCAGGAGATAAAAAAGGTGCAAAAGAACCGGGCAGGGGTATTGAAACCATGTTCCGGATCACGTCTACCAATAACCAGCGGCTAAGCGACATGGCCGATAACAAAGCCCAGATATTGATCACGGTGAACTCCATCATCCTTTCCGCGATCATTACCCTGTTGCTCCGGAAACTGGATGGAGATGATCCCCTGGTGTATCCCACTTTCCTGATCCTTTCCACGGCCGTGATTACAATGGTGATCGGCATCCTGGCCACCCGCCCCAGTTTACCCAGCGGGGTTTTTACACAGGAACAGGTTGATACAAAAAAAATAAACCTGTTGTTTTTCGGCAATTTTTACAGGATGAACCTGGATGAATATGCTTCGGGAATGCGGAAAGTGATGGCGGACAGGGATTTTCTTTATGATACGCTCATTAAAGATGTTTTTTCCCAGGGGGTAGTGCTGGGCAGAAAATATAAATTGCTGCGACTGGCCTATAATATATTCATGTTCGGGATCATCTTTTCAGTGATCGGTTTTTTAATAGCCATGATCATTAATAAATAAGCGGTCAACCCCACTAAATGGACAATTTGCAAAAATTCAACGACCGTGATATCAGCTGGTTGCAATTTAACGGAAGAGTATTGCAGGAAGCGGCCCATCCGGATGTTCCCCTGCTGGAACGCATCAACTTCCTGGCCATCTTTTCTTCCAACCTGGATGAATTTTACCGGGTACGCATACCGGTCATAAAGGCGCTGGGCCAGCTCAGGACACCGGAGGAGAAGGGGCTCCCGGTGCTGGATGAAGTACTGGAACGGATCAACCGCCAACAGGAAATGTACGGGCAGATCCTGAAAACGCAGATCATCCCGGAACTACGACAGTCCGGTGTCTGCCTGGTCTACAATACGCCGGTGCCTGATGGTATCCGGGAACCGGTACGTGCATTCTTTTTTGATGTAATGGCCGCATTTATTACGATACTTCCGCTGGAAGCCCGGACCCCGGTATTCCTTGAGAATAATAAGCTGTACATGCTGGTGGCGCTCGAACAACAGGGACAACAGATGCTCCGGATCATCAATATCCCATCCGACAAGATCTCCCGCTTTTTCAGTACCCGGCATGAAGGGACGGAATATGTACTTTTTATTGATGATATTCTGCGGCTGTACCTGGATATTATCTTTAAGAACGCGACAGTAAAAGGAGCATATACGTTCAAAATCACAAGGGATGCCGAACTGAACCTGCAGGATGAATATGCGGGAGATATCGCAGTGAAAATAGAAGAAGAGATCCAGAAAAGGGATTTCGGACTGGCCACCCGCATTTTATACGCACCGGACCTGCCACAGGAATTGTTACAAATACTGGTTAATACCTATAAACTGCAGGGGGCCAACACTACTGCAGGAGGGTATTATCACAATCTCAGGGATTTCTTTTCGTTCCCTTTCCGGCAGGCGTCATTGCTGTACCCGCCGGAACCGCCGCTGGCCTTTGTTCCGGATGCCGGTTCATTGTTCGATCGTATCGCTGACGGGGATTTTATATTGCATACGCCTTATTGCTCGTATGATGCGGTGTTGCGGTTCTTCAATGAAGCGGCCATAAACCCTGATGTGGAAGAGATCTATACCACCATGTACCGGATCGCCCGGGATTCAAAAATAGCCAACGCACTGATCAGCGCGGCTAAAAACGGGAAAAAGGTTACCGCTTTTGTAGAGCTGAAGGCCCGCTTTGATGAAGAGAACAATATCCGGTGGGCCAAAACAATGAAGGCCGCCGGCGTACGCATTATTTACAGCATTCCCAAACTGAAGGTCCATGCCAAGGTAGCACTGACACGGGAGCGGAAAAACGGGCGGATGGTCAGTTACGGACTGTTTTCCACCGGGAACTTTAATGAGTCTTCTGCTCGCATCTATACCGATCATATCCTGTTCACTGCAAACCCACTGCTGCTGCGGGAGCTGGAGCTGCTTTTTATTTTCCTTGCCAAGCGGCGGAAGCCCCGGCCGGAAGAAACAACCTTCTTCCATACACTGCTGGTGGCACAGTTCAACCTGCAGCAGGAGTTTTTACAGCTGATCGACCAGGAAATCGCTCATGCAAGGGCCGGCAAAAAAGCAGGCATTACGATCAAGCTGAACAATCTTGAAGAGGAAGTGCTGATCCGGAAATTATATGAAGCCAGCTGTGCAGGGGTAACCGTGAACCTGATCGTAAGAAGTATCTGCCGGATCGTGCCCGGCGTGGCCGGATTCAGCGAAAGAATTAAAGTAAAAAGGATTGTGGATCGTTATCTGGAACATGGGCGTATCTTTTTCTTTGAAAATAACGGTGCGCCGCTGGTATACCTGGGCTCTGCAGACTGGATGGACCGGAACCTGTACCGGCGTATCGAAGTGTGTTTTCCTGTCCTGGATCCCCGTTTAAAAAAAGAGTTGACCGACATCCTGGAAATGCAATGGAATGATACCGCCGCTGCGGTATGGATCGGGGCAGATGGGGAGAATCACCCGCTGCCGGGAAACAAAAATGATTTCAGATCGCAAAGGGCTGTTTACCTTTACCTAAAAGAAAAGTACGGAAAATGAATAAACTTGGTATGATCCTTTTCTCTATCGCTGCAGTGTCCTGCATCAGCCAGAAGGAATATACAAGCCCGGCAGGCTATGACCTGAACAAGCCGGAAACGTTTGATATGCCCGCCATCCTGGACGAGATTTCGGGGATCACTTTTGACGGCAGCAGTGATACGCTTTATGCCATACAGGATGAAAGCGGTACCGTATTTCATTTTAAGCCGGGTAACGCTGAACTTTCGGCCACAAAATTTGGTAAAAAAGGCGACTATGAGGACCTTTCCATAAGCAACGGGAATATTGTAGTACTGCGAAGCGATGGCAGCCTGTTTGCATTTCCTTTGAGTGAAACGAACCTCAATGAAGCCGTTACAGTAAAAGAATGGAAAAAAGCGGTGCCTGCGGGAGAATATGAGGCGCTTTATGCCGATCCGGTAAGTAATGACCTCTATGTTTTATGCAAACAGTGCGAAGCGGATAAAAAAACGAATCAGGTGAGCGGTTATATATTACAATGGAGTGGTGGTGAACTGGTGCTTAAAAGTCCGTTTGCGCTGGATGGCACAACAATAGAGAAGAAAAAGTCGAAAAAAAGTACATTAAAGCCAAGTGCGCTTGCGCGTAATCCGCGTACCGGCGAATGGTATATCCTGTCGTCTGTAAATAAATCGCTGCTGGTAGCGGATAAGGACTGGAAAATAAAAGAAGCCCATGCCCTGAGGCCCTCGCTGTTTCCCCAACCAGAGGGGATCACCTTTGACAAAGCGGGTAATTTGTTTATCAGTAATGAAAAAGATCAGGAAGCGTATGGCACGGTTTTAAAGTTCGCGCTCAAACAATAGCCCTTTATGCTGAAAAAAATTATTGGTTATCTGTTCTTATTGCTTCCGCTTGCCGGAGTCCGGGCGCAGGATTCGGTGCGGAACCGCCTCATATTTATCGGTGATGCGGGTGAGATCAATCCGCATCAGTCTGCTGTGATCACCACAGCGGCGGCACAGATACTGGATAATAAAACCACTGTACTGTTCCTTGGTGACAATATTTATCCGGATGGTATGCCGCTGAAGGACCCGGCGGCGATTACCGCTGCGGAAAAGATCCTTACGGCACAGTACGAGCCCATGCTCAAAAACGGAGCAAAAGTAGTCTTTGTTCCGGGTAACCACGACTGGGACCGCATGGGAAAGCAGGGGTACAAAAAGATCCTTGCCCAGGATGCCTTCCTGAACGGACAGAACAATCCCCGGTTAAAGCTGCTTCCGGAAAAAGGCTGTCCTGGCCCCGAAGAGATCCCGGTTTCGGAGGAAGTGGTACTGATCGCCTTTGACAGTGAATGGTGGCTGTTTCAGCATGAAAAGAACAGCGAAGCCTGCGAATGCAGTACAAAAGAGGCCTTCCTGGAAAAGCTGTCTGAAATAGTGAACCGCAACCGCGGTAAAATGATCTTCCTGGTATGCCATCACCCGTTTCAAAGTTATGGGGTGCATGGGGGGTACTACAATCTTAAAGACCATATTTTTCCGCTCACCAATCTGAATAAAGGGTTGTACATCCCGTTACCGGTAATCGGATCGCTTTATCCCCTGCTGCGGAGCAGCATTCCCAACCCGGAAGACCAGGGCCATCCGGACTATAAAGAAATGACAGCCCTGATTGACAGTGTTTTTAACGGGTATCAAAACCTCGTTCATGTAGCCGGGCATGAACACGGCCTGCAGTTCATCAAGGGACAGCAAACCCAGATCGTGAGCGGAGCAGGGGCAAAGAATGCCTATGTAAAGAAGGGGCGGCACAGTCTGTTTGCCCGAAAGAACAGCGGTTTTGTAACCGTGGATGTCCTCACCGGGGCGCAGTTAAAGATCACCTATTACATGATGGATGGCGGGCGCATGCAACAGGCATTTGAGTACCGCCTGCCGTTTATTACCGGGCAGCAGCAACGTGAGGCTGTTTCTAATGATTCCCTGGCAACAGCAGACAGCGTAGTAGTACGCACGAATGCAGCGCTTGAAAAGCCGGGGCGCGGTCACCGCGTCTGGTTCGGGGAAAATTTCAGAAAGGAATGGGCGGCGCCCGAAAAACTGCCGGTGCTGCGGATCTCAGAGATCAGCGGAGGACTTACGCCGATCAAGGAGGGGGGCGGACTTCAGACGAAATCGCTGCGGCTGGCAAGTCCGTCGGGAAAAGAGTGGGTATTACGTAATGTAAACAAGAATATGGAGATCCTCCTTCCGGAGGCATTGCGGAATACGTTTGCAAAAGATGCCGTCACCGATGCGCTAAGCGGCCAGCATCCTTTTTCGGCACTGATTGTACCGCCTATTGCGAACGCAGTAGGCGTGCCGCATGCCAATCCCATTATCGGCGTGGTGGCCCCCGATACCGCACTGCTGCCCTATGCGGACAATTTCTTCAACAAGGTTTGTTTACTGGAAGAACGGGAGCCGATCGGGAAATCGGACAATACCGAAAAAATGTATAAGAACCTGCTGAAGGATAACGATAACACGGTAGATACGGCCACGTATTTCAGAGCCCGCCTGGTAGACCTGCTGATCGGGGACTGGGACCGGCACGAAGATCAGTGGCGCTGGGCCTACGATAAAAAGAAGAAGGACCGCAGGTATGTACCCGTGCCCCGCGACCGTGACCAGGTATTTCATGTGGTGCAGGGTATATTGCCCACGATCGCTTCCGGACCTTCGATAATGCCGCGGTTTCATGATTTCACAGGGAAGATCAAAAAGATCAATGCCTATTTCATGGCCGGCAGGGCAATAAACGGTAATTTTTTTAATCAATACAACTACGATCAATGGATGCAGCTGGTACATGATTTTACAACCGCTGTTACAGATTCGGTGCTGGAAGCAGCACTGAAGCGGCTTCCGGCGGCATCTTATAACAGGGATCATGATAAGTTCCTGGCGATCCTGAAGGAACGGAGAAACCGGCTGCCGGAGGCAATGACCACTTACTACCGCTTTTACAACAGGGTGGTGGACATACAAACTTCAGACAAGAAAGAACTGGTGCAGATTACCGATGCCGGCGACCGCGGGCTGAAGATCAGCATCCATAAGATCAATAAGGAAGATGCGGTGTCCGACCAGCTGTTTGAACGGACATTTGATGCCGGTGTTACAAAAGAGATCCGTCTTTATATACATTCCGGTGATGACAGTGCGATCATCAATACCCGTTCTAAAATAAGATTGCGGATCATTGGCGATAAAGATAAAAAGCAATACCAGGTTGTTAATGGAAGAAAGAACATCCGCGTCTATGGAAAAAAAGAACAGGTCTATTTTACCGGGGAAGATCAACATATCCGTAAGCGGTTGTCGAATGACAGCAGCAATACCGCCTATATGCCTACCGACCTCTATAACCGGTATTTTATACGTCCCAATCTCGGTTTTAACCGGGACGATGGGATCATGCTGGGCCTGGGGGTTCGGTTTGTGAACCAGGGCTTCAGAAAAAAACCATATGCCAATTCGCACCAGTTGTCGTACCTGCATTCGTTTTCTTCGGGGGCCAATAGTTTTCGTTTCAAAAGCGACTGGCTGCATGCGATCGGAAATGCGGACCTGGTGGTGATCGGCCGGGTGCTGGCCCCAGACAATGTTCAGAATTTTTTCGGGCTGGGCAATGGAACCGGATACGACAAATCGAAAGGAGTGGGCTATTACCGCGCCCGGTTTACGCTGGTAGATATAGCACCAGGCCTGCGCTGGCGGTTTAAAAAGACAAGAACATTGTCTGTCTCGCCCTTCTTTCAGCATTACCGCTATGATGCGGATGACAATGAAGGCAAGCTGATTGCAACGCCCTCACTTGTTGGCACTTATGACAGTATTACTGTAAATAAGAACAAAAATTACACAGGACTTGTTTTTAATTATGAAGCGGATTCAAGAGATGACCAGTTATTGCCCACTTCAGGAGGACTTTTAAACCTGCGGTTGCAGGGCTTTAAGGGACTGAACAGCAGTGCCAGGGATTTTGCACAGCTGTTGCTGGAGTTGTCGTTTTTCAGGAAAGTGGGTGCCAGTGGAAATGTGGTGTTCTCGGACCGTATCGGGGGTGGTACCACCGTTGGCAATGCACCGTTTTACCAGGTGCTGTTCCTTGGCGGGCAGGAAAACCTGCTGGGATACCGGAAATTCCGGTTTGCCGGTGAACATCTTTTATACAATAACCTGCAGCTGCGTATAAAGATCGCAGATGTGGGAAGTTATATCCTGCCGGGGCAGCTGGGTTTTTCAGGCTTCTTTGATGCCGGTAAAGTGTGGGCCGAAGGGTATAACAGCCCTAAAATTCATACCGGAGTAGGCGGGGGGCTTTATTTTGTGCCGGCGCAGATCGCCGTGGTGCAGCTCCTCGCCGGGTATTCCAGGGAGGGGTGGTATCCTCATTTTAGTGTCGGATTCAGATTTTAACTACAATGCAAACCAGATTACTCGATTTAGCAAAATGGAAGGCCGTGCGTATAGACGGACTGGAGAACGTGCTTTCCTTTAACCCGCTGATCCAATATCTTAAAGACCGGATCGGACGGGAAACAACAATAAAAAAGAAT
This sequence comes from Niabella beijingensis, assembly GCF_020034665.1. Classification (NCBI taxonomy): domain Bacteria; kingdom Pseudomonadati; phylum Bacteroidota; class Chitinophagia; order Chitinophagales; family Chitinophagaceae; genus Niabella; species Niabella beijingensis. Next base: position 2,417,053 of record NZ_JAIQDI010000001.1, on the reverse strand, counting down.
TTTTTTGAATTCGTTCTTGAAAAACTGCTGGCGAACCCGCACCTGAAGGAAGAACTTACTCCGGCAGACATGGCACACTTTAAGGACGAACTGGAGCTGGTCTATTGTCTTGTTGAACCGGCCCTTGCGGAAGAACAAAAAGTGATATGGGCTATCAGCGTGCCGCTGGATCCCCAGATCATATGCGGTACAGACGCGTTTTATGAAATGATGGAGGGCAACAATGAACTGCTGCACCGGTCAATGATCCAGTCGATACAGGATAAATCGATGATTCAGAAACGGATGGAATTTGTTTATTCCGTCATCTTCGAAAAACTGTACGGACAACACATTCCTTTGGGCAATGAAGTAAGCTATGCTATGTCCTACGTGGAGAACGGACTGCCCCGGTATTTTAAAATCAACATCGATACACGATTTGTAGATGTCATCGCCAAAGGCGAACTACCCCCCCTGAACCTCATCGAATGGGCAAAGGACATTAAAAGCGAGGATTACGACTGGAGCCAGGGGATCCGGCAATTACCGCTGACCTTATTTAAGTTTCGGGGACTGGCCATTATCACGGTAACCGAGATCACACAGGAACATGCGGTGGAAAGTATCAAAGAGATTGTGCTCAGCAGGCACCGGTTTGCCCTCAAGGAGGATACCGAACAGGTCATTCATTCCTTGAAAGTATTAATGGGAAGCCCGGCCATCGAATTCGGCCTGCTGCCCAATTTACGGGTGAACGATAAATTGGTGTTTACACTGGAAAGCGGCAACAACAGCATCCTGTTGCAGCCCAATCATTGCATCGATAACGGAAAAAGTTTTCAGAAGCTGGCGGAAGAATACCTGAACCATCCCAAGCCTGTGCTGATCGATGAATCGGTTCAGGCGGAGGATGCAAAGCAGTTGTTACAGTTTTTGAATATGGCCGGTATTGAAGCCTATGCGTTATTTCCTATTTTTCACAGCAACGAAGTGGCGGGTGTTTTGGAGATCTATTCCTATAAAAAAGACGTACTCAATCTTCAAAGCCTGGTAAAGCTGAAAGATGCCATACCGGTGATCGCCCAGCTGTTGAAAAATGCGATCGACGAATTCAATAACCACCTCGACGGCATCGTAAAGGATAAGTTTACGGCATTGCAGCCGGCCGTCCAGTGGAAGTTTAACGAAGCGGCATGGGATTACCTGCGCGATAACCGCCTGTCGGATCAGAAGCGGCCGATCGGAAAAGTGTTGTTTAAAAGTGTGTATCCGCTCTACGGGGCGATTGATATACGTAATTCCACCATTGAACGGAATAAGGCGATGGCGGCGGATGCGGCCTTTCAGCTTGAATTGCTGATCGGCCTGCTGGAACAGATCCGGGAAAAGACCGGTTTGCTGCTGGTGGATGATATGATCGGGAAATGCCGGAAGTGGCTTTCCGGCCTCAGTCATGATATCCGGGATTCGGAATACGGAAAGCTGAATGAGTTCCTGGAAAATAAAATAACACCCTTCCTGAAAGATCTGAACGAAAAGGATCGCGAGCTGCAACCGCTGATACAGCCATATCTGAAAGAAATTGAAAGCAGCACCGGCAGCGTCCTCAGGAATATCCGCGTTTTTGACAACGCACTTAAAACGATCAACAACACGATCAATGCGCGCCTGGAGCGGTTTAATAATGAGTTGCAGACGTTCTATCCTTATTATTTTGAAAAATTCAGGACGGATGGGTTTGAATTCGATATTTATATCGGGCAGGATATCGCCCCGCAAAAACCGTTTAGCAGGTATTATCTGCAAAACCTGCGGCTGCGGCAATTACAGGCGATGGCAGAGATCGCAAGGGAAACACATGCGCTGCTGCCACATCTGGAAATCCCGTTACAGACCACCCAGCTGATCTATATCCGGTCTGCTCCGATCGATATTGTGTTCCGCCAGGATGAACATAAGTTTGATGTGGAAGGAAGCTATAACATCCGTTACCAGGTGATCAAAAAAAGGATCGACAAAGTTCGGATCCTGAATACCCGGGAACGGCTTACCCAGCCGGGAAAAATAGCACTGGTATACCTGAATGAAAGCGAAACGCGCGAGTACCGTGATTATATCGCCTATCTCCAGGAAGAAGGGTTGTTGCTGAATGACCTTGAAGCGGTGGAGCTGGAGGAGCTGCAGGGCGTGACCGGGCTCCGTGCCCTGCGGGTAGGGATAAATGTGGAGAAAGCAAATGATCCTGTTCCGAATGAACTTTAACCAGGAAATGCGCAAAGAAGCGCAAAGGGAAAGAGCTGTAGCCTGTAGAGCGAAAAAATCCTTGCGTTCCTTAGCGTCCCTTGCGGTTGTATTGAACCGCGAAGTGCGCAAAGTATCGTAAAGGGAAAGAACCTGTAGCCCGTAGAGCGGAAAAATCCTTGCGTTCCTTAGGTCCCTTGCGGTTGTATTGAACCGCGAAGTACGCAAAGTATCGCAAAGGGAAAGAGCTGTAGCCCCCAGAGCGAAAAAATCCTTGCATTCCTTAGGTCCCTTGCGGTTGTATTGAACCGCGAAGTACGCAAAGTATCGCAAAGGGAAAGAACCTGTAGCCCGTAGAGCGGAAAAATCCTTGCGTTCCTTAGCGTCCCTTGCGGTTGTATTGAACCGCGAAGTGCGCAAAGTATCGCAAAGGGAAAGAACCTGTAGCCCGTAGAGCGGAAAAATCCTTGCGTTCCTTAGGTCCCTTGCGGTTGTATTGAACCGCGAAGTACGCAAAGTATCGCAAAGAAAAAACAAAGACCCCGTAAAGCGTAGAACAAAGAACCTTTGCACGTCTGCACCCTATAGCATATCTTGCTGTTAGTTTAAGCGGAAAAATACGGCACCGGATAAAAGCTACACTATTTGTTAAACATCAAAATAACTGCTTGTGACAGAAAATGAATTATCAAAAATCGTATTTGATGCTGCGTTGAAAGTTCATCAGCATCTGGGACCTGGATTGTTGGAAAGCGCGTATGAAGAATGTCTATTCTTTGAATTATGCAAAAAGGGACTCTTTATTCAACGACAACGCGCGTTGCCATTGATATACGAGGACGTTAAGCTGGATGCAGGGTATCGAGTGGATCTGCTGATAGAAAATAAGCTGATTGTGGAAATAAAAGCGGTACAGGTGCTAAATGATATTCATCTTGCACAACTGCTTACGTATTTAAAACTTTCGGGTTGCAAACTTGGCCTGTTGATAAATTTTAATGTAACCCTGATTAAGAATGGAATAAAAAGAGTTGCAAATAATCTGTGAACAGGTATGATCAACCGCTAGATCTATCGTGGATAAATAAAGCAGCAGTAGGATGTAGAGCGAAAAAATTTGCGCCACCTTGCGTCCCTTGCGGTTGTATTGAACCGCGAAGTACGCAAAGTATCGCAAAGAGAAAAAAAAGAGCCTGTAGCCCCCAGAGCGAAAAAATCCTTGCGTTCCTTAGCGTCCCTTGCGGTTATAATAAACCGCGAAGTGCGCAAAGAGCCCTTGCGTTATAAACTTACCCCCTGTGTTGTTTCAGCCGCTCCACCAGTTTGGAGGACCGGTACCCGAAATCTGCTCCAAAACTGTTGATCACGGTGCCTTTGATATTGTGTTTTTGGGAAGAGATCGCAAATACAATGCTTTCATCGGCAGGATCGGTCATGCCCTCAAACCGGTAGATCTCATCGATCTCAAAATCTTCGGGGGAAAGCTCAAGAGAATTACGGTTACAATAAAGACAATCCTTTTCTTCCATCGCAAGAAAATCTTCGGTATAGCCTCTGCGGATCAGATCGTCTACTGCTTCGCTCAATGTATCATAATTGTAAAGGGGTGCCTGGGCATTCATAACAGGAATTTTTGTATGGATCAAAGATACTTCTTTTTATGCAGCGCGCAGGGCATCCGCCGGCGCAAAAAATACCCGCGAGACAGGGCTGCTGTCTCCTCAACAGAAGGCATCCGGACTGATGGCAGGAAGGGGTTACTTCAGGATCAGTTCATATTTCTTCCGGTTATCGATAATGATCCAGATAAGGATCACTGCGAGGAGTAAGGCCATTGGAAGCCCGGAAGGTTCCATAGTACCGTGGTGCAGGACAATGCCAACCATTATAGGGAAAAGGATCAGTGCGCCCAACGCCCTTGTTTTTGGAAGGATCACCAGTAAACCGCCCACCGTTTCCATTGTTCCCAGCAGGGGCATCAGCCATTTCAGTTTCATAAAAGCCCCAACAACTTCCATTTGCTCCGGAGTGAGCTTCGGAGGCGGCATGTAGTTAAAGAATTTGTTGAGGCCGAAAATAATGAATACCAATGCAAAAAGGGTAAAGAGGATTTGTTTTACAATTTTCATTTCGTTTGGTTTTTAATTTTCAAAATTAAAATCGTTTTCCTGTAAATGCTGCGTACTATACTCCGTTATAGTTAGTATATTTTAATACAGTTGTTCCTTTCTGATATAATTGAAACTGGCAATCACTCTGTTCATCCCGTCTGTAGCGGCTGAAGGGGTTTCCACGATTCCGCACAAAAATCCGGCCTGTTTTTTCATCTGGTGTAATAAATGAAAATTTACGACCCCTTCCCCCACATTTACAGCCGCCCCGCCGGCATTCACATCCCGCAGGTGCCACAGCAGGAAGCGACCGGGAAATGTATTGAACAAAGCCTCCGGAGCCTGACCGGCCTGTACCATCCAGCCCAGGTCCGGTTCAAAGAAAACGGTCTCCTTATCTGTACGCTCCAGTAAGATGTTATACGGCAATAGGCCATTGATCATTTTGAACTCATAATTGTGATTGTGATAGCCCAAGCGGATCCCTAGGGAAGCGGCGCGTTCACCAATTATATTGAGATCATCTGCGATGCGTTTATAATGATCAAGAGAATGGCGCAAATCCTCCGGTATGGCCGGAATAACCAGGCAGGATGCACCGAGAGCGGCAACGTCTTCCAGTACCGGTTCCATTTCTTCTTTTGAAAAAAAAGGAATATGTGCGCTGAGCGGTACCATTCCGCAGCCATCGAGTTGCTGCTTCATCAGTTCGGGAGAACGTCCATGTATGGTCCGGGCATCCGGGTCATAACCGGCAGTTTCTGCATAGGTATAGCCCGTGGTTGCCAGTTGGTGTAGTGTTTCGTCAAAATCACGGGCCAGGTCGTTTTTTACCGACCAGAGCTGAACACCAAGCGGGAGGGCTGCTGTATTTAAAAAACCGGACGTTGGAGGTCCGGTTGCTGAAAATGGCCTTGCTGTCATATTGTTGATCTGTTAAAGCGCGGCTAGAAATTGGTAAAATCCCAGGTTCCCCGATAGGGACGGCTGCGCAGGATGTTGGCAAAAGCATCATCAAAGGCCTCTTTTGCCGGATCCCATTTCAGTGGTCGTTGTAATTCGTAAGCGATATTTACGGCATTACAAACCGAAGCGGTCCGGTGTCCGATCTCCACATCACAGATCGGTTTGGAGCGTTTTTTTATAGCATCCACCCAATCCTGGTAATGATTATCGCTGAAATAAAGTCGTTTGTCTCCTGTTTTAAATTTCAGGGAAGCCAGGTTCTCCGGGCTGGTCCGCAGGAATCCCCTGCTTACTTCAATCTTTCCTTTATCACCCAGGAACTGGATGGCATTTCCTTCACCCCAGTTCCTGTGGTTCACTTTTATGCCATTGGCGTATACGAATGACAGGCCTTCCTTTGCACCCGGAGTTGCCGATGGAATGAATTTTACAGGGCCGGACTGATCCATACCCAGGGCCCATTGTACAATGTCGAACATGTGCGCGCCCCAGTCAGTGATATAACCACCGCCAAAGCCGCGGTAGCCCCGCCACCAGGCCCATTCCTTGGCTTCCAGCGGCGGCGCCAGGATGGCGTTATAACCCCTGAACAGGGAGGGTCCCACCCAAAGATCCCAGTCGAGATTGTCAGGGACGGGTTCTGTCGGCAGATCGCATTGCTTTACCGGTTCTCCTACTGAAACATTGATCTCGCTGATCTTGCCGATATAGCCATTGGTAACCAGTTCGGCCGCCTGCCGGAAATTAAAGGAGGAGCGCTGCATGCTGCCGGTTTGAAAAACCCGCTTGTACTTGCGGGTGGCATTCACCATGGCCCGTCCTTCGGCAATGGTAAGCGCCAGGGGCTTTTCGCAATAGATGTCCTTACCGGCCTTTGCGGCGTCTACCGCAACCTGTGCATGCCAGTGATCCGGTGTTGCAATCACAACGGCATCGATATCCTTTCGCTCAAGCAGCTCCCGGTAATGTTTATAGCCTTTTACGGGTGTGGCCACTTTTTTCTCATTTGCTTTTTGACCGAGTCCGATAAAATGATCCAGCTTCCTGGAATCCACATCGCATGCGGCCAGCACCAGGGTTTCCTTGCAGCCATTGATGGCATTTACAAGTCCATAAGATTGTTTTCCTGTACCGATATATCCCAGGTTGATACGGTCGCTCGGGGCTACAGTTCCGTTACCTCCCAGAACCGACCGGGGAATAATGGTAAATGCAAGCGCTCCTTTGGCGCTCTGGCTGATGAATTTTCTTCTTTTCATTTTTTGAATGGCATAAGCAGGCGGTACCGAATCGTTCAAGGGCTTGCCTGTTGTTTTGTTTCAAATTTAAACTGACCACTCAAAGCTACTGAATTGAATTTAAACTTCTTTTAAGAAGCCCGACTTTCTGCCAGGGCACCCCTGGCTGCAGATCCGTTTACCAACGGCTGCCGAGCAACTGGTCAACAGACCATTTTCCGCTTCCTGAAAGAACAATGGCAATGCCGAGACCAATGGCCAGCAGATGGTATTCAAAGCCTTCTCCTTTCTGGTTCCCAAACCAGTTCATAAAAAATCCATGTTGCCAGTGGTGCCCCGCAAAAACGGCTCCTGTCATCAGCAGGATGAGTAGCAACGCCATTGCACGGGAAGCGAGACCAGCTACCAGCAAGACCGGAGCAATGAACTCCGTCAGGATTACAAGAACCGCCACCAGCCAGGGTAGGTGATAATCCTGTTGCAGGTGCATCAGCGTGTTATTAAAATGGGCCATTTTCTGCCAGCCGTGTGGCAGCATTACAAGACCGAGAGTGAGCCGGAGTATCAGGGAGGTGAGCCCGGTTGTTTGTGTAAAGAGTTCCATATTCATTTTTTTTAGATGATCAAAAGGCAAAACTGTCATTTGCCGCATTTAAAAAAAATGAAGTACTACAGAAAAAATGATTGAACTGGATTAAGATCTTTTTACAGCAATACCATGACGGATCTTGCTGAGGAATTCTGCCGTCATACCCAGGTAGGCCGCCAGCTGGTATTGGGGAACACGATGCACGATCTCCGGGTACCGGTCTGCAAACTCCAGGTAGCGCTGTTCGGCGGTCTGACTTATGGTCGCGATCACCCTTTTCTGAAGCATGATAAAGCTGCGCTGATAAAGGATGCGAAAGAAGCGCTCCAGCTGCGGCACATCCCGGTAAAGGGCTTCAAGAGCCGGCCGGTCGATCTGTAACAGCGTTGTGTCTTCAAGTGCCTCAATGTTGAATTGGGAGGGGGTATTGAATAAAAAACTTTCATTGTCGTTCAGCCACCAGCCCTCAATAGCGAACTGGATTATGTGTTCCTGACCCTTTTCACTGGTGAAATAAGAACGCAGCACTCCTTTTGTAACAAAGCCCAGGTAGCGGCAGGGGTCTCCTTCCTGTACAAAGAATTGCCGGCGCTTTAGCCGTTTCTGCTGAAAGGCTGCTATGATCAGGTCCTCCTCCGCTTCCGCCAGCGGAACCAGGGCCCTGATATGTTGAATTAACAAAGTATGCATGTACCGGTTTTTCCTGTTGTGGAATAGGATCCACGGGGCGATCTCCGTTCTAAAGATAACGGATTTGGATCGGGTGCGGTACTGAAGTAATAAAAGATCATAAGAGCAAACGATCCGCCGGTTTTTAAAATGCAGGCGCGCTCCGGCGTTGTTTTAAAACGGGAAGCGTATTTTTAATCCCGGGAAGGACAGCCTCCTCAGTCCTGAAATAACAATAAACAAATACCAATATACAAATGGAACAGATCCGGAAGATTTTTGAAGAGAAAGTGCCGCTGAGTGATGCGGACTGGATGCTTTTTGCTTCAAAACTGGTAAGACAGCCGTTCAGAAAAAAGACGCTGCTTTTAAAGACCGGCCAAACAGAACGGTATTTGTCGTTTGTTGAAAAGGGCGTAGTACGTTTTTATATGGAGCGGGAGGAACGGGAACTTACGTTTTCTTTTGCCTTTGCCAACGGTTTTGTAAGCGGCTATGACTCATTCCTTACGCAATCGCCCTGCGGTTATCATATTGAAACCCTTACGGAGACGGTACTCTGGCGGCTGACCTATAAAGACCTGCAGGATGTGTACCGGCAAACAGCAGCGGGCAACGCTATTGGAAGATATGCGGGAGAGGAGCTGTTCCTTAAAAAATCCCGGCGGGAACTCTCATTGCTGAATGAAACGGCCCGGCAACGTTACCTGAATCTTTTTACCGGACAGCCGGAACTGCTGCAAAGGATCCCGTTAAAATACATTGCGTCCTACATCGGCATTACACCCCAGGCACTGAGCCGCATCCGCAAGCAGATTTATTAACCCGGGTTCATTGTCTGACGTTTCCGGGTGCCGGAACTTTGTAAAAAAACAATGAAACCAGTAATAATTTTGATAACGGTATTTGCAGGGGCCCTTGTAGCGGGGAGGATTTTTAAGGGGCATTATTCGCCTGCAGCAGCCGGCAGGATCGCAATGGCTGCGATGTTACTGTTTACCGCGGCCGGACACTTTGCTTTTGCAAAGGGGATGTCAATGATGCTGCCCGCCTTTGTTCCGGCCAGAACGGCACTTGTATATGGTACCGGCATCCTTGAGATCGCGGCAGCCGTGGCATTGCTCATACCCGCACTGAGGCTGCCGGCGGCCTGGTTCCTCATCCTGTTCCTGGCATTGCTGCTTCCGGCAAACATCTATGCAGCAGTTAAACAGGTCGATTATCAGCGGGCCACCTTTAACGGGAACGGCCCTTCCTACCTGTGGTTCCGGGTTCCCTTACAGCTGTTTTTTATGGCATGGGTTTACCTGGCGGCAATAAAGGCATAAAACCGGTTAATTTTGTAATTCAGACCCGGCAAAGGGTAACGTTAAACCTTCGCGTATGGAAATCTGCATTACAAAGACAACATCCGATGTTATTGAACCGTTGAGGATCCTTTTCCTGAATGAAGGCGGGTTTCAGTTCATCTGTAATAAATGCCATACGTATGGCTGGGCCGATACCTATCTCTTTACAGTTGACGGCACCGGGGCAGGCTATGGCGCCGTATGGGGATCGGAGCGGCGGGAGGACCGGGATACCATTTTCGAATTTTATCTGCTTCCTCCGTACCGCGGAATGGCAGGTCGTATTTTCCGGGAGTTTCAGGTTGTATGCAAGGCCGGCCTGGTTGAAAGTCAGACCAACGACCTGCTGCTTACATCTATGCTGTATGAACGTACCCGCAATATTTATGCGGAAGCGATACTTTTTGAAGACCATTATGCCACAGGCCTGACGGTACCCGGTGTCTCTTTCCGTAAACGGACTGAAGGGGATGATATGGGTGACGACGACAGTACACATGTGCTGATCCGGGACAGAATAATTGTAGCCAGCGGCGGATTGATGCTGAACTACAATATGCCTTATGCAGATATTTACATGCAGGTAAGGGAACCCTATCGCAAACAGGGCCTGGGCGCATTGATGGTACAGGAGTTAAAGAAGGAAGCGTATCGCATGAACCGGGTACCGGCTGCGCGGTGCAATATTGAAAATCCGGCATCCAAAGCAACACTGTTAAAAGCGGGATTCCGCATCTGCGGCTTTCGTATCAAAGGAGTGATCAAACCGTAAAATGAAAACAAAAAGGGAACTGAAGGAGCAGTATAAACAGAAAAAATTCCGGATGGGTGTGTTCCGGATAAGGAATACAGAGAATGAAAAGATCTTTATCGGAAGCAGCACCGACCTCGTTTCCATCTGGAACCGGCTCCGCTTCCAGCTCAATAACGGACTTTGTTCCAATGCCGGGCTCCAGGCCGACTGGAGCCGGTCCGGCGAGGAAAAATTTGTTTATGAGATCCTCAGCGAAATAAAAGAAGAGGAGCGCATAACGGATTATAAAGGAGAAACAGAACAGCTGGAGAAAATGTTTATCGAAGAACTGCAGCCATTTGGTGCCCGCGGCTACAATATAGAAAAACGCTCCGGCTGAGCGGTCACGGACCGGCAACTTGCGTGACGCAATGATTTTTTTTGTAAATTCGGGAAGTGCATGTGGTGTGGAAAGGGAACAAACCGGAATTCAGGCCCTTCCGGTTTTTATGGTAACTGTCAAACAGGTGTCAGGTTATGCTGGACTCTCTATGGGTGATCGGTATTTACATTATTTTATTGTTTCTTACCATTGCAGGTGGTATCTGGTATGCTGTCCGTTACAGGAAGCGCTTCCGTTGGGAAAGTTCGGGTATTGAAAATTCCATTGTTGGCATTTTTGGACTCATTATCTCCTTTACTTTTTTGCAGGCGGGGAATGCCCACCGCGAGCGGTATACTTATTTGCATGAGGAGGCCAATTGTATTGATGTACTTTACCGCTACAGCAAAGAGCTGCCGGACTCGTTCCACCTGTATACAAAAAATAAGCTGCAGCAATTTTTGGAGAACCACCTGGCCTACGAACAATCAGGAGACGTTCGGTTTTTCTATAAGGCCAAAGCTCAAAGCGATGAATACTGGAATAAATTTGTTGCCTATAAAAAGCAGCACAACAATGTAACAACAGATAAAATCGCAGATTATTTTGACCGGCTTCAGGCAACGGTTGCTCTTTTTGCTTATTCCAATTATGAAAGAACCCCCGCCTTTGTAGTCTTTCTTTTAATAGTGGTATCCATGCTGATCGGTTTTTTGGTCGGCTTTATGAATGGTGTAAAGGAACGGATCCACTATATGGTTCCTGTTATCTATTTTGTAATGGTATCGCTTACCATGCTGGTCATCAGTGATCTTAATAATCCCAGGGTGGGGCTGATAAGGCCGAGCTACTACCACCTCCAGTTGACGCTGGAATACATCCGGACCAGCTGATAACGGGATCTGAAATCAAACAGTACAAGCATCATGAATAGTAATACAACAAAACGCTGGCTGGTAGTTGTAATAGCCATTGTTGCCTGGTTTGCAGTAATACTCCAGGGGTACCTGATGTTCCTGAATACAAAGAACCCGCCGGGGGAAACGCTGTTACGCTTTTTCAGCTACTATACCATCCTTACGAACATACTGGTTGCGGTTTATTGTACCGTACTGCTTATAAGACCGGGGGGGCGGACCGGCACGTTTTTTTTACGACCCGGACCGGCAACGGCAGTCGCGGTATATATAACTATTGTAGGCCTGGTATATAACCTGGTATTACGTCAGTTGTGGAACCCCGGTGGCTGGCAGTGGCTGGTGGATGAGTTGCTCCATGTAGGGGTGCCGCTGTTGTTTATCCTGTACTGGCTGATAGCGGTTCCCAAGTCGGGGCTGCGTTATAAAGGCATCAGCGCGTGGCTGATCTATCCGGCGGTATACGCTGTTTGTATCTTTCTCCGGGGAGCACAGTCGGGTTTTTACCCGTATCCTTTTGTGGATGTGGTATCGCTGGGGTATCAGCGTGCGCTGCTGAACAGCATTGTTTTGGCAGGCGGTTTTCTGCTGATGTCTGCAGCATTTATTGCGCTTGGCCGGTTGCTGTCAGGAGGTGGCCGTTGATCCGGGAAGTGCGGTTCATGGTTGTATAACGGTCAGTCCCTCATGGGTCAGCTCCAGGCTTTCCATGGCCAGTTGCCCCGTTCCTGCATAAAGTACCGGTCCTGTATATTTTACCGGGAAGGCATTTTTAGCCCGCCATACAACAATAGGCTCATGATGCTCATTCAACAGGGAGATGGTAATATCCCTTCGCTGGATATTGTTCATCTGTTTGGTATTGATCCAGTCAAAAAAGTCATTGTCGCCCTTCAGTATATTTCTTTTTAGTAGGATATTAGAGTAGCTGCGCAGGCCGGGTATCTTTCGCATCTGGTCTTCCGGACTGGCACCTTCTCTGAAGAGGACCGGTTCTATTTCAATATTCAGACCGGATATTTCAGCAAACCCGGTACGGGCTCCGCCCCAGTCGGCAGTAAAATGATAGCGGGAAACAGGTTGTGACATAGCTTGTTTTTTGAGTTTATCAGGAGTATTCATTGCCTGATCTTGGGATAAAGAACCAATGTACAACAAACGGACGGGCCTGCCCATCGCTGATTTTATTGATGACCGGTCCGCACAGGCAATGCGGCCGGCTATATGTATATTTGGAAATGGGAAGTACAGAAGCAATACCATCAGATGCGCTGCTGCATGAGCTGGATGCCAATGGATTTGCGGTGGCACCGGATATCTTCATCCCCGATGAACTTGCGGCGATTGCGGGGAAGATCGAACAGGCGGACCCGTCAAAGGACACCTTCCGCAAATCAGCTGGTCTTTTTGCCATCCGGCAATTCCTGAAGGAGCTCCCGGAAACACGGGCAATGGTCTTCAACCCCCGGCTGAAACAACTCATCAGCCGCCTCTCCGGCGACAGCTTTTTCGTGGTAAAAAGTATTTATTTTGATAAACCTGCTGCATCCAACTGGTATGTCAGCTACCACCAGGATCTTACGATCTCGGTTGACAGGAAGGCTACGGTTCCCGGATATGGACCCTGGACCCTCAAGCAGAACCAGTTTGCGGTTCAGCCCCCGCTGCCCGTTCTGGAAAACATTTTTACATTACGGATACACCTGGATGATACAGATGAACGAAACGGCGCATTGAAAGTGGTCCCCGGCTCTCACCGTCATGGCATTCTCCGGCCGGAACAGATCGATTGGTCTGCAGAAGAAGAACATTCCTGTTCTGTTCCCCGGGGTGGCGTAATGATCATGAAGCCGCTGCTGCTTCACAGCTCGGGCCGAACTGTGAACAACCGGCCGCGGCGGGTGCTTCATATAGAGTTTTCAAATATGGAATTACCCGCCGGATTGAATTGGGCGGAACGGTTGGATATCGTATAACAGATCGCCGGATATGAAATGCTAAAGGGATAACGGTACCTTTACAGGATGAGACCGGTTATTGAAGAACAAATGGCCGCTGCCGGGATCCGGCTGTTGCCGGAAAAACAGGAGTTGCTGGTGACGGTAACCACGGCGCTGGCGGATGTAAAGGGTGTTGCGGCCATTGTGCTGGGCGGCTCTTATGCACAGGGTACCGCCACCGATACCTCGGATATGGATATCGGCATTTATTATACTCCGGCTGATCCGTTCGATACCAGGGATATCCGGGAGATCGCCCGGGATTTTGCAACAGAAGCACCAACAGTCACCGGCTTTTATGAATGGGGCCCCTGGGTAAATGGGGGCGCATGGATCCATACCCGGGCCGGAAAAGTCGATTTTCTTTACCGGAACATTGAACAGGTGACCCGCACGATCGGAAAGGCACAGAACGGGGAGTGGGAGCATCATTTTGAACAACAGCCCCCATATGGATTTTCTTCGGTCATTTATCTTGCAGAAACAAAATATTGTATCCCGTTACTGGATCCTTCAGGCATCATCCGGAGGCTGAAAAAGGCAGTAGCGGTCTATCCGTTCAAACTTAAGGAAACAGTAATAGGGCAATCCCTGTGGTCGGCGGCATTTACGTTGTGGAATGCAGATCATTTTGCACGATCCGGCGATGTGTACAATACTGCCGGATGCCTGACAAGAGCTGTAAAGAATATCGTTGACGCATTATTCGCGCTGAATGAACAGTACCCGATGGGCGATAAGCGGGCCGTGGCACAACTGGAAAAAATGCCGCTGACCCCCGCGAATCTTAAAGAAAAAATAGAACAGGTGCTCGGCGGCAAGAACAGTCCGGGTAAAAATGTTGCATTACTGGATGCATTGCACAAAGAAGTAACGGCGCTGGCCGGCAATCTTTATCAACCGTTGTTCCGGCTGCCATAAGCGGGGGGTATAATAACGGTAAGGAACTGGTAGTGTTCAACCGGGAATTGGGTCCGCTGTGGATTTATTGAAGAGGAACCGGCAATGCCGGCGCATTATTTGCTACCTTTACAACGTATTTTCCGGCAGGGCGGTGCACTGTTGTGCCGGGAAAACGGATATATCCATGGCCACCGTAAAACTATCATTAAATACCGATCAGATCACGGAAGAGTTTTTTGAAGACACAAAGCTCCTGGGGATCGTGACGACGGTAAAGGATTATAAGTTTTGCTGGAACCTGAATAATTTACTGGAACTGGACTTCCGGATCAATCATGATATTGAAATAAAACTGAAAAGAAAGCGGCGGCTTTATTTTTTTTCTGTTTACGAATACCGCGATCCCAACAGCTCACTTTGTCATTATTTATATAATAACCTGCACGACGGGGAATTTTTATTGCCGGAGTTTAAGCATCTTGACTTTTTGTGGCTGATGAAAAATGACACAGTTACGGACGAATACCTGGAGCAGGTAAAAGCCTGGCTGCGGGAAATACCCGGAGTGCAGCTGATCACCGAGCTGACCAATGAAAAAATAAAAAATAAGGATTACCTGATCTTTTAAAATTTTTGTTATGTGGACAGAGAACGACAACAAATTGTATAAAAGCTTTTCCTTTAAAGATTTTAATGCCGCTTTTGGTTTTATGGCCCGCGTGGCGCTTGCGGCCGAAAAAATGGACCATCATCCCACCTGGACCAATACCTATAATAAAGTGGAGATCTGGCTTTCTACACATGATGCCGGAGATATTGTTACAGAAAAAGACCATAAACTGGCAGAAAAAATAGATAAATGCCTTTAATTGCTAAATTTTTAAATAATGAGAACTATATGCTTGTTGACCGCCTGTTTGCTCACAGGTACATTTTTATATGCACAACCTCCTGCCGGTGAGGCAAAGAAAGGAGATACTTATGGTGAAACGATCACGGAAAAAGGAGCCGTTTCCCTGGATGAACTATCCCGCAAACTGGACAAGGAGGAAAAAATAACCGCCAAAATAAAGGGAACCGTTTTGGCAGTCTGTCCGAAAAAAGGCTGCTGGATGACCATGGAGCTGCCGGACAAGACCAAAATGCTGGTCAAGTTTAAGGATTATGCCTTTTTTGTACCAACTGCCGTTACCGGAAAAACCGTGGTACTGGATGGCATCGCGCGTCAGAAACTGGTGTCTGTGAACGAATTAAAACACTATGCGGAGGATGCCAAAAAGCCGCAGGCGGAGATCGACGCCATTACAAAACCGGAAAAGCAGGTGCGTTTTGAAGCCAGCGGAGTGCGGGTGCTTTAAGATTTCTTCAACCCGGAAAGCCCGGCTTTATGAATAGGATCAGGTCCTTACCGGGGGCTTGGGGGCTGTGGTTTTGCCGTAAGCTGCGCAGCTGTTTTGCGGGGTTAAAAAAGCAGATTCCCGTTAGGGGAATAAAAATGAAGATCCGGTTTATTTTTTTGTTCTGATTGTGGTAATACACTACTTTTGCAGCCTGAAAACGGGCGTTAGGCCGTTTTTTAAGAACAAAACGTATTAAATATCATTATTTATGCCGGAAATAAAACCAGACGAAATAAGTGCCATCCTGCGGGAACAGCTGAGCAACTTCAACGCCCAGGCCGATTTAGAGGAAATAGGCACCGTATTACAGGTGGGTGATGGAATTGCCCGCGTTTATGGCCTTGGAAACGTAAGGTATGGTGAGCTTGTTGAGTTTGAAGACGGTGTACGCGCAATTGCCCTGAACCTGGAAGAAGACAATGTGGGTGTGGTATTGATGGGTGAAGGAAAAGATATCAAGGAAGGTTCCAAAGTACGCCGTACCAACCAGATCGCGTCCATTAAGGTGGGCGAAGGCATGACAGGCCGTGTGGTAAACACCCTGGGTCAGCCGATTGATGGTAAAGGACCGATTTCCGGCGAGCTGTATGAAATGCCGTTAGAGCGGAAAGCACCGGGGGTTATTTTCCGGGAACCGGTAAAGGAACCGCTGCAAACCGGTATCAAAGCGATCGATGCGATGATCCCCATCGGCCGCGGGCAGCGGGAGCTGATCATCGGCGACCGTCAGACCGGTAAGACCGCGATCGCGATCGACACCATCATCAACCAGAAAGAATTTTTCAAAGCAGGTAAGCCTGTATATTGTATCTATGTAGCTATCGGACAGAAAGCATCAACCATTGCCGGTGTGATGAAAACGCTGGAAGACAACGGCGCGATGGAATATACCACCATCGTTGCGGCTTCTGCTTCTGATCCTGCTCCGCTGCAATTCTATGCTCCGTTTGCGGGTGCTGCTATCGGGGAATATTTCCGTGATACCGGCCGCCCGGCGCTGATCATCTATGATGACCTGTCCAAACAGGCGGTGGCCTACCGTGAGGTATCCCTGCTGCTGCGCCGTCCTCCGGGCCGTGAAGCCTATCCGGGTGATGTATTCTACCTGCACAGCCGTCTGCTGGAAAGAGCGGCAAAAGTGATCAATAATGATGAGATCGTTAAGAACATGAACGATCTGCCGGATTCGATCAAACACCTGGTAAAAGGTGGCGGATCTTTAACCGCCCTGCCGATCATCGAAACGCAGGCGGGTGACGTATCGGCCTACATCCCTACAAACGTGATCTCCATTACCGATGGTCAGATCTTCCTGGAATCTTCATTGTTCCTTTCCGGTATCCGTCCTGCAATCAATGTAGGTATCTCGGTAAGCCGTGTGGGTGGTAACGCACAGATCAAATCCATGAAGAAAGTTGCCGGTACCCTGAAACTGGACCAGGCGCTGTACCGCGAGCTGGAAGCCTTCTCAAAATTTGGCGGAGACCTGGATGCGGCCACCAAGAATGTAATTGATAAGGGTGCCCGTAACGTGGAGATCCTGAAACAGCCGCAGTATTCTCCCTATCCGGTGGAAAAACAAGTGGCGATCATTTACCTGGGTACCAACGGTCTGATCAAAGATGTTCTGGTAAATAAGGTAAAAGAGTTTGAAGAGCATTTCCTGCTGGAAATGGAAAATAAATACCCCGAAGTACTGGGAGAATTTAAGAAAGGGAATCTTCCGGAAGAAGGGCTGAAACAAATGGTGGAGCTGGCCAACAGCATCATCCCGCAGTATAAAAAGTAAAAAATACCCGAAATAGTTAAAAGGTCACTTATAGTGGCCTTTTTTTATGAACACAGGTGTTTTTGTATTAAAATATACTCTAATTTTAACCCGAAAGACTGTCCTAATTTTTTACAAATCATTAGTTTTTCGTAATTTTAACAAACTTTACATGTTATAAATGAATGCGAAGGGCCCTCTGATATGCTTATTGGTTGACGATAATAAAGTAGCTCGGGTTATTTTAAGAAAGATCCTTCGAAATGTGAATGCCGTGGAGGTAGTGGGGGAATGCGAAAGTGCGCTTGAGGCAAAGAGTTTTCTGGAATTCAATCATGTCGATGTGCTCTTTCTGGATGTGGAGATGCCGGAGATGAACGGATTGGAATTACTGAAGCTATTGCCGAACCGCCCGCACACAATTCTTACCACCGCAAAAGAACAATATGCCGTTGAAGCATTTGAGCTGAACGTTGTGGATTATCTTGTAAAACCTTTTACGCTTACAAGGGTGCTTGCCGCGATTGACAAGGTACAGGAGCTGATCCGGTTTAAACAATCGCAGCAGGCGGATGCCATAACTCCCAAGCATTTGTTTATAAAGGAAAACAAGGTGATCCGTAAGATAAATGTAGAAGATATCCTGTGGATGGAGGCCAAAGGCGACTATGTGCAGTTTAATTTGCCCGATAAAACCTATATGGTGCACGGAAGCCTGAAGACGATTGAGGATAAATTCTCTACAGACAAGTTTGTAAGGGTACACCGAAGCTATGTTATTGCCATTGATAAGGTGGAATACATCGAAAACAGGCTCGTTTATATTAAAAATCAACCGATACCCGTCTCTGAAAGTTATAAGGACGCACTGCTCGCAAAGCTGCATCTTTTATAAAAACAAAACGTTGAACCCTCTATAAAATTAAGCATGATGCTCCCCGGCATGATGCGTTTGAATGCCCCTGACCCTAAAAATAAACAGATTGACAAATGCTAGCAATCATGACAGAGCCCATGCCTAATAATAAAGAAGTACCATACACCAGCCTCCATTATCTGCGAGCACTGCTGGGCGATGATTCGTATGCGGTGAACGATATATTAAGGGAGATAAAAAGCCAATGGAAAAAAGACGCGTCCCAGTTAAGCACGGCCATGGCTCATCATGACATAAATGAGATGAAACGGCTGCTGCACCGGGTAAAATCCACATTTTCACCGCTGGGTCCGGGGCATGTACTTTACCACATGATACTGGGCAAAGGAGAGGCTTTTTTAGAAAAACGGGGAACACTCGATGGTGATGATGAATACTGGAGCGCGTTTTTGGAAAACATCAACACCCTGGTGAAAGACCTGAAACCAGAACCGGTTACCCGGCCTTAATTTTCCCGGATGATCTTTTGAATGTCCCGGTCCGGTTTCAGAAAATTCATTTGCTGTACAATTTGCCGGGCACGCCGGGATACTTCCGGTGCCATGGGTTTTACCTTCCGCTGTACCGGGTTGGGCAGTGCTGCGGCAATGGCAGCAGCCTCAAAGGCGGAGAGGTTTGCCGCCGGTTTATTAAAATAGTCCTGGGCTGCCTGTTCGATACCGAAGATGCCGCTGCCCATTTCTGCTACATTCAGGTACACTTCAAGGATGCGCTTTTTACCCCAGATTTTTTCGATCATAAAGGTGAAATAAGCTTCAAGACTTTTCCGGATCCAGCCCTTGCCCTGCCAGAGGAATACATTTTTTGCTGTTTGCTGGCTGATGGTGCTGGCACCCCGGATCCTGCCCGGTTTTTTCTGATTGTACTCAATCGCCTTCTGTATCTGTTTCCAGTCGAAGCCGTTATGGTCCGGAAACAGCTGGTCTTCCGATGCAATCACCGCCAGCCGGGCGTTTTCCGATACATAGGCAGCAGACCTGTTCTGCTGGTGAAAGCCCCTGCCATTCAGCATACTGCCGATCTGTGTAAGCGTAACAGGAGGATTGACCCATTTAAGCAGCACGATATAGATCAACTGGCCTACGAACAACACAACAAATAACCGCTTGCCCCATTTCCATATGCCTTTAAGAACCTTCATCTTATTTAAACAGCCCCATTGTTTTCATAAAAATAACAAAGCCGGCGCATTATTCCGTTTCTTTTTATATCACCAGCCGGATGATCAGGGCAATGCCAAAGCACATTAAAACAAAACCATTGACCCTGTTTAGTAAATGAATATTCCGTGGTGTAAGCCGCGTGCGGATTTTATTGGCCAGCATTACCTTGGCGATATCTGTAGCCAGAACAATAAGGAGTGCCGTTATAAAAATAACGATCCGTTCATTGATGGTATGTGTGATAAACGTGGTGGAAGCAGTAAGCCAGAAAATGAATATGCCGGGGTTGAGGGTATTGAGAAAAAAGCCGGAGAGGAACAGCTGCAGATAGTCGCGCTTCCGGAAAACCGGCGGCGTTCTTTTGATGCGGTCGCGGATCCGGATCTTTTTAAAAAAAGCATAGTAAATGCCCAGCACAATAAGGAAGGTGCTGCCCACTATGCTGATGGCTACCTTCTGCGAGCTGAGGCTTGTAAAAAACTGTGAAAAAAAATTGCTGATAAAGGCCAGGGTGGTGTCGCTTGCGGAAACACCCAGCACAAAGGCCAGTCCCCCGCGGTGTCCCACATTAATGCTGTGTTTGATGACTGAGAAGAGTACCGGCCCTACTGCAATGCAGAGCAGCAGACCCATGGTTATTCCTTTAATAAAGGCTTCAATCATAATTGCGTAACAATATAGCCGAAGTTTTTAAAAAGGACGTTAAATTCGTCCTGTTTTTAAAAAATTTTCCCAGTCAAGAAGCATACGGCCTTTCATCACCCTTGGAAATTTATGCTGGCTTCCGAGCTTGCCTTTGAGTTCCATAAATTTCATAAATGTTTCAGGGGGCAGCACTTCTATAAATACTTCCTTTAATGCACTGGTTCTCTCCGTGGCGTAATCATCATTGATCTCGCGAAGCTTATTATCAATAAACGCAATGAGCTCCTCATTGTTCACCGGATCACTGGTTGCTACATACCAGCGATGGGCAAAGTAGCCCTCATAGGGGAAGCCGATAACGGTATATTCCTGTATGCTGATATTAAAATGATCATTGGTATCCTGAATGGCCCGGTTCATATTCTCCACACTCAGGTGTTCGCCCACCAGGCTTAAAAAATGTTTGGTTCTTCCGGTTATGATCAGCTCAGCCTTTTCTTTATCCAGGAATTTTATGGTATCTCCGATAAGATAACGCCAGCTTCCTGCATTGGTGCTCATCAGCAGCGCGTATTCCTTCCCCACTTCCACTTCGTCGATCAGTTTTGCTTCGGGATGATCCACCATGGTGCCCTCCGCATCAAAATTGCAGTTATCAAAGGGTACAAATTCAAAAAAGATATTGTTATCGGTCACCAGCTGAATGCCGCGGTCTTCCTTCATTTTATATCCGATAAATCCCTCGCTCGACAGGTAGTTCTCCACATAAATGATCGGTTTGCCCAGCAATTTGTCAAAGGATTTTTTATAGGGCTCAAATGCTACTCCTCCGTGAACGAAAACACCAAAGTTTGGCCATATTTCATGAATATTTGCCAGTTTATATCGCTCAATGACCATTTCCATACACATTTGGCACCAGGCCGGTACACCCACAATATAACCGATATCCCATTTATGGGCATTGTCTACGATTTCATTCAGCTTCTGGTTCCAGTCGGCTATGGCTGCGATACGGCCACCGGGTTTATAAAATGTCTGAAACCAGAAAGGCCGTTTTTTGGCAAGGATACCGCTCAGATCACCGGCAAACCAGCCGGCCTCTCCCTTTTGAAGATTGGTGGCACCGCCGATAATAAGAAAATCTTTGGTCAGTGATTTTTTATTGGCCTGTTTATACCCGAAAACGCTGATCAGTTGTTTAATATAGTTGATGGTATTGCTTTTCAGCAGGTCTTCGGTTACAGGTATGTATTTGCTGGATGCTTCAGAGGTTCCGGAACTCAGTGCATAATATTTGATCTTTCCCGGCCAGGTAATATCCGGTTTGCCTTCCAGGGTTTTTACCCACCAGTGCTCATAGATCTTGTTATAATCATAAACAGGAACCAGTTTTTGAAAGCTTTTTTCGATGTTTTTTGAAAGCAGGATCTCATCAAACCGGTATTGTTGGCCAAATTCTGTAAATCTTGCCTTTTTTAAGAGTTTTTTTAGTACTCTTCGTTGCTGTGTTTTTGCATTACGCTTAGGAAGTCGCAGCGCACTGGCAATCGATCGTGGTAATTTAATATCTATTATTGATGCCATATTCTACTAACTACTGTAACCGGCAAAGATACGCTTTTGCTTGCCGATATACTAAATATAAACATAAACTGTACCGCTTGTGCATCTCCCGCTTACAGATATTGTATATTACCCTGATCTATGGCGGTATTCCCTGCAAAAGAGAACATTATAAGGGTTGCAAGGTAACTATAAAACCAATAGGAACCATACAGTTGTTAGCAACGCACGGAATTCCCGGCCGCGCAGCAGTATCCGGTAAAGGGGCCGTTCAACCTGAAGTGATCAGGCTGCGGCCGCTGTAAAAATAGAGCCGCGGGTGTTTGCTTTTTTCTGTGATCCGGATGAGCTCAGAAAAAGAAAGATCCGCTTCACACAGGTATACGGAAGCGGAGGGATCGGATCCCAACACGGTGTAAAGCTGTTCCCGACCCGGGGACAAAAGGAGAAAATCCGGCGGGACTGCAAAAAACTGCTGTGCCAGCCTTGCC
The DNA here is from genome assembly GCF_020034665.1 of Niabella beijingensis. NCBI lineage: Bacteria > Pseudomonadati > Bacteroidota > Chitinophagia > Chitinophagales > Chitinophagaceae > Niabella > Niabella beijingensis. Next base: position 2,395,003 of record NZ_JAIQDI010000001.1, on the reverse strand, counting down.
GCTGTAGTTTCGGTGCCAACCACTATTTTCCGGTTTCCGGCCGGCGATGTCTTTTTCCTGGAGCGCAGTCCTTCTCTTATAAAGGTAAATGCTGCATGACCCCATATTCCGGGCTGTGCCATCAGACGAAGTCCGGCACCCTTTATACCCCGGTAATGTTTGCTGACAAAGATGCTCATGGCCCGGTAAAAATTCCTGATATACTGCAGGCTGTTCCTGGAAGTGCTTTCCCCTTTGAAATGAATGATGGACGGAGCGGAAAGATAATAGTTCTTATAACCGGCCTGCATAATGCGGTAGCTCAGGTCAATATCTTCTCCATACATAAAGAAAGCCTCATCAAACCCACCTGTTTTGTCAAGCACCCGCCTCGGGATCAGCATAAAAGCACCTGCAAGCACTTCCGTGTATTGATCTTTTTTATCGTCCAGATGTCCCAGATAATACCGGTCTGCTGTTTTTGAACCGGGAAAGAGCCGGCTGATGCCTGAGAGTTTAAAAAAAGAGGCTGAAAAGGAAGGAAAACCCCGTTTGGATTCTTTCAGGAAGGCTCCTTTGCCGTTGATCATCCGGATGCCAAGTGCTCCCACTTCTTCTTTTTGTTCAAAAACCTCCAGGCATTTTTCAAAACAATCTTCCGGGACAAGCGTATCCGGGTTAAGGAACAGCACAAAGGTTCCTTTCGAACGGCGCAGCCCCTGGTTACAGGCTTTTCCAAAACCGTAGTTTTTGCTGTTGCTGATGAACTGTACCCCGGGAAAAAGTGGTTTCAGGTACTCCGGGCTGCCATCGGCGGAGCAATTGTCGATCACGATCACCTCTGTGGCGATATCTTTTGCCGCACGTTGTACGGACAACAGGCATTGCTCTAAAAAATACTTGACATTATAACTGACTATGATAATGGAAAGGGTCATTGCTTGGCATATCAGGAGCAGTGTGCAAATGTAAATGAATTCATTCATCTGCAGGAATTGAGTATTGAGCGTTGAGATCCGGGAATTAAGCTATTTGTGTCTCAAATCTCAGCGCTCTATTCTGAAGTCTGAAAGCTAAATCGCTATCTTTGGCCCTATGTTAGCAACCGTTTTAGAAGCAGCAGTAAGGGCCGGCGCAGCAGAACTGACCCGTTATTTTCAACAGTCGTTTTCGATACAGCATAAAGAAGGGCGCAATAACCTGGTTACAGATGCCGACCATGCATCGGAAAGGGCCATTATAGAGGTGATCCGCAGCCATTATCCGGATCATTTTATTTTAACCGAGGAAAGCGGGGAACTGGTGCAGGAATCGGATTACAAATGGATCATTGATCCGCTGGACGGCACCATTAATTTTGCGCATGGGATCCCGATAAACTGTGTGTCGGTTGGAGTGGAATATAAAAAAGAGATCATTTTAGGAATGGTTTACAACCCGCACATGAATGAATTGTTCTTTGCGGAAAAAGGCAAAGGGGCAACGTTAAACGGCCTGCCTTTAAAAGTAAGTGAGGAAACAGAGGCGATGCGGTCCTGCCTGGTAACGGGATTTCCCTATGTGTATATAAATATGGAAAACGGACCATTACAGGTCTTTGAGCGGTTTATAAAGGAAGGAGTTCCGGTACGCCGGCTGGGTGCTGCGGCTATTGACCTTTGCTGGGTGGCTGCCGGCCGGTTCGACGGGTTTTATGAGCACAAGCTGGAAGCCTGGGACAGCGCGGCCGGGTACCTGATCGTGGAAGAGGCGGGTGGAAAAGTGACGGATTTTAATGGTGGTAAGTTCTCTCCGTACCAGCACCGCATCCTGGCTACGAACGGAAGGATACACGATGAGTTGCTGGCGATCATTAATAATGTTGCTGCCGCCAACGGCTGATAACCTCCCGGAAAAAGAGGAGCATTAAAAACGTATAAAAACGACCGATTAAAATGAGTGAACGTACAGAATTGTCGGAGCTGGGTGAATTTGGTCTGATCGACCACCTGACAAAAAATATAGAACTGCAGAACGTTTCCTCCCTGCTGGGGGTGGGTGATGATGCTGCTGTAATTGATCATTTTGGAAAACAGACCGTTGTTACTACCGACCTGCTTCTGGAAGGCGTCCACTTCGACCTGATGTATACGCCGTTAAAACACCTGGGGTATAAATCTGTTGTGGTGAACCTGAGCGACATATACGCGATGAATGCCACTCCTACCCAGATCATCATGGGTATCGGCATCAGCAACCGCTTCAGTCTGGAGGCACTGGATGAATTTTATGAAGGGGTATATGCCGCCTGCAGTCATTACGGAGTAGACCTGGTGGGCGGGGATACCACTACCTCTCAAAAAGGGTTTGTGATTTCTGTTACCGCCATCGGTGAAGTAACCCCCGATAAATTTGTAAAAAGAAATACAGCAAAAAAAGGAGACCTGCTCTGTGTCAGCGGCGATCTGGGAGCCGCCTATGTGGGCCTGCTGTTCCTGGAGCGCGAAAAGAAGATCTTCCTGGAAAGCCCGAAAGTGCAGCCGGATCTTGAAGGAGAAACCTATGTGATCGGCCGGTTATTGAAACCCGAAGCCCGAAAAGATATTGTTGAATTTTTTGCAGAAGAGTCCCTGTTGCCCTCGGCAATGATGGACATCAGCGATGGGTTGAGCTCGGAGATCCTGCATATCTGTAAGGACAGCCAGCTGGGTTGTGTATTGTATGAGGACAAGATACCGGTAGCCGATGAAACCCGGAATGCCGCATTCAAATTCGAAATCGATCCGACTGCCTGTGCACTGAGCGGGGGCGAGGATTATGAATTACTGTTTACCGTACCACAGGCCGACTATGAAAAAATTAACGCGAACCCGGCCATCAGCATCATCGGGTATATGACGGACGCAAGTGAAGGCGCTCATATTATTACCAAAGGAGGCAGCCGGCATGAGATCACCGCCCAGGGCTGGAACCCGATCGGGTAACCATTGGATGAAAAATAAACGATAGACAAAACCATGCTATACCTTACGGGGATCATTGTATCTGTATACCTGTTGATACTGCTGATAGCGAAGCCGCAAAAAACCACCGCCGATAAGATCCTTACGGCATGGCAGTTTCTGGCTACGATCCATCTGGGGTACCTCTACCTCTTTGTTTCGGGCAGCTACAAGAATGTGCCGGGGATATTAGGCTGGGAGCTGCCCTTTCCGTTTATCCATGGTCCGTTCCTGTATTTATATACCTTATATCTTACCAATCAGCAACAACATAAGTACCGGTGGATCTGGCATTTTCTGCCATTTTTTGCCGATTATGTATTGTGGGTTCCTTTGCTGTTAATGAACCCCGGACAAAAATTATATGCCTATGAGCATGGCGCGCCCGGGCTCAGGGGCATAATAATGGGGCATACCATCGCCCTTATCATTTCAGGAGTGGTATACATTATTGCGGCATTGGTATTGCTGAAACGTCACCGGAAAAATATTGCAGGACAGTTTTCTTACACCGGGAAAATCTCATTGAACTGGCTGCGCTACCTTATAGGAGGAATAGGGGTTATCTGGTTTTTTGTAATATTTTACCGCACTGAGCAAACCCTCTATATTTCCGTTTCCCTTTTTATATTTTTTATCGGATTTTTTGGGGTGCGGCAGGAAGGTATTTTTAACCGGAGAACTGCAGGCAGCGAACCGGCTCCGGGCCCGCCGTATGAAGATCCGGTACCCGGCGCTATGCTGCAGCCGGCAGCCCTGCTTATGAAAAATACGGTGCCTGAAAAAGTAAAATATGAAAAGTCGACACTGACCGGGGAGGAGGCAGCAGAGATACACCAGCGTCTCAATGACCTGATGCAGGATACCCGCTTATTTAAGAACGCGGAACTGACGCTGGGAGATGTGGCCGAACAACTGGATATCCATAGCGGCACCCTGTCGCAGGTCATCAACTCCCGGGTCGAAAAGAGCTTCTATGACTATATCAATGAATTGCGGGTAGAGGAGTTTAAAAAGATCGTAAGGCATCCCGATAATCAAAACTATACCCTGTTATCGCTGGCTTTTGAATGCGGCTTTAATTCCAAATCTTCTTTTAACCGGAATTTTAAAAAATTTACCGGCCAGTCACCGTCTGAGTATCTGAAAAACCGGCACATTGATTTGTGACCTGCTGACTCCGGTTTATTGTTTCAGATCAACAGCGCTCATGGATCCCCGGGGGCTTTAAGAATTCATTAACAAAAACAGTCGTTTTTAGAGGTGCCACCCTATTTGATGGGGCGATTTGCGCATTTCCGGCACCCATATTTGCAGAAAATCAATTCTTATCTCTTTTAAACTTGTTTTTGTGCAAATGAATCCGGCTGTTTTTTACAGGAGGGCAATCCTGTCTCTTTTTGCGCTGTTTTTTAGTCAATCCCTGTTGATGGCGCAAACCACCGGGACCCAGTCAGTGCGGGGGCGGGTTCTGGATGCTGTAACCCGGTTCCCGGTCGGGGATGCCACGATAGCTGTTTTGGATACTGACCCTGCAGAGTGCCGGTCTGATAAAGACGGCTATTTTAAATTGGATGTACCCCTGGGCCGGTACAGTTTTGTGATTACGCATACCGGTTATGAGTCCTATACCGTCCCGGAGGTACTGATAACCGCTGGGAAGGAGGAACAATTGACAATACTGCTGACGGAAAAAACCACCCTTTTAGATGAGGTGATCGTTCAAACCCGGGGCAAACAGGCATTGAATAATGAACTGATCGCGGTGAGCGGAACCCTATTTAATCCCGCGGATACCCGCCGTTTTGCCGGGTCGATCGGTGATCCGGCCCGTATGATCAGCGGGATGGCAGGGGTGGCCAATGCATCGGATGGCCGTAATGATATTGTGGTGCGTGGTAATTCTCCCCTGGGGCTGTTATGGCAGCTGGAGGGGATCAACATTGCCAATCCCAATCATTACGGATCCCTGGTGAGCACCGGCGGCCCCGTAAGTATCTTAAATGCCAACAACCTGGCAAAATCGGATTTTATTGCCGGTGCTTTTCCGGCGCAGTATGGAAATGCCCTGGGCGGGGTATTTGATCTGCGCCTGCGGAACGGGAATCCCGAAAGAACGGAGGCCGTTGGAGAGATCAGCTTTTCCGGGTTCGAGGCGGGCATCGAAGGCCCTTTTTCCCGGAAAAGCAAGGCCTCCTACCTGGTCAATTACCGGTATTCAACCGTTGGGATACTGCAGGCCATCGGGTTCAATGTGGGCACCGGTGCTGCCATTCCCCAGTATCAGGATCTGAACTTTAAGGTCTATATCCCGCTGTCGGCAAAGCATACGCTTTCCATTTGGGGAATGGGCGGCCCCAGCAAAATAGATTTCCTGGGCAATGAAGCCGATACGGTAAACAATAAGAATCTTTACGGGGCAGAGCATACCAATCTGTTTTCGCGTTTTTTTACAGGTATAGCCGGACTCAACCTGGAATCCAATTTCAGCCGGAGAACCTTCGGGAAGCTCAGCATTGGGGTCAACCGGGCTACAGAGAAGAACCTGGCTGACTCCATCAGTGAGCAAACCCGGGAAGCCTATCGCACCGGTGAAACTCATTTTAAAACCACCCGGTATGAGATCGCGTACACACTGGCGCATAAATTCAGCCCCAGAACAAATCTTCTTTCAGGGCTTAATGCAACTGCTTTTAAGTACCAGCTGTTTGATAAGCGGATCTATGGCGATGATGAATCAGAAACCATCCAGATCGATGAAAACACGAATACCGCACTATTACAGACATATAGCCAGCTCAAACACCGGTTTACGGAACGGTTAACCCTCATCGCCGGTTTGCATTACCAGCGGCTGATGCTGAACGGATCCGGTGCTGTTGAACCACGCGCATCCCTGCAGTACGAGCTGCCGGGCCGTCAAACGATCAGCGTTGCTTACGGGGATCATTCACAAATGCAACCCCCGGTTGTTTATTTTAAACGGTCCTATAGCAATGAGCAGCCCGTGTATACCAACCGGCAGCTGGGCTTTACCCGCAGCCGGCAATTTGTGCTGAGTTATGCCAACCGGTTCGCTCCCTCTGTGCAGCTGAAGACAGAGGCGTACTATCAACGACTGTCGCATGTGCCGGTGACGCGCTATCCTTCCGGTTTTTCGATGCTGAATGAGGGTAGTGGTTTTGGACTTATTTTAAAGGACAGCCTGGTGAATAACGGTACGGGCGCCAACTATGGTTTGGATCTTACCCTGGAAAAATCCTTCAGCCATCATTATTATTTTTTAATAACCGGCAGTTTGTTCCAGTCGAAGTACAAGGGCAGCGATGGCATAGAGCGGAACACCACTTTTAACAATAATTATGTTGCGAATATGCTTGCGGGAAAAGATTTCCGCCTGGAAGGCGATCAGCATATTTTTTCCGTAAGCCTCCGGATGACCGTTATGGGCGGGCGATATGCTTCGCCGGTGGATGTGGCTGCTTCTGCCTCGGGCAGGGGCACCATCTATGATGAGGAAAGGAACCCGTATTCCATAAAACAGGCGCCGTACTTCCGTACAGATCTTAAACTGGGAGGACGCCGGAATTTTAAACGCTCGACTCTTGAAGGCGGTGTTGACCTGCGCAACGTTACCAACCGCCAGCATCTTTTTGTACAACTGTACGACCGGAAAACACAAAGGGTAGTGAACCAGTACCAGCCGGGCATCCTGGTAGTGCCCTATTTCCGCTTTACGTTTTAGAAAATTTTTATTGTTTACACAAATTAATAGACCGAGAATGAAAAAAAGTATCCTTGTTATTACCTGCTTTGCCATAGCAGGCACCCTGTCCATTCTTTCCTGCAGAAAGAGCAAAACTGAAAAATCGGCTTTTGATAAAGTATATGAGCGGGTCAACGATCCGCAGAATCGTTATTTCTGGGAGCAGTTCCACAATGGGAGCGTTGAAAATGTAAAGACTGTGATCAGTAAGCTGGAACAGCAGTACCGGGAAGATTCCACCAACCTGATTGCCACTGCCCACCTGGGATTTGCCCGTTTCTGGCTGCTTTCCGAAGGGTTGCGGGGCGGCATACCCCCGCAGGAGATCCCCGGTCATGTGGCCGATGCCCGTAAGTATTTTGCAAAAGCGTACGAGATGAACCCCAACGACAAGCGGCTGCTGGGTTTCCTGGCAGATGCGGAAATGGCCCTGGCCTCCATTACCCAATCCGATGAACTGCAGCAGCAGGGATATGCCAAAGGGCTGGAGTCTATTACTGCCTGGCCGCAGTTTAATAAATTCACCATTGGGGTCACTTTTTCCGGCTTTCCCACACAGTCGCCTCCTTTCCAGCAGGCACTGGAATGGCAATGGACCACCCTGGAAGACTGTTATACGGCCTCTGTTGACCGGGCGAACCCGGCAATCCAGGAATTCATCAACAAGGATCTTTCGGGTCATAACCTGGGCAAAAAAAGGGCCTGCTATAACAGCTGGATCGCCCCGCATAATATTGAAGGCTATTTTTTAAACATGGGAGATATGATCGTACGAACGGGAGATCATGCAACGGCTAAAAAGATATATGCGCTGGCAAAAGCCTCGCCCAATTACAACAGCTGGGCGTTTAAGGAGGTGCTGGAAAAAAGGATTGAGAATGCCGAACGGAATACCACGGTATTTTTGGATCAGACCCAGCAGGGGATCGATAATGTCATTATCGCCAGTTCCGGCTACAACTGCTCCAGCTGTCATAAAATGAGCGCGGCTGACCAGGACCGGTTTAAGAACTATGATTGGGCAGGTTATTTTAGAACAAGGGACATCTATTCTGTTAACGGGTTAAAGCCCTGATGATATGTAACACATAAATTGTAGTTTGCACCCGTTTGAAAGGCCTCCGGCTAAAAACGTGTTTTAATGAAATGGTGGTGCATTTTACTTTTCGGATCAATGCTGGTTTCCTGTAGTACAGGCAGGCGGGCATTTGACCCCGGAAGGAAATTCAGTCCGCAGCAACTGGCGGCCGATTACCGGCTTTTCCGGAATATCCTGGAAGAACGGCATCCTTCTCTGTACTGGTACACTGCCAGGTCTTCGCTGGACAGTGTCTTTGAAGCAGGCCTCCGGCAACTGGGGGACAGTATGACGGAACAGGAGTTCCGTAAGATACTGACCCGGGTGGCTGCGCAGATACAGTGCGGGCATACCTCCGTAAGGGCATCAAAAAAATATACAAAGTATATCGATACATTGCGCAGCAAACCGGTATTTCCCCTGTATATAAAAACCTGGAACGATACGGTGGCGGTTGCCTACAATGTATTTAAGAACGACAGCAACCTGATCCGGGGTGTATTGATAGAAGCCATCGGAGACCGGCCGGTGGCCCGGGTGCTGGACAGTCTGCGGCAATACCTTTCTGCCGATGGCGGCAACCGGATCGCCCGCGATCAGCGCCTGAGCACCGGTACTTATTTCGGAACGCTGTACTCCTGGGTATACGGCTGGCCGAAAGACCTGCGTATCCGCTTCCGCGACAGCACCGGCACAGTACATGAGGATACGCTGAAGCCGTACAGGCAGCCGGTGGATACCACGCGAAAGCCGGTGGCGCAATCCAAACGCAAACAAAAACAGCCGCGCCGGGACCGGCTGAACGAACAGCGCTCGCTACAGATCGACAGCAGCGGCAGATTTGCCGTTATGGAGCTCAACAGTTTTTCGGAACATCTTGGGCTGCGCTCCTTTTTCAGAAGATCCTTCCGCCGGCTGAACCGTAAAAAAATTGAGCATCTTATTGTAGACCTGAGAAGTAATGGAGGCGGAAGGGTTAATAACTCCAACCTGTTTATAAAATACCTCAGCAGTAAGCGCTTTAAACTTGCGGACTCGCTTTATGCAGCGACAAGACACTCTGCCTATAGCAGCTTCATTAGTAACGACCGGGCCCTGAAGTGGTTCATGCGTTTTGTTACGCATAAAAAAGCGGATGGCTTTTATCATTTTTCCTGGTATGAAAAACATTATTTCCGGCCGCGGAAAACAAATCATTACAAAGGCACCGTTTACCTGCTGAGTGGCGGCAACTCCTTTTCGGCTACTTCACTTGCAATAGGCGCACTGCGGAAACAGGAAAACATCATCGTATTGGGCGAGTCTACGGGCGGCGGGGCATACGGAAATACGGCATTGCTGATACCCGATGTAACACTGCCGCATACAAAGGTCCGGTTCCGCCTGCCCTTATTCCATATGGTAGTTGATAAGACCCTTCCCAAAGACGGACAGGGTGTGCAGCCGGAGATATGGGTGGGGCCTACGGTTGAAGCCATCCGGAAGGGGATCGATTATAAAATGGAAAAAGCAAAGGAACGGATAAATAGCAGGTATAAGGAATAGCATTACGGGGCAATGAGCAGGTTGCGGATCTTTTCCGTCAACATCTTTTCTGTCTCCGGGCCCCAGCCGGTTTGCGCATAGGCCACATTCCCGGTTTTATCGAGAATGTAAAAATAGGGAGAGCCGGGCGCATTGAATTTCTTTTTGATCGCCCGCCCGTTAAAAATTATGGGATAAAGAAGGCTGTGCTGTTGTATATATGTTTGCAGGCTTTTCTTTCCGTCATCGTAAATACCAAAGATAACAAACCGGTCCGGAGCAAAGGTTGCAGCAATATGATTGATTGTCCGGATGGAAGCCTGGGCTGCCGGACAGCCGATACCAGACAAATACAGCAGTACCACTTTTCCCAAACCGCTTTCTGATGAAACGGAATCTCCTTGCACAGTTACTCCATACCAGGCTGGTGTTGGTGTACCTGCGCTTAAAAGTGTTTTCGGTACATAAGGAGTAAAGCCCGGCAGACCGGCAAAGGTTAATAAGGGATTAGTGTGAAGTTCATTGATGCGGATATTCGTATAGGAGGACTTCTCATAAAAGTCGACAAATGTGAATTCCGTCAGACCCGGCTTTTCCGCAAGGCCGCTGCCGGTGTGCAGCTGCATCAGGGGTAAGTAGCTTTTTTTATCAATGACAATTGTCTGGTTAGTGAAGTTCCGCCGGCCGTCGATGATCGAGTCAAAGCTGTTTACAAGCACCACGTAGCAGGCTTTATGCTGAATAACGGTATCTTTTTTTAACGATACACGACCGGGGTTGTTTGTAAGGATCTTTTTTAAGGAATACAACAGTGCGCCGATATCGGAAACGTTTCCCGAATACCCGTCAGATCCCGGCTTGCGGGTATAGGTACTGTCTTCAAAATCGTAAAAATATGCAGCCGAATCCGTTATGATTACTCTGTTTTTATAAAGCGCGGTACGGGTGGTTATATCTGCATTTTTTATGAAACCTTGCTCATCAAAGAAAAAAATATACCGGCTGTTAAGCAGGGTAGTATCCGTATTGAACGGGCTCTTTGATTCCCTTGTTTCTTCAAATTGCAGATTTTTGGCATCAGCAAATTTTGACAGCATCGTGTTCAGAATCTCCATTCCCTTATTTGAGCTGTTTTGTCCGTATGCATTTTCGGCATAAAGCAGGTACAAAGGGAGCAAAAAGTAAAGGCTGCGTTGCTTCATTTATTAAAGATAGAACGCATTTCATTTCATCATGATGGCGTCTGCCATGGTTTAACAAAGCCTTAAAAGGCCCCCTCTATTTTATACACCCATGCATAGGTACTGGGATTATTGGCCGGTGAAACCCCGGGAGCCTGAATGGTGATGCCGCCGGCTGTTGAACGGAATCTGACTTTTCCCCGAACGCCGAGCAACTCGATACCGGATGCTTTTTGAATGCCTTTTATCTTTAACACGTCTTTCCACGTAGTGGCAATGGCATAGAGCGTATTGCCCTTTCGTGTGAAGTAAAGGGTGGTGTCGGTTTGTCTTGGTGCCTTCTTCCAGGCGGTAGTGCCGTAAATGGCGTCCCCGTTCACTTTCAGCCAGTCGCCCATATCTTTCAGCCGCTGTTGCATGATCACCGGTATAGTGCCGTCGGCTGCCGGTCCGATATTGAGCAGGAGATTACCGCCGCGGGATACAATATCAATAAGCATATGTACCAGGCTTTGGCTGGTCTGGTACTGCTCCAGGTTTTCATTGCGGTTATACCCAAAAGATTCACCGATCCCGCGGCATTCTTCCCAGGGTTTTTCAAGACTGGCAGTACCATGACCGTATTCAGTAGTGTTAAAGCTGCCGTATTTTCTTCCGCCGCTTCCCCAGCGGTCGTTGATGACCACGGTGTTTTTTACAGGGGATTCATTATAAAGCCAGGCAATGAATTCGCGGCTTCGCCAGGTGGTGTCGGACTGGTCCCATTCCCCATCGGGCCATACGATATCCGGCTGATAACGGGTCACCAGGTCTTTCAGCTGTGGCAGCATGTGCTGGTCCACATATTTTTTTACATCGGTTTTATACAGGGGATTGTACCATTCGTACAACGAATAGTAGAAACCCATATGCAATCCGGCGTTTTTTACGGCTTTTGAAAGATCCCCGGCCAGATCGCGGTGCGGTCCCAGGTCCACGGCATTCCAGTTCCATGCTTCCGGGCTGGGCCAGAGTGTAAAACCGTCATGGTGTTTGCTGGTAAGCACAATATATCTGGCGCCGGCATCTTTAAAAATTTTTGCCCATAATGCAGGATCAAATAACTCGGCTTTAAACAGGGAGGCAAAATCCTGGTACTTAAAATCAGGTCCGTATACCCGGTTCTGAAAATCGACAAACTCTTTATGGATCTTTAGTTTGTCATTGATCAGCCGCTGCCAGTACCATTCAGCATAATTGCTGCCAAAGCCATCCGCGTTGGAGTTGGTGGCCCATGCGGGCACGCTGTACAATCCCCAATGGATAAAGATCCCGAATTTGGCATTGGTATACCATTCCGGAACAGGGCGGGTTTCCAGTGATTCCCAGGTGGGCTGGTATTGCTGGCTGTTAACGGTGGAGGCGGTTACCAGTAAGAGTGGAAGCAACATTAATTGCTGCAAAACAGGGGAGCTTCTTTTCATGACCGGCAAGTTAACAAAGAAGCGGGGTTCGGCAAAGGGAGGGATGCAGCCTGTGTTTTATGTTTTAAAGGCAAACGGATAATTAAAGCGTGCGTTCTCATAAATGGCTTTGTATGCAATATACTTTGCGAAAAAAAATAGCAGGAGTGCCACGCTGCAGCAGGCTATCAGCAGATCGAACCATAGTGCAAGTATAGGGGTCTTTAAAATGAATACCGCCAGATTATAATATAAATGAGGCAGCAGAAAAAGGACCTTCCATAACGAGGAAAGGCTCACCGCCTTCAGAGATAATAATTGCTTTTGAGGAGATCTGAATCGCACCCTTATAAAAAGATAGTAGATGGTACTTCCTGTCGCCATCAACAAGCAATAACAGATATAGAGAAGATGCGGAGCTATTTTATGCGAATGTAACAATGGATAGACCAACAGCAACAACAGGATGGTCAATAGTATTTTTGGAAATGAAAAAAAATTCTTGAATAGTCTGAACTCCAGTTTTTTGGCAGCCTTCCGGATGAAATTATACCGCTCTTCAACAATTTCCGAAAAACCGTAGCGGCCAAAAGACCGATACATTCTTTTTAGTGCGTCTTCAAATGAAAGATCCGGGTTCACGCGCAATTGCTCCTCAATGCCTTCCGCCATATGATCTACCAGCTCCTGACGCAGATCATAGTAATCGACGCCTCTTCTTACGCAAAATTGATCCAGTTTAAGTAGCTGTTCATTTGTTGTCATATGGCAACAGCTTTTATTGAAAATACATTATTCAAATGCCACCGGATACTGGTGCCGGGCATCGTTGTAAATTGTTTTGTAGGCGTGATACCGGGCCAGGGTAAACAGGATGGCCAATGTACAAAAAGCAGCCATTACAAGATGGAACCAGGGCGTACGATTAACGTCGATCTCAAATCCTTTAACCGCCAGATTAAAATAAAGATTCGGTACCTGGAAAAGCCCGATAAAAATGGTAAAGCTGCCGGTATGTTTTAATGACAAAAGTTTCTGGGCAGGTCGCTTAAAACGCCGGTGCACAAAAACCGCAGCAATGATGCTGAAGAAAAATAAGAAGAGACAATAGATACTGTATACCCCGTTTGCATTTTCTATTTTAAACAGGTATACGGGCGTGTTCAGCAACAGAAAAACCAACAGGGATACCGCTATTTTCGGAAATGTGAAGTACTCCCAGAAAAGCCGGAGCTCCTTTTGCCGGCAGGCTTTCCGGGCCGCCTCTTCCCGTTGCTGTACTACTTTTGAAAATCCCGAAATACCAAATGCCGCATACACCTGCTGTAACGCAGCGTCGAATTCCAGGCCCGGGCTGGCTGTCATTTTTTCTTCAATACCGGCTGCCAGATGGTCTACCAGTTCCATTTTAAGATCGTAATAGCGGACCCCTTTTTTCTGACAGAACTGATCCAGTGTTTGTATTTGTTCGTTTGTAAGCATATCATGCCAGTTTGGGTTGAAAAATCAGTTGCAGGGTATTCTTAAAGGCTTCCAGTTCGATCATCGACCGGGCCTGTTCTTTTTTTCCGGATGCCGTAAGGGAATAATACTTGCGTACGCGGTTGCCCAGGTTTTCCGTTTCCACTTCCAGGATGCCGGCTGCTTCCAGCCGGTGCAGGAGGGGATAAAGCGCGCCTTCGGTGATCTTTAACTCCCCTGCTGTAAGCTCTTTTACCCGCTGTGTGATCTCATAACCGTACATGCGGCCGTTTTCTTGCAGCAGCTTGAGCAGGATCGGCTCCAGGCACCCTTTATATAAACTGGTCTTATTCACAAAAAATCATTTTCAGGGCAAATATACATAAGAAATCGATACATAAGTAATTTATGTATTGATTTAATAAATCACAAAACCATCCGCATCCTTCCAGAAGGGGAATTTTGAACGGACCTCATCCAGTTTTGTTTTATGCAGGGTGATCGTAAAAATGTCTTCTTCATCCGTTTTTTCATACAAGATTTCTCCCAACGGATCGATCACCCGGCTGTCGCCGCTGTGGTAAATGCCGTTACCATCCTCACCCACACGGTTCACCCCCACCACATAACACTGGTTTTCAATGGCTCTTGCCTGCAGCAGGGTCTTCCAGGCCAGGCTCCGCCGCCGCGGCCAGTTGGCTACATTGATGAGCACGTCATATTCCGGACCGGATGCTGCGGCTTCTGGAGATGCGGGGTTCTGTCGGGTCCAAACCGGAAACCGCAGGTCATAGCAGACCTGCAGGTTTATTTTCCAGCCGTTAACGGAAGCAATGAGCCGTTTGCCCCCTGCGGCATAGTGCTGATCTTCTTTTGCAAAAGCAAAACGGTGCCGTTTGTCGTAAACCCCGTACTTACCGTTGGGCAGCATCCAGATCAGCCGGTTGTAATAATCGTTCCCGTCTTTGATGATGAGGCTCCCGGTGAGAATGATGTTCTTTTTTGCTGCGGTTTCCTTCATCCACTGTACGGAAGGGCCGTCCATGGTTTCGGCAAGCTGTTCCGGCTGCATGGAGAATCCCGTGGAAAACATTTCAGGAAGTATTACAACCTGTGTCCGTTCCTGAATGTTTTCGATCTTCTGCCGGAGCATGGCCAGGTTGGCGGCCTGATCTTCCCAGTGAAGCCGGGTTTGCACCAGTGTAATAATAAGCGACATAGGATCTAAAGTTCGGTTATTTTGAAGAAAAGCGGTCTTCAGCTTCTTCTTTTTCCATCTGCCGGCTGGTCTTGCGGCTGCCGTCATGGCTGTATCCCGGTGGCCCGAAAAGATAGCCCAGGCGTTGTTTTAACGTAAGACCGGTTTGCTTAACATCTTTATACACCTGTATCCATTCGTGAAATATGATGGAAAAAGCATTCGGATTTTCGAGATCCTTTGTAAGCCCGTACCGGACGGGACCATACTCTGCTTCCGGAAGTTCTTCCTGGAAGGTGCCAAAGAGTTTGTCCCAAACGATCAGGAACATACCCATATTCTTATCGAGGTACCGGGGATTGGAGCCGTGGTGCACCCGGTGATGGGAGGGGGTTACCAGTATTTTTTCCAGCCATCCCAGTTTTCCCACCAGCTCGGTATGCACCAGTGTACCCCATATCTGAGTGGCAGAATACATAAACAGGATGTCGAGCGGACGGAACCCCAGCCAGGCCAGGGGTATAAAGAATATAAAACGGTAGAGCGGTTCAAAGACCGAAGAGCGGAACCCGACACTGAAATTGAATTTTGTGGAGCTGTGGTGTGTAACATGCACGGCCCAGAGAAAACGGGTGGTATGGTCCATCCGGTGCAGCCAGTAATACACAAAATCTTCCAGTACCAGCAACAGCACCCAGTACAGCAATCCGTTCTTTACAGGCTGAAAATGACTGTGATGCGCTATAGCAGTAAGTACCCACAGATAGGATAATTTAAATAACATATCCACAGCGCCGTTGGCAAGGGTGAGGTAGAGATTGGTCAGTGTATCTTTTAACGTATAGATCTTCCGGTGAAAATGAAAGTTCGACAGCAGTATTTCCGCTCCGATGATGATGATATAAAAAGGAGTGGAAAACAGCAGCAGTAATTGTTCGTGGTATCCGTAACCGTTCATGACGTTGTTATTTGATCACCTGGAGCAGCGGTTGAAACAGCTCCGGTTCGTATCCCCGCTGGATAAGGAAGGCGGCTGTTTTTTTCATTTTTACAAAACGGTTGCGCTCTCCCTTCAGGCTTTGCCATTTTTGATGCAGCAACCCGGACAGGGTCTGTTCATATAGTTCTTCATCGATCTCCTTCATCCCCGACTTAATACAATACGGGCTGACCTGCTTTTGCTGCAACGCGGTTCTTATTTTATTGCGGCCCCATTTTTTCTGCCGGAAATGCCCGCCCGCAAAGGCTTTGGCAAAACGCTCCTCATTTAAGTAATGCTCTTCAATAAGGGCTGCGATGATGCCATCGTGTTCTTTTTTCCAAACCCCGAGTTCATATAATTTATTGACCACATCGCTGTGGCAGCGCTCGCTGTAGGCACAATAATGCTGTAACTTTTTTAATGCCTGCTCCGCAGAAAGCCGGGTATTCGGGGTCTCCGGTTTCATGGTCATTCCTCCAGGCGGGTGGTACAGCCAAATTCGTTCTTCAGGTAATCATCGTAATGATCGGCCTGCTCAAAAAGATTCTTAAACTCTTCAACGCCCGATTCCTTTGTCATATCCAGGTCGTAGAGCAGGCGGCTCAGCACAATATTGTTCTTATTACAACTCAGCACCAGTCCTGTGGATTTGTTGTTTTCCTGCAGAAGGTACTGGTACAGCGGTTTTATTTTAGCCGGCTCCGGTGGCATCTGGCAGAGGTAGGCATCACCGGCTATAAAATAATTATCCGGGTTATAGCTGATATTTATTTTTGCCGACCCTTGTTTTACGCTCCATTGGTTGGCGCCGTCGCGCGCCAGCCGTACATCTTTGCCCAGCTCCCTGAGAATATCTTCGATCAGTTTGGCCACACCCATCAGCTCTGCTTCCTTTTCGGGCATCTGCAGCAGTTTTACCTCTGATCCGCAATTGGGACAATATTTATTATTATCAATATTTTCTGCTGTTACCAGCGAATCGCAGCTGGGACAGCGGGTGGCCTCCCGGCCTTTGTGCGGCAGGTAAAGATCAATGGCTTCTTTGAGATAGCTCACCGGAAGGGCAAAACCCAGGTTATCGCCGCCCTTAATGATAAAGGAGTTGACGCCGATGACCTCACCGGCATAATCCACCAGCGGGCCGCCACTGTTACCGGGGTTGATGGCTGCATCGATCTGGATATACTTGAGGCCTTCGCGGATGCGGTCTACCTTTGAGATCACACCCTGTGTGGCGGAATAGCTCAGATTATAGGGGTGCCCGATAGCGATCACATTATCACCGTCCTTCATGGCCTCATAATTGCCGATGCTGATTTCCGGAAGTTCCACTCCCGCAGGCGGCTGCAAAAGCGCCAGATCGTGCTTCTGGTCGGTATACCATACATGGGAAAGTTGTTTTTCAAAAAGCTTGCCTTGTATGGTTACCTCGGGCGTATTGTTGATCACGTGATTATTGGTAACAATAAGATCATAACTCTTCAGATAAAAACCGGTACCGGTGCCGGTTTGCGTGGCAATCTGGATAATGGCCGGTTGGTATCTGTTAATGATTTCCTGTGCGTTCATAACTGTTCAATTAATAAAAAGCTAAGCCGGAACATCCATATTCAGCTTTTCTATCTGGGTGGTAAAGCTGTGGTTAAAGGCCAGCAGGCCTGTGTAGTTCAGCTGTTCTGTTTTAAAGCTCATATACGGATACCGCTCTTTCCACTGGACCTCAACCGCGCGGATGTATCGCGCAATGGCCTCTTCTTTAAAACGCCCTGTTGCGGTATCATACAGGTCTTCCTTATAACCCAGCGCTTTAAAGAAGGCCGGATAGTTCACCTGCATAAACAGGCGGAACAGCAGGGTAATGGGCCGGGGCAGGCTATAGGAGTACTGACAATAGGATAAGCCATATTCCATCAGCTTGTTTGCAAAGTATTCATATCCGTTATCCCGGTACCAGAGCATATTTTCGTTGGCCTCATGAATGGCATCTGCCAGCACTTTGTGTACCTGCGGCGTTACAATGGAAAATGTGTATTTGGAACGGAACAGGTTCCTGAAGATCTCGTCTTTGGGTTTGGCCCGCAGTTCCCGGAAGGCCTCGATCATGTCCCGGTTCTTGTCAACAATGGATCGTTCGTCCTTTTTAAAATAGATCGCCCCTATTTTTTCCAGCAGGTTCAGCAGCTGTCCTTCGGGCGTAATGAGGAAGTCGATGCGGTACACGAGGCTCAGCAGCAGGTAGGAGATCCCCCCGGAAAACTTATCGGCGTCCACCGCTGCGATCTTTTCCAGTGTTTCATCGATCCAGCTGAGGAGAAAATCACATTTTACCTGTTTTTCGCTTTCGGAAAGGGCGGAGATATGATCCTGGTCCACGGCCTCCAGGTGGGAAAAGTCTTCGATCAGCAGATCGTCCTGTTTATCGGATTTTGTCGCCAGTTCCTTCAGACCATAGTACAGTTTATTCGGATTGGCGGTGCTCAGGTCGGTGTCAAAACGCATGCACAGCTCATTGTTGCTTAATGCGAACCGGCTGTAGTAAAGGCCAAAGTTCATCTCCAGCAGGCGGCGCATCACGGGTACGGAAGGCTCTGCCATCAATGCCAGCTTCACGTCTGCAGACAGGCGGTTTTCCCGGATCTCGCCGCGGATGATCTTTGACCCCTGGAATAACTCAAACGTTGCGGTGTCTCCATTGCGGGCATACCGTACGTTTTGCACTGTATCGTCTTTCAGGTAGTCGAAAAAGGCATCCACAGAAGCCGCATAGTTTTTTTCCTTGAAAAGGTTGTCGGCTTCCTTCCAGCGGCGCACTTTACTGGAAACCTTGTTGTTATCAGAATACCGGCCAAAGTCTATGGAAGGGTTCCCCTCCGCAGCAGGTTCTTCTTTGCCCCTGACCCAATTTAAAAACTTATTAAGCATAGGTCCTTTTTTAAGTCGGGGAAGTTACTAAACCTTCACAAACTACCTAAAAAAATTTGCCCGGCGGAAAATCAGCGTTTTTCCTCCTATATTTACCGAAAAATGGGAATAGATTTTTCGAAACTTTACCTAATAAAATAGTAGTTTCGCTACCGCCATTTTGCCTTAGAGGGAACAGAAACGTAAAAATTAATATATAACAGATGAAATTTATTGCATCGTCATCGGCTTTACTGAAACAACTTCAAAATATTTCAGGGGTAATTAATGCGAATAACGTATTACCCATTTTGGAGGATTTCTTGTTTGATATTGACAAAAACCGCCTGACCATTGTAGCCACCGATCTCGAAACGGTAATGAAAACGGAGATGCAGGTAGAAGCAAAGGACAGCGGCCGCGTTTGTATCCCGGCAAAGATCCTGATCGATTCTTTAAAAAACATCCCGGAGCAACCGCTTACTTTTAATATTGATAAAAATTACAGCGTTGAAATTACCAGCGATAATGGTAAGTACAAGGTAATGGGCGAAAACCCCGATAATTTTCCCAAGGATCCTACGGCAGATGACGCTTCCCGCTTTACAATGACCTCCTCTGCCCTGGTAACAGCCATCAATAAAACGCTGTTTGCCACCAGCACGGACGATCTGCGTCCTGCAATGACCGGGGTCTTTTTTGAGCTGGATAAAAAAGGCATCCAGTTTGTAGCTACAGATGCACACCGCCTGGTACGTTATAAAAGAACAGATGTAAGTTCGCCCAATACGGACACTTTTATCGTTCCCCGTAAACCGCTCAACCTCTTGAAATCGGCCCTGCCGGATAATGAAGACGAGATCACCATTAACTATAATACCAACCATTTTTTTGTGATACATGGTACCACACAGATGAGCTGCCGTCTGATCGACGCGCGCTTTCCGGATTATAAGGTGGTGATCCCCTCTGAAAATCCTTACAGGCTTACCGTGAACCGGACAGAGTTTTTAGGGGCACTGCGCCGGGTAAGTGTATTCAGTAATAAAAGCACCTATCAGGTGGCGCTCAATATAAGCGGCAGCGAGCTGCAGCTGGCGGCGCAGGATGTGGACTTCAGCTTTGAAGGAAATGAGCGTATGAAATGCCAGTACAACGGTGAGGACCTGGTGATCGCCTTCAACGCCAAGTTCCTGATCGAAATGCTGAACGCAACAGACAGCGATGAGGTGTATATGGAGTTGAGCACACCTACAAAAGCCGGTTTGATCAAGCCGGTGGACCAGGAAGAGAACGAAGAACAGCTGATGCTGGTAATGCCGCTGATGCTGAATCAATAATGAATATACTATTTTTTAATCTGCCTGTTAGGGCGGTTGGGCCTGACAAACTTTTGCTGGTGGCGGAGTGGTCAGGCCCGGTTTATTAGAGCCTTCTGCAATGATTTCTGCTAAAGTTTGTGTTATCGGTGCCGGACCCGGAGGCGCCACAGCGGCCCTTCAATTAAATAAAGAGGGCATCGATTGTGTGGTGATTGACAAGGCGGTTTTTCCGCGGGATAAAGTATGTGGTGATGGCCTCAGCGGCAAAGTGCTGACCTGCCTCAAAAAGATCGATCCCTCGGTGGCCGAACGGATGAAAAGTGCCGGGTTTAAACTCAACAGCTGGGGCGTAAGTTTTGTTGCCCCCAACCGGCGGGTGCTGGAAGTAGGCTACCGGCCCGACTTTGATGCCGGTAACAACCAGCATAAGGAAGTGCCGATCGGCTATGTGTGCAAGCGCATGGACTTTGACCATTTCCTGGTTGAGGAACTAAAGCGCTGTGCGCACGTAACCCTTTACGAAGGCATCGCCATTACAGAATATACCCTGGAACCAGACGGGTACCTGGTGAGTGATGGTAACGGGTTTACAGTGAAGGCAGACCTGCTGATCCTTGCAAACGGGGCACATTCGTCCTTTACAAAAAAAGTGGCAGGCATCCAGATGGAACCGGCACATTATGTAGCCGGGCTCCGGGCCTATTATAAAAATGTGGAGGGACTGCACCCGGAAAATTTTATTGAGCTGCATTTTTTAAAGAGCCTGTTGCCGGGCTATTTCTGGATCTTTCCGCTGCCAAACGGACAGGCCAATGTAGGCGTGGGTATGCTCAGTGAGACCGTGAGCCGGAAAAAAGTGAACCTCAAAAAAGAATTGCTGCGTATTGTGGAAACAGATCCCGTATTTAAGGAACGGTTTAAACATGCAACGCTGGAAGGAGGAATAGAGGGATACGGGCTGCCGCTGGGAAGTAAAAAAAGAGTGCTTACGGGGGAACGGTACCTGCTGGTAGGGGATGCCGCTTTTCTTATAGACCCATTTACCGGCGAGGGCATTGGAAATGCCATGAACTCCGGACGAATGGCCGCATTGCAGGCCGCGCGGGCCATACAGGCACAGGACTATTCCGCTGCGGGTCTTGCTGCCTATGACGCGGATATCGAACGCGTACTGGGACCGGAATTGCGGCTGAGCACCCGCATTCAAAAGCTGGTCAATTATCCGCGGTTGTTTAACCTGCTGATCAATATCAGCGCGCGGAATAAGAAGGTACAGGAACTGCTCTCCTGCATGTTTTATGAGGTAGACCTTCGGAAAAAATTAACAAAGCCTTCGTTTTATATTGGGCTTTTGTTAAATAAATAAGAACCAGGGGGAAACCAATTCCGTTAATTTTGCATCAACCTAAAATCAATCTATGCAGCAAAAGGTTTTTTCCGGCATTTTGTTTTTAACACTGGGTCTGGCGTTGGCCTGCAACCCCGGCAAAAACCTGAACACGCAGGTACACAACAGAGATGCCGAAGGAAGAAAAACAAATATCCAATATCCCAAACAGCCGACCCCAACTCCGGATAACATTAATATGTCGTACGATTTTGAGCAATTATTTACCCCTGCTCAAAATCACCAGATCGACAGCCTGGTCCGGTTGTTTGAAAAAAGCAACCTGATCGCCATCAAAGTGATAACGCTTCCGGCAGATAGGGTCAGCGCGGACCAGTTTGCGAGCAACAATAAAAGCCTTCTCGAAGAGTGGGCCGGTGTACATGGCAATACCGACAAGGCCATGGTGGTCACCATCAGCAAGGCATTGAACAAAGTGGCTGTTGATTACGGCCCGTTTGTAGAGAAGTTGCTGTCAAAGGCGGAAGCCGATCAGATCATCAGCAACGACTTTCAGCCGGCACTTCAAAGTGGGGCTGTTTTTGAAGGTACCTGGAAAGGCGTGAATGATCTGATGGATACCATACGAAAAAATATTAAGTAGACCATCGCTGTCTTCAGCAGGAAAGACCTGAAAGATTTAAAACCTTTCAGGTCTTTTTGTTTTTTAATGCTACTTTTGCCGCGCATTGGTTAAATGTTCACTTCGATACGGGAACATTTATTAAAAGGGAATCAGGTGCAAATCCTGGACAGACCCGCTACTGTAAATCCCATGCAACATTCTGACAAATAGTGTCACTGTTTCTCCTCCGGAGAAATGGGAAGGCCGTTCAGAATGGGGATAAGTCAGGAGACCTGCCAACGCAGTTTTTATTTTAAGCTTTCGTGGAATAAGGCTTGGAATGCAAATGCGCAGGTAGCAATTACCCATTTGTTTTCTGGTTATTTCAGGTAAAGCTGTTTGATGAAGTCAAATAGTAATGAACCGATTTTATTTTTGGATCCGTTTTGCCGGAGTAACGGCTCTTTTGTACAGCCTTGGCTGCACGGACGGGATGGCCCAGGCCCCCGACTCTTTGGAGGCAAAGGAGCTGGATGGCGTATGGATACATTCCGGCAAAAACTCCTTTTTGCTCAACACCACCACTCCGGTTCAAACGCTTACGGGGAGCCGGCTGCAGCGGCTGAACAGTTTTTCGGTAGCGGATGCACTGCGCTATTTTTCGGGGATACAACTTAAAGACTACGGGGGTATTGGCGGATTGAAAACGCTGAATGTAAGAAGCCTTGGGGCACAGCACCTGGGTGTTTTTTATGATGGCTTACAGGTGGGAAATGCGCAGAACAGTATTGTAGACCTGGGGAAGTTCTCCCTTGATAATATTGAGGAGCTCCGCCTTTATAACAGCCAGAATACCTCCACGCTTCAATCTGCAAGAAACTTCGGCAGTGTTGCTGCGCTATATATAAAATCAAAACAGCCGGTATTTGAGCAGCACAGGAATTACAAGATAAAAGGGACATTTAAAACAGGTTCTTTTGGTTTAATAAACCCTTCGCTGCATTGGCAGCAGAAAATAACAGGGAACATTGCAGCCACCGTCAGTTTAGAAGCCATTCATGCGCACGGGAGATATAAGACGCGTTATCAGGGGCGGGCATATGACACAATCATTATCCGCCAGAATGCAGATGTGGCGTCGCAACGGGCAGAGCTTGCAGTGCAGGATCTGAATAAAGACTCCGCAACCAACTGGAAAATACAAACCTACTTTTATAATGCAGAACGGGGATTGCCCGGTGCCATTGTTGCAGAGCGGTTTTATAATTCGCAGCGGTTGTGGGACCGTAACTTCTTTACGCAGGCCATGTTGCGCAAGCAATTCAATACCCGTTATCAACTTTTACTACAGGGAAAGTATGCCAACGATGGCACCCGCTACCTGGACACCACCATCAAAAAAATCGGAGGGGCCCCGCTCCGCAATCAGTATTATCAGCAGGAATATAACGCATCATTGGTAAACGAGTATCTTGTTGCAGACGGATGGAAACTGTCCCTGGCCACCGACTGGATCGTAAATAAGATGCAGGCCAACCTCGACAATTTTGTGTATCCGGTGAGGAATACCGGACTGGTGGCCATTGCAACCGAATGGAAGCGGAAACGCCTGATTGCTGCCGGTAATCTGCTGGGAACATTTATTCATGAGAAAGTAAGATCCGGTGCGGCGGCTGAAAACAGGAACGTATTAACGCCGGCACTGAGTGTTTCCTGGAAGCCCTGGGATCAGCTGCCTTTCAGTATCCGCTCTTTCTACAAGCAGATTTTTAGGATGCCGACCTTTAATGATCTGTATTATACCATTGTTGGCAGTGTTACCCTAAAGCCGGAATACACCAGGCAATATGATATAGGGTTTCAGTATACAAAAAGCTTTGCCGACACCGGGGCCGGGATCAGCCTGCAGGCGGATGTTTACTATAGTGATATCAAAGACAAAATTATTGCCATTCCTGCTAATAACCTGTTCCGGTGGAGTATGATCAATCTGGGGAAGGTAGCAGTAAAAGGTGCGGACCTGCAGCTGACCTATACGGCTGCCATCCGGCAACGGATCTTTTTCAATGGTACCCTTACTTATTCGTTTCAAAAAGCGATCAATAAAACAGCAGGGCAACGGTCCTATGACCAGCAAATCCCCTATGCTCCGGAGCACAGCGGATCAGCCACGCTGCAAACCGCGTATCGCAGCTGGGGGCTTAATTACAGTTTTATTTATACCGGCGGGCGGTACCTGCTGCCGGAAAATGATCCGCAAAATTACCTGGAACCCTGGTATACACATGACCTGTCGCTTACAAAAACAATCCGGCTGAAACAGACACGTGCCGTACTGGCATTGGAAGTAAACAACCTTTTGAATCAATATTATGATGTGGTGGTCAACTACCCCATGCCCGGCCGTAACTGCCTGGTAAAAATTGCTTTTAACTTATAAAATAAAAAACATGAAACAAAAACAATGGCTGCCCCTTTGCATCGTTCTTGCTTGTTTACTGCTTTCAGGCGCATGCAGAAAGGAGCATGACCGGACACCTCCTCCACAGATAGCGGAGGCCGATACCACCAGCACGGGTTTCTATTTATTAAATGAGGGTGGTTGGGGTTATAATAATGCAACACTGGATTATTTTGATACCCACAATGGGGTATACGAGCGGGAGGTGTTCACAAAAGCAAACCCCGACGCGGTTTTGGGACTGGGGGATACTGGAAACGACATTGGTGTATATGGCAGCAAATTATACGTGGTGATGAACTGGTCGAAAAAAATAGAAATACTCGATGCCCGTACCGCCCGGAGAATAAAGGTGCTGACCGATCAGACACATAAGGCCATAGAAAATGCACGCTATATAACATTTGCCAATGGTTTCGCCTATCTCAGCTCTTATACCACTTCCGAAAAAGGAATGGTGCTGGAAATAGATACGGCTACACTCAGCATTACAAGAACGGTGGAAGTAGGCCGGCAGCCGGATGAGCTGGCGGTAGTGGGTAATAAATTATATGTTGCCAACAGCGGAGGCTACAGTCCGGCCAATTTGGAGCATACGGTTTCTGTAGTTGATCTGTCTGCTTTTAAAGTGATCAAAGCCATAACGGTTGCTCCTAATTTAAGACGGCTAAAAATAGACAGTAACGGATTTTTATATATCTGCCCCTGGGGTACCACCGATAAGTTGTATGTGGTAAATACCCAAACCGATCAGCTAAGCGACCCCATTCCTGTAATGGTGGAGGATTTTATCATTGTACGGGATACGGCATATATATATGGAACCGATTATGGCGGAGGGCAACATGCGTATACACGGGTGGATCTTAAAAGCAAAAGAGTAATTCCCGGATCTTTTATTACAGATGGTACAAAAATCACCATACCCTATGGTATTGCCGTGGATCCGAACAACGGCAGTATATACATAGCGGACGCCAGAAATTACAGTGAAGCGGGCGACCTGTATTGTTTTAACGCCAATGGAACATTACGCAATACCATTCAAAAAACGGGGATCATTCCCGGCCATATCGCCTTTTATAGCCGGAACGGATCATCTGCTCGTTGAACCTGTTATTTCAAACCGGAGTATTAGTATAGCAATCAAACAAAATATAAACAAATGAAACAAGTTCTCTTTTTTGCATTCCTTCTTTCGATCGTCATCATCGGTTGTAAAAAGGAAAAAGATGTAACAGCCGCTCCTGTATACGTTTTTTCTGTAACAACAGACACGATCAATACAGAAATTCAAAAGCCGGTGGCTATCGAGGCCAGCAGGACCGGTGGTACAGAAGCTGCCATCTCCTGGATGGTTGATGGTAAGGAATTGTCGGCAAACAATGCGTTTACGCATGTATTTGAGGTAGCCGGATTTTATAAAGTGCTTTTCAGGTCCCGGAATGAAGGGGGGGTATTTGAAAAGGAATTTATTATTGAGGTAACGCCGGTAGTGCGTGAAGGAGGTGAAAGCAAATATATTTCGCGGATATTAGAATATGTACCGGCTCCGGGTCAATTTATAAATGTGGCACCGGGCAATGTTGCAAGCGCCGAAGGCATTGTAGGAAAGAACAGCGGACTGGTAACATTGGGTGCTTACGGAGGGTACATCATCTTTACATTCGACCATTCCATCCAGAACAAAGAAGGGGCCGATATTGCGATTTACGGTAATCCTCTAAAGCCGCCAACGGACTGGAGCGAGCCGGGGATCGTAATGGTAAGCCGCGATGATAACGGAAACGGGATCGCCGATGATGCGTGGTATGAACTGGCCGGGAGTGAATATAATAGTGCCGAAACGATTAAGAATTACCAGATCACTTATTACAATCCTAAAAGCTACGCGAACGTACCGTGGAAAGATAACCTGGGCAATT
This sequence comes from Niabella beijingensis, assembly GCF_020034665.1. Classification (NCBI taxonomy): domain Bacteria; kingdom Pseudomonadati; phylum Bacteroidota; class Chitinophagia; order Chitinophagales; family Chitinophagaceae; genus Niabella; species Niabella beijingensis. The sequence continues at coordinate 2,368,850 of NZ_JAIQDI010000001.1, read as the reverse complement.
CAGGAGCCGTAGAAGTCAATGCCTTCCATAAGCAACAATACTACCCCCTGTTTGCCGCCAACCAGGATTCCCTGGTGTTCACCGGTACGTTGCTGAAAAATACTTTTGGCCAGGCGAACGGGATCTGGATCAACGCCGGTTTCAGCTGGGGATATGCCGACTCCTATTCATCGGGAGATGACTATGATACGAAAAGATACAACTCCTTTGATATCACACGGGCGGTGGATGCCAGTGGCAAACCTGTTCAAATGAAGGCAATCGATTTTGTAAAAGTATATACCGCGCAAAACAATAAAGGAAACGCCTTAATGGGTGAGATTTCCACAGAGATCAAGGGTGCCGAAGACCTGCATTTTGGAAAATAAATTAAATAATAAAATATGTACAAAAAATTACTGCTGCAGCAATTACTACTGTTATTGACCCTTGGCTTCCTTTTGGGAGGCTGTACAAAAGATGATGACTATTTCCGGGAACCTCCCATTGTCGACCCCGTGGAAGAAGCTGGTCCTTATTCGAATGGATTTTTTATTATAACAGAAGGTTCTTACGGACAAACGGCAGGGACCGTTAATTTTTATGCCTATGGGGCCGATACCATTGTTACCCGGGCCTATGAAAAAGCAAACCCTGGCAAGATCACTGCAAATGCTTCTTTAGCCAGTACCCTGCAATTTGCCACACTCTACAATCAGAAGCTGTACCTGGCCAGCAAAATGAACGGACCCATTATCAGGCTGGATGCATCCACCCTTAAAGAAGAAGCCCGTTATAACCAGGAATCCAGCAACTGGAGAGGCCTGATCGGAGTAAAAGAGGATCAGGGACTGGTAAGCGCTGCGGATGGCGTCTATTCCATTAACCTGAATACGCTGGGAGTACAATATAAACTGACATCTGTTTCCGCTGTTAATACGGGCGACATGTTAAAAGAAGGAAATTATGTGTACCTGCTGCAAAGCAACGGTGCAAAAATAATTGATGCAGCGAATTACTCTTTTGTAAAGGGATTCACAAATATCAACCGGGGTTTTGCCCGGACACCGAATGGGAAAGTGTGGGCTTCTACCGGTACCCGTCTGATCTCCATTGACAAAAATCTGGATACAACAGGTATTACGTTGCCGGTTAGTATTGGCTCTTTCGGATTGGATGCGCCTACCCGCCTGACGGCCTCTACAAAAGAGGATGCAGTCTTTTATCATTCCGGTGCGGCTATTTATAAGTATGTAGAGGGTAATGCCGCTTCGCTCAACCAGCCATTTATTACCATCAGCGAATCGCCGTTTATGGTATACGGTGCCGTTCGGTATGACCGGAATAAAGACTACCTCGTTGTAAACGGTATTAAGGGATATGGAGGACTGGCCGGAGCGAATTTCCTTTTAATCTATAATGCTTCAACAGGAGCCCTGGTAAAGAAAATTACTTATGGAAATGATGGCTCCGTGGTGGATTTTAACCATATTTACTTCCCGGAACTTGCGGTCTTTTATTAGCCGGAAATGCGTTAAAGATGTGTTCCGGATCGTCGGAATGAACTCTTTTTAATAAACACAACCAATGCAACAATCAATAAAAAGCCGGTATCAGGTTATGATAACCGGTTTTTTGTTTTCATCCACTGCCACAAAAGAAAAGACGCCGCTGACGGCCTTTTCCCTTTGTGTGCTGTACATCTGCTCCACGTAAATATCCACCTGTACCTTCATACTGGTGTTGCCGATATGAATGATATTGCCATCCAGTTCAATGATCGTTCCGGAAGGGATCGGGTGTTTGAAGTCGATACGGTCGCTGCTTACCGTTACCATCCGCAGCCGGCTGTACCGGGTGGCGGTGATAAAAGCCACTTCATCCATCAGCTGCATGGCCATGCCACCAAACAGGGTATCATAATGATTAGTGGTGTTGGGAAAAACAGCTTTAAATATACGGGTCGCTGCCGCGGCGATCCGGTCTTGAGTATGCATGTACAATTGAATTTAAAAATAAAAGCGGAAGATAGATTTTTCAGGAGCCGGACGAATCCTTATAAAAGACGCCCAGAATGCCTTTGAGCTTGCGCTGGAATTTTTGCTTATGATAGACGGCCCTGAGCTCTTTCAGACAGGATGCACAAAGGCAATCTTCATATTGTTGATTGATAAAATCCCGTTCCTCGTCATTCAGGGACACTGTGCTGCACTGACAAAGAAGGATACTGCCCACTTTGCATTCAAAGGGTTGCTTACAACGCGGGCAGTATTTATCTTCATGTTTGCACATACTATTCCGGTACAGGGGCGATTATGTTTTTACGCAATGCTTTTGCTGCCTGTATCATCGCCGTCAACGCCTGTCGGGTCTCTTCCCAGTCCCGGGTTTTTAAACCACAGTCGGGGTTTACCCACAGGCGTTCTGCCGGGATATAGGTCAGTGCCTTTTCCATCAATGCGACCATTTCTTCTTTTGACGGAACACGGGGGGAGTGGATATCATATACGCCGGGTCCGATATCATTCGGGTACTCAAATGAAGCAAAGACGTCCAGCAGCTCCATCTGGGAACGGGAGGTCTCTATGGTGATCACATCAGCATCCATTGCTGCAATATCATTAATGATGTCATTGAATTCCGAATAACACATATGCGTGTGGATCTGCGTTTTGTCCTGAACACCGGAGGCTGCGATGCGGAAGGCGGTGACCGCCCAATCCAGGTACTCCTGCTGCTGTTCCTTTCTTAAAGGTAAGCCTTCCCGGATTGCCGGTTCGTCGATCTGGATGATTTTTATACCCGCTTTTTCCAGATCGGTCACTTCATCACGAATGGCCAGTGCTATCTGGTTGCAGGTAACACTGCGGGGCTGATCGTTCCGTACAAAGCTCCATTGCAAAATGGTTACAGGACCCGTAAGCATTCCCTTAACCGGCCTGGATGTTAATGATTGTGCGTAAGTACTCCATGCTACCGTCATGAAGTTGGGGCGGTATACATCGCCATAGATCACGGGAGGTTTTACACAGCGGCTGCCATAGCTCTGCACCCATCCGTTTTTGGTAAAAGCAAAACCTGCCAGCTGCTCCCCAAAATATTCCACCATATCATTGCGTTCAAACTCCCCGTGTACCAGTACATCCAGCCCTGTCTCCTCCTGCCATTTAATGGAGTTGCCGGTTGCTTCTTTCAGCAGTTGATAATAATCGGCATCCGAAAGCAGTTGCTTTTTCCATTGGGCCCGCCAGGCGCGTACTTCTTTTGTTTGAGGAAAAGATCCGATAGTGGTAGTAGGGAAAAGCGGAAGCCCCAGCTCCTGTTGCTGTTTCTCTTTCCGGGCAAAAAACGGGCTGTTCCTTTTGGCATCAGCGGGTGTTATGGCCGCTACACGGGTTTTTACCAGCGGGTTATGGATCAGGGGGGAACTATTGCGCGCTTCAATACAGGCAGCATTTTCACGGAGCAGTTTTTTTGAAGCGGCGGTTTCGGGGTGCAGGGTAATCTCCCTTAATGCAGCTACTTCCACCAGCTTTTGCCGGGCAAAGGCCATCCACTGCCTGATCTCCGCAGGAAGGCTTTTTTCATTGGTTTCCAGGTCCAGGTCGCAGGGTACATGAAGCAGGGAGCAGGAAGGGGCGATCCAGATACGCCCGGCGCCGATCTTATCGGTCGCCTTTCTGATCAGTGCAAGGGATCGTGTAAAGTCATTCTTCCAGATATTCCTTCCATCCACAACCCCTAGCGAGAGCAGGGTTCTTCCATTGATGAACTCCGGTTTATCAAGGATGTCATCCAGCTGTGACGGACAACGCACCAGGTCGAGGTGCAATGTATGAACCGGCAGTGAAACAACGGTTTTCAGATTGTCTCCGAAACAATCAAAATAATTGGCGAGAATAATGCGGAGATTGGGAAACCGCCGGAAAATAGCTGTATAAGCGGTTTGCAGTGCCTGTTGTGCCTTTTCGCCGAGGTTGAGTGCAAGGCAGGGCTCATCCATCTGAACATAATACGCACCGCTGTGGTCCAGCTTTTCAAGCACTTCAAAATAAACGGGCAGCAGGTTTTTCAGCAGGCCAATACGTTCAAAGCCGGGTTCTTTTTCTTTTCCCAGCAGCAGGAAGGAAACCGGACCGAGCAATACCGGCTTGCTTTTGAACCCCGCTTTTTTAGCTTCATTGAACTGATCAATGACCTTATTGCTGAACGCAGTAAATTTCTGGTCTCTTTTAAATTCCGGAACGATGTAATGGTAGTTGGTATCAAACCATTTGGTCATTTCCATTGCTGTAAGATCATATCCGTTTTTCTGATAGCCTCTTGCCATGGCAAAGAGGAGGTCAAGCGGATTGATGTGCTCTTTTTCGATCAGCGGGTGATACCGGTCCGGTATCGCACCGGTCATCAGGCAGGTGTCCAGCACCTGGTCGTAAAACGAAAAATCATTTGCCGGCAGCAGGTCCATACCGGCCTCTTGTTGCAACAGCCAGTTGCCTTCCCTGATCTTTTTTGCTGTCAGCTCCAGCTGTGCGGCGTTAATGGTGCCGGCCCAGTACAGCTCACAGGCTTTTTTCAATTCCCGGTTGCTACCAATACGCGGGTAGCCGAGGTTGTGCGTTTGCATCTCTTTTAACTTTTTTAATGAATAATAAGCTAAAAGCCCTTTGCAAGTTTCGCAATGCGATGGAGGTAAAAGATAAGAAAGACAGATGCCGGTAACCGGAACAGTGTGAGGAGGACTGACCGTTACAGAGGAGAAGATCCAAGACATCATGCAGACCCTTGCTTTATACCGCGAAAGCATTGCTCTTACGGATAAGGCAGGTCTCCTGGCTTGCAGCGGCGTTTACCGTCCTTCCCATTCCGCCAAGGCGGAGCAGTGGACATATAAGGTAAGGCCTTTTGCGCTGCTTACAGTTGCGCGACAGCTCGTGATTTTAACACGATTCCCTATTATCCCTGATCTTCATCAGGGACCTTTTCCGGTTGATGAAAAATGAAAGAACTTATTGAAGGGCAAATGTAGTTAAATCGGGGGAGTTCCGGTAGAAAAAATGCACGGAGGGTCTTCAGGCTGTCTGCAATCAGATTTGAACCGGATAAAGAGAAAGCGTAATTTTGAGTGACTGCCGGCAATGATTGCAAGCAGGTATGCCGCAACAAAACCTTAAATAAAATGAACAACACTAAACAGTTTATTTTTCTTTTTCTGCCCCTGATTGCCTTTGGTCTTTACTCCTGTAAGGATAAGCGGCACGACCTGAGCCGGGAGTACCGGCTGGATCATTACGCTTTTGTTTTGGTGTCGGCAATCAACGACCGCGAATTTTATTTAAGGATAATGCGGGAAACCCTGCAGGAGAAAAACAAAACAATACAGAACCCCAACAGGGCAGATACACTAAAGGGCGACCGGCAGCACCTTACAGCTTATGATGCCCTGTTCTCACAGTCGGAGGAACTGCTTTATGAACCGGTAAAGAAAATCAGCCCTGATGCCGTTGCTGATAATGCCCCGCCGGAGAATTTTACCCCGCAGGAAAAGGCCTGGCTGAATGAACAGACCGGGCGCCTGGTAACTGTATTCCGGCAAATAAACAATGCCTACGGACGCTTTGATCAATACTACGAAAATTCCGGTTATAAGGAAGATAAAGGCGTAAGAGGCCGGGAACTGACCGATTCGATCCGGATGCTGGACGATCAGTTCGGGGTCATCAGCGACAGCATCATACTCCGGTCGGATCGTATATTCAAAGACATCTACCGGGTACCGGAAAAGAAAAATGCGGGTGATACCACAGCGGCTTTAATGGAAAAGACCATGAAGGCCTGCAATACTTATATCCTGTTGCAGGAGCAGCTCCTGTCCGGAAAGCAACCAGGGGACATCCCGGATAAAGAACTCAGCGCTGCAAAAGATTCCATCCGGCAACAGATGGGGCAGCTGGTGCAACTGGGACTGTCCGGAACGGAACGATCAATCTGGGCAGATGTTCTGGTGCTGAGATTCCGCGACCTGCTTTTTGGCTTCAGCACCTATTCTGAGGTGCGGCTTCCCGATCCGGGTGAAAAAGGGCTTCTTCAGAAAACGGATCTGGATTTTCTGAAGGACCTGGAGAACCGGATGCGCAGGTGTTATAATGTGTTTGTGCAGTTGTAATGCCGTTGTTAACCCGTCCTACCTTGTTAAAATACGGCACCGGGGCTTTTTTTATCCGTCGTACTGCAATAACTTTAAGGTATGGACTTTATCATTGCGTCCACATATGACAGCTATATTGATGCCCATCTTGCAATGGGAAACCTGCTGAGTGAAGATATTAATTGCTGGTTAAAGGACGAGAACACCGTTACGATCGATCCTGTGCTGACCAACGCAGTGGGTGGTATAAAGCTCATGGTGGCAGCACCGCAGATCGGTCGGGCACTGGAAATACTGCAACAAACAAAACGGCAGTACCAGGAGCAGCATCCCTGTCCCAATTGCGGTTCTGCGAATGTGGAATACATCAGCACACCCAAAAAAGCATCCAACTGGCTGGGAACATTTGTGAGTGTGGTGCTTAATGCCGGCGCGCCAATGGCTGTGAAAAAAGTATATCATTGTTTTGATTGCGGTTTTGAATTCGATGATGCTGTTAAAAAGACCGAATAATGGAATCGATTGTAACTTATTTTTCTACCCTGGAACAGCGCCCGCTGGAGCGTATGGGGCTGCTGGTAGGGGGGCTGCTCCTTTTCTGGATCATAGAAGGCGCCATTCCTTTATACCAGCTGAAATACCGGAGATCGAAATTTTCGCATGCACTGGTCAATTTTGGGTTTACGGTCATCCACCTTATTATCCATACCGCCCTGGCCGTATTGATCGTGCTGTTATCCGACTGGTGCCGCGAGACCCGCTTTGGCCTGGTGTACTGGCTGCATGCCAACGTGGCGGGAGCGATCGTTATCGGCGTACTGGCGCTGGATTTCAGCAGCTGGCTGGTACACTGGAGCATGCATAAACAGGCCTATTTATGGCGGTACCACCTCATTCATCACAGCGATAACAAAGTGGATGTGACCACGGGTCTCCGGCACCATCCGGGAGACAGCCTGCTGCGGGGCATTTTTTTCCTCCTGCTGATCTTTGTGAGCGGAGCGCCGATGTACAGTGTGATGATCTACCAGACACTGGTGGTGATCACCACCGCTTTTACACACGCTAATATCCGTCTGAATCCCGGGCTGGACCGGGTACTCAGCTATGTGCTGATCTCGCCCAATATGCACAAAGTACATCATCACTGGAAGCAGCCCTATACCGATAGTAATTACGGAGCCGTTTTCTCCATATGGGACCGCCTGCTGGGAACCTATAAAGAACTGGATCCGTCTAAGATCCGGTACGGACTGGACCGCTATTATGACAATGCAAAGGATGAGGATTTTTTATCGCTGATGAAAGATCCTTTTGTAAAAAAAGACCGGTCAGCCGGTGTACCCCCGCTCAATACTGAAAAAGGAACCGCTTCAACCTGAAAGAGTTTCCTACATTTGAAAAATGATGAAACAGAAAGTTATAGCCGTCATCCCCGCCCGTTATGCCGCAACCCGGTTCCCGGCAAAATTAATGAAGCTGCTGGGCGACAGGCCGGTGATCGCACATACCTATGCCTCGGTGATCAGCAGCGGGTTGTTTGATGATGTTTTTGTAGTGACCGACAGTGAATTGATCTTTGATGAGATTGTATCACGGGGCGGTAAAGCCATTATGAGCGTTGCCGAGCATGAGAGCGGAACAGACCGGATAGCAGAAGCCGTAAAGGATATGGAGGTGGATGTGATCGTAAATGTGCAGGGCGACGAACCGTTTATGCAGAAGGATCCCCTTGAAAAAATTGTAGCGCTTTTCTGTTCTGATACAGTACAGGTGGGATCGCTGATGCGGAAGTTTGCCTCGGAAAAAGAAGCCCGGAACCCCAATGCCGTAAAAGTGGTGACCAATAAAAACGGGAAAGCACTGTACTTCAGCCGGAGTGTGATCCCTTATAAACGGGATGAAAAAATGGAAGTGCCTTATTATCTCCATATCGGTGTCTATGCTTTCCGGAAAAAAGCACTGCTGGAATTTACCGGCTGGCCGCCTTCGTTGCTGGAACAGACGGAGAAGCTGGAACAGTTGCGTTTTCTGGACAACGGAATGGATATTTACATGGCTGAAACAGACTATGAAACGGTGGCCATCGATACCCCCGAAGACCTGGAGAAGGCACTGGCACTGGTAAACCGGTAGCGTGCAATATGTGGTTAAACTATTGCTGGTAAAGGGCCGGTATCCTCAGGCCGTTGTGCATTAAAATAACTATCTTTCCTGTATGAAGATGCGCCCGGAAAAATATCTGCGGTACCTTTTTTTACCCAACCTGTTCGAATTGTTCGGAACAGAGCGTACCCGGGAGATCCTTTCGGTGAACCCGACCATTGTTCCCAAAAGGGAGGAGGCCCAACAGGTGATCATTACCGCCTACTGTTACAATAAAGAAACCATAGAGGAACGGAAGGGTATTACACTGGAAGAAGCGCTTGCACTAAAGAACTCCGATAAGATCGTATGGATCAATGTGGACGGGCTTCAGAAATCCGTTGTAGAGGAAATGGGTAGCCGGTATGGGATCCATCCCCTGTTGCAGGAAGATATTTTAAGTGTTAACCAGCGGGCCAAGATGGATGAAGTGGATGAGATCCTTTTCAGCCTCATGAATATGCTCTATTATAACGAGCAAAAGAAATCGGTAGACCAGGAGCAGATCAGCCTCGTATTGGGAAAGAATTTTGTGATCACATTCCAGGAAGACCTGAACCGGGATGTGTTCACCGCACTTCGCGAACGGCTGAAACTGCCTACCAGCAAAACACGCACCAAGGAAGCAGATTATTTGTATTATACCCTTCTGGATACCATCGTGGACCACTACTTTATTGTAATGGATAAACTGGGTGACGAGATCGAAGATCTTGAAGAGGAGATCATCCGGAGCGCCAGTAAGCGCACACTGGCCTACGTGAACTCCCTGAGAAAGGAGCTGATCGTTCTGAAACGGACCATCTATCCCGTGCGCGAAGTGATCGGCGGTATTATCAAAAGCGAGAATGCCCTGCTTGCCGAGATCAATGAGCGGTATTACAAGGATGTATACGACCATATTGTTCAGGCCATTGACCTGGTGGATAACTACCGGGATATGCTCACCGGCATGCAGGATCTTTACCTCAGCAATGTAAACCTGAAGATGAACGAAGTAATGAAAGTGATGGCGATTGTGACCTGCCTCCTGGCGCCTGCTACGGTAATAGGCGGCATCTTCGGGATGAATTTTAATGTACTGCCCCTCACTAATCAGCATTTTGGTTTCTGGATCGCTGTGGCAGCCATGATCCTGATCCCCATATGGATGCTGCTGATCTTTAAAAGGAAGGGGTGGTTTTAACCCCTTAAAATAACCGCTCTTCAGGAGGCTTTATTCCCGCCAGGCGTATATAAATGGTGGTTTGACCCCGGTGGTGGGTCTGGTGCTCAAATGTTTTGGCAATCCAGCCGGCGCGGCTTACGTTCATATTAAATAAGGAGACCTGCTCGCCCAGCTTTCCGGCATCCAGTTTTTTTAATCCATCGATCACAAAATCATAAGATGCGGTGACATAGTATACAACGGAATCCTTTGTTTGTGCGGTGCTGCTTTGCTCCAGGTCCCTTTTTCCAAAGAGCAGCGGCTGCTCAAGCGCCTTGGCGGTGAGTAATACATTGTCTGAGGCCAGGTGCAGCATCTGCCGGGCAAAGCTCCGGATACTGTCAACCGGTTTTAACGAATATTTGTCCGCCGGCATGGTGTTCAGGTATTCCAGGGTATAGGTTTTTGCCCGTTCCCAGTCTTGGATAAATTGGGCTTTGATGTCTTCGTTCGTAATGTTCTGCGCCGTTACTGTTGCCGGATAAAATATCACCAGGGCGATCACCAGAACGATCCCCAGCCGGGAAACCCTGGCAAGCATTCCCGCTAAGGCCGGATTGCTGCCTGCTGCATTGTGTTTCATAAAAATCTTTTCCTAAAATTAAGCAGAATGCCTGGCTTGCAAACAAAAAATGAGGGACTTGTTATTACCTGCCGGAAGACCGGTTTATTTCCGTTTGAATACCGGTACGGTACTGCAGGGTTCCCCGTACATAAGGCTTTTGACCACGGGCAACAGTTTCAAAGAGATCTGTGCATATGCATCTTCCGATACGGGAATATCTCCGCAACCTTTGATCACCACACGGGCATCTGTAAACTCCGCAGCATCAATGGCATCAATGCTTTTCAGCAGCCATTTGTTTTTAACCGAGGCAGCATCGCCAAGGGCTACAAATGCTGCTACCGGCTGCAGGTAACTCACAATCAGCATATATGCCCAAAGGGGAATAATGGCATCAGCGGAGCAGACGATGCCCACCAGCTGATTCTTAAAGGCCGACCAGTCCTGTTCCTTCAATGCTGCACGGAAATCTTTTTCCTTTAAGATCATACCCATAAAAAGAAAGTCCTTGATGTCGAACAAGACCACGGGCGCCGCAGGATAATACGACTCCAGGTTTAGCGTAATAATCCCGCTTTCTGCTACTTTATTTCTGATAACCGGTTCCATAATAGTAGAACAAAATTAAGCCGGCTTCGGTTTACTCCGGTAACCGGGAAGTAATTATATAATAAAAAAGCCCGCTTTTGCGGGCTTTTAAAAAGATATCAGCACTATTAATAGAATTTGCTTCTTAAATCCTTGATGGTGGCGGCTTCCCGGAGGGCCTGCATCGACAGGGACTGTGCCTGCTGCTTGGCCTGCATGTAGCGCATTTTCCGGGTCTCCTCTATATTTTCTACTGCTGCAGGCGTGCTCATCAGATTGTCTACCCGTACCACATATACACCCTGTGTTCCTGCAATGGCCTCCGGCACTACTTTTTGAAGGTTTGCTTTATTAAATGCGGCGCCAAGCACTTTGGGCTCAAAACCAACTGCAGATGGTGTTTGTCCGTTAAAGCGCAGGCTGTCGGAGGTTTCCACCTGTTTTTTAAGTGCGGTTGCGGCGGCTTCCAGGGTGGTAATCTTTCCGATTTTAGCCGTTATGATTTTTGCTTTCTTCTGGTTGATCAGGATCGGCTCTACCATCATCCGTGCTTTCGCCGGGCTCATGGTCCCTTCTTTATTGATTTCAGTTACCAGGCCTACTACATAATAATCGCCCACGCGCTCCGGCTGTACAACCGCCCCGAGGCTGGCTTTGTATACATTCTTTACAAAGTTTCGGGAGGCACCGATCCCCTGTATCATAGCACCTGTGGGAGGAATATCGGAAGCGATGGATTTCATGATGCCTTTTTCTGCCTGCAGTTTATCAGCTGCAGCATTGAAAGATTTCTGATTGGTGGCCTGGGCCGCAAAATGTGTTGCGGCATCACTTGCGGCATTATCAGTCTGCTGACTGGCCTCAATGGGTTTTGATACGTAAGCGATTTTATAACCGGTTGAACTTCCTTTGGTACCCAATACCTCAATGATATGATACCCATAATCCGTTTTTACAATACCCCGGCTGCCTACGGGATGGGTAAAGATATAGTCGTTAAAGGCAGGCATCATCTGACCGGAAGGAACATTATCATAAACACCACCATTCTGCGTACTGCCGGCATCCGTGGAGAATTTTGCCACCAGCGTATCAAAGCTGGAGCCGTTTTGTAAAGCCGTAAACAGACTGTCCGCCAGCTTCCGGGCATCAGCACTGTCCCTGATCGGGATCTGCTGGCCGGTTTGCGGATCCTGTTGTACGGTTCCTACCAGTATATGACGGATCTTCACGGTATCAGGGATGCCGGCGGTAGCAATGATTTTTGCAAGGGCATACGTATTGCCATCCACATAAGGACCATAAATATTACCGGCACCTGCTTTTAAAATGGAGTCCTTCATGGGAACCTGTATACGGCTGCTGCTGACGAATCCATCGTAATAATTGTTCACGCCTTCACTCACCAGGAAGTCCTTTACATTATGGGCGCTGTCAAACGCCGGTTTCAGATCCAGCAGGCGCTGACGGGCAGCGGTGCTGTCGGAGGCGCTGGGCTGTGCATTAAAGGCTACATAGGAAACACTGCGGCTTTCTTCCTGTTTGAAGTCGTTTTTATGTTTGTTGATGAATTCCTGGATTTCACCATCGGTTACCTTTACCGCCGAATCAGAAATGCTGGTATAAGGTTCTCTTACAAAGGATACTTTCGACAACAATGCGTTTTCTGCATTTTGCTTTTCGATCATCCATTTGGGAAAGTTAATGCTGGTGGACAGCAGGGCATTGTATTTTTCAGCGCTTTGCTGGAGTACGGTCTGGTCCAGGATCATGTTGAGCTGCTGCTTTTGTTCAGCAGTGCCCTTTGATTTGATATTCTTGATGATCTCCGATACCTGTCGGGGGTCGTACTGACCGGTTTGAGGATTTGAAAAATATTGCTGCATTACCTGTGAGGGCTCATCGCCATAGATCAGGTTATCCAGTTCTTTCCTTCCAACTTCCAGTCCCAGCTTTTTGGATTCCTGTGAAAGCAGGATCCGGTAAACCTCCTGGCCCCAGGCCATATCGTTTGCCTGCTGTGCCGCGCCTTCACCGCCGGCCATACCGCGGGACTGCATCATTTGGGTTTGCTGTTCTACTAAAGCGCTAAATTGCTGGATCTCAACTTTTTCTCCGTTAACTTTTCCTACGGTACGGACATCTCCCGTAAAAAGGCTGCCGCCGTTCTCAAAAGCAAGCATCACAACAAATATGACCAAAGCTATCCCAATGATTACGGCCATCACTTTGCCATATTTGTCCTGGATCTTCTGTATTACTGACATGTTATATAGATAGTTAATTAAAAGGTTGGCAAAAATAGCGTTTTTAAAGATATCAACAAACTGTGGAAAAAAGGCTGAAAATCGCTTAAAAACAGGCCCTCCGGGGTACCGGAAATGACCTGACCAGGTGTCTCCTAGCCCTTCCGGATCACTTCATATACATCGGTTCTCCGGTCTGCCAGGTTTTTAACGCTTCCGAATTTATGAAGGTGCCGCAACAGGTCGATGTCCACATCACCGATCACCACCATTTCTGTATTGGGGGTAGCTTCTGCTTCAATGCCATTGGAGGGGAAGGAAAAATCACAGGGGGTCAGGATCATCGATTGTGCATACTGGATGTCCATATTCTGTACCTGGGGCAGGTTGCCCACATTGCCGGCAATGGCTACATAGCATTCGTTTTCAATGGCGCGGGCCTGGGCACAGTGGCGCACCCGGAAATAGGCATTCTGGGTATCGGTAAGGAATGGCACAAACAGGATGTCCATTCCTTCATCTGCCAGCAGGCGGCTGAGCTCGGGAAATTCGGAGTCGTAACATACCAGGATGCCTACTTTGCCACAGTCTGTATCAAAGGCTTTTACCTGGCTGCCTCCCACCATGCCCCATACCCGTTCTTCATCGGGCGTTACATGGATCTTTTCATATTTATCAACAGAGCCATCCCTGTGGCAGAGATAGCCCACGTTGTAAAGGCGGCCGTCCGCCACCTCCGGCATACTGCCGGTGATTATATTTATATTATAGCTTACGGCCAGGGCGGCAAAGCGGTCTCTTATTACAGCGGTATATTTTGATACTTCCTTTACTGCATCTGCAGCGGAAAGATGGTTATATTCTGCCATCAGCGGGGCATTGAAGAATTCCGGAAATACGGCAAAATCACAACGGTAGCCGGAAACCGTGTCCACAAAGTATTCCACCTGTGTCATCATTTCTTCCAGATTGCCGTAAAGCCGCATCTGCCATTGTATCAATCCCAGCCGTACCACGCGTTTGAGAGGAAAGGCCTGTTCGCTCAGGTCTTCATAATAAATATTATCCCATTTCAGAAGAACGCCGTATTCATTCGACTGCACATCTCCGTGCAGGTAATTTTTTATAATACGCACCGGGTGAAAATCGTTGGAAAGCTGGAAGTCCAGTACCGGATCGTGGAGCTCTTTCTGCTTCACCTTCTGGATGTATTGACTGGGGGTCAGCTCCTGCGCGTATTTGTGATAGCCGGGGATGCGGCCGCCAAATACAATGCCTTTCAGGTTCAGGTGTTCCGCCAGTTCCTTCCGGTAGTCGTAGAGCCGACGCCCGAGACGCATACCGCGGAACTGGGGTTTGATGAACACATCGATACCATATAATATCTCACCCTCCGGGTCATGCGAGTTAAAGGAGTAGTTGCCGGTGATGCTTTTATAATTATGCCGGTTGTTCACCTTCTTTTCATCCACAATAATGGAAAGCGCACAGGCCGCCATTACACCATTTATATAGATCACTACCTGGCCTTCGGGAAAAAGGTTGATCAGGCGGTTGATTTGCTCCCGCTGCCAGTAGCTTTCCGGCATGCTCGGATAGCAGGCGATCATGGTTTCCTTGAGGGCATCGTACTGATCTTTCTCGAGTGCTTTTATTTCAATATTCAGGTCTGTCATGATAACAAATTTAGTGCAAATAATCTGCCTTGCGCGTTATGTATAAGTGGCCGCAGGCGTACGGATAACGATTTGTGGTAAAGGGCAATGACCGGCGGGAGTATAAAAAATCAGCGCATCAGCTGCAGCCTGTAACGAAGTGTCATTGCATCGCTTCCTGCCTGGATGAATGCAATCGGTTGAGCAGCGGAATCACGGGGTTTCACAATATATTCGCATACACACAAAAAATTACGCTTTATGAACCGTTCCGTGAAAGGATTGTTTGCAGGATTACTGCTTTTTTCTTCTGTTGTCAATGCCCAGCCGGTCACGCTGCCCATGGGAGGAAATGCCTGGGCGCAGCAAAGATCCGAAGACGGGGTACGGATACGTAATAGCGGCGTGAGCCACTGGACAAAGATCAACGATGGGTTTACTGCCTATATACGGGTAACACAGCCCGGCACCCTTAAGGTGTGGCTGGAAACCGGCGCCGTTACCGGCAACCCGGAAATCGCTGTGTCCCTGTTCGAACAGACCCGTAAGGCAACACTGAAAGACGGGGGAACTTCTTTTTACATCGGGGAATGGACCCTGAAGGACAGCGGCTATGTGCCGATCGTGGTGAAAGGGATAAAAAAAGAAGGCTGCTGTTTCCCGGATGTAACGGCCCTGAAGCTGGAGGGCACTGCGCTTACCGATAAAGCCGGTTATACCAGGAACAATGAAGGCAATTTTTTTCATTGGGGAAGAAGAGGTCCTTCTGTACATATGGGCTACCAGTTGCCAAAAGAGGTGGATGCTGAGTGGTTTTACAATGAAGTAACCGTACCGGAAGGCAATGATGTGATCGGTTCTTATTTTATGGCCAATGGCTTTGGTGAGGGCTACTTTGGAATGCAGGTGAACTCCGCAACGGAGCGCCGCATCCTGTTTTCTGTTTGGAGTCCCTACCAGACAGATGACCCCAAACAGATCCCGGAGGATCATAAGATCAAAATGCTGAAAAAAGGAGAAGGGGTTTATACCGGTGAGTTTGGTAATGAAGGCGCCGGGGGGCAAAGCATCCTGAAGTATAACTGGAAGGCGGCGGTCACCTATAAGTTTTTGCTGCATGTAGTACCGGATGGGGATAGTCATACCATTTATACCGCTTATTTTTATGACGGTGCAAAAAAGACCTGGTTACTGGTGGCCAGCTTCCGGCGTCCCAAACTGGCCACATATCTGAAGCGGCCGCATTCGTTTCTTGAAAACTTCAGTCCCAACCAGGGCGATATAGAACGGAATGTATTTTTTGGCAACCAGTGGGTGCGGGATACCAAAGGCAACTGGCAGGAGCTTACCAAGGCCCGCTTTACTGCCGACAATACGGCGCGTGTGGGTTACCGTAAAGATTATGCAGGTGGTGTAAAAGGACAACAATTCTATCTGAGGAACTGCGGCTTTTTTAATGACTATGTTCCATATGATACCATGGTGGAGCGTCAGCCTTCAGGAAAAGCACCGGAGGTGGACTTCAGCGCACTGCCATGAAACAGAATTTATATTTTATAAAGCCATCTCCGTTTAAGAGATGGCTTTTTTATGATGAGATCAGGCGCCCGGCCTGCCAACCTGAACAAGTCCGCCCGCTTCAGGCAATGCGGCTATTTCCGGCGAAGTCCCCCGTTCAGTAATTACCTGCGACTATGAAAATGAAGCCTTCATTAATAGTCTACTTATTTTGTAGAAATTTATTTTGTTAATAATAGTTTAGCAATTACCTTTGCTTTGTCTTAACGGACAACTTATCAAGAAAGACTGAGGGAAATGGCCCTGGGAAGTCTTAGCAACCACCATCAAGGAGCGGTGCTACATCCATCCAGAAAGGAAAGATAAGTGAGTGGTCAATGTTCCCTGCATTGTCTTCTATTCACGATTCTCTTTCCATAACAGATTTTTTAAAACGGCAATTTTTGAACATGAACACAAAAATGCAATCCCCGGGTCAGGACTACTGGTCTCCCAATTGCCGGCAGGCGAGCTGTCGTAACACACAAATGCTGCAACTCCTTACTATGGGTATAGGGTGTTGTTGCTGTTGATTTAATCTCTTTTTTTATTTCAGTTTCAGTTGACGGCCAGGGCCGAACGGGTTTCGTATGCCCCAGCCATCCGAATATTTTAAAATAGAATATAACAATGAACCATTTTCTAAGAAGACTCATCTACGCAGCGTTCTTTCTTTTTCCCCTGCTGGGAGCTGCTCAGTCTGTAACGGTCACAGGCACTGTACAGGAGCTTCAGTCCGGCGCGCCGCTGACAGGGGTGACCGTAGAAGTTTCAGGAACCAACCGGCGTACCTTAACCAGCGACCAGGGCCGCTTTTCAATAGCCGCCGGTCCGCATGCGGTCCTGCTTTTTTCTTATGTGGGGTATGCCAACCGCCAGGTCAATACGGACACTGTTCAGGGAGCGCTGGTAGTGCAGCTGGAAAGTTCCAGTAATGCGCTGGACGAAGTGGTGGTAACGGCCCTGGGTGTCACCAAGGCCAAAAAATCCCTGGGATATGCGACACAGGAATTAAAGGCAAAAGATATCTCCGAAGCAAAGGAAACCAATATTGTGAATGCCCTTGCAGGAAAGATCGCCGGGGTCCGTATCACCAATACACAGGGAGATATGGGCTCTTCGCGTATTGTAATAAGAGGCGAAACCTCTATCGCCGGAAATAACCAGCCGCTTTTTGTGGTGGACGGTATACCGGTAGATAACTCACAGCTGGGCGCCGGAGGCTCCCGGGATTTCCGTAATGCGATCTCGGATCTGAACCCGGAAGATATTGAAACCATCAGCGTGCTGAAAGGACCCAACGCTGCCGCACTTTATGGCTCAAGGGCCGCACAGGGAGTGGTGCTGATTAAGACCAAAACCGGGAGAAGTAAAAAAGGATTGGGGATCACCCTGAACTCAAATGTGAATGTCGCCAGTTTGCTGATCCTTCCGGAATACCAGAATGTTTTCGGACAAGGTTCGGAAGGCAAGTTCAGCTATGTAGATGGTAAAGGGGGTGGTGATAACGACGGAGTGGATGAGAGTTGGGGCCCAAAACTAGATGGCCGGCTGATCCCGCAGTTTTATTCAAACGGCCTGCCCGTACCCTTTGTGCCGCATCCCGATAATGTGCGGGATTATTTCCGTACCGGTGTCACCTACAGCAACGGGATCGCGCTGGCCAATGCCGGCGACAATTACGATTACCGGATCTCTTATAATAATGAGAAGCAGCTGGGGGTAGTGCCAAACAGCGAGGCTAAAAAAGATAACCTGTCTTTTAATGCCAACTATAATGTAACCTCAAAATTAAAAATAGGAGTAAACGCGAATTATATTCTGAATAATGCGCCCAATCTTCCGGGAGCCGGTGGCAAACGGGCAACCAGCACTATGCTTCAGTTTACCTGGTTTGGCCGGCAGGTGGATATCGACCAGTTAAAAAACTATAAAGACGCTAATGGCAACGGCATCAACTGGAACAACAGCTATTACAGCAACCCGTACTGGATCGCGTATGAAAATACGGTAAGCCAGCGGCGCAACCGGCTCATTGGTAATATCAATGTCAACTACACCATTCTCGATGGATTAAGCGCCAACTTCAGGTCGGGAACGGATTATTATAATGACCGCCGCAAGCTCCGCGTAGCTTATGGTACCAACGGTACGCCTTTTGGTTCTTATGAGGAAGATGCCTATGGTGTAAATGAGAATAATACGGAAGCAACACTCCGGTATAATAAAAATATCAGCAGCGATTTTAGCCTGGATGCCCTTGGGGGATGGAATGTGCGCACAAAAATTTATGAGGAGAATATACAGCAGGCTCCGCGCCTGGCAGTGCCGGATGTATATACCCTGGCCAATTCAAGGGATCCGCTGGTATCCAATAATTTTTATTCCAGGTCAAAGATCTATAGTGCCTTTGCTTCGGCGCAGGTGGGCTATAAAAATATTGCCTTTATTAACTTAACAGCCCGCAACGACTGGTCTTCCTCGCTGCCGGAACAGAACCTGTCCTATTTTTATCCTTCGGTAAATGCCAGCCTGATTCTGTCGGATGCGTTGAACATAAGAAGCAATACGCTGAATTTTCTGAAACTGAGGGGCGGATGGTCAAAAGTGGGCAGCTCCGCAGATCCCTACCAGCTGATCAATATCTTTAATTTTAACGCACCATTCCTGGGCAACCCGCAGCTGATCACTTCAACGGTAGATCTGAACCCCGAACTTAAATCGGAAACGACCAATTCTGCTGAGGCAGGACTGGAAGCAGCATTCTTTAATAACCGGGTGCGGCTGGATCTGAACGTGTACAATACCAATAGCATTGATCAGATATTAAAAGTCGATGTGACCGCTGCCACCGGCTATAACCAGAAACTGATGAATGCCGGCAAGATCAACAATAAGGGGATTGAAGTGCAGCTGGGCGTAATTCCTGTAAAAAATGATAATTTCCAATGGAACATCGATCTCAATTATGCTGCTAACCGCAGCCGGGTACTGATACTGGATTATGAAAAACGCTTGCAGAACTATGTACTGGGTTCCTATCGCAGCGTGCAGGTGCTTGCTTCTGTGGGACAGCCCTACGGTACCCTCTTTGGAAATGCCTACCTGCGGGACGCCAGTGGTAATATTGTGGTGAACAACAGTGGTATTCCCCTGGCCGACCCGAATAAAAAAGTGCTGGGTAAATTTACGCCGGACTGGGTAGGAGGCATCAGTAACAGCGTTTCTTATAAAAACTTTAGTCTTTCCTTCCTGGTGGATGCCAGTATCGGCGGCTCGCTGTTTGCCGGTACCAATTCTACCGGAAGCTATACCGGGGTACTGGCACTTACGCTTCCGGGACGGGATGCGGAACATGGAGGGCTTAATTATTATTATCCCGACAACAATAAGGCGAACGGCACGAGGGCCGGCGCCAGCGGGCCCAATGGCGAAACGGTGTACGACGATGGTATGATCTTTAACGGGGTTACCGCTAATGGTCAAAAGAATACGACGATCATCCCTGCCTCCCAGTATTACAAGGCGTCCCGGAGCATTGAAGAGGAATATGTGTACGATGCTTCCTATGTAAAACTGCGGGAGGTAAAACTGGGATACAACCTGCCGCAGCAATGGATCCGCAAGATCGGTTTTCAGGGTGCCTCTTTGTCTGTAGTGGGCCGTAATCTCTGGATCATTCATAAAAAAGTTCCGAACATCGATCCTGAAGTGGCGTTTAGCACCGGCAATGCCCAGGGACTGGAAGATCTCACACTTCCAACCGTAAGGAACATCGGATTTAACCTGAACCTTAAATTTTAAAACCGGCAGTTATGTATAAGAATAGATTTACCTTATTTGTTATTTTAATTACGCTTTTGATTACTGCCTGCAAAAAGAACCTGGCAGAAATCAACCGGAACCCCAATGCGGTGGAAGACCCGCAGCCGGACTATCTTTTAACGGCAGCAGAAAAAACAGCTGCGGATAATTACTGGGGTGCCGATAATAATTTTAATTCCAGTTTGCTCATCATCCAGCACTGGGCCAAGATCCAGTATACGGAACCCGACCGCTATATCTTCAGCAACAGCAGCTTTACATCGCTATGGAACGCGGGGTATGCACAGGTAATCACCAACCTGAATACGATTATCGGGTTTCCGGATGAAAAAGCGAATACAAACTATAAGGCCGTTGCCACCATTCTGAGATCCTGGACCTTCCAGCTGCTGACGGATGCCTACGGAGCCATTCCTTATAAGGAGTCCGGCAAAATAAAGGAAACGCTTACCCCGGTGTATGATTCACAGAAAGAGGTATACTTTGGACTGCTGGATGAATTGAAAACAGCTGCTGCAGCACTGAACCCGGCAGCAGGAACTATCTCCGGTGATGTTTTATACGGTGGAAGCCTGGACAACTGGAAAAAATTTGCTGGTGCGCTCCGGCTGCGTATTGCATTACGGATCGCGGACCGGGAGCCCGGAAAAGCAAAAGAGGTGATCACTGAGTTAACGGCCGACCCCTCCCTGCTGATCAGCAGCAACAGCGAATCAGCTCAGCTAAAGTATGACAAGCCGCCCCTGCAAAACCCAATGGCGGCCTGGTTCTCAACGCGGGATGATTACCGGGTGGGAAAAACGATCATCGATAAATTATATGCCCTGAACGACCCGCGGCTGGATATATATGCAGATAAACCCAGTGACACGTCCGTAAAAAAATATGTGGGAGTGCCCAGCGGACTTACCAATAGCGACGCGAATAACCTGGGATTTGCAAAAACATCCAAACCGGACTCGGTGTTTTTCCGGTCGGATGCCAATCCCGCGGTAATTATAAGCTATGCAGAAGTATTGTTTGCAAAAGCAGAGGCGGCAGCGCGCGGTTTGCTGGCCGGTACGGCTGCAGATCTGTACAAACAGGCCATTACTGCCTCATTCAATCAATACCAGATCACTGATACCGCAGCGATCAATGCGTATTTCGGTCAGCCGGCGGTAGCTTACAACCCCGCGAACTATAAAAAGTCCATCGGAGAACAAAAATGGATCGCGCTGTATGGGCAGGGACTGGAAGCCTTTGCTGAGTGGCGCCGGCTGGATTATCCGCAATTGGCACCGGGAGCATCCGGTGTGCTGGATGGAAAGATACCGGTGCGGTTTATTTATCCCGGCACGGAACAGTCGCTTAACGGCGCCAATTATAAAGCCGCAGTAGCCGCCCAGGGCACGGATGATCTGCTGACCCGGTTGTGGTTTGATGTAAAGTGATAACTTAGTGATGTAGTTCGTGCTGATGGAGATCGGGTATTCAGACCGGCATGCAATCAGATTGACCAACTAAAAGGAAACAATGTTGTTTTTTATTTTAACAGAATTAAAGATCATGCAAAAAATATATCGGCCCCTCTTTTTCCTTTTGATGCTGGCGGCGCCGGCGCTGAGTCATGCCCAACGTATAAAACCCGGTATCTGGCAGGGTGTATTACAGCGTCCCGACGGACGGCAGATCATTTTCAATTTTGAGTCGGCCACACTCAAAGGGAAGCCGGTATGGTATGTGATCAATGCAGGAGAGCGCTTACTGGTGGATGCTATAAAGCAAAAAGACGATTCGCTGTGGGTGCAGATGCCCTTTTTTGCCTCCGGATTTGCATTGAAGGTAGAGCAGGACGGTAATCTGAAAGGCGTGTATATAAAAAATTATGGTGCACGTAAGGAGGAGGTTCCCTTTTATGCGGTATATGGTGTCAAAGAACGGTATCCTCTGAAACAGCCGGCGGCAGTTGATATCAGCGGAAGATGGTCTGTAACTTTTGGTGGAAATGGAAAAAGCGAACAGGCGATTGGCGAATTTGTGCAGGAAGCCGGCGGCCGGATCACCGGAACCTTTCTTACGCCAACGGGCGATTACCGCTACCTGGAAGGATCTGTGAGCGGTGATTCCCTGCATCTCTCCGGTTTTGATGGTGGACATGCTTTTGTGTTTGCCGCATTATTGAACAATAAAGACAGCATCCGTCAGGCTGCAGTGTATTCCGGTCTGCGGGCTCCGCTGCCATGGACGGCAGTGCGGAATGATACGGCACAGTTGCCGGATGAAAATACATATACCAAATTAAGGGAAGGGGAAAGCCGGCTGAATTTCCGGTTCCGGTCTACCTCCGGCGAATGGGTATCCCTCAATGATGCCCGGTATAAGGATAAAGTGGTCATTGTTCAGATCCTTGGGTCCTGGTGCCCCAACTGTATGGATGAAACCGCTTACCTGAGCGATTATTATACCCGCAATAAGGCCGGCGGTGTGGAGATCATCGGACTGGCCTATGAACGTACCGGTGATTTTGAGGAATCGCGCAAGGCGCTGATCCCTTTTCAGAAGCGGTATGATGTAAAATATCCTTTCCTGGTTACCGGCGTTGCTGTATCCGATGAACAACGGACAGAAAAAACGCTGCCGCAGCTGGAAAGCCTCAAAGCGTTTCCAACATCCATTGTGATCGATAAAAAAGGAAATGTCCGGAAGATCCATTCCGGGTTTAACGGACCGGGCACCGGAAAACATTATGAGGAGTTCAAAAAGGAATTCGAATTTTTTATTGATGCATTGCTACGGGAACCTTCCTAAAAATGCACCATCGCCTTGATCACACCCGTGGCAGGATTGAGCCAGGAGGCAAACTGCGCGGGCACTTCATCAAAGTCAACCATGTGCGTGATATAGGTCTGCGGCCGGATGGCGCCTGCCTTCATAGACCGGATTACGTGCTCAAAATCTTCCTTTACGGCATTACGGCTGCTCATTAAGGTGGTTTCCCGTTTATGAAATTCGGGGTGACTGAAGGAAAAAGCTTCTTTCTGCAGTCCGATCAATACATAACGCCCGCCGTGTGCCAGGTATTGGATGCCGTTGTTGATGGCTCTCAGGTTGCCGGTGGCGTCAATGACCACCGTGGGAAAATCCCCGTTGGTGATGGCTTTTACCTGTTCCACTGCGTCGCTGTCCGCACCATTTACAACGGAATGTACGCCGAGCTTTTCCCTGCAAAAGCGCAGCCGGTCAGTATTGATATCCAGCGCAATTACCTGCGCACCTGCAATACGGGCCAGTTCCATAGTTCCCAGCCCGATGGGGCCGGCACCGATCACTAATACATATTCACCGGGCTGCACACCCGCCCGGCGTACTCCATGAGCCCCGATTGCCAGCGGCTCCACCAGGGCCAGTTCATCTGCATTCAATCCCTGGCCGTGCAGCAGGCTGCTGGTGGGCACAACAATCTCTTCCCGCATGCCACCGTCAACGTGCACCCCAAATACATTGATGGCAACACAGCAATTGGGCTTTCCTGCGCGGCAGGCGATACAGGTGCCGCAGCTGAAATAAGGGATAATGGTTACCAGCTCACCCGGCTCAAAACCTGCGGCTCCGCCGGCATCAATGAGCTCACCTGACAGCTCATGCCCCAGGATGCGGGGATAGCTGAAGAAGGGCTGGGTGCCTTCAAAAGCATGAAGATCCGTACCGCAGATACCTACCCGTTTCAGCCGGATACGGGCCCTACCGGCACCTGCTTCAGGGATTGGGTCTTCCCGAAACTCAAAATGACCGGGGGCTGTGCAAACAAGGGTTTTCATGTTGCAAAATTAATTGTTATTTCGACAATTGATAACATTGCGTTGAACTTGTTTCAACTTTTTGTAACAGCGTATATATGCCGCTCCTATGGAGCTTATTTCTGTATTTATTGATAATAACTACCTATATTATGCCCCTATGGGGCGCGATATATCGAAGAGCGGGCCGCGTGAGGGATTCGTTCCTTCTTTTTTTGTTATTTACTAGTGTAGCTGAAGCCTTCACCATTGCAGTGGCATCCTTTTGTGGCACTCATAGAGCAATTGGTGCAAAAACGGGGCACAGCAAAAGATACAGCGGAAAGCCCGACCAACAGGCATGCCCAAAAAATTTATTTTGATTTCGGCAACCGCTACAACCTGGCCATTATTTCAGTTTTTTTATTGCTTTACTTCCAATTAGTGATTTCATCTGGGTTATAGCCACCTGGTTCAGTTGAAGCAGTCTTTCACTTTGTGATAATCCTTGTTCTATAAGCAGCGCATTGATGCTTTCCATATTGCTCAAAACGACCAGCTGCTCCAACGTTGCGTAGTCCCTTATGTTCCCGGTTTTGCCGGGGTTCCTGTCCCGCCACTCTTTAGCCGTAATGCCAAAAAGGGCTACGCTGTAGGCTGGGGTGATAAGCTGACGAGTATGGTGCGGCCACGAAGTATGGCCGAGGACCCCCAGTCGGAAATGTGCCGTGCCTACGGCACTCTATCTCGTATTAGCGGGTTGTATCTCCGGAATAATCCGAATATTCGGATCCGGAGTTGGGAGCGGAATCAGGCCGATGGCCTTTATTGAATGCATACTGCTGCCCAGGAAAAACTGAATGACCCTTGTGAGGACGGGGAGGATTTGTGGGACAGGTGAAGGGAAGAGGCCGCGCTTCGTCTGAATGGCCAACAACAAACTGAAGTTTGTTGGTTAGCGTCATCCACAAGAAACAGAGAACCGTAGGCTCGGGTGATAAGCTGACGGGTATGGTGCGGGCACGAAGCATGGCCGAAGACCCCCAGTCGGAAATGTGCCGTGCCTACGACACTCTATCTCGTATTAGCGGGTTGTATCTCCGGAATAATCCGAATATTCGGATCCGGAGTTGGGAGCAGGGCAGGCCGATGGCCTTTATTGAAAGCATACTGCTGCCCAGGAAAAACTGAATGATCCTTTGTGAGGACGGGGGGACTTGTGGGACAGGTGAAGGAAAGAGGCCGCGCCTCGTCTGAATGGCCAACAACAAACTTCAGTTTGTTGGTTAGCGTCATCCACAAGAACCCGAGAGCCATAGGCTCGGGTCATAAGTTATAGTGCAAACACGAATCAAGGCGAAAGAACCGCTTTATCATCTTTCTTTCCTCCGCGTGAGGGATAGCAGCGGCATCCTTTTGTGAAGTGCAACGGAACAAAAGATATAGCGTATAGCCCGACCCCGGCCGTGTATTGCTTTTGCGCGCTGGCAGGGCTGGGGGCACGCCCTAAAAAATTATTTCTTTTCAATTAGTTTTTCCAGCTTGTCAATCATTTCTTTTTGCTGTTGTAACATCCGCTCGTACAGCTCAACCATTTTATCGATTGGATTAAATGTGCATTTGTATTGTCCCGCATAAGCTACTGCCTCATCAGTAAAAGTATTAGATATGATATTTACTGCCTGTTCCTCATCAAAATTCTGTATGGCCTCCGCAGGTATTTTTAAAGCAGCAGATATTTGTTGGAGCAGGGGTGCATCTATGGTTTCTTTTTGTTCCAACAGGGAGATTTTTTGCTGGTTCCTCCCGATAGCTATCGGGACATCGCCCAGCTCAAATGCAAGGGCATCCTGTTTTATACCCAGCATTTCGCGAAAGCGTTTGATGTTGCGGCCCTGATGTATTTTTTTGTCCATAGCATTTGTATTTGTCATAGGTTCAAATTTAAGCGTTAATAAGGAATGCTTCTTTTTTTAAAGATACGTAAAATACGGGGGTTAAAAACAACGCGCAGCCGGTACTTTACATCAGTTATATGGTGTTTACCTGTTACTATTTATAGTTTACAAATACGGATAATCTGCTGCGATCAATCCGTCTTCCTTTAACCGGTTCCAGAAATCGATGGGTATTTCCATATGGCCCATTTCCACATTTTTACGTACCCGGGCGGGGTTACTGCTGTTCAATGCAATGCTTTTTACCCCTGGTACATGAAGTCCGAAATAAATGGCAGCGGCGGCGGGGTCGATCTCAAACTCGCGGCAGATCTCATAATACCTATCGCGCCACTGGTAATAATGCGCATGCTCCGGGTTATTGCGATCCAGCAGGATATAATTAAAGTAATCGCTGCCCATCAGGAATCCTCCGTGGAAGACCGCAGAATTGATGATGGCAATGCCCTGCTGGTACAGGCTGTCCATAAAGGCGATCAGGTCTTTGGGATGATGGTAGATGGTAAAGCTGTTGGCAATCATTACCCAATCCAGTTTTATATCTTTTGCAATTTTTTCAATGGCCGTCCAGTCCTTTGCCCCGATGCCGATGCCGGCTACTTCTCCCTTTTCCTTTAATTCGGTAAGTGCCCGGTAGGCACCCAGGATATCATCGTACCGTTTTTGATAATCGGCCTCGTTTGTGGCGGCAGCCAGGTATTCGTCCGGATCATGCACAGAAACTAATTGTGGTATATAACCGCCCAATAATTCGTTTCCCTGCCGGAAACATTCTAAAATGCCTTCGTAACTGATCTTTTGTTCCGCATCATTCTTCAGGTTGTGCCAGATGCCTTTTTCAAAAGTGGGCTCGGGTGTGGTCAGTGGCTTTTGTACCCAGGCCAGTTTATTGCTGATTAGGACCTCATTTTTTGCAATGCCCAGGTCGTTTAAACATTTTCCAAGCTCCTCCAGGGCCAGCCCGGCGCCGTATTTGCCGGCGGAATCAAACAAGGGCGTATCACCTGCCGGTGTGGCAGCAATATATTCTTTTACAATGGCCAGCTTCTCATCATAAGGCAGTGCCCGGTACAGGTTGCCCAGCAGGCTGGTGCCGGAACACACCACAGGTAACTTTATTTGCATCTGTCAAAATTATCTGAAATGGGGAATAATCAACATTCAATATTTGCTGATTTCTATATTTAATTAACCGGTTTTGACCGTTTTGGAAGGAAGAGTTTTGATTCATCATTCTTCATTGTGGAAGTACAACTTATAAAACCGCCCTTTGTCGTCCTCGCCATGTTCGATCATGTTCCGGTCGCCGTGGATATAGATATGGAAATTCTTATCCAGCTTGATCACGCTTTTATAGGCCCGGTTCTGGCGCTTTACCGCTGCGGGGGAAATGGAGAAGTTGTCGGCTATTTCAATATCCCGCTCGGCGGAATAGTGTTGTTTATACCGGTCGAAGCTTTCCACATATTCTTTGTGGTGCAACACC
Organism: Niabella beijingensis; assembly: GCF_020034665.1. Classification (NCBI taxonomy): domain Bacteria; kingdom Pseudomonadati; phylum Bacteroidota; class Chitinophagia; order Chitinophagales; family Chitinophagaceae; genus Niabella; species Niabella beijingensis. The sequence goes on along the minus strand of NZ_JAIQDI010000001.1, from coordinate 2,341,733 downwards.
TCGTTATTAAAGGTTTCCTGGTCAAAATGTTGTTTTTCTTTAAAAAAGCTGAGGCTCCGGTTCAACAGGTCTGCCTGATCTGCCTTGGTTACATTGTATTGTTCCGGCAAATGGTCCACCACATAGGATTTATACAGGGCCATGGTACTTTCTGTATTAAAATACTGGTCCTGCCGCTGCTGGATCCGGAGAAAACTGTCCGTCCAGTAACGGGCCTCCGGCGATTTATTCTTCGTATCTACAATGGAAATAATATAACCGTTTTCCTTGTCGGTATTAAAGATCATGCAGCCTTTGTCCAGTTTGTTGATGTTGATGCCTTCCTCGCTTTCTACTTCAAAGGCATCTTCTACCGGGAACACTTTTAAAAAAGGCTCCTTGTTTTCCGATTTGAACAGTCCGATGGCATCCACCGTTTCACCGTTCAGCAGCCCTTCCTTAAAATACACCACATAGAACTCGCCCCCTTTGATGCTGGGATGGGTGCCCTGGTTGTACAGGTGCTGGGCCAGGTTTTTGGATTGTGCCAGGGTCTGCTCCGGTTTTTCAAAAATGGCGGAAACATAGTTCCACGCCTCATTGGCACTGATATGTCCTTCGCTGTAAAACTGGAAATATTCTTCCGACTTGAACGGATTCAGAAAATAACGGGTCATCAGTTCCTTTACCTCGGGATCCACCGCCAGTTCCTTTTTGGAAAGGGTGAGGTATTCTTCCTCCGATTGATTACCCACTTTGTGCACGGCGATATGGGTGATTGCCGATCCTTCAAAATACTGCATGCTGCTGTTTTAAACGGCCTGCAAAATAATACAAAACCCGGGAAACCCTCGTAGGGTTGAATATTTTCAATCTCTACTACCCCAATTTGCGGGATTGGAAATAATATACTGCGCAATGCGCTGGTATTCCGCGCAGCTACGGATGATGTGATCATAATAGTCGCGTTGCCATATTTTGGCGTCGGTCGCAAAATCGTTCTCCTGTCCGCGAAACCATTTGGTAACGCCTATTTTGAATCCGCGGACAATGGACCCAATGGTTTGTGATGGTGAACGAAATGGGGTCATCCGTCGGGGTGAATCAATATGTACTCCAATATCGGGCGAATATTGATTCCCCCTGCGGTTATTTCAATAATGCCGTGAATATGATTGGGCATTACCTCCCATTCATGCAATAATGTCTGCGGAAAATGCTTGGGTATGGCCTGCCAGCAATCTGCGGCAATTTGCCCTGCTGCGTTTAATGGCATTTGTCCCTAAATGATACGTCCAAACAAATGGGCCCTGTCTTGTGTGCAGATGGTAATGAAATACAATCCTGCGCATAATCATATCCTTTCAGGCGTATGGATTGGCGGTTATTGGTCATTGTCATATGTGTTAGCTATTGTAAATATACAAAAGGATTAAAACCATTCTATCATATAGGCTATTGATAAGAGAAAAATGCTAAATTGCATTTGCAAACCTTATTCAATCGGCTATTATAACACCCAATACCGAAGCTTTTATACTAAAATACGATTATAAAAACGCATAATGCTTAACCGATGCAAACAGGAGAAATCATTATTTACCAGGCCCCGGATGGGCAAACAGCTATCGATGTACGGCTTGAAAATGAGACCGTTTGGCTAAGTCAGGCTCAAATGATCCGGTTATTTGGGCGAGACCAATCTGTAGTATCGCGGCATATTAAGAGCATTTTTAAGGAAGGAGAACTGGAGGAAAAAAGCAATATGCATTTTTTGCATATTGCAAATTCCGACAGACCAGTAGCAATATATAGTCTTGATGTAATCATTTCGGTTGGCTACCGGATAAAATCGCCCCAGGGCACCCAATTCCGCATCTGGGCCAATAAAGTGCTGAAAGATTACCTGGTAAAGGGGTATACGATAAATGAAAAACGCCTGAAAGAACAGAGCCAGCAACTGGAGCAGCTCAAACAAACAGTAAAATTGCTGGAGAATGTGCTGGAAAGCCAGCCGTTGAACTCGGATGAAGCATCCGGTCTGCTGAAGGTGATCACCGATTATACCTATGCCTTGGATGTGCTGGACCAGTACGATCACCAGGTGCTGGAAATAAAAGAAACCACCAAAGAAGAGTGGTTCCGGATCAATTATAAAGAGGCAATGGCTGCTGTTAATGGACTGCGGGAAAAATTTGGAGGCAGCTTCTTGTTTGGTAACGAAAAAGATGAATCCTTCCAGGGATCGCTGGGCGCCATTTATCAAACCTTTGGCGGGGAGTACCTGTACCCCAGCGTTGAGGAAAAAGCGGCCCACCTGTTGTATTTTGTGGTCAAAAATCACTCTTTTTCGGATGGTAATAAGCGGATTGCCGCCTTCCTGTTTGTATGGTTCCTGGAAAAAAATAAGATCCTTTATAAAGAAGATGGCTCCCGCAGGATTGCGGATAATGCACTGGTGGCCCTTACGCTGATGATAGCAGAAAGCAAACCGGAGGAAAAGGAAATGATGGTAAAAGTGGTGGTGAATCTTATTAATCTTAAAAACTAAAATAATATCAATGCAAAAGCTTATGATGATGCTCGCTCTCTTTGTTTCAGTAGGTTGCAAGGGGCAGAAGAATGATGGAACAAAAGAAACAGCTTTTAAGTTTGCAGATAGTTTAATAGGTAATAATAATTTTATATTACAGCGTTATGACCTGGTTTTTCCTGAAAAGGTACAACAGGTATTGCAAAAGGTGCAACAAGCAATGACTGAAAATAAGGGGTGGTTTCAGGAATACTTTAATAAAAATTATAAAGAGGGGGAAGGTCTACCTTATAACGAAAAGTTTGGGGTTACTGCCGAAGAGTATAAACTGATTAAAAATATTGATAAAACGCCTCCTTCTCCTGTTGCGGTTGCAGAAGATACCATTATTGTTTTAAGAACAGACTCCCGACTAAAGTTCAAATGTAAAAACAGGCTTTCTGTGCTTGATTTTCTGGAACTGGATCTTGGTAATCTTTGCCTGTTTGTGGATGCGGACATCATTCCCTACAATAAACCTATTCATGCATTACAATCTCCTTTTGGTGAATGGACAGGATATAACTGGAAATATGTTAAAACAAATCAAGAGTACGAGCTCAGAGCCGATTCCCTAACAGCCACGTTGATAGATGTAAGCGTTGGAAAGACTATCGATAACAGGAAACTTTTATTAGTGAAAGTTCAAAAGGTGAATTCAGGGATTAAAAAAGCTAATGTAGATGTTTTGGGAATATTGCTACCCTTGGTAGTGAAAACCGGCGACGGGCAACTTAAAAAATCTTTTTAACAGGGAATACTCTAATTATAACATCAGGATGGCAAAAACATCAAACTTGCAACAAATTGACCATAATAAAAGTTGGAGATTACAATATCTTATCAGGAGCAAATAAATGATAGATCTCACCAAGATACAGCCAACAGATTCTGCTACAGCAGTAGCGCTATCTTTCGTTTTCCTCCCCTCAAATTGTCGCATTCGCAACGCAAAACCCCAGGCCTTATAGGCGAGCTTTGTAATGAAAAAATTAGTTAGCTAAACTTCAAAAAGAAAGTATATGCGCAAAATAATTATATCAGAAATGATCTCACTGGATGGAGTGATGCAGGCGCCCGGCGGCCCGGAGGAAGATGTATCCGGGGGATTCAACTATGGTGGCTGGACAGCCGCTTACGGGGATGAGGAGTCGGGCAGGATTTTCCAAAAACAGATGCAGTCTGCCGACTATCTTTTGGGCAGGAAAACCTTTGAGATCTGGGAAGGTTACTGGCCGCAACATGACGATTTCTGGCCGGCTGTCAATGCGGGAACCAAATATGTGCTTTCTGCCACCCGGAAAAATTCGGATTGGAACAACTCGGTTTTCCTCGGAAATCCGGAAGAAATCAAAGCGCTCAAAAACACGGATGGTCCGGATATCCAGGTTTGGGGCAGTAGTAAGCTCGTTCAGTTGTTGCTGCAACAGGACCTGGTGGACGAGCTATGGCTCAAGATTTTTCCGGTAACGCTTGGCGCCGGGAAAAGGTTGTTTGAAGCCGGCCCCATTCCCGCGGCCTTTACATTAACAGAAGGCATCATTACCCCAAGTGGTGTGATTTTTGCTGATTACAAACGGGCAGGTGAGGTGAAGACAGGTACTGTTGGTGCCTAAAACGAAGCGTCCTGGCACCTGTAAGAAGCGCAATAATGAAGTCATATTATAACGAAATGATAATGGATAATATACTATTGCAGCCTACAGTGGTTGCTGATCTGGAACGGTTCTTTATCTTCCAGCTGGACAAAGAGGCCATCCACCTGGCGGCCTTTACACCTAAAGACCCGACAGACAAAACGGCTTACCTAACAAAGTATACAAAATTATTGAGCGAACCTACGGTACATATGCGCACGATACTGGTGGATAATGTTATTGCCGGCAGTATTTCAAAATTTGAAATGGAGGGCGATGCAGAAATTACCTACTGGATCGACCGGAGTTTCTGGGGTAAAGGAATTGGCACCACCGCACTGAAACAATTTCTGGTGCTTGAGAAAGCCCGTCCCATTTTAGGGCGGGTGGCCTTTGACAATTTCGGCTCCCAGCGGGTTTTAGAGAAAGGCGGTTTTGTAAGGATCGGCAGGGACAAAGGCTTTGCCAATGCCCGGCAGGCGGAAATTGAGGAATTTATCTATAAACTGAGCTGAAGTTGATGCATACAATACTGAGATCCTGAGTTTTCTTATGTATGTAGCAAAAAATCTAAATATTCGGATGAGGTGATGACAAGTATTTTGTCGTCACTTTGAACACAACAGGGCAGTCCCGATAAATCGGGATGAGGGGGTTTCATAATTTGAGGCGATGATTCGGCTAAGTTCAGCAGGATGAAAACAGGATCTTTAATATATGATGTAATTTGTCATTGGCAGACACAAATAAAGGGTTTAAGTTTTTTGAATAATAAACTCTATGTCACCCAGAGCGTGACGAAGGGTAATTCACGTAATAAGCTGTCCTTCAACAGACCCATCCGGGCGAACTCAGGGCAACTTCTGCGCCCATATTAAAGGAAAACAGTTGCTTGCCTCAGCAACTATTTATGAAAGGGGTAATATGAAAGGTACAACCACTGCTTCCTATGCCGCAGCAATTTATTTTATAGATCAATCCTGAAATCACTGGAAATAAAAGTAGCACATTTTAAAATTTCGCAGGAAGCGCTTAACCGACCCTGTAAATTAACAGTGCCGGAAAATGCCCATTTAAAAAATACTAGTGTTATGAACACTAAAAAGAAGCAGGCAGTTGCTGAATAATTACCGCAAATGAGTATATTTAAGCATCAGTGGCAAGACTAACGAACCCAGTAATCAAACGAAATACCCAAAATAACCTGACAAACAAATGAGATTTTTAAAAAATATTTTTAGGAAGAAAGACGAGCCGGTCAAAAATTACGCAGATTTTTGGAGTTGGTTCCAAAAGCATGAAAAAACATTTTTTAATGTAGTTAAAAACCAAAAGGATGTAGAGACGGAGTTTTTTGATAAACTTTCGCCTAAGCTTTCAGCACTTAAAGAAGGATATTTTTATTTGACAGGTATGTATGACGACAATACTGTTGAATTAATACTAACCGCGGATGGGAATACTAAAAACATCGCCTTTGTGGAAGAACTTGTAGAACAGGCACCTGATATTAATGGTTGGAAATTTACAGCGCTTAAGCCGGTATCGGACATTAAAAGTACAGCGATCAATATGGGGGGCTATCAATTTGACAGCGATAATTTATTTTTCTATTCTAATGACTATGCAGAGTATCCGGATGAAATCGATATTTCGATAGTCCATGACGATCTGACCGAAGAAAACAGGCAGCAAATTAAAACCGGAGTTTACATTTTCCTGGACAATTATTTGGGCGAACTTGATTTTGTAAACAACATAGACGACCTAAAAATCATTGGCAAACACGAGGCTGAAAAAGAGTTGATCCCGATTTTAAAACTTAAAGAATTTCTTAATTGGCGGCAAAAGGAATTTATTGAAAAATATGAAGGTGCTAGATATGATACGGAAAGTGACGAACATTCAATATTTGAAGCGGAATTGGAAAACGGAAACAATTTAATTGCAGTAATAAATACGCAACTGCTGAATTGGGACAGCAAGGCTTCACATCCCTGGATCGCTGCAATTACGTTTAAGTATGATGGAAGTAATAGCAACGGAATGCCTGATGGAAAGGACTATGAAAGTTTAAATCGAATTGAAGAAAATATATTGGAAGAACTTTCAGATAAAGAGGGGTATCTATACATTGGCCGACAAACAGCGAATAGTGAACGTGAGATTTACTTCGCCTGTAAAGATTTTCGTAAACCCTCCAAAGTATTTTTTAAAATTCAGCAAGAAAATGACTACAAATTTGAAATAGATTACGACATTTATAAAGACAAATACTGGCAATCATTTGAGCGGTTCAGATCTAACTGATAAAACCACCACCGAGTTAGAAGCTGAACCCGGGCGATCTTAAATCTAAATACCAAAACGAATGAATGTTTTAAAAAAGAAGAACCACAGATTGCCCTATTCCCGGCGAATTGCAGTACAATCCAGACTACCGGGTATCATTTGGGTATGTGCCATCCACAGTTGGCATTAATAACATATTCGTGCACCGGCCACATCCGCTACCGGATCAGATCCAGCAACACATAAATAAATAGCGCAACGGTTGCTATTGTACCGCAGATAAAAAAGCCGGCTAAAAACTGAAGATACCAGCTCTTTTTGTGTTTTAACGGGATTTCATGTTTGAGGGACATATGCTTTTGTTTTGTTTCGGCTATAAAGATCGCACGATGAACAGGCCCGCCAAATGGTAAAAGCACGGGTTTTTTATGGGGTTTTTACGGTAAACCGGGTTGAGATCCGGGAAGTTCGTTTTTAGACATTTCTACAAAGGCCCCAAGGCACTAAGACGCACAAAGAAACACATCAGCTCCCGGGCTGACTTCTGACTGCCAAAAGCTGACAGCTGATCGCTGCCTGCTACAACGCTTCTATACTCAGCACTACGCTGGTGCGGCTTGATGTTACGTTGGGATTGAACCCGATGGTCATCAGGAAATCGCCGCTATAGGTTTTGCTTTCATCCAGTGTGGTCTTTTGTTTATCGTACAGGTTGAGCTCCCTGATCCTGTATTTTTTAGCAGGATCAAGTCCCCGGAGCAGAATAGGATCAACAGCAGCTTCGCTGATATACCGGTTATTCGTCAGATAGTTGAACATAACAGCTTTGTTCCTGTCGCTGCTGACGAACATGATTGAAGCCAGGTCCTTTTCATAGGGATCGGCCAGCCGGTACATCTCGCCATGCCATACGATATCCTTAAAGTTATTGTAGTTCTTAACGGCCTGCTGACAGAAAGCCCGGTCTTCCGGTTTGAGCTCATTGGCACGGATATCGAAACCAAGCTTGCCCATGGAAGCCACATCCACCCGGTATTTCAGTGGCTGTTTGCCCCAGTCGGTCACATGGTTACACATCGCAATGGCCGGGTAATAGTAGGAGTAATTCCATTGAATAAAGACCCGTTCCAGCGGATCAGTATCATCGCTTAACCAGAATTCGGTAAAATATTTCAGGGAGCTGTAATCCGAACGGCCGCCGCCACCGGAACAAAGCATCATGGGTACAGTGGGGTATTTGTCACGGATGCGCTGCAATACCTTCTCCAGTCCGCGGGTATACTCTACATATAAATGCGATTGCGGGATCTTGTTTTTCTCCAGGTACCGGGAGTGCCCGTTAAAAACCGGCGCATTGCAATCCCATTTGATAAAAGCCAGTTCCGGATTCTTTTTAAACAGACCGTCCACTACGCCAAATACAAAATCCTGTACCTGCGGATTGGTAAGGTCCAGCACCAATTGATTGCGGTAATAGATCTCCGGACGTTGAGGCTCACGCAGTACCCAATCCAGATGTTTTTCGTACAGCTCACTTTTGGGGTTGACCATTTCCGGCTCGATCCAGATACCGAATTTGATACCCTGTTTGCCGGCTTCGTTCACGAGGTAAGGAATGCCATCGGGCAGTTTCTTTTTATTCTCCTGCCAATCGCCCAGCCCGGCATTGTCGCCATTTCTCGGATATTTATTGCCAAACCAGCCGTCGTCCAGGAGGAAGAGATCCACCCCGAGATCTTTCGCTCCCTTAAAAAGCCCCACCAGTTTTTCCTGGTCGAAATCAAAATAAGTGGCTTCCCAGTTGTTCAGCAGGGTAAGGCGCTGGCCTTTTCCATCCAGCAGCTGATGGTTGCGCAGCCAGGCCTGGAGGTTGCGGCTGCCGGTTCCGGTTCCGGTAAAAGAAAGGGTATAGGTGAACCGCGGTGTTTCAAACGAAATGCCGGGCTTTAGATCGTACGCCGACTGGTAGGGATTGATACCGGCTACCAGGTGCATCTTTTTATTGATGTCCGTTTCAAACTGTATGGAATAATTCCCGTTCCAGGCGATCTGCCCCAACAGAACCGTTCCGCTGGTTTCTGTGGCCGGTGCATCCAGCGCCAGCATAAAATTGGGTGAGCCGATCAGGTTCTCGCGGGTGCCCAGTCGCGACTGGATGGTATGCATGCCTTGTTTCAGTTGTGTATGTTCGGGCTGCATCTCTTTTGCCCAGCTGCCATTATAACTGGTAAGGTAATAGTCCTTGTTGTAAAAATAAAGATTGGCCGACGCGTACTTGTTAAGCGTTACCGTTCCTTTTTCCGTATGCCGGATCACACTCCACTGTTCAATAACATCCTCTTCCTTCCAGGCTTTGAAAAAAAGGTCCACATAAAAAGGATATACCGCATCTTTTAAAGTGATCTTTGTAAGCAGGGCACCGTCTTCATTGGTGACTGTTTTGTTCTCATAACGAAGATCGAGCGAATGATTCCCATCTGCATGTACCACGGTAATAGCTGGTTCGGAGAAATTATTATCGATACCTGCTACTGTAAAAGCGCTGTTGTTGGAACTGCCGCCATCGCCCGTAAGATGGTACATCCCGCCGGCAGCTGCATATTCTTCCGGGGTCTGTAATTTTTTTCCGGTATGGATGATCTTTAAATGGTTGTTCTTATCGGTTTGCAATACCACGGCCACATGCTGTGTTTCAACAGGAATGGTAAGGGATTGCGAGAATACCGGTACAGAAAAGATAAAAGCGGTTATAAATCCGAGAGCTTTTTTTGTGAAGTTCATGCTTGGGGTTTAATTGATTGGAATGAGCTGGAATAATTGTGCGTCTCTTGCGTTTGTGGTAACCGGAAATGCTTCCTGTTCTTTTCTCCAGGTGGCGATGACCTGGCCGGTGAAAAAATCGGCCACGGTATAATTCCTGTTCTGCAAATGCATTTGTTTCCGCGAAAATACAGTATTAAAATCCTGACTTAAATTGAAATTAAGGGTTGATAATAATATTGTGTCGCCGGGGAGGTAGAAGCTGAGTTGCTGGTCCTGGGAAAGACCGGTTGCCACTTTCAGCGGATAAAAGGCCCGGGGATGTGAGAAAAAACGGCATAGGGCGGCATTGTCAAGATAAGCCCTTCCTCTTGCTGCTGCAGTGCTGTCCCTAAAATCGGTACCATCGCCCAAAATGCTTCCCATCGTGATCATACTGATCAAGCGGGTGCGTACATCCCGTTCCGGAATGTCGGCGTTCTTCTGAAAATTTTTCATTACCACCACATCCATATTGGTATAAGGCCAGAAGGTTCCCTGTGTCCACCCCAGGTGAGAGGCGCTGATCATAGAAGACGCCGTACTTCCGTAATGCGGGAAATCCGGAAGATCATCCCGCAGGTGGGAATAAATATCGGTGGACAGGAAACGGGTATGCGCGTATTGATAAGGGAATAACGGAGAGATCGCCTGGGTGATAAAAATGTCCGGCCCAAGGATGGAATCGATCAGCGATTTCAGCATTTTCATTCCGTTGTTATAGGCCTGCATACCGGTGTGCACATTGGCATCGAAGCGGGTGGTGGATTCCAGGGACCCGGCAGACAGGAAATCGATCTTTAAAAATCTGGCGTTAATAGCCTTTGCCTTTTGCAGTTCGCCGATGATCCGCAGGCGGGTAGCGGGATGTGTGGGGTCCAGCGGGAACGCGCCAAAATCCCCGTTCTTATAAACAATGGTTTTTCCGTCATTGTCTTTTAAGGTTACCTCTTTTATGGGAGTATCTGTGTATTGCAGTTTATCCGTTTCCACAGAGCGCTTCCAGGTCCATACCGCAAAGGGGATAAAGTAAAAGCCCAGTTGCTGGTGGTGCTGCGCAGCATAGTTGCCGATCGACTGCAGCACCTCTTTTGTATAAATGCCCTGATCGTAGGAATCGATGCTTAACACCGTGCTGTTTTGTTTCGAAAAATTTGGCAGTGCCGCCAGGTAGTCTGCAATCTTTGGAACATCGGGTGGCAGCATCTTTTTTTCGTATCCCAGCACACCTTCCACACCAAAGCTGTTCCAGTAAAAAGGCGCCGGCTGCTTCCATTGCAGGGAGCCGTTAAGGCGTACATTGGCGCGGGCATAGTGTTCAAAAGCTGTAGTTCGGTCGGATGCAGCATCCATAAATACCAGCGGCGCCACAATACGCGCACCCTTCATCGCTCCATGAGGTACCCTATCATGAGTGCCGTCGTACCCGCCGTATTCTACCGGAAGTGTGGTGTTATCCGGAGTGGAGGCACCGCCGAAAATGATCAGGGAGTCCAGCCGTCCTTTGGATGCAGAAGCACCATAGCGGATACCGGTTTTCCAGAAATCGTGGTCTACAGCACCCATCACAAACCCTGAAAGCTGTTCCTGGTCGTAAAGCGAGATGAATTCATAACTGGTGCCGGATGGCGGGTGGGATTGTTCCCAACCCGTGCTCAGGATCTTTACCCAGTTGTCGTTATCAAACGGTACATCCAGCACCCGTGGCGCGTTCCCGGGGATAAGTACGGTGCCCTTTGTTTCCGGGAGTACGGCAAGCGGACTGATATAACTGGACTCCAGCGGCTGCCCGGTGGTGGATTGTACTTCGGCAGTAAGCAGCAGGCCCGGCCGGTCCTTATACATCCGGAGTTCCTGCATCAGCGTGATCCCTTTTATATTTCCATGGTGTTTAAAAACAACCCGGCTGCCGGCTCCCGTTTTATCCCTGAACGCATTCAGCGCCACCGTGTGCTGCGCGAATGCAGTGCTTGAAACCGTTCCTTTTATTTTGTCTTTAAAGATGACCTGGGTATTGAGCAGCGCTGTGCCGTTGGCAAAATGATAACTGATGGTGCCGCCCGTCTTGTTTAAAGTTATCCGGCAGCCGGTTGTATGCAGTACAACGCTGTCCTTGTATTGCTGAACCCCCTGGGCGCCGGCGGCCATGGAAAAGCCTGAAAGGAGCAGGTAACCACCAAGCTGTAGGATCGTTATTTTTTTTAATGGTATGCGCATCATTTTTTATTGATAACCGGGGTTCTGATCGGCGGGATTAATATCAGGATTCAGTTTGATCTCTACATCAGGTATCGGATACAACATATTGGATGCTTTTACCTGTCCGGTCTGGGCGGCCCATTTGTTACGGGCTTTTACCAGGGTTACAAATTTGCCGGTACGGATCAGATCAATACGCCGCCAGTCTTCTGCAAATAATTCCCGCATGCGCTCATCCATAATGGCCGTTCTGAAGGCCTCCTGCGATAAGCCGGTCCATTTTTTGTCCGCCGGAAGCGTGCCGCCCCAGGCCCTTGCGCGTACTTTGTTCACTTCATCCATCGCTTCACCTGTTCTGCCTGTTTCGTTCAGGCATTCGGCGTAAGAAAGCAATACATCCGCCAGGCGAAGTACGGGAATATTTTTTCCTGAATTCCACATATTGTCGATTTTATTGGGGGCATGTTTATCTGTTCTGAAGTCTTCATACTTTTTGATATGTGGCAACAGCTCGTCATAATCCGCACCCAGATCTTCCCAAAGTACGTATTTCAGATCGGGTGTTACGCCATAGTAAGTAAAATCATAACGGATCGCTTCTTCCCGGCGCTGATCACCGATCTCCCATACGCCGCCATCGCTTACCATAGAATAAGCATATTTGGTTGGTACCAGTTTGTCGTAGCCCGAATAATAGCACCCGTCGCCAAAATAACCCTGCACCGCCCGGGAGCCGATCTGGAACTGGATCTTATTGTTATTGGGATATACAGGACTGAACTGGAACTCGAAAATGGATTCTGCGGTATTCGGTGTATTATAATCCCACAGGTTTTTATAATCGGTTACCAGCGTGTATTGGTCTTTCATTTTCTCAAAACAGGTTGCCGCTTTGGCAAAATCACGCAGGCCGGTGGACACCGGAGCAGACATATATGCTTTGCCCAGCATGGCCCAGGCCGCGCCGTAACTTGCTCTTCCCTTTTCCGGGGTAGCGAGCACAGGGTCCCGGGGTATCAGGTCTGCCGCACGCTGAAGATCGGCAATAATAAAGGCCCATACGTCTTTGAGCGGTTGCCTGCGTGTACCCAGCTCCGCTTCCCGATCCAGGTCGCGGATGGGAATTTCGCCCCAGTACATGGCCATTTGAAAATCGAGGAAGCCGCGGATAAAGGAGGCCTCCCCCAACAGTTTGGCTGCGCGCGAACCCGCTTCCGGATTTTGTTTGCTCAATCCCTGTACGACCCTGGCGGCTTCGTTCACCAGCGGCCAGCGAAGGTTCCATTGATTGGCGATGTGGTTTAAGCTGGAGTTGAGATTTGCATCATACCGGTCAAGTCCCCCTTTACCGGGATCACTCTTCATCTGGAATGCCCCCTGCTGGGTTTCATCCGTACCCATCATCATGATGAGGCTTTGTTCATCAGTGCGGATATTTTTCCAGTTGGCATAGATGCCCTGCAGGCTGGTTTCCACCAGGTCAGGATCAGCATATACCTGGCTGATATCCAGTTTTGTTAAACTTTTTTCATCGAGGAATTTATTGCAGGAAAGGGTGAACATTCCTAAAGCGATCAATCCTGCTGCTACTATTTTACGTTGCATATGTTACTATTTAAGGTTAAAGGCTGACATTCACTCCGAATACAAACATTTTTACCGGGGGGTAGCCATAGTCGCCGGTTTCGGGATCAAATCCTTTATAAGGTGTTATACAAAACAGGTTGGACCCTGTTGCATAAAAGCGCAGGGTATTCAGCTTCCATGCATCTGTTATTCTTGAAGGAAGGGTATAGGACAGGGTTAATGCCGATAACCGGAGGAAGGAGGCGTTCTGGATGTAATAGTCCACGTCCGAAGGGGAATAACGGCTGTAGCCGGTATTGCCGATCACCCGGGGAATCGTGGCATCCGGATGCTCCGGTGTCCAGCGGTTCAGCAGGTCGGCGGAGGCCATGCTTTCGCCGATACTGCCGATCAGTCCTTCGTAATAGCTGCTGATCTTTCGTGCCCCGTGGGAGTAGGTGAAGTTGGCGTTCAGTTCAACTGTTTTGTAAGAAAGATTGGTGCCAAAACCTCCGTAGAATTTAGGGTCTGTTCCGGCTACGACTATACGGTCGTATTCTTTGCTTACGATGCCATCCGGTTTTCCATCGGGACCAGAGATATCCCTTGCAAATAGGTCGCCGGGGTTTACTGTTACTCCATTAAAGTTCAGGTGTTCCCATTCGGACCGGTTGGCTTCTGTTGCAATACCAACAGCGCTCAGGTCATAGATGGTGCGTACCGGTTTTCCAAGGAAAATGTTGCCTTCGCGCTGTATCACGTTCTCATTGATATTAAAGATCTCGGTAGCGTCTGCGTATAGTTTGGTAACCTTGTTCCGGTCGAAGGAGATGTTTCCGGATAAGGTCCAGTTCCAGTCGCTTGTACGGACCACATTCCCGGTTACGGAAAATTCCATCCCTTTGTTATTTACCCGGCCCACATTCTGCCATTCCTTCGTATAGCCCACCGTGGTGGCCAGCGACCGGTCTAATAACAGGTTGTCATTATTGATCGAATAAAAATCAGCAGTAATATTCAGCCGCGATTTTAACAGGCTCATATCCACGCCGATATTGCTTTGCTTTTGCCGTTCCCAGGTGATGTCGGGGTTCCCGCGGCGGCCATCGTTGGCAATGAGTGCGTTCCCGTTATTTACGAGCGACCCGTACAGGGTTTGAAACGCATAGTTACCAATATCCTGGTTGCCCACCACACCATAGCCGGCGCGTAATTTCAGCTGGTCAAAAATGGTTTGGTCCTTCATGAAATTTTCATTGGTAATGACCCAGGCGGCGGAAACAGAGGGAAATACCCCCCATTGATTTCCGCTGGAAAAACGGGAAGAACCATCGTAACGGGCAGTACCGGTAAGCATATACCGGTCTTTGTAATTATAAGTGGCACGTACCAGGTAAGACATCAGGCTGTAGTTATAGAAGTCGGATCCCAGTACCGATTTTTCTATGGCCGCAGCGCCCCCCAGGTCATGGTACGACAGGTCATCGCTGGCAAACCGGTCGCCCTGCGCCTTGGTATAGTTAGCGCTTCTTTTGCTGGCGCTGGTTCCCACGAGTGCCATTAACCGGTGATCGCCGGAGAAGGTGGTATTATAAGTAAGGGTATTGTCCCATTGCCAGTAAGTATCGCTCCAGCGTTCGTGTTTGGCACGGGCATCGCCGTTATAATGACGAACCGCTTCCTGTATGTTATGTGGTGTGAACTCGAACCAGTCCTGTGCGGCATAGTCCAGTGCGTAGGTAGAGCGGAACTCCCATCCCTTAGCCGGAGTGATGGCGATGAAGTTGGAAGAGGTCAGCCGGTTCCGTGAGCGGTCGCGCTGGATCTCCAGTGAGTTAAAGGGATTAAAATCGTTGTTATTCTGTTCGCCATGCGCTTTATAATACAGTGTAAGATAACCGTCGTCACCCCCGATATATCTTGTAGCCGGATCGCGATAGGGCGCAAAATCCAGCAGGGGATTTGCATTCAGCGCTTTGTTATATACATCGTCTGAAGGCATTGCGTCATTGGTGCGGGTAAATCCTGTGTTGGTACCTACTTTCAGCCATTTTTTAATGTTATAGTCTGCATTAAAACGTCCGGTGTATTTATCCTGCTTCGTATTTTCTATGATCCCCTTTATGCCTGCATAGCCGGCGCTCAGGTAAAAGGTTCCCCGGTCGGAGCCGCCTGAAAAACCAAGCACGTGATTTTGCTGCAGGCCGTTGTGGGTCACTTCATCCAGCCAGTTGTAGCTTTTGCCGCTGTTGTAAGCCGCCATTTCCTGGGCAGAAAAATATTTGTTGTCTTCATTTTTCATCAGCACATTGTCAATATAATCCTGGCGGTTGGCCCCGGGGTTGTCTTTTAAATATCCATTGGCGTAAGCGTCCAGCCGCAGTTCAAAAAGCTGCTGGGCATTCAGTCTTTCAGGGATCCGGGCAATTTTCGAAATGCCCACCCAGGCATCATAGGTGATACGCCCATCACCACCGCTGCGTGCTCCTTTTTTAGTGGTCACCACCACCACTCCGTTGGCACCGCGGGAACCGTAAAGGGCCGTGGCGGAGGCATCTTTTAACACCTGTACCGAAGCCACATCGTTCAGGTTCATCGCATTGAAGCCGCCCTGGTTATTTTCCATGACCACGCCATCCACAACAAAAATGGGCGTGGAGCCGGCATTGATCGTATTGGTACCTCTGATGCGTATAGTGGCATCATCGCCCGGGCGTGTGCCGGGACTGATGAATACACCCGGCGCATTTCCCTGCAGGGCCTGGTTGATGTTGGTCACCGGGCGCTCCATCAGCGCTTTTGTATTGACATCGGTAACGGCTCCGGTGAGGTCCGATTTACGCATACGGGCGCCCACCACTACCACTTCACCCAGGTCTTCCGGCTGCAATACCAATGCTACCTGCATTTCATCAGCCGCCGGTAATTCCTGTGTGGCATATCCTACCGATTGAAAAATAAGCGTTGCATTTGCGGGGGCAGTGATCGTAAAATTGCCCTGATCATCCGCTGCGGTTGCAGCAGTAGCACCTTTTACACTGACGGTAACTCCTGCAACCGGCTTTTTTGTCTGGGCATCTGTTATTGTTCCCCTGATGGTTTGCTGCTGCGCATAGGACGGCAGCGTCAGGCACAGGGCAATGGCCGTAAGAAAAAAGAAAAAGGCTTTCTTCGTCATAAATAGATGAATTTTTAATTGATAATAGAAAAATGGCAAACCGTTTAATGAAGCATTCAATCGCTCATCAAAACGCAGCCGGTGCACCATCCCGGCAATAGCTGCTTTTGAGATTTCTATGGATCATCGGGTGCAAATCTATGAAAATTTTCCAAAACTGTACTATTGGTATAGAATAGTATAAATTTTCACAGTGAAACCGGAAATATTGTTGTTTATTTGTCCTCAATAAATTTTGCCATGCGAAGCATCTACGACCAGATCCGGGAATTGGAACATGTACAGGGCCTTTCAAAGCACGAACGGCTGGTACAGGGGTTTATCAATGCCGTTAATGAAAAAGTGATTGTAAAAGGCGATATGCTGCCTTCCGTGAACAGCCTGATCCAGGAGCTGGGGTATGCCCGGGAAACCATCGCCAAAGCCTATAAAGAGCTGATCAGCCGGGGGCTGGTGGAATCCAAGAACCGGATCGGCTTTTTCCTGGCCCGCGAAAATACCCGCAGCCAGATACGCGTGGCACTGGTGATCTTTGCCTTCGACAGTTTCCAGGAGGTCTTTTACAAAACCTTCCGGAACAAGCTGGGGAAGAATGTCCATGTAGATCTCTACTTTCATCACAACAATATCGAAGTATTTGAAAGCATCATCGACCGGATCCGCGGAAAATACGGGATGTACGTGGTAGCACCCATTCCGGACAAAAAAGCGGCGGAGATCCTGCAGACGCTTCCCCTGGGAAAGCTGCTGATGATCGACCGTTACCTGCCCATGAAGGGTGATTTTTCCCATATCACCCAGGAGTTTTTTGACGCCTCCTATTCGGCATTTGCAACGCTGGCACCTGCGATCCGTAAGTATAAAAAGATGATCTATTATCATCGTCCCAATGCCGATACGCCGGAGGAGATCCTTCAGGCCTTTAAAAAATTTACCAAAGATTTCCGGATCAAAAGTATCATACGGCCCGAGTACATACCCGGCTCGATAGAACCCGGCTATGTTTATTTTACCATCAACAATGCGGAGCTGTGGATGATGCTGAAAGATGCAAAATCCCGGAAACTGAAACTGGGAAAGGATATCGGTATCCTGTCCCATAATGATGAGATCGTGAAGGAAATTATTTTTGACGGTATTACTACCTATTCCACCAGCTTTGAGATAATGGCGGAAAAATCGGCGCAGTTTGTATTAAAGCGGCGGAAAATACAGGAAACCCTGCCAACGGTATTGCTGCGCCGGGGGTCTTTATAAAAGCGCGGGGTATTGCAGGGTGAAAACAATATGCTTTGGCAGGTCTACTATTTAAACGTAAAAACAAACAGATGCAATAACGGCTATGAGCAACCATCCGTTTATCGGTTTCTTTTCTTTGTTACTGCTGGCGGCTGCGGTTTCCATTTATAAAACCAGGAAACAGCGCAACAATACGTCTGTCGGTTATTACCTGGGTAACCGGAGTTTTAATTTCTGGATGATCGGTTGTTCCATTTTCCTCACCAATATGAGCGCCAACCAGTTCATCGGGGAAAATGAATTTGTATATACCACCAACATGTCGGTGATCGCCTGGGGAATGAGCTCGGTGCTGGCGATGATCCTGGTGGCGGAGTTTTTAATGCCGGTGTACCTGAAGATCGGGGCGGTGACCACACCGGATTTCCTGGCGTTGCGGTTCGACCGGCAGACCCAGCGGATGGTATCGGTGATCTTCCTGCTGAGCTATATCGTGAACCTGCTGCCCACGGTACTCTATGGCTGCGCAGTGGCCATGAACGGCTTGTTTCATATTGATGAACAGCTGGGCATCAGCTATTTTGCCGCGATCCGCATCCTGGTGATCTTTTTTGGAGTGGTGGGTTGCCTGTACACGGTGCTGGGTGGATTAAAAGCCATTACCGTCACGGATGTGGTGCAGGGCATCGGCATGCTGATCGGGGGCGTCCTGATCACCTGGTTCGGATTGCACTATCTCGGCAAGGGTGACGTGTTGACCGGGGTAGACCGGCTGCTGAGCCATAATAAAGAACACCTCAATGCCATAGGAACGCCGAACAGCGTGCTGCCTTTCGGTACCCTGTTTACCGGCATGCTGCTGATCAATATCTATTACTGGGGGATGGAGCAATACATCGTACAGGAGGCATTTGCTTCCCGCAACCTGGCGGAAAGTCAGAAGGGGATATCCCTGGCCTGTGTGGGAAAGCTGATCGCCCCGCTGCTGCTGAATGTGCCCGGTCTTGTTGCGTTGCAGCTCTATCCGGGCCTGGAGAATACGGCGGCGGTTTTTCCCAAAATGGTAAGTGGTGTGCTACCCCCCCTGCTGGTAGGATTTATTGCTGCCGTGGTTTTTGGCGGGGCACTCAGCACCTTCAATGCAGGACTCAACAGCACAGGTACATTATTCACCATGAATCTTTATAAACCCTGGCTGGAAAAGAAAGGCCTGCAGCTTACCGAACAGCAGGTGCTGCGGCGGGGGAAGCTGTTCCAGGTGGGTGTTACGCTTGCAGCTGTTGTCTTCTCTCCTTATATCATGTTTTTCAGCGGAGGTTTTTACAACTACCTTCAAAAAGTGGCCAGCTTTTTCAGCGTACCGGTATTTACCATCATGATCATCGGGCTGATCACAAAACGGGTGCCGCCGGTTGCGGCAAAGGTGGGACTGGTCTTTTTCGTAACCCTCTATGTGATCACGCAGTTCGTGGTGGACCTTCCGCTGCATTACCTCCATGTGCTTGCGATTCTTTTCCTGCTCACAAGCGGTCTGATGTTGCTGATCGGCCGTTTTTATCCGCTGCGCGAACCCTTCAGCATTCCTCATATTGCTGCCATCAACATCCGGCCCTGGAGGCGCAGGCATTGGTATTATGCTGTTTTACTGATCCTCATGATCGGCATGTTCCTGATCTTTTCTCCTTTCGGACTGGCAGATTGATGACCGCCCGCTGCCGCTTCTCCCGGGTTACCTGCTGCTTAATCGCTTCTTTTTTTTAAGCAACCGCATAATTTTTTTTTTGACGATAACAATATTTTCTATATTTGATGTGGGATAGTATAGGATAGTACAGAAATCGACTGGTTGCCTGCTACGAAACCTTGCTGCTTGTATCAATTTACTTAATTGCTTTTCAATATGATAAAAGGTGCTTGCTTTTTCATAGAAAACAGGAGGGGGCTCCGTGTAAAACTAATGGCGCTGCTGTTCTCCGTATTAATGGTGGTTACTGCGGATGCGCAGCAACGAACCGTGACCGGTACGGTGCGGGATACCTCGGGAAAGGTGATGAATGGTGTTACCGTTACTGATCTGAACAGGGCCAGGGTCAGCACGCAGACCGACCAGAACGGGAAATTCGTGCTGGATGTAAGCGTAAATGATTCGCTGCAGTTCTCCTATGTGGGTTTTACAGAAGTACGGGTAAAGATTACAGAAACGGGTACTGTATTTGATATTGTGCTGGAGCCGGTGATCGCCCTGGCAGGGGATGAAGTGATCGTTACAGCATTCGGGCGAAAGGAGCGGAAAGAGGCGGTGGTGGGTTCGGTTACTACCATACAGCCGGGCGAGCTGAAGATCCCTGCCAGTAATCTTACAAATGCAATGGCGGGAAAGATTGCCGGGGTGATCTCTTTTCAGCGCGGGGGTCAGCCGGGTCTCGACAATTCCAATTTTTTTATACGGGGTGTCACGACCCTGGGTTATAGCGCCAGCCCGCTGATACTGGTGGATAACATCGAGCTCAGTGCAAATGATCTCGCGCGAATACAGGTAGACGATATCGCCAGCTTCTCCATCCTTAAAGATGCCAGTGCTGCTGCATTGTACGGGGCACGCGGGGCCAACGGTGTTATCCTGGTGACCACCAAGGAAGGTAAATCGGGGAAGGCCAAAGCGGAGATCCGTTATGAGACCTCTTATTCCATGCCCACAAAAAGCATTGAGCTGGCGGATCCGATCAGCTATATGAAAATGTATAATGAAGCGCTCACCACACGTGATCCGAATGCCACACCGCGCTACGACCCCAATAAGATCATCGGAACACAAAAGACCCTTGATGGCGCGGGAGGACTTTATCCCTATGTTTATCCGGCGGTGGACTGGATGAAGGAACTGTTCAAAGAACGCACCAATACGCAACGGGCCAATTTTTCTGTAAGTGGCGGCAATGCCTTTGCCAAATATTATATTGCCGGTTCCTACTCCAGGGATAACGGGATCCTGCAGGTAAACCCGGTGAATAATTTCAACTCGTCGATGAAATTTGAAAACTACCAGCTGCGGGCCAACACCAATATAAAGATCACGAACACAACGGAAGCGATTGTAAGGCTCTGGGGAAATTTCAATGATTATATCGGGCCGATCTCCAACGGTTCTTCCTTCGCAACAGACCTCTATTCAAGGGCATTGCATGCGAGTCCGGTAGAATTCCCGGCTTATTACCTGCCGGACAGCGCCAACCGCAATGCCCGGCACATCCTCTTCGGAAACAATATTAACAATGCAGGCTCGCTGCAAAGCAATCCCTATGCCGACCTGATGTACGGATATAAAAGCTTCTCCAACTCGCGCATGTCGGCCCAGTTTGAGCTGAACCAGAAACTGAATTTTATTACCCAGGGGCTGGCCTTTTCGGGGATGTTCAGCACCAACCGGTATTCCTATTCGGATGTAAGCCGCAATTATCTTCCCTTCTATTATGGATTGCAGCGCTATGATCTTCAGGCGGGCACTTATGCGCTCACCTGGCTGAACAACCAGCCGGGCGCCGCGCAGGAATACCTGAACTTTAACCCGGGCAGCAAGGATGTAAACACGTACCTGTATATGCAGGGCAGGCTGGATTACGACCGGAAATTCGGAGATCATGGCATTACCGGATCACTGGTGGGCACCAGGCAGCAGACCTTAAACCCCAATGCGAGTGATCCCCTTACCAATGCACCGTCGTTATTGTATTCCCTGCCTTTCCGGAACCTGGGTTTTTCAGGTCGCGCCGGGTATTCGTACAGGAACAAATACTTTTTTGAATTCAATTTCGGCTATAACGGTTCCGAACGTTTCGCTGCTGATCACCGCTGGGGATTTTTCCCGACTGTAGGCGGTGGATGGGTGGTGTCCAACGAAAAATTCTGGGAAGGCGATATCGCCAGAATTATTACCCGGTTTAAACTGAGGGGGAGCTACGGACTGGTGGGGAATGATAATATCGGAAGACAGCGGTTCTTCTATCTTTCCAGTGTGCAGCCCAATGGCGGTGCGGGTGCGGTTTTTGGTACCGGTAACAGTGTCGGCAAGAACGGCACCACCATCTATGCCTATCCTAATCCGGATGTAACCTGGGAAACATCGCAGAAATCCAATATTGCAGCAGAGTTCACATTCTTTAACAAGCTGAACATTACGGCGGAGGTCTATAAGGAATACCGCTACGACATCCTTATCAGACGAGGCTATATCCCCATTACTGTTGGTATAGAAGGGGCCGCCAATGATAACCTCCAGTCCAACCTGGGAACTGCCACATCAAAAGGGCTGGATCTGAATGTGAATTATAAACAGGATATTACTCCGGACCTGTGGGCTTCCTTTTTGGGAAACCTTACCTGGACCAGCAATAAGGTGGGGCACTGGGAAGAGCCGGAATATAAATATGATTACCGGTTCTATTCAGGCGGGCCCATCAGCCAGCCTTTCGGATACATAGCAGAGCGCCTTTTTGTGGATGATAAAGAAGCCGCCAATTCGCCTCCCCAGGTTTTTGGAAATACGTTGCCGATGGGCGGTGATATCAAATACAGGGATGTGAACAAAGACGGTGTCATCAACCAGGACGACCAGGTGCCCATCGGGCTGCCGTCCACACCGCAGGTGATCTATGGCGTTGGTTTTTCCGTGGGCTATAAGGGATTTGACCTGAGCGCCTTCTTCCAGGGATCTGCACGTTCTTCCTTTTTCATCGATCCCAGCTCGGTTACGGATTTTAACAACAACCGGTTTGGGACAGCGCCTTTTGTCAACAATGCGCAGATCCTGAAGGCGTATGCGGACGATCACTGGTCGGAAGAGAACCAGAACCTGTATGCGCTATGGCCGCGGTTGTCAACCATTGATATTGCCAACAACCAGCAACCCAGTACCTGGTGGTTAAGAGATGGCAGCTTTTTACGGTTAAAATCCCTGGAAGCCGGATACAACCTGCCATCGCGGCTGGCACGGAAACTATATATGGACAATGTACGGCTTTATTTCAGCGGGTTAAACCTGCTCACGTTCAGCAAATTCAAATTGTGGGATGTGGAGCAGGCCGGTAATGGGTTTGCTTACCCCATACAGAAAGTATATAACGTAGGATTGAAACTGGGGTTTTAGTATCAACCGGTCATTCATAACAAAAAACACTTAAAAGAATTATACCATGAAAAGAAACAGCTTAACAGCAGGTCTTTGTATTCTGATAGCCGCCATGGGGCTGGTTTTGAAAAGCGAGGCCGCCCTCTCCCGGGGAGCATTAAGAGGTACTTCGCCCGCGGCTTTTGCCGGTGATTTCAGTCAGCTGTCCGTGGGGTACTACCCGCCCGCCATGGGATACCCGGCCGGCATTCCCTATGCGTATCAATATGATTATACAGGAGGTGCCACCTATGTATATGTTACTATATCCATCAATGGCAGTCCTTATACCAGTTATTCTGTCTATAACCCTCCCACGGGAATGACACTGTATTCAAACGTAAATCTCAGCGCACCGCTGGCCAGCGGAACAACGATAAAACTGGAAGTGCAACGGCTGGGAGGCGCTGTAAACACGGTCACTTATATGGTTCTTTAAAACATTCAAGCAAAAAGATATGAAAACAGTTATAAATGGGGTACTCTTCTTATTGTTTGCTGCGGGGATACAGTCCTGCGGGAAGTACCTGGATGTAGTGCCCGATAACGTTGCCACGCTGAACAGTTCGTTCTCCAATGCCAATGAAACCGAAGCCTATCTGTTTGGCTGCTATGCCAACCTGCAGCGGCTTTCGGATGTACGGGCCAACGCCGGGTTTACCGCTTCCGGAGAAGTGCTTTTCCCCATCAACCTGCAGGATCAGACAACGCTGGGCGGCGGAGGGGGTGATGTGGGTTTTAACCTCATGCGTGGCCTGCAGAACAGTCCGAACCCGATCTATAATTTCTGGGATGGCTATAATACCGGTACACCAGGCACCGCTATTAAATTGTACGAATCGATCCGGATGTGTAACACCTTTATTGATAATATTGATCTGCCGCTGGATATACAGCCCTACCAGAAAACGCGCTGGGTGGCCGAAGCAAAGTTCCTGAAAGCTTATTATCATTACTGGCTGATACGCATGTACGGTGCAATTCCGATCGCCGATAAGGCGATCCCCATTAACGCCCCCACCGATGAAGTGCGGCAAAAACAACAGCCGGTGGACTCCTGTTTTAATTATGTGGTACGGCTGCTGGATGAAGCGGCTGCAGGGCTGCCGAATGCGATACAGAATGCTGCGGCAGAAGCGGGGCGTATTACTTCAGCAATTGCGCTGGCGGTTAAGGCAGAAGTGCTGGCTACACAGGCCAGTCCGCTTTTTAATGGCAATCCGGATTACGCATCTTTCAAAGACAAAGAGGGTGCCCCGCTTTTTTCACAGGCATACGATCCTGCTAAATGGAACCGGGCCGCCGCTGCCTGTAAAGCGGCTATAGATGCTGCGGCCGCAGCCGGCGCCGGATTTTATGAACTGCGGCTGAGCGGGAATATCGTGAACCTGTCTGATTCAACCCGCCAGCTGCTCACCTTGCAGGGAGCTTTTGTTGATGGCTGGAACCGGGAGCAGGTATGGACCCTGAACCCGCATTTTGGCTGGCAGTATATGGCTATGCCACGGGTGACCGCTGATGCTGCGGGAAATGTGTTTGCGGTATATTCGAATTTTTCAGTTCCGATGTCGGAAGCGGAACTTTTTTACAGCAGGAACGGCGTACCGATCAATGAAGACCGCAGCTGGGATTATGCAAACCGTTATAAGACCGCAGCGGGTGATGATGCGCACCAGTTCTACATACGCAAGGGCTATACCACGAATAGGGGGAACTTTAACCGTGAGCCCCGCTATTATGCCAGCGTTTCTTTCGACGGAGCGAACTGGTTTGGTTCGGGAACAACGGATGACCGAAATGCCAATTATGTGAATGCTGTCAATGGCTTTGCATCACCCCCCGACCGGCTGCGGTATAATGCTACCGGCTACTGGCCCAAAAAACTGGTACATTATCTTTCCATCCCCGGGCAGAATACGGTCTGGCAAAACTATCCCTGGCCACTTATGCGCCTGTCGGGCCTGTATCTTTTGTATGCCGAATGCCTGAATGAAGTCAATGGCCCCGGAGCGGAAGTGTATACCCTGATCGACCAGATACGGCAGCGGGCCGGTTTGCAGGGGGTGGTGGCATCATGGGCGGCCTATTCCCGTAATCCGTCAAAACCCGCTACCAAAGATGGTTTGCGCCAGATCATTCACCAGGAGCGAAGGATCGAACTGGCATTTGAAGGCCAGGCCGGCTGGGACCTGCGCCGTTGGAAGGAGTTACAGGCGGTGCTTTCCGTTCCCTTCCAGGGATGGAGTGTATTTAACCGCACGGTTGCCGGGTATTACCAGGTATCCACCGTATACCAGCCCTCATTCGGGTTGCGCGACTACCTGTTTCCGATACAGGATTATGATATGCTGACCAATCCCAATCTTGTTCAAACACCGTACTGGTGATCGAAACTTTAACTATCAATCCTTGTGCAATATGAACGCATTTGTTACCATACGAACTAAAATTGCCGGTCTGGCTTTTTGCCTGGCACTGATAAGCTCCTGCCAGAAAAAGAGTGATTATAAGGATGTCATTTCAGGAGACACATCCAAGCCGGAACCGGTTACGAACATTAAGGTATCCAACTTTAATGGAGGGGCCTATATAACGTATGATCTGCCGCAATCGGAAAACGTGCTTTACGTGCAGGCTAATTATAAAATAAACGGGACAACGGGCCGGCAGACAAAATCTTCCTTCTATTCAGACAGCATCACCGTAAGCGGGTTTGAAAAAAGTCAGGATTATCGGGTCATTTTATATACGGTGAGCAGGGCCAATGTGCTGTCGGATTCAGTGGTGGTGACGGTCCATCCGGATACGCCGCCGTACCTGGTTACCCTGCCCACCATCACCATGCAGCGCGATTTCGGAGGCATCCGGATTGAAGCGGTGAACAAACTGAAGGCCAATATCGGCATTGTAACCATTGCAAATGATCCGGTAACCAAACAATACGAGATCATCAACCAGCGGTATACCAGCAACGACAGCATTCTTTACAGTCTCAGGGGTTATGATACCCTGCCCAAACAGTTTGGTATTTATGTGACGGATCAGTGGGGGAATAAATCCGATACGGTATTTAATACCGTTACACCCATCTATGAAGTACAGATGGATAAATCGAAGTTCTCGGAATACCGGTTGTCATCGGATGCAGAGACCGGCTTTGGGTGGGTGATGTCCAATTTATGGAACAATAATACCGGGTCGCCGGGATATCATACCGAACAACCGATCCTTCCGCTGGTGTGGCCGGCTACCATTACATTTGATATGGGACAGGAAGCGAAACTGAGCCGGTACACGATCTGGGATCGGGGTATAGATGGAAGCGGCAACTGGCTCTGGCAGGCCGGCGCCCCGCTCACCTGGGTGCTCTGGGGCAGAACGACAACACCGGTGGATGAGACGATGCCGCTGGCGAATGAACTGCCGCCGGTAGGACAGGCAACGGCAAACGGATGGATCAATATGGGATTTTACCGCTTGCCCGATAAACCGTCCGGCTTGCCCAATCCGCAGTATACCAATGCCGACCTGCAATTCTGGAACGACGGGTTCAGTTATGATTTTGCACTGGACCTGCCACGGGTGAGGTATATACGCTTCCAGTGCCTGGAGAATGTTTCACTCACGAACAATTTTTTTAATATTACCGAACTCAGTTTCTGGGGCGACCCCCGGTAATGCCATTCAATAAATCATGATCATGAAATATAAATATGCGCTCTGGTTATTGCTGGTAAGCTTTATTAACACACTGTCCTGTACAACAGAACCGGATGACTTTAAATCGTTCCTGGATAAAGAAGAGATCAAATATCCGGGAGCCATTACCAATACGTTTGTTGAGCCCGGTAACAACCGCATGGTGATCGGCTGGAACCCCAGTCCCGACCCAAGTGTGAGCCGGTATGTGATCTACTGGAACAACAGTGCAGACTCGCTGGTGGTACCGGCCATTTCGCACAACCCCGATGATACGGTGCGGGCCCTGATCTCCGGTTTGCAGGAGTATACCTATTCGTTCTTTATTTATTCGTATGATGATAAGGGCAACCGTTCCATCAGGCGGGAAGTGAACAATGCCCGTGTGTATGGAAGTACCTATAAGAACAATTTATTCAACCGGTCGCTGAGCACAAGCCCCTGGGCATTTGTAAGCGATGACGGTGCACGGTTGCGTATTGAATACCTCACCCCGGACACCGTGAATGTATATACCCGCATCCGTTATACCAGTACCGCCGGAACAGAAAAGGATGCTTATTTAAGCGGTAACGACAGTGCGATCGTATTACCGGATTATCAAACAGGAAGCCTGATCACCTATCAATCGTATTATAAACCGACCGCTAACGCTATCGACACCTTTTCGGTTAATAATATTGATACGGTAGGCCGGTTCAGCCTTTCACCCGATCTTGTGGTCTGTGATAAAAAACTGTTCAAGGCCCTGGAGCTTTCTTATGATGCGGGTGTTTACAGCGATGAAACGTATGTGGAGCATTTGTGGGATGGTACTACCACGCCCCGGGATTATCCCAATATCTATCACAGCAGCGATAAAACCAAACTTCCGCATGTGCTTACTTTTGATATG
Source organism: Niabella beijingensis (assembly GCF_020034665.1). Taxonomy (NCBI): domain Bacteria; kingdom Pseudomonadati; phylum Bacteroidota; class Chitinophagia; order Chitinophagales; family Chitinophagaceae; genus Niabella; species Niabella beijingensis. Next base: position 2,314,514 of record NZ_JAIQDI010000001.1, on the reverse strand, counting down.
GGGCATATTTATTATCTCTTAAAACAATTTGAGATCATCGGCCGGGGTTGCTGCCATAACCCGTTGTCCTTTGAGGTCTGGGGTACCGGGGATCTTACAAATGCGGCTACTACGGTACCCGGCGGTGATGCTTCCTGGAAAGATCAGATGCTGGCCAAAGGCTGGACGCTGATGGCGGATGTGAACCGCAGCGGTGATGGGGTGGCGCCTTATAAGATCGACCTCAGTGTACCTCAGGGCACACCGATCCGGTACATCCGGATCCGGACAAAGACAGTAGCTTCCGGAAGTGATAATAGCAGTAACTTCAGCCAGGTGACCTTCTGGAATAAACAATAACAGATGGAAATCCATTGCATTCATTTATCCGATCGATTAAACAGATTATGACTCCCCAAAAATACATTCCTTACCTTATTGTAGTTTTATTATCCCTCACACAGATCAGCCGGGCGCAACAGGTGCCGGGTTTGAATTTATGGTACAACCAGCCCGCCAAAATATGGGAGGAGACCTTACCATTGGGCAACGGACGGCTGGGAATGACGCCGGACGGTGGTGTTACAAAAGAGACCATTGTGCTGAATGATATCACGTTGTGGTCGGGTGGCCCGCAGGATGCCAATAACTATGAGGCCAATCGGTACCTGCCGGCTATTATGAAGCTGCTGAAGGAGGGGAAGAATGACGAAGCACAGGACCTGGTAAACAAGCATTTCATCTGTAAAGGACCTGGTTCCGGTGGGGCGCAATGGGGTTGTTTTCAAACCCTGGGCAACCTGCAGATCGATTATGATTATCCTGGTTCGAACAATAAGGACCGCCCCGGCAATTATAAACGCACCCTGTTATTAGATGAAGCCCTTGCCACCACTGCATTTGAGATGGGAGGTGTTTCCTACAGGCGCGAATATCTTACCAGTTTCGGAACGGATGTGGCCCTTGTAAAATTATCAGCAAGTAAACCCGGTATGCTGAATTGCAGGATCTCGCTGAAACGGGAGGAACGGGGAACAAGTGAAGTACAAAATAATACACTGGCCTTGTATGGGCAGCTCGACAATGGAACCGATGGTAAGGGAATGCAGTACCGTGCCGAGGTAAAAGCGGCATTGGAAGGCGGCACCCTCACAACCGGTGATGCATATCTTGAAATAAAGCAGGCTACTTCCGTTACGCTGTATATAAGCGCCGGCACCGATTTTAAGGACCGGGATTATAGGAATACCGTCTCAGCACTGCTGCATACATCCATGAAGCTCCCTTTCGAAACCGAAAAGAAGATCCACCGGCAGCAGTTCCGGAAATTATTTAACCGGGTGCAGTTTGATCTGGAGAACGGGGCAAACAGCAATCTGCCTACAAATGAGCGGCTGGATCATTTTTATCAGCATCCGGAGAAAGATAAAAATCTTGCAGCGCTTTTCTTCCAGTATGGCAGGTACCTGGCCATCAGCAGTACGCGGGTAGGCCTGTTGCCTCCCAATCTTCAGGGGCTCTGGGCACACCGGATACGTACCCCCTGGAACGGGGATTACCACCTGGATGTAAATGTGGAAATGAATCACTGGCCCATGGAAGCTGCAAACCTCTCAGAACTGAATCTGCCCCTGGCTGACCTGGTGCAGGGATTGGTTCCAAATGGCGAGAAAACCGCAAAAGCCTATTACAATGCCAATGGATGGATCGCTCATGTGATCACCAATGTATGGGGCTATACCGAGCCGGGGGAAAGCGCTTCCTGGGGATCTGCCAACTCCGGCTCCGGGTGGCTGTGCGATAACCTGTGGACGCATTATGCATACACACTAGATAAAGAGTACCTGAAAAAGATCTATCCCCTATTGAAAGGTTCCGCGGTTTTTTATAATGATGCATTGGTAAACTATCCGGGTACAAAGTGGATGGTAACAGCGCCTTCGGTCTCACCTGAAAACGCTTTCTATCTGCCCAATGGCAAAACAGCCAATGTATGTATGGGGCCTACCATCGATAACCAGATCGTGCGGGAATTATTTACGAATGTAATAGAAGCAGCGCGGATCTTAAAGGTGGATGCGGATTTAAGTGCAACGTTAAGTGAGCGGCTGGCCTTGTTGCCGCCGCCCGGCCGGATCAGTAAGGATGGCCGCATTATGGAATGGATGGAAGAGTATAAAGAAACAGACCTGCAACACCGGCATATTTCCCACCTGTGGGGCCTGTACCCCGGTACCCTGATCACAAAAACAAAAACACCGGAACTGCTGGCGCCTGCAAAAAAAACACTGGAAGTAAGAGGGGATGATGGCCCCAGCTGGACCATTGCTTATAAGTTACTTTTCTGGGCACGGTTACAGGACGGGCAACGTTCGTTCAAATTGCTGCGGGAGTTGCTGAAGCCTACGCTGCGCACGGATATCAACTACGGATCAGGTGGCGGCGTTTATCCGAACCTGCTTTCTGCCGGTCCCCCCTTCCAGATCGACGGGAATTTCGGGGCCACGGCGGGTATCGCCGAAATGCTGCTGCAAAGTCATGATGGGTACATCGAGTTGCTACCATCGGTACCGGAGTTGTGGAAAACCGGTAACGTAAAAGGATTGAAAGCGCGTGGTAATTTTACGGTAAGCTTTAAATGGAAGGAGGGAAAAGTGATCGCCTATAAAATTACTTCGCCGGTACCACGTAAGATAAAAATAAAAGTGAACGGACAGGTAAAGGAAATAAGCGCCGGCCGTTTATAGCAGGCAGTGCGCCGTGCCGGAAGCAATCGGCGCACTGCGATGTGTTTATCTGCCTGTTATAACTGCGCTTCTATATGGTGCTCTGTTCCGTCATCCTGAAGCGTGATATAACCTTCGTTTAAGAGCTGCCCGTTCTCAACAAAGCGGATGTTTCCATCCTTGTTCCTGTTTTTTATGTAAAGGAAATAAAAGGTTTGTCCGAACCGGTACCGGATCTCATAGCCTTCCCATTCATCGGGGATACAAGGATTGAGATAAAGACGATCCCCTTCCCGGTGCAAGCCCAGGATGGATCCGACTGCCAGCTGATAAGTCCACCCTGCGGAACCGGTGTACCAGGTCCATCCGCCGCGTCCTTCGTGGGGAGGTGCACCGTAAACATCTGCAGCCATTACATAGGGTTCCACTTTATATTTTTCAACATCTTGCGGCGTATGTGCATGATTGACGGGGTTGACCATGGAAAACAATTCCCATACCCGCTCCTTGTCTTTCAGCGCAGCGAATGCCATGATCGTCCAGATGGCGGCGTGGGTGTATTGTCCTCCGTTTTCCCGCACGCCGGGCACATAGCCCTTGATATAGCCGGGATACAGATCCGATTTATCAAACGGGGGTGTAAGCAGCTTGATGATCTTGTTCTGCCGGTCCACCAGATGCTCGTTCAATGCAGTCATTCCCTGCAAACTCCGTTCAGGCTCGCCGCCACCGGATAACAGCGACCAGCTCTGGGAAATGGAATCGATCTTACACTCTTCATTGGATGCGGATCCCAAGGGGGTGCCGTCATCAAAATAAGCACGACGGTACCATCCGCCATCCCAGCCGTTCTCATGAATGTTATCTTTCAGTTTTTCAGCTTCCGTATGGCACAGCGTTGTAAAATCCTTATCGCCGTAGGCTTCAGCGATGGTGGCAAAATGCGTGAGCACATCATAAAGGAAGAATGCCAGCCATACGCTTTCGCCTTTTCCATGTTCACCTACTTTGTCCATGCCGTCATTCCAGTCGCCGGATCCGATCAGTGGCAATCCATGCTGTCCGAATTTTAATCCGTAGCGGATGGCATACTTGCAGTGGTTGTATAAGGTTTCCCAGTGATTCAGGAATACCGGAAGATCATAATAGGATTCCTCATCCGGCCGCAGCGGCCGCCCGTCGATGAACGATATATACTCATTCAGTATTTCCTTATCACCCGTGGCAATGATATACCGTGAGGTAACATAGGGAAGCCAGAGGTAGTCATCCGAGCAGGTGGTGCGCACCCCGCGGCCGGTGGGCGGGTGCCACCAGTGCTGCACATCTCCCTCCCTGAACTGGCGGGAAGCAGCGAGGAGCAACTGCTCTCTTGTGATCTCGGGAGCGGTATGCATCAGCGCCAGCACGTCCTGCAGCTGATCGCGGAAGCCAAAGGCACCGCCGGACTGATAGAAGCCGCTTCTTCCCCAGATACGGCTGGCCAGGGTCTGGTACAGCCACCAGCCGTTGGTCATTACATTCATGGCCTCGTCCGGTGTTTTTACAAAAACCGCGCCCAGTACCTGGTTCCATTGATCATGTACCTTCGATAATGCTTCATGCGCAAAGGCACTCCCTTTTACGGTGGTTGCGAGCTGCCGGGTTTCCTGTTCATTCTTACCGGCACCGATCCGGAAAATGATCTCTTTTTCTTCGTCCGGGGCAAGCTGCATCATTACCTGCAATGCTGTGCAGGGATCAAGACCGGCGCCCGATCTTCCGGACAGTTGTTTTCTTGAAAGTGCTTCGGGGTTGCTTAGGGTGCCGTTCCTTCCAATGAACTCTGTGCGGTTGCAGGTAAATGTTTTTTCATTACTGTCTGTATCAAAAAAAGCAACCTTTTCTGCAAAAGCCGAATTGTAACGGTTGCGGGCAAATAGTATTTTTGTCTGCTGATCTTTATCCGCAACCACGAACATTTTGTTTTTGTGAGCAAGATCGCCCAGTACCCATTCCACATAGCCGGTCACCGAAAGGCTGCGTTCATTGCCGGAAAGGTTCCGGAGTTTTAAAACAACATATTTTACCGGCAGGTCACGGTCTACATAGGTCCATATTTCGGATGAAATCCCATTGCTGCTATGTTCGTATACTGAATAACCAAATCCATGCCGGGTGAGATAGGGTTGTTTGTCCGGAGCGGGTAATGGTGTGGGCGACCAGTAATTGCCGGATGCTTCATCGCGGATGTAATAGGCTTCGCCGCAGCGGTCGGAGACGGGATCATTCTGCCAGGGGGTAAGGCGGAAGGCCTGGGCATTGTCGACCCAGGTATAGGCGGATCCGCTTTCAGACAGCATCGATCCGATTTCTTTATTGGCAATGATATTGCACCAGGGAGCAGGTGATTTTTGCTGTTGATCTGAAAGGAGGATATACTCTTTTCCATCGCGGGTAAAGCCACCGGTGCCGTTGTTGAACTGCAGGTAGTTGGGCAGTGTCACGCCCTGTTCCTGGATGATGCGCGCGGATTTTGCGGTTACCTGCAGGGGCTCGGGAAGTCCTTTGGTGGTCTTCTTTTTCAGCACCTGTTCTGCCAGGGTACCCCTGTCGTCATCAAAGACCAGGCGGGCAACGGTTTGAAAAAGGATCCGGTCTTCATTGGAGATCTGGTCGCCGGCCCTCACAAAAATACCTCCGGGCTGATCCAGCACACCACCGCTGGTGGCAGTGATGAACCCGATCACCTGGTCCTGGAATACCTGTCGGTAGGATCCGAAATCATCGTTCCAGATCATGAGGTCGACCCGGAGTCCTTTTAACGACCAGTAGGAGTGTGCCTTGATCAGTTGTTTTACAAGATCGATATTGGAGCTGTCCTTGATGCGCACCAGTACGATCGGCAGGTCGCCGGATATAGCATAGCCCCAAAGCCCTGCCTGTCCCTTTAAATTACTTTCGATAACGGAGGGCTCGGCCCGGAAGCTATTATTGGCATAGATAATAGAACCGGCGATGGCATTAAACAGCTGTGCCTCCACTTCTGTGGCATTGATCTGCCGCAACAGTACCTGGCTGTGGGTCCAGGCCAGTTCAAATACCCTGTTCTTGATATAGCGGTCCTGGTATTTGGCGAGCAGTCCCATACAGATCTCCTTCGATTCGCCGATGCCCATTACCAGATCAAATGTTACCGTCTGCCGGGCTTTTAATATGATCCGGTGCCGGACGGCAACAACAGGATCGAGTACCGATCCCTTTGTTCCGGATAACGGACCATCCTGCTGCAGTGCGGCGGGGGTGGTTATGGATTGCCCGCGCCCTACAAACCGCATCCGGTCTGTTTCATAAGAAACTGACTCGCTTTTTGCCCCGTACAACATCAGTGTATGGAACATCCAGGGGAGTGTTTCCTGTTTGGCCCGTGGTCTTCTCGAACAAAGAATTGCACCCATGCTTTCATCAATTTCCGTTTGTACAAATAAATTGCTGAAGGCCGGATGTGCTTCATCTGCAGCAGGATCGGTGAGCACCACTTCACCAAAACTGGTGACCTCGATGGTTTTTGAAGAGGCCGACCGGTTGGTGATGCGGATGCGCCGGATCTCCACGTCATCTTCCGGGGAAATGACCACATCGGTTTTTGTTTCAAATCCATCATCCACCCGGCGGAAAACCACATGACCCTGTGAAAAAACCGTTTCATAGGATTTGCTTTTTTTTAAGGCAGGCTGATGTGTATTGGACCAGAAATGCCCGGAGCTCAGATCTTTGATGTAACAAAAAATTCCCCAGTTATCCCGAGTGGTATCTTCCCGCCAGCGGTTTAATGCGATACCCTTCCACCGGCTGTAACTGCCTCCGCTGTTGCTGATCATCAGGGAATACCTTCCGTTGGAAAGCAGCTGTATCTCCGGTACCGGTGTATTGGGGGTGGTGAGCACCCGCATGTGCGATTCATGGGAGATGGTTTGCCGGTTGATCGCATCTTCCGTATGCTCGTAAAAGTTGGTGGAACGCGGCGCTTTCTCCTGTAACAGCAGCAGTGCCGACTGGAACTGCGGATCTTTTATAAAGCGGTCCTGCATTTTTTTGCCAAGCAACAGGTAAGCCATGGAAAGAAAGCTCATTCCCTGATGGTGTACCATAAAGGATTTTATAATGGCATACGACTGACCGCGCGGCATGCGTGAGGGGGTATAATCGATGGCCTCATAAAAACCATAACGACCTTCAAACCCTTTCTGGGAAAGGGTCCGGAGGTTATCCACGGCTTCCGCGGGATCAACCATCAATGCCATCATGGTGGCATAAGGTGCAATGACAAGATCATTGGCCAGCCCTCGTTTTAAACCCAGGCCGGGTATCCCGAACGACTGGTACTGGTAATGCAGACTGGTATCCACCAGGTTGTAGCCCGATTCCGAAATACCCCAGGGAACATTGTTCTTGTTGCCATATTCGATCTGGTTCTTAACAGCACCTTTGTTGCTGCGGTCCAGCAACGTATTTTCGTAAGAGGGCATCAGTAACTGCGGCATCAGGTATTCGAACATAGAGCCGCTCCAGGATAACAGTACCGGATTGTTTCCGAGGTTGGTAACCAGCCGTCCTAGGGTAAACCAGGCCGTTTGTGGGATCTTACCCTGCGCAATGGCTGCAAAAATACCCAGGCGTGCCTCTGATGCCAGCATATCATAATAGCTTTTATCTGCGGCATCTTCACTTACGTTGTAGCCGATATGAAAAAGGTTCTGGGATTTGTTATAGAGGAAATCATAATCGACTGTTGCGAAATCAACACAGCTTTGCTTCATCTTTTCCACACCCGCCAGGAAGCTTTCTGTCTGGGCAACTCCCGTGTGCAGGTTTTTTTTCAGCAGGTGCAGCTGCCCGGTTTCCGAAGGGTCCGTGGCGGTTTCCAGGTATGCTGCGATCTGCTGGGGCAATACGAGCTGAAATTCCAGTATATTATTAAGGGAGGGGATCTCATGAAGCAGGTGCAGCCTTGTAAGCCGGGGACCAACAGGAAGTGCGGTCACCCAGGGGCAGAACATGCGGATGCACGCAATGCCATCCGTCAGCTGCATCTCCAGGCGTTCGATCCAGTGCTGCACGTCTGCCTGGCCGGACGCATCGCTGCCGGCCTTTAAGGCGGTTGTGGCCTTCTGCAAGGAGTCCAGCTGCTGCAACAGCTCATGCAAGGGAAGCGGAAAAGCGGCTTTGAGATTAGCGGTAGCTTTAATAAGCTGGCTGAGCTCCGGTGGATTTTTTTTATTGAGCAGGCTTTTGATCACGGATAATGTATCCTGAAGTCCGCTGATATGTTGCACCTTGAATAATTTTTCCTGCCGGATTTCATCAAGTCCCTGCCGGAGCAGGATCAGGGAGGCAATAAAATTACCGCTGTCTACCGTAGAAACATACTTGGGTTGCAGCGGCACCAGCGAAACGGTATCGTACCAGTTATAAAAATGGCCTTTATAACGTTCCAGTGCCGATAAGGACTCAAAGGTCTTATACGTACGTTCCGTCAGTTTATTGATGGATAAGTAGCCGAAATCATAGGCCGAGAGATTGGAAAGCAATGCCAGCCCGATATTGGTAGGAGAGGTACGGTGTGCCAGTGACTCGATGGGATGTTCCTGGTAGTTATCCGGTGCCAGCCAGTTGTCTTCTTCTGTTACAAAGTCTTCAAAATACGCCCAGGTCTTGCGTGCATAACAATGAAGGGTGTCAAGATTCCTTGCGGAAAGGGATACCACCTTTTTAGCAGAGGGCCGGCTTATGTTCCAGGCTACAAATGGCGCCAGCAGCCAGGCCGCCAGTATGGGACCGGCCACCCAAAAGGCCTCGGGGTTAAGAACAGCCAGCAAAACAGCGATGCCCGCGGGCAGCAGTACCGAAGGCCACATGTAGGCATAGGCCTGTAAGATATTCTTCTGCCGGCTGCCGGATTGTTTGGATGGCGTCCACTGTAACAGCCGCCGGTGAGAGATCAGCATGCGCCAGTTGGCCCTGAAAATGGCATCAAGGTTTTTTACTGCTTCAAAGGGCAGGCAGATAATATTGAACAGAATATGTATAAGACTGGTGATTGCATTGTCTTTTAGTTCGGAAAAATGCGCCCGCCAGTGCATGCTTTCGGGTTTATGAAACAGTTGCCAGGTAGTGGTGGCGATAAGCGGCAGCAGCCAGGCCGCAAGGAACAACAGGGTCCAGAGCTGTGCATTGGGTACAAAGGCCCAGCCGGCTATTAAAAAAGCGATCATGGCCGGCGCAACCAGGCTTCTGCGGATATTGTCCCATATTTTCCACCGGGATAAACTGGAAATAAAATTCCTGTGCAGCCGGTTTTCCTTTCCCGGCACAAACGGCGTGCCCCAGCTGGCGATCTGCCAGTCGCCCCGTATCCAACGGTGGCGGCGGCTTATATCCGACCAGTAAGTGTCTGGATACTCCTCGAATAATTCCACATCGGTAACAAGGCCCGAGCGGACATAGGAGCCTTCCAGCAGGTCATGACTTAAAATACGGTTAGGGGGGAAGGTATTACCAAGCACCTGTTCAAAAACATCAATATCATAGATCCCTTTCCCGACAAAAGAGCCCTCTGAAAAAAGATCCTGGTATACATCAGACACCAGCCGGGTATAGGGGTCAAGACCCGAATCGTTGCTGTGCATTTTTGCGTAAAAACTGCTGTTGCTGCGGGGTATGCTGACGGCGGTACGGGGCTGCAATATTCCATACCCGTCTATTACACGACAACCCTGGGTATTCAGCACGGCCTTGTTTAAGGGATGGGCCATGGTGGCCACCAGCTTCCAGGCGGCTTCGCGCGGCAGCTGGGTATCAGCATCAAGGGTAATTACATACCGGATCTGTTTGAGTGAGGATGTATCACCGGTAACAGCTGCAAAATTATGATGCCCGGTATCTCTTAAAAAGCTGTTCAGTTCAGCCAGTTTGCCCCGTTTCCGTTCCTGTCCCATCCAGATCTTTTCCCGTTCATTCCATTTTCTCGGCCGGTGAAAAAGAAAAAATTTGCTTCCGCCGTTTTCCTCTTTTACATAATGGTGGTTCAGTGCTTCGATCCTTTTTTTTGCATAAGTCAGCAGGGCATCATCGCCTGGCATCGTTTCCTGCGGGGCATCGGTAAAGTCGGTAAGTAAAGCGAAATAGAGATGTTCTTCCAGGTTGGCGAGGTACCGCACTTCGAGTTCATCTGCCAGCTCTTCAACGGCCTTTTCACTGGTGAGCATGCTGGGAACGGCCACCAGCGTGCATTGTGTTTCGGGAATGCCCTCCGAATAATCCATTTTGGGAAGGGGGCGGGGCTTTACCAGCAGCGTGGCAGCCCAGTTGATCAGGATAATGATGACCTGACTGAGCGCAATAAAACAACAAAGGCCGAACAGCAAGGGCCAGTAGATCCCCGCGCCATGCCGGTATGTATAAAAAGCGGCCCAGCAGCTTAAAACAAAGGTGAGCAGCAGCGCAGAGCCCACATAGGAAAGCAGCCGGTTGTATTTCAGCAGGTTTTTAAACCGGTGCCGGGCGGTGATCCGCATCCCTGACCGCTTTATAAGAAGCTGCTGTCCTTTTTCATCAACAAGAAAATACCCCACATGATGCTTTCTGACCGGTTCATTTTTTGCGGCGCTCTCTTTTGCCATATCAATGGCCAGCTGGGCTACCTGGTATTCTTCCAGGGCACTGTTTTTTCCAACCCATTCCACAATATGACGGTAACGGTCGCGGGTAATAAAATCCATTTGCCCGTAAACGTCATCAATATCCGTATTCAGTATTTTTTCAACAATACTTACTTCCTCAACGAACGAGCGCCAATCCGTGCTTTTGATCAGCCGGATACTTTCGATGGAATTCCGGATGGAAACCTGGTCAGTGGCCTGTTTCTGGTTTTCAGTATTTACCAGTTCAACGGAGGAGTTCCCGGTTTCGGCCAGCCGTTCTTCCAGCCAGGTCAGCGGTAGCGCAAGCCCCTGGCCCTTGCCCTGGAGCCGCCGGATGAATTCTGCAACAAAGGCACTGTCCAGCCGCAGCCTGGATTTGGCCATTTCCGCGATAAGAATGATGATGTCACGCGGGTTTTGCTGCGCGGTTTCCAGCAGCTGTTCCGACCAGTAAAAGGCGACGTTCTTATCCAGCTGGTCCACTGCCACACGCGAGGCAATGCGCCGGATGTTCTCTATAATAGCGAGCCGCAGCATAATGGGAATGGCCCAGAGCTCGCCCAGGGTCAGGCGGGTCACGGTCTGATAAGAATCGATAAATGCGGAAAGCGTGGCGATGCTGATATGTCCATCGCTGTGGGCGATCAGTTCCAGGGCGATATCATATACCCGCGGAAATCCGGCCGACCGGCCTTTTGCCAGTATGGGCAGGGTTTCGCTGTAGCCCTTTGGTAAATGGGTCCTTCCCAGCGCGATCTGCTCCTTGATCAGGTAATAATTATCCAGAAACCATTCACTGGCCGGGGCAATGGGCTGCTTGGCGCTTACGGCGTCGTTCAGCAGCTCATAGACTTTTGAAATAACTTCCTCGTTGTCATCCAGGCGGGGAAGCACTTTATCGGGTGGGTGACCAGCTGCAACCACATGCGAGCGGGCTACCTTTATACTGTGCTGCTGCATCTGGTCATGACTGAACAACTCAAGCCGGAAGGGCTCTTCTTTTTGAAATTCAGGGAGGGTCTCTCCTGTAAAAAATTCGCGCATGCGCACCACAAAGTCATCTACGGGCTTCGAAATTTTCATAGCAATTCCTGATATAAGATTACAGACCTGAAATCGTACGTATAAAGTTAATTTTTTTATCCTGTAGAAGGGTAGGATAAAACCAACGATTTTTCAGTACCAATAGTATAAAAATGGTTATGGTCTGTTGAAATACATTCGTTTATAACCACCAATAAGCATGCCATGTAAGACCGGGCAGACAGTATGAACCTGTGATCCGGTGACAGAACCGGGAACAGCTGCGAAGAAAAAATTAATGTTTTATGCTTTTACAGGAGGTGAAAATTTTAAATGAAAAAATATTATTTTACGGGTGAATTGGTGGTTATGAGACATTTTTTTCAGACAATTATTTTGCTTGGGGTGGTGCAGGGGGGTATTGTGAGCTGCCTTTTATTTTTTTCCTCCCGGCTGCGCTTGCCCAACCGGTTGCTGGCGGTACTGATCTTTTTGCTCGCGCTTGCCAGTTCCTGTTTATATGGATCCTATAATGGCTGGTTTGAATCAAAGTGGCTGAATTTATTTTCCATCCTGTTCCCGATGATCATGGTGATGCCGATGGGACCGCTGTTGTATTTTTACGTACGCGCTTTTCTGGAGCCGGAATTCCGGATCGGCAAAAACGAACGGTTGCAGTTCCTGCCGGTTCTTATTGATCTGGGCAGTCCGCTTATAGCCTGGGTATATGTGCTGGGGGTATCAACGAGGCTGCTCGAAAACAATGAACGGGTCTGGGGGGCAGCCATCGATACCTATAATGTCTATTCAGACATTCCCCGCTGGATATCCCTGACGCTGTATACTTTTCTTACACTGCGGTACCTTTCCGTTCAGAAAACAAAGAATTTACCGGGCTTCCGCTGGCTGCAGCAGGTTGCCTGGGCCTTTGTGATATTCCTTTGTATCTGGTTTGTTTACCTGGTACCCTATGTCATTCCCCGGTATACCGACTGGATGCTGGACAACCTGGACTGGTATCCGTTATATGTTCCCATTACTTTGCTGATTTACTGGCTGGGTATAAAAGGATATATGGTTTCCTGGCAGCAGCAGGTTGCGGAAAAAAAACAGGAAGCAGCCCCATTGCCCGAACAGCTGGTACATACAGCAATAGGGTTGTTAAAAAAGACCATGGAGCAGGACCGGCTTTACCTGAATGCCGCACTCACCCTTCAGATGGTGGCACAGCATACCGGACTGACCTCCAAAACCATTTCGGCCGTATTGAACCAGCACCTGCGGAAAAATTTTAACGAGTTCGTAAACGGGTACCGCGTGGCCCTGTTCAAGGAACGGCTGCTGGCCAACGGGGCGGAACAACTTACTTTTACAGGAATCGCCAACGACTGCGGGTTCAGCTCCCCGGCTACCTTTCAGCGGGTATTCAAACAGATCGCTGGTATGTCGCCCTCCGAATTCAGGAAAAATTATTCCTCATCAGGAAAATAATAGCACTCATATCCGGGATTTGAGCAGTACCGGAGTAGGTTGTTGTACACTGCCCCCGGAGCTTTGCAGTAAAAAAAACAATGATCAGATTCAGTTATATGTTTATCATATGGGTGACCCTGTTTTTTTCCTGCGGCAGCAGTAAGCCTGTTTCAGAACACAGACCCGTAAAAATGACTGACAGCACCCGCTGGAACACGCAACAGCAGACTTCCTTTGAGAAGCGGCTGGAAAAACTGCGCAGGCGGTACCACATTCCGGGCATTTCTGCAGGCATCGTAAATGAAGGACAGCTGGTATGGAAAAAGGGATTCGGTTACGCAGATGTAGAAAAAAAGATCCTGCCGGATGAGCACACCGTATACCAGATCGCTTCGGTTACAAAAACCTTTGGTGCGATCCTGCTGATGCAGCAGGCTGAAGCCGGGAAACTGAGTCTGGAAGATCCTGTAAACAAGTACGGGATCAATCTCGGCGCCCGGTGGGGCAGCGATCCGCGTATCAAATTAAAGCACCTGATGACACATACTGCTATGGGAACTTCTTTAAACGGATTCCGGCCCGGTTATGTGTTCCGGTATAACGGCGGCTGGTATGGTGCACTGGGAAAAGCTATTGAAAAAGCTTCCGGCCGCAGCTTTGGAGCCCTGTTGCGGGAAGAGATCACGATACCGCTGAACATGAAGAATACCGTACCCAGCACCGATGACAGCGCCGCTTTTGCATTGATGGGATATGATAAGGCATCCTTTTTAAAGAAGGTAGCCCTTCCTTACGACTGGAAACACCGGAAGCTGCAGCCGGTACAGTTCCGCTATGGGTTTAACCCCGGTGCGGGCATCATGAGCAATGTGACGGACCTGGCGCTTTATGCTGTTGCGATCGATGAGCGCCGTTTTCTTTCGGACAGCAGCTGGCAACGGATGCTGACACCTTATACCACACCCAAAGGGAAGACGATCCAGTACGGATTGGGATGGTTTGTGAAATATTATAAAGGAGTAAAGGTAATATGGCACACCGGGTGGTGGACGGGTTATTCCGCGCTCTTTGTGAAGATCCCTGAAAAAGACCTTACCTTGATCCTGCTGGCCAATTCCCAGGACCTCAGCCGTCCCTTTTATCATATCGTAAAACCCATCCCCGGTCTGGGCCTGGGGTTCTTCAATCCGTTCCGGCGCAACCTGAACAAGACAGTAAAGGCATCAAAATTTGCTGCAGCATTCCTGAAGTACGTGGCGGATTAAACACCTTGATTTTACCGGGATCCGTCTGAAAGCGCCTGTTTCAGGTCCGCAAGGATATCTTCTACTGCTTCGATGCCCACACTCATCCGGATCAAACCATCTGTAATGCCCGCTTTCAGGCGTTCCTCCGGTTTCATGATCGCGTGCGACATGGATGCGGGGTGGGAGATCAGCGTATCTACAGTACCCAATGAAACGGCCCGGGTACACATACGCAGCCGGTTGATAAAATGTTTTCCTGCTTCGAGGCCGCCTTTGAGTTCAAAACTCAGTACTGCGCCCGGAGCGCGCATCTGGCGGGCGCTTAAGGCATGGTCCGGATGTGTGCTTAGGCCGTTGTAATTTACTTTTGCAACCGCGGGATGCTCGTCCAGCCATGCTGCCACCTGTTGTGCATTGGCGCTGTGGCGCTGCATACGGAGCGGCAATGTTTTGATACCATTGATGAGCAAAAATGCATCAAACGCATTACTGTTAGCCCCGAGAAGTTTGAAGGTTTTTGTAGCCGTGGTGTTCATAAAATCCAGATCCTTCCCCAGTAATACCCCTCCGATGGCCGTCCCGTGCCCGTTCAGGAACTTGGTGGTGGAGTGGTAAACAAAGTCGACCCCAAAAGCAAAGGGCTGTTGCAGGTACGGTGTGGCAAATGTGTTGTCGATACTTACCTTGATTCCGTAAGTGGCGGCCAGTTTGCAGATGGCTTCTATATCCGTACATCCCATTAACGGGTTGGTGGGGGTCTCGATATGGATCAGTTTGATGGCCGGATGCTGTTTCAGTGCCTGGTCCACCGCATGCAGATCGGAAAGGTCGGTAAAATGGGTTTGTATCCCGGATTTCGGGAGCAGGTAGGCGAAGAATTCATGAGTGCCGCCGTACAGGGCAGTATTGGTAAGCACCTGGTCGCCGTTGTTCAATAAAGAGAAGCAAAGTGTTGAAAGCGCTCCCTGACCACTGGCGTGCAGCAGGGCCTTTAATTGCAGGGGGCTGCTATGCGCATCGTTTAATCCAAATGCCTCAAGGGATGCGATCAGCCTTTCAGCAGCAGCCGTGGTTGGGTTGGCAAACCGGGAATAAATATAGCCGGGTTCACTGCCGGCAAAACGGTTCATACCCTGCTCGGCACTGTCGAATACAAAGGTGGATGTGGCATAAATGGGTATGGCATGGCTGTGAAGGCTGCCTTCATCAGAAACACCATGAATGGCTGCGGAATAAACATCTTCAAAACGGGGTAAGGGTTCAGTATTCATTTAAAAAAATTTTATACAGAAGCGGCGGCTTAAAACGCTTCCTGTTTCGGGCGTGTGCCGGTCTCAGGCACCGTCTCCGTAGAGTTACATCTAAAAAAGCTTGTCTGATGAAGTTGCCGGTATTCTAAAATGCCAGGATCGGCCCGCCGCTCCTGATGGTATCTGTTTTCAGTTGCCGGAGCTCCTTGTTTGTACAAACAGCGGTTCCCCGGCGGGAGCGAAGGACCTGGCTAAAAAACCGGGTTCGCTGGTGAAGGTAACAAAAAATGAAACGACCAGGTGTTAGGGCGTTGTCGCCTTGCGAAAGACAATAAGAACGGTACCCTGGTGATACAGATCCCGAAAGAATATGAGTTTGATATAAAGCAGTACAAATATTTAAAGTTCAAAGTGTATGCTCCGGCCAAGGAGGTGTTGTCGGGAACCTATGCACCGTATCAGCGGCTCTGGCTGCGCATCATGAACAATCTTTGGGCCTTTGGCTCGGAAAGCAGCTTTGGGCAGCAATACTGGGAATACGGAAAGGATGCATTTCCCATCAGTGATGCCAACCTTCAGAAATGGACGGATATAAGTGTGAACCTGTCTGAACAAGGTGCGGATAAACACAACCGTGTGATCGTTATCAATATAGGGGGTGAACCATCGCTTACGTTCGCGCCCGAAAAGGACATCACTTATTATTTTGCCAATATCCGGTTCAGTAAGAATTAAAAACTACCAGACCCGTACCGACCCTGCCGCAGCTCGTCTGCGGCAGGGTCGTTTAGAGGGGTTTGTTTTGTGGTGTTCTTCATGCTGGGTTTTTGCAAAGAAAGATCAGCCTGTTGTGTGAAACAGTTCCAGCAGGCATTCTGCTTTGAAGTTGACTTCTGCTGTTTCCAGCAGCTGAAAAAGCTCCTCCAGTTCTTTCCGGTTCAGGATCATTCCATAACCTTCTAGCGGCGTTGGGATATAGATGTTTTTCCTTCCGCTGTTTATGTCTGCATTGTATTCCCTGTTTTCTTTAACAAGGGTATGAAAGACCTGCAGATCCTGTGCCGTCATAGTCAGGAGGGTGGTTTGAAAAGCCAGCTGAAAATGGCGGCATTCGTTGCAAACAATGAGGTAGCCGTCTTCAGCATAATAGAGTGTTTTAAAGCTGCACATGGATTTTTTTTTCAAAAATAGCCGTGCAGCACCGGCGGTGGTTTCGAGAACAGGAAAAGAAATTACGCGATCGGGAAAAAAGAAAGCGCTGCATGAAGATGCAACGCCCTTACTAACCTGTCTATATTCAAAAAATCATCCCTGCATTTCTTTGATCTTTTCACGGATCTGTGTTTCCACCTGTGCCGCCAGCTCCGGATTGTCCAGCAGCAACGCTTTTACAGCATCACGCCCCTGTCCCAGTTTATCATTATTATAGCTGTACCAGGAGCCGCTTTTTTGTAAAATGCCCAGCTCCACGCCCATGTCGATGATCTCGCCGGTTTTGGAAATGCCTTCCCCGAAGATGATGTCAAATTCGGAGGAGCGGAACGGGGGAGCCACTTTGTTCTTTACCACTTTTACCTTTACGCGGTTACCGATTGCGGCATCTCCGTCTTTGATCTGCGCGGAACGGCGGATGTCGAGCCGTACGGAAGCATAGAACTTCAGAGCATTACCACCTGTCGTCGTTTCAGGGTTACCGAACATTACCCCGATCTTTTCACGCAGCTGGTTAATGAAAATACAAATTGTGTTTGTTTTTGAAATGGTGGCTGTAAGCTTACGCAATGCCTGGCTCATCAAACGGGCATGTAAACCCATTTTGCTGTCTCCCATTTCGCCTTCTAGCTCGCTTTTAGGTACCAGGGCGGCAACAGAGTCGATCACCACTACATCCAGGGCCCCGGAAAGGATCAGCCGGTCCGCAATTTCCAGTGCCTGCTCCCCATAATCCGGCTGGGAGATCAGCAGGTTGTCGACATTTACGCCCAGTTTTTTGGCGTAGCTGCTGTCAAATGCATGCTCCGCATCTATAATGGCGCACATACCACCTTTTTTCTGTGCTTCCGCGATCACATGGGTTGCTATTGTGGTCTTACCGGAAGATTCCGGCCCGTAAATTTCAATAACGCGGCCACGGGGCAGGCCACCGATCCCAAGCGCTGTATCCAGGCCTATGGAACCGGTGGAAATCACTTCCTGGGTCACTTCAGCCTTTTCATTCATCAGCATTACACTGCCTTTCCCATAATCCTTATCAATCTTATCCATCGTAAGGCGCAATGCTTTCAGCTTCTCGCTGTTCATGTCTATTTCTGTTGTTTTGTCTGTTTTTGCCATAACCAAAATTACAATTTACCGTTGTCCGATCTGATTAACTTATCAACAACGCAAAGCTAATAAAATTAGTATTTCAAAACTAATATTTTTGGAATTATTTTTTTTTGAGACGCCTCCAAGCAGTTTGGGTCGCCGGGAAGGATTATACTACCATATTGGCAATCAGCAGTCCCAGTACGCCTGCCAGCAGTCCGAAATAGACCTCTTTGGCGGTATGATCGGAGAGCAGCAGACGGGAGGTGCTTACCAGGCCGGTGATCAGCAGGGCGATTATGATATAAAGGCTCATGCCCTGGCCATAAGTGAAGCCGAGCAGGCAGAGAAAGGATACAGCAGTGCCCAGGGCAATACCGTGCATGCTTACTTTCATGTAGATATTCAGCAGCAACCCCACAGAGGAGGCCATAAAAACGCCCATGGCAAAAATGACCATTTCCCGGGGCATCCCATCCAGCCCCCGCCATACATACCAGATCCAGAAATACCAGATATTACAGATAATAAAAGGAATGATCCGGTCCTTCCGTTCTTTGAGTTTTATAGAGGGGATGAATTTCAGGCCCCTCAGCAACAGGACAGAGACCAGTGGGAAGAAGGTATAATTGACAATGCCCTGCAACAATACCATCAAACGGCCATCTTCCGTGGTTCCGTAAAATAAAAAAGGCTCTATATACAGTAAAAAGTAAATAACGTATATCGGAACAAAAACAGGATGGAAGACATAGGAAAGGAGGGTGGCAATAATTTGCTGAAATTTTGGCTGCCGGTCAATTTTTTCCCGGAGCTCATTGTCGCCGTCTAATACCATTCTGGAGTCCATTTTGCAAAGTAAGGAAATCCGCAGGCTAAAACCGTTTCTTTTCTGCATCTTTATGACTTCATATGAAAATTGTAAGACGTTTTTTCAAAATACTGCTAAAGACCCTGCTGGTCCTGGTCCTGTTCATTGCCGGGTATGTGGTCGCCGAACGGCTTCTTTCGCGGTGGACGGTTACAGCCGCCGGTGACGAAGGCCCTAAAAAGATCACTGCTTTTCTGCTTTCCAATGGGGTGCATACCGACCTGGTGCTTCCTGTAGTAACAGATCTTAAGAACTGGAGCCAGACTTTTGCCTATCAGCATACACTCAGCAGGGACACAGTCTATCAGTGGGTAGCTGTGGGTTGGGGCGATAAAGGCTTTTACCTGAACACACCGGAATGGAAGGACCTGACCCTGTCTACCGCATTCAAAGCCGTAACAGGACTGGGAGAAACGGCCTTACATGTTACCTATTATAAACATGTATCAGAAGGGCCGCTTTGCCGGAAGCTGCAGCTTACAGAAGGACAATACCGGAAACTGGCCGGATATGTGGAAGCTGCACTCGACAGAAATGCCGGGGGTGCGCCGGTTTATATTGATACCCGGGCGCAGTACAACCGGGATGATGCCTTTTATGAAGCAAAGGGCGCCTACAGCCTGTTTCATACCTGTAACAGCTGGACCAATAACGCATTAAAGACCGCCGGACTTAAAGCCTGTAAGTGGGCGGCATTTGACAAGGGGCTGCTGTACCAGTACCGGCAACAGCAGTAGGTATGCCCTGTTTCAATGCCTGCGACGCCCGCCAAAGGGATATATTTCAGCCGGCTTTGCCGGAAGCCTGCTATATTTGTAGCATAAATTTTGATTACAGTAAAATAAAGCAGTGAAATGATGCAGTTGACAGGAACCCTGGTGCAGCTATTGCCCTTACAGAAGGGAATGGGAAAGAACGGTGAATGGAAAAAACAGGATATTATTGTGGAAACACAGGCGCAGTATCCCAAAAAAGTATGTATCTCCATCTGGGGAGATAAGATCAATGAAAGCCTGCTACAGGTTGGTAAAGCCCTTACTATTTCATTTGACGTGGAAAGCCGCGAATACAACGGACGCTGGTATACCGATGTAAAGGCATGGAAGCTGGAACCGGCGGGAGGCAGCAACAGCGGCGGCGGTCAATACACCGATAATAACCCTTCAGATACCTACAGCGATCTGAATGAAGGAACGGACGATCTTCCTTTTTAAACTATAAACAGACAGGATGCCGGCGGTATCCTAAAAACGGACAGAAGGTATGAAGAAACAATTGGTATGGTTAACAGGCGTTGGTTTTGCCCTGGGCAGTATCATTGCCGGATGTAACGGTTGTAAAGGAAAAGGTGGGAAGCCGGGGTCCGGAGATGAAGACACCAGCGGCATCGATATCTCTGAACGGCATGATTCCATGCAGCTGGTGGGCACCGACACCTTGACCTCCTTCCGGGTAACAGAAGCAAACAAGGACAGCGTGCTTTCCGCAACCACTAAGGAGATCCTTACCCTGTTCAAGAATAAGGAATACGCAAAGCTGGATTCTTTCATTCACCCGCAGGAAGGGATCCGCTTCTCACCGTATGCCACTGTTGAACCGGGAACCGATAAAAAATTCACCCGCGAAGCATTCCAGGAGCTGATCACCAGGAATAAAAACAAAAAAATAAACTGGGGCTCCTATGATGGTAGCGGTAATGCTATCTTTCTTTCACCCGCCGAGTATTTCGGAAAATTTGTATACGACGGTAATTTTTTGAATGCGAAACAGGCAGGCGTGAATGCGGTTTATGGAAAAGGCAATTCGATCAATAATCTGAAAACCGCATACCCCGGCGCAGAGTTTACAGAGAATTATCTGGACGGAACAAAAAAATACGGCGGTATGGACTGGAAGTCGGTACGGCTGGTATATAAACTGGAAAACGGCCGGTACTATCTGATCGCGATTATACACGACCAATGGACCATCTGACGGTTAAAAAATAATTTCAAAAAGGGCATCATAACGGATGCCCTTTTTTTATACCCCTTTTCTCAGCGGGGCCGTATGCTCTTATTTTAAACGTTTCAACATAAAGTTTGGCTTCATTATTGAGTACCACATCCCGTGCCCCTGACCCGGAGTGAATGATTGCGTTTGTCCCTCAAGCCCCGTATTTTTTACAGTTACTTAATATTATGGTGAACTGCCGGTAATACTGGTGCCCTTCTTTTGCAAAAACTTTCAATATGAATAAACCAATCCGTGCAGTTTTGCTGTTACTAACGATCCTGTCCCTCCAGACCGTGGTGCTTTTGGCCCAGACCACACAGGCATCTATTTCCGGAATGGTAACAGATGCAGAAAATAAACCGGTAGCCGGTGCCACCGTGCTGGTGTACAATACCTCAACCGGTTTCAAACAAACTACGCTGACCAATAATAAGGGCAGTTATATTTTTAATGAAATGCCGCTGGGCGGCCCCTATTATGTACAGATCACCTCAACCGGTTTTACTGATCAGAAAAAGGAGAACCTGTTCCTGAACCAGGGAGATGCCCTGCGGGTAAACATGCAAATGGAAACCAGTGTGCAGAACCTTGAAAATGTTACAGTGTCTTCCGGTCTTAAAGCAAAGGTGGAGAACATCGGTGCTGCCACCGCCATCGGTTCAAGACTGATGACGCAATTGCCGGTGAACGGAAGGAACTTTGCCAACCTTACCGAACTTTCCCCGCTTGCGGGCAGGGGCGGAAGTATTTCCGGTCAGCTGAACACTTCCACCAACTATACCATCGACGGGATGAATGCAAAGAACCCGACTTCGGCCGGCCCCACCACCAGCCGTAGCGGCGCGCCATACTCTATTTCCATTGAGGCCGTGCGGGAGTTTAAAGTAGTGACCAACCAGTACGATGTTACTTACGGACGAAGCGGCGGCGGAACCGTAAGTGCGGTGACCAAATCCGGTACCAATGATTTCCACGGATCTGTTTTCGGATTCGGAAGGGCCAACGAGCTTTCTTCCGGATATGATATCGTGGGTAATAAGCGGAACAATAACTATTCCACCTACCAGTATGGTTTTTCACTCGGCGGTCCCATCATTAAAAACAAACTTCATTTTTTTGTGGCCTGGGATCATCAGCTGGATCAGCGGTCGCTGGTGATCGCCGACATCCAGACCCCACAGGATGAACTGCGGCTGAAAATAAGAAAGGATACCCTGGATAAACTGATCGATTTTGCCCGTCAGCACTTTGGGCTGTCGAATCATGCGCAATACGGATCTTTTCCAAAAACACGTAATTCCGATGCCGCTTTTGCCCGGATCGACTGGCAGATCAATGACAAAAACCTGCTGACGGTCCGTAATAACTTTACCAGTGATCAGAATAAACTGGGACTGATCGACAACACCGCCATCAACTTATATGAATCGGCAGGGAATGATTACAACCGCGACAACAGCCTGCTGGCAACCTTAAGGACCTCGGTAAATTCCCGGATGACCAATGAACTCAAATTGCAGCACCTGCATACCTATCAGAGCAGCGAGCCCGGAGATGAACTGCCCCGGGAGAACATTCCCCGCGCCATCATCCGGAACATACCTTCGGTTATTGACGGCAAGGAATATAAGACCAATGTACAGTTTGGGGGGCACCGCTTTGCACAGGAAGGGTTTAAGAACAATGTGATCCAGCTGGTGGATAATTTTTACTGGAACACGGATAAGATCAAATATGTATTTGGTTTTGATCTGATGGGGACCTTTGCAAAATCCATCTATGGCAGTGAGGTGAACGGAAGATTTGAATACAACAGTCTGACCGATTTTTTCAATAACAAACCCAACCTCTACTACCGGGAAGCCCCCATCAGTCCGGACCAGGAAGTGAAGTCATCGATCTGGAATATCGGTGTTTACGGACAGCTGCAGACAAGGCTCGCGAAGGGACTGGATTTTACCGGCGGACTGCGGATCGACTATGCCAAATATCCTTCTGCGCCCTTCAACCAGCTGGTGTTTGAAGAGCTGAAATTACGTACCGACAACAAAGTGAACTCACTGATCGTACAACCCCGTCTGCAGTTCAGCTGGGATATCAATGAGGCACATACCGACTACATCCGGCTTGGGGCAGGGATCTTTGCATCGGATATAAACAATTATATGGTGATCAACAACCTGGTCTTCGACGGAACGCACCTGGCTACGGTGGATGTAAGAGGAGCGGATATACCTGTGCCCAACTTTAATGAATACCGGCAGAACCCGTCCAGCGCTCCCACGCTGCCGCAGTTCCAGGTGCCCACTATCAACATGAACGGAAAAGATGTAAAAGTGCCTACCGTTTATAAGGCGAATCTTTCTTACTCACGTTATATCACCAATCGCCTCAGGGCGGGGATCACCGGTTTTATCACCCTGGGCCGCCATAACTATTTCTACCTCGACAGGAATATGGTGGCAAACCCTTATTTCAATATTCCCAATGAAGATAACCGCGGTGTATTTATACCGCTGGAATCCATGCCGGCCAGTGGCAATGCCGACTGGAAGCAGGGCCGTATCAGCAATAAACTGGGCCGGGTACTGGAGCTGAACAGCATTGGAAAAGTAAACCAGTTCGCGGTGGTGGTGGACGCTACCTGGCAATACTTCCGGGATGGAGAGATCTCTGCCAGCTATACCTGGAATGATAATAAGGATAATGCCACTTATAACGGCAACGTGGCCAATACCGCTACACTGGTATTACCAGTCAAGGATGATCCCCGGGATCTGAGTAGCATGGCGTATTCCGATAACCAGTTCCGTCATAAAGTGGTGTTTTACGGAACATCACCCACGCTGGCCGGATTTACCATTGGCGTACGGTATACAGGAATGGGCGGCACCCGCTATACCCTGCGTTCCGGTGTGAACAGCAACGGGGATTTTGTAACCAGCGACAACGACCTGGCGTATATTTTTGATATCAATGATCCGTCCGTTCCGGAAAATATCCGCAACGGACTTAAGGCCGTGCTCGACAATCCGAACGCCAGTGAGAGCATCAAGGAGTATATCCGCAAATACAATGGTAAAATGGCCGCACGTAACGGTGGTATCAACGGGTTCTTCGGTATACTGGATCTGCACGTGGGAAAGAAGTTCCGTATTGCCGGAACGCATGCCCTCGAACTTTCGGGCGATCTGTTTAATGTGGTGAACTTCTTTGATAAATACAAAGGATCCAGCAAAACCCTGAGCAATCAGGCCATCTATTCCCCGCAAACGGGAACAGCCTTTGATGCCGCTACACGGCAGTTTCTGTATAATGTAAATACAGCTGGTGTGGTTACCCCTTCGGGGGATCCTTACCAGTTCCAGATCGGGTTGCGGTATAGCTTTTGAGAACAGCCACAAAGAGCAGAGACACGAAGAAAATGTTCTTCCGGTATCTGATCTTATTTTAAGGCCGCTCACAGATGGCATAGATTTACATGAAAGGTCTTAAGACCAGTACACCATTTAATACTTTGATGAGAGATGGCCACGAAGACTCAAAGGCTCAAAGATGCACGAAGGATTTTTTGGTATTGCTTTGCGGACCCAGTGCTTCAGAGCCTTTGTGGCAAACGGGCTGTGGCTGCTCACAGATGGCATAGATTTACATGAAAGGTCTTAAGGCCAGTACGTCATTTAGTACTTTGATAGGAGATGGCCACGAAGGCTCAAAGGCTCAAAGATGCGCGAAGGATTTTTTGGCATTGCTTTGCGGCCCCAGTGCTTCAGAGCCTCTGTGGCGAACGGGTTGTGGCGGCTCAGAGATGGCACGGATTTATACGGAAGGCTTCAGTCCGGGCAATATGTCTGTGATAGTCTGTGTCATCTGTGAGAGCAATCTTTGTATATTCTTTGTGACTTCGTGCCTTCGCTTACTTCAGTGCCTGCGGCAAACGGCCACCAAGGCTCTAAGGCCCGAAGATGCACGAAGATTTTTTTGGTGTTGCTTTGCGGACCCAGTGCTTCAGAGCCTCTGCGGCAAACAGACTGTGAGAATAACTCTTTGTGTATCCTTTGTGACTTCGTGCCTTCGCGGCAAAACACCTACAGCTTATACATCAGGCTGATGGCTACATTTCTTGGCTTCTGCGGGTTTACGGTACTCCATCCCCCGCCGTAATATTCCTCATTGGTTAAATTGTTTACATTGAAACCGACGCGAAATTTATCCGCATCATAAAAGACAGACGCGTTCAGCAGGGTATAGGAGGGGATCCGGAAAACACCCACCGAATTGTTGTTAAGCGTAAGGTTCTCGCCGGCATAGTTCCCGCCAAAGCCCAGACCCAGACCTTTCACCAGTCCGGAACTGATCTTATAAACGGCCCATAAGTTGACGAGGTTTGCAGGACCTGCCCAGAAAGGGCGGCGGCCTTCCTCCAGCCATACATCGCCTTCCCGGCCCTTTAATATTTTGCTGTCGTTATAACTGTAACCGGCGGTAACGGAAAAACCGGTAAAGGGCCTGGCATTGATGTCGACTTCCAGGCCGCGGCTGCGGCTGCTTCCGCCCTGTATGGAATTCCGCGTGTTTATGGGATCCGGCAACACCTGGTTATCCACGCGGATATCGTAATAGCTGATGGTGGAAGTAAATTTATCGCCGCCGAAATTGGTTTTGATACCAAACTCCACCTGGTTGGCATGCTCCGGTTTAAAAACCCGTACTTCGCCGGGAATAGGATTCCCTTCATCATCGCTTACCTGGGATGAAGCAATATTCTTGAAGCCATTCATATAATTCCCAAAAATGGAGAGCTTATCCGGCAGGGGCTGGTATACCACGCCAAATTTCGGGGATAATGCCCATTGATGATAATCATCGCTCTTATCGGCCGGGTTGCCTTTGGAGTCAAAATAATCGGCCCGCAAACTCACCATGGCAATAAGGGAAGGTGTAATATTCAGAACGTTGGATACATAAGTACTGTAGGCATTGTCCCTTGCGAGGAAACTGGTAGGTTCCGTGCCGGCCAGCATCTGGTCCACCGACTGCTGGGTCAGGTACACTTCCGGAAATTGTATTTCTTCCCCGGTTTCCGGATCAATATCGGTATAGTTAACTTCGCCCTGGGCGTTTACATTATGGATCTTCCCCCAGCCGGGCCCGGAGGCCGACTGATCCCTTCCGAAATAATCAAACCCCACCACGATACGGTTCCGCAGGGAGCCGATGTAAAAATCCCCGGTGAAGTTCTGCTGGATATCGGTGGTAGCTGTCCGTGCATTTTCTTTTGTGGCGAACAGCCCAAAATCCCGCCTGCCGTTTTCGTTATCGTAGAGATAGGTATAATATCCTTTCGACTCGGATTGTCCGCGCGACAGTACCGTCTGTGAGGTCCAGTTGTGCGCCAGCTTGTAGATCATCTGCCCCTGCAGGTTGAACCGCGGATTTTTCATGGTAAGATCATTACTGGTAAGCGACAGTTTGTTATTATAGTTGAGATCTTTCAGATCCTTGAATTGCATGGGCATGTCCCGGCCAAGGAAAAGCATCGTGGGATTTGTTTTTTCTTCCTGCATGAATTCCGTAAGCAACAGGAAGGACAACTTATCATTTAATTTATACGCAAGCGTGGGTGCCACAAAGAAGGATTTCCGGAATCCCTGGTCCTGGAAGCTATTTTCCTGCTGGTAAGCCGTATTGATCCTTACCGCGGTTCCTTTTTCTTTTGTAAACGGCAGGTTAACGTCCGCTGTAATGCGGTTCAGACCGAAGCTTCCGGCGATATAGTTAAAGCTGGCACCAAAATCATCATAGGGTTTCTTGGTAACATTATTCACCAGTCCGCCATAACCGATCACAGGACTTCCGAACAGGGTACCCGACGGGCCTTTCAGTACTTCAATTTTTTCCAGGTTGGCCGGGTCGAGGTTGCCGTTGGTGAGGCCGGGCAATCCGTTCACCATGGTCACCTGCGATTCAAATCCGCGCAGCGTAAAATAGGAGCCGCCGTCGCCGCCGCGCCCGGTGGATTCCCAGAGCCGGAAGATACCGGGAACATTCTTCAGGGCTTCGTCATAGGAGGTAATGGCCTGCTGGTTGAGCAGATCTGCGGAAATAGTGCTGTAGACCTGGGGGTTCTCCAGGTTCTTCAGGGGCATTTTTGCAGCATACTCACTGGCCTGTTTATCGCGCCGTGAGGAAACGACAACGGTCTGCAGTTCTTTTTCATTTTCGCTCAGCACAAAATCAACAACCAGGGTTTCACCGGAGCCTATTTTCACCGGTTTCTCCTGGGTGGTAAGACCGGTAAAGGAAACGGATAAGATATAGGAGCCGGGCGCAACATTCCGGATCTCATACAATCCCCTGGCGTTGGCTGCGGTCCCTTTTGTTGTATTGCTTAAGGATACGGTTACATCGGCCGCGGGTTTTCCATCGGAGGTAGTGATCTTTCCTTTGATGGTTCCCGGGGTTTGTGCTGCGGCAGCGATTGTCAGAAAAAAAAGCAGAAAAGGGAATAGGGCGTAACAATACCGGCTCATTTGAGGATTTTTTGTTTCAGCCTGCAAAGGTATCCTGCCCCGGATGGGATGGTTTACGCGATCGGAAAATTGATTTACGAAATGAGGAAAAAGATGGGAACAAATTTTTTGAACGGGAGCATTGTAAACAACGGTTTTGCAGCATTGCCTGCCGATCGATCACATCGACCTTACACCAGCTCTTTCCGCAGTCTTGCAACAGGTATATTCAGCTGCTCCCGGTATTTGGCTACCGTGCGGCGGGCGATGTTATAGCCTTTTTCCTGCAGCATTTCGGTCAGCTTTTCATCACTATACGGATGTTTTTTGCTTTCGTTCTCAATAAGATCCGTCAGTATTTTCTTTACCTCACGGGTGGAAACTTCTTCACCGCTGTCGGTACTGAGCGATTCGCTGAAGAAGAATTTTAACCGGTAGGTGCCAAATTCGGTTTGTACGAATTTGCTGTTGGCTACCCGGCTTACCGTGGAAATATCCAGGTTGGTCTTTTCGGCAATGTCTTTCAGGATCATGGGACGCAGGTTGGTCTCATCACCAGTAAGGAAAAATTCCTCCTGGTGCTCCATGATGGCCGACATCGTATCCAGCAGGGTATGCTGGCGCTGGCGGATGGCATCGATGAACCACTTGGCGGCATCGATCTTTTGTTTGATGAACAGTACGGCTTCTTTCTGCTGTTTGTCCTTTTTTGAACCGCGGTCGTATTCCTTCATCATATCCCGGTATCCCTCGCTGATGCGCAGTTCCGGAGCATTGCGGCTGTTCAGGGTCAGTTCCAGCTTTCCGTTATTGTTCATAATAAAAAAGTCGGGAACCACATAGCTTTCGGCCTTGTTTACCGCTCCGATGTTCCCACCGGGCTTGGGATTCAGCTTTACGATCTGCTGCATTACCTCTTTCAGTTCTTCTTCGGTAAGGCCCAGACCACGCTGTATCTTTTCGTAATGTTTCTTGGTAAACTCGTCGAAATATTTTTCAATCGCCAGGATGGCTTTATCCACTTCCTTTCCTTCCTGTTTTTGCCGTTTTAACTGCAGCAGCAGGCATTCGGTAAGATCCCGTGCGCCTACTCCCGGCGGGTCGAACTGCTGTATCTTTTGAATGATGCTTTCCACTTCGGCTGCTGTGGTCTCTATGTTCTGCCGGAAGGCCAGGTCATCCACCAGGGCAGGGGTATCACGGCGCAGGTAGCCGTCTTCATCGATGCTGCCAATGATGTGCTGCGCGATCTGGTGCTCCTTATCCGACAGGGAAAGCAGTCCCAGCTGGTTTTCCAGCGTATCGTAAAAACTGGTTTCTGTTTTAATGGGCAGCTGCCGGTTCTCATCATCCCCGTAATGGTCTTCGCGGGTTTTATAATCGGCAATATCATCATCTCCGTCGTGCACATAATCACTCACGTCAATAGTATCGTAATCGTCCTGCCCGTTATCGGAATCATCAAGACTGTCGTTCCCGTCCGTAAATTCATCTTTCAGCTCCCCGTCATCGCTATGTTTCCCTTCATCCAGTTCCAATGCCGGGTTCTCTTCCATCTCCTCCTTTATCCGCTCTTCCAGATTGGCTGTAGGCACCTGCAGCAGCTTCATAAGCTGAATCTGCTGGGGTGATAACTTCTGTAAAAGCTTTTGTTGTAATGATTGTCCTAAAGCCATTTTTAAAAATCGTGCGACGTCTCAAAAATCGCGCCGTAAATTACAAATATACCGATTTGAATTACAAAAAACTACAGATAAATCCGCTATTTTACCTAAAATTAACGATTAAATATTTGATTTATAACGGTTAGTAGTAAAAAATATCTAGAATTTTCCTTAAAACCGATATATGGTATAAACGGATTTAACAAGGACGTGATTTTATTAGAAATTATTTAGCAACAGACAGCCGATGGTTTTTCTAACAGGTGTTAGGGAAATGGTTACCTTTGGAGGTACAATTTTTTAAAAAATTAACAATCCGGACCATACAGAAGAGGAATGGCCCCAGCTGCGGCAAAAGATAGCCGGTGGTGATGAAGCGGCGTTTACACGTTTATATAATAGTTTTTATAAACGCCTGTATAATTTTTCCCTTTCCCTGGTAAGGGTGCCGGAGCTTGCCACCGATGTGGTGGAAGATGTATTTACCAAATTGTGGCTCGGCCGGTCCCGGCTGGGGGATATTGTCAACCCTTCCGTTTATTTATATGTTGCGGTAAAAAACCAGTCGCTCAACCAGCTCTCGCTTAAAGCCCGGGAATGGACGGTTTCGGGACTGGATGAAATGACCACGGCGGTTGCCTCTTTTGATGCCGACCCTTTTACACGCGTCGTCACGGCAGAAATGCTCCGGCGGGTGAACCATGCCGTGGAACAACTGCCGCCCCGTTGTAAAATGATCTTTAAGCTGGTGCGGGAGGATGGGCTTCGTTATAAGGAGGTGGCTGAAATACTGAATATCTCGGTTAATACGATCGATGTACAGATGGCGCTTGCGGTAAAGCGTATCAGTGAGTCGCTGGGGCTGCCTAAAAGCCTCCGCCAGAAACCGGCTGCGAAAAATAAATAAAAATTTTTCCCATTTATATAGTAGATCATTTTAAAATCCCTGTCCTTAATAGATAGCGACAGATGTTCGCTTATACATGAGGAATGGAGATTTTATATGGAACCTGATGGCACGTGCCATTTATGGCGAGGCAACCGAATCGGAAAAGAAGGAGCTTCAGCAATATCTGGCACAGCATCAGGACCTGCAGCAACAATATACATTGCTGTATGAAGTTCTGAAAAAAGGCAAAGAGCAACACCAGCCGGAAGATTATACAACGCAGGCAAAAGCACTGTTGGCAAGAGCCGCAGGCGGCAGCGAAGCGATACATCCGGGCCGGGCAAAACTGATCCGCAGGCGGTTTGTTTATTATGGCGCCGCTGCCGCAGTGATTGCCGGCATCTGTCTTTACTGGGGTATTAGCCGCACGCCTCAGGCGGGCTTGCGGCCTGCATACCGGATAGCCCTGGAGGCTCCCAGGGGCAGCCGGAAACAGCTGGTACTGCCGGATGGCAGCAGTGTGTGGCTCAATGGAGGCTCCCGTTTGTTTTATGTCACCGATTTCAAAGGCCGTACCCGTGAGGTAAAACTGGAGGGAGAGGCTTTTTTTGATGTGGTAAAAAAGGCGGAGCAGCCATTTATCGTGCATGCCGGGAATATGGATATAAAGGTGCTGGGAACAGCGTTTAATGTAAAGGCCTACACCGATGAAACCCTTACCACAACAGCCTTGTACCGGGGGCTGATCAGTGTTACCAAGCACGGGGGAAAAAAAGATTTTCAACCGGTATTGCTTTATCCCAACCAGAAACTGGTAGTGCCCAATACCCTGCTTGCGGAAGACAATGCCTCAGAAGATGAAGGAGGGCGCGAAGCAATAAAGATCGAGCCGATCGACAGCACGAAGACAGAAGCCGACCGTATAGAGACGGCATGGATGTATAACCGGCTGGAATTCCGTGGAGACGATTTTGTAAGTCTTGCCAGCAAATTGGAACACTGGTACAATATAACAATTCATTTTACAGATGAACGGGTAAAGGACTTAAGCTTCAACGGGTCGTTTGAAAAAGAAACACTGGTCCAGGCCCTGGAGGCGCTCCGGCTTGCAAATCCCTTTGAGTATAAAATCGAGAACCATGAAGTATTTATCAGTTCGTACCGGTAATTACCGGGAAGCAGGGCACGGCTGATACCGTTGTTCCTGATAAGGATGTGTTAACTTTACATGAAGCTATATAACGAATGCTTCATGTGATATTATTAAAAATGTAATATTTATCACATGAGATGCTTAACAAGGCGCACATGCGCTCCACTAACAAAAAAAGTTTTACTTGCTATGAAACTAACGATGCTCTTTCTGCTGTTTTTTACTCTTAATGTATGTGCCCGCGGCTTTGGACAGGAGCACATCAACCTGAGGGTGAAGAAGGTAGCGATCGCGGAGGTGTTCAAATCCATAGAAGCAAAAACATCGTATCGTTTTTTGTACAACAACGACCTGCCGGAACTGCGGTCGAAAGTTACCCTGAATGCACAGGAAGCGACCATCGACCAGATCCTGCCCATGTTGTTATTCAATACGGGCATGACCTTCCGGAAAATGGACAACAACCTGATCGTTATCCGGGAAGACTCGCTGGCCAGAAAGGACATTGCCGTCACCGGTAAGGTCACGGACAGTTCCGGTGCGCCTTTATCCGGCGTATCGGTACAGGTAAAAGGAACCACGGTTGGTACGGCTACCAATGCGGAGGGTACTTTTTCCCTTTCTGTACCGGATGCCAACAGTGTGCTGGTATTTACCGCAGTGGGGTATGAAGAGCAGGAGTACCCGCTGAATGGAAGTACCAGCGTCACCATTTCCCTGAAGCCCTCGCAGCAACTGATGGACCAGGTGGTGGTGATCGGGTATGGAACCGCCCGGAAGCGCGACCTGACAGGATCTGTGGCTTCTGTAAAAGGGGAAGAACTGGCCAAGCAGCCGGTACAGACCGCAACACAGGCGTTGCAGGGTAAGGTAGCCGGGGTACAGATCATCGGATCGGGAGAACCTAACTCGAATCCAAATGTTCGTATCCGCGGTACCGGATCTGTGATGGCTGGAGTTAATCCGCTATATGTTGTGGACGGAGTGCTTACCGATGATATCCGGAATATTAATAACGCGGACATCGTTTCCATGGACATTTTGAAGGATGCATCGGCAACTGCAATTTATGGGGTAAGGGGGGCGAACGGGGTAATCATTATTACCACAAAAAAAGGCCGGGCAGGAAAAACTGTTTTTAACTATACCGGTACGGCTGCCATAAAAGAAGCCACAAACCTGGTGGATATGGCCGGGGAAAAACAGTATGCCGGTTATCTGAACGAGGCCAGCAATTATTATGGGAGTGGGCAGAACCTTATCGACCCGGCGAAACTTGTGGGTAATAATACGGATTGGTATGACGTGATACTGCGAAAGGCCTTTCAGCAATCGCACAATCTTTCCATGTCGGGAGGGAATGATAAGTTTCTGTTTTTCATGAGTGCCGGTTATCTTTCGGATGAAGGGATCCAAAAGGACAATCAGTTTAATCGATTTACCTTAAGATCAAATAACGAATACACGCTGAATAAATGGATAAAATTTAATTCACAACTGTCGTATACCAGGGGAGATGGGAATAACCCCAATGCGGATGCTTTTGGTTTTGCCTATCGTGCGGCTCCGTATGTGGCCTCAAAAACAGGCGATAAATATGGCAATACTTCGCTGGCAGGAAATGTGTCCAATCCGCTGCTGGTAATTGACAAGAACTACAACAACTTTATTACGAATCGGATTCAGGGAAATTTTGGCATTGATCTGAAGCCGATCAAAGAGCTCACCTTCAGAACGGCATTAAATTTTGATCTGAACTTCTTCAAAAATACTACCTATGCCTATCCTTTTTTAAGTGATACATCCACATTTATTGAAGGAGGCGGCAACCAGTCGCGCACTGCCAGTACATTAACGGCAGAAAAAAACGACTGGTCGACCCTGATCTGGGACAATACACTTACCTACACCAAGACATTTAATAAACACAGCCTGACGGCCCTTGCCGGTTTTGTGGCAGAAAGGCAACGATTTAATAATTTTAAAGGATCTGCGCTCAATGTGCCGCAGAATAAAGATCAATGGTATCTGAATGCAGGCTCAGCGGGTTCGCAGACGGTACAAAATGACGGTGACCTGAGAACAAGACTTTCTTACCTGGGACGGGTATTTTACTCCTATGATAGCCGGTATTTAATTACCGCTACATTAAGGGCTGATGGCTCCTCGAAGTTTGGCAGCAACCAGCGCTATGGTTATTTTCCCTCGGTGGCGCTTGGCTGGAATATTGCTGAAGAGTCGTTTATGGAAGACCAGGAGGCATTCAATGTGTTGAAATTAAGAGCGGGATATGGCGCAAAGGGAAACGACAATATTCCGTCTGATCGATTCACTCCTGTAGCAACTCAAAACCTACCTTATTATTTTCCGTCAGGTTCTTCTGTAATCCAGGGGATCGCTTTCGACCAGGCCTCCGATCCGAATGTGCGCTGGGAGATCACAAAAGAACTGAATATTGGATTAGATTTCGCCACGCTTCAGAACCGGTTGAGTGGTACTATTGATTACTATGATAAAAAAACAAACAACGCGCTTATTGAAATAGGACTTTCGGCGATTGTTTTCGATGCGGACAACAAGTATATTACCAATGCGACTACGATATCCAACAAAGGGATAGAGCTGGGATTGAACTGGAATGACAAAATAGGGAATGACTGGACCTACTCTTTAGGGGGTAATATTGCTTACAATAAAAACAATATTGAAGAACTGAATGGCGGGCAGCCCCTTATAGGGGGGACTGCAGGTAATTATAATGTTACCCGGACGGATAATGGATACCCGATAGCAAGTTACTATGTACTACAGGCGGCGGGTATTTTCCAGAACCAGGCACAGATCGACGCATCTGCGCAGCCGGATGCCAGGGCCGGTGATCTTATTTATAAGGATCTGAGCGGGCCTAATGGTACCCCGGATGGAAAGATCGATGACTTCGACCGTGCTTTTTCCGGCTCTTATCAGCCAAAAATCACTTATGGTGTGAATGGTAATATTGCCTACAAGAATTTCGATTTGAGTTTTGGAGGATATGGCCTGTCTGGCGCCAAGATCTATAATGGGAAAAAAGCAGCAAGGGGCGTCAACCAGCTTACAGACAATGTTGAGGCATCTGTGGCAAAAAACCGATGGACGCCCAATAACACAAACACCGGGGTACCACGTGCCAATGCAGGCGCATTACCCGCTTCTACCTATTTTATTGAAAGTGGCGACTTCTTCCGTCTCAATAATCTTACAATAGGGTATACGATGAAATCTCCCTTTCTCGATCGGATAAAGGTTTCAAACTGCCGCCTTTACCTGTCTGCTCAAAACCTGTTTACCATTACGCCTTACAGCGGATTTACACCGGAGATTCTGACGGTTAATGCTGGTGATCCCCGAGCCGCGTCTTTGGATCAGGGTGTGGACTTAAATACCTATCCTTCCGTGAGGACGTATGTAATAGGAATAAACCTGGGTTTTTAGAAAACTTAAAATGATTTTAAAGATGAAACAGTATTTAAAATATATAGCATTCCTGATAGCGGCAGCAACTGTTTTTACCGGATGTAAAAGAGGCTTCCTGGATGTACCTGCACAGGGAAAGCTTACAGTCGATCAGGCACTCATAGACCCGGCGGCGGCAGACAAGCTGGTTGCCGGCGCATATAATACACTTTATTTACAGGGAACCGTTGGCTTGAAACTGGTAATAATAGGTGATGTTACCTCCGATGATGCGGACAAAGGTTCCGTAGCGTCGGATCCTGGGTTCGATGGTATTTTCCTGGATGGATTTACACAAACACCCAATACAGGAATATTTAACGACGTATGGAGAGAGTATTACAGCTCCATTGGAAGGATCAATTCTGCATTAAGCGTACTGGAGTCGGGTACCTATGATGAAACCGTGAAAAAGCAGCTGATAGGCGAAGTGCGTTTTTTAAGAGGATATTATTACTTTAATCTCGTAAGGATCTTTGGAGGAGTGCCTAAATTGACAAGGGTTGTTACTCCCGCAGAACAAAATAATGATGAGTTTCAAACAAGAGCTTCCAAAGAGGAAATATACGCTCAGATCATAGAGGATCTTTCCTATGGGGTTGAAAATTTACCGGAAAAAGGAGCAGCGGGCGCTATAGTAGGAAGGGCAACAAAAGGAGCAGCGCAGGCATTGCTATCAAAAGTGTACCTGTATCAGCAGAACTGGCAGGGCGCCTACGATCTGTCGCTGGCGGTAATAAATTCCGGTAAGTATGACCTGGCAACAGATTATGCAAAGATATTTAGAGAAAAAGCTGCTTCAGTATCAGAAGGGGGTGTCAATAATATTGAATCGATCTTTGAAGTACAAACCGGTCCCAACAGAGCCACCGATGGATCCTGTAATGCCATCAGTAAAAATTACAGCAACTTTCAGGCACCAAGAGGAACCTTCCCGAATCAGATTGTAGCGGGTCAGTCGTGGACAGGAGGCGATCTGGGCTTCGGTTTGAATACCCCTTCGGCAAATCTGGCTGCAGCATATGAAGCGAACGACAAAAGAAGGGCGGCTACCATTATTTTTACAGGAAGCACCCCAACAGTACTTTGGGATGGCTTTACGATACCGGCACAACCGGCCGTTGTTGGTGACCGATATAATTATAAAGCATACCACAGCCCGTTTTTAGAATCGCTGTCGTGCAACGGGCTGCTCACAGATAAAGATAACAGGCCAAAAAATATTCGTCTTATGAGATACGCTGAGGTGTTATTGATTAATGCTGAAGCTGCGGCTCATACCGGCAAAGACGCAATGACCCCCTTAGCAAAAGTAAGAACGCGAGCTGGTCTGACCACCTCTTCAGCAACCATCGCGGATATCTGGAAGGAACGACGTGTGGAACTGGCCATGGAAGCAGACCGCTTTTTCGATCTGGTAAGAACCGGACAGGCAGCAACGGTTATGCAGGCGCTGGGAAAACCATTTATCGCAGGTAAACACGAATTGTTCCCTATACCTCAGGTGCAGATTGATTTCAGCGGAGGTAGATTAAAACAGAATCCCAATTATTAATTAACCTGGTAAATGAAGTAAAATGAAAAAGATATATATAAAAATGTTTGCTGCTTTACTATGGATAGCAATGTATTCCTGTACCAAGGTAAATAGAGATGATGATTTTCCACCAGGGGATGTGCCGCCTGTGGCAGGAGGATATACTGCTGCAGACCAGGTTGCACCTGCTAATCTGGTGGGGTACTGGAGTTTTGACGGAGATGTTAAAGACGGTGTTACAGGTTCCAGTGGCACAAATCATGGAATGACCTTTTCGGAAGGGATTAAAGGTCAGGCATTAACAGGCTCGGCTCCTGAAAACAAGCCTTACGCCACTGCGGTTGCTTCAGATGCCATTAAAAATTTAAAGGCTTATACGATCAGTCTGTGGGTGAATACACCACAAAATGTGGGTGCTACAGGGCTGGTAAGTATCGGACATCAATCTGAATTCTGGGCCAATGTGAATATTTTTCTCGACAACGGTCCGGCAGGAGTGGCCCGGTTTAAAACAATTTTCAGGAACAATAATAATACACCGGCAAACTATCAGGCGGATAACGGCAACCAGGATGTTCCCACAGCATTTAATAACTGGACAAATTATATCATCACTTATGATTCTCTTGGAGTGGTGAAATCGTATGTTAACGGCTCATTAATGGCTACAAAAACCGGAACTCCGGTTCCGGATCAGCCTCAGTTTTCTAATGTTGGGCCGATTGTATTTGGAGCGCTCCACTTTATGACAGTGCCCAGTAGCACCACAGGTTCCGCAGGTGAAAGCTGGGCGGGATATTTATCGGGGAAGCTTGATGAAGTACGGATATTTAACAAGGCATTGACCGCTATTGAAGTATCAGCTATTGCGATACTTGAACGCCGGGGAAAATGAACGCCGGATTTTTCAAGAATAGCACGAGTCGGGGTTTGATTTTATAAAATAGCCTTTGGGTTATTATGTGTTGCGATAAAAGAGGATACTTGAACTATGTTACGTGTTTTAATATTAGGGACTGTTTTTTTATTTTCTTGTGGCAGTAAAAAGGACACTATTGCTCCACCGCCGGCATCAATTAAAAATCCTGTGCTGGATAGAATAGTAATAAATGGGCTTCGGTTGAATACTCCCTTATTAAATACTCCCGTTAACCCGAAAATCACGCTGTATTTTTCACAACCCATTAAAGCGGCCACTGTAAACGCTATTACTTTAAATGACGCCAACGGTGTTGCTGCTGCAACGAGTGCTGTGTCAGTTGATGGGGATTCTGCAATTACCATTCAACCGACGAATAATTTGGCGTTTCTCACTAGGTACACTATTAACGTAAGCACTGCATTGCAGTCTGCATCCGGTGGTACATTACAGCAGTCTGTTAATAGTAGCTTTGTTACTAAACTGGACTCCTCCAGGAAATTTCTACCGATCTCCGATGAATCGTTGTTGACCAAGGTTCAGCATCAGACCTTCAACTACTTCTGGGATTTTGCCCACCCGGTTTCCGGCATGATCCGGGAAGGATCAAAACACCCGGCAGACCTTGTTACCAGCGGTGGTACGGGTTTTGGGATAATGGCGTTGATAACAGGCATCGAACGGGGATTTATTACAAAAAATGCCGGGTTTCAACGGATGCAGAAAATCGTCGCTTTTTTAAAGAATACCGCCCAAACCTATCACGGCGCATACCCGCACTGGCTGAACGGGAGCACCGGAGTAACGATCCCCTTCAGCACCAACGATACCGGAGCAGACCTGGTGGAAACCGGCTTCCTGGTGCAGGGGCTTATTTGTGCCCGGCAGTATTTTTCCGGACCTGGAGATGAAGCAGTATTAAGAACAGCGATCAATGCGATTATCGACAACGTGGAATGGAGCTGGTTCCGGCAAAATGATCAGCCGGTATTGTACTGGCACTGGAGCCCTGATAATGCCTGGACAATGAACCTGAAGATACAGGGATGGAATGAATGCCTCATCACCTATATCCTTGCGGCCGGCTCAAAGAATTACCCGGTCCCGAAGACTGTATATGATGAAGGATGGACCCGGAACGGGGAAATAAAGAACGGGAAAAGCTTTTACACCTACCCGCTGCCCCTGGGTCCGGATTTCGGAGGCCCGCTGTTCTTTGCACATTATTCGTTCATGGGGCTGAACCCTAATGGTCTTTCCGATGCTTATGCCAACTATTTTACACAGAATAAAAACCATGCGCTGATCAATTACAGTTATTGTAAGGCCAATCCTCAGAATTATTATGGCTATAGTGACTCTGTCTGGGGGCTTACAGCAAGCAATACCAAAGATGGATATACCGCAAGTTCCCCGCTGAATGACCAGGGCGTTATTGCCCCCACAGCGGCTTTATCCTCCTTTCCCTATACACCCAAAGAGTCGATGGCGGCACTTCATTTTTTTTACTATGTACTGGGTGATAAACTCTGGAAGGAATACGGGTTTGTGGACGCCTTTTCACTGGATGTATTGAAGAATAACGGAGCATGGTTCGACGACGCATTTTTGGCGATTGATCAGGGTCCGATCATTGTAATGATTGAAAATTACAGGTCCGGCCTGCTCTGGAATCTTTTTATGAATGCGCCTGAAGTACAGACCGGTTTGAAAAAACTGGGATTTACTTTTTGAGCTGGAGAGCGGATAAAAGAAAATAACCGCATACGCTGTTTTAATTAAAAATAAATTTATTCTCGGATATGGAAATGCTAAAGGTCAGGTGTTTTATCATTGGAGTGTTGTTATCAGCTGGGAGCTTCGGTGTCCGGGGGCAAAACTCCGGAGTCAGCACCCGGCACGCCATCCCCTACACCCTTAAAATCGACCGTAATATCTCGGACTCCGCACTCGTGGATCTGGTTCAGAAACAGACCCTGCGCTATTTCTGGGACTTTGCGCATCCCGTAAGCGGTATGGCCCGAGAACGGAGCAACCAGTCGTTCGACTACGGACAGGAAGTGGTAACCACCGGCGGAACCGGCTTTGGGGTAATGGCCATTGTTGCAGGCGTGAACCGCGGCTGGATAGGAAGGGATACTGCCGCACGGTTCCTGCTGAAAATGGTAAAGTGGCTGTCGAAGGCGGATTCCTATCATGGCGTATTCCCGCACTGGTACAATGGCGCTACCGGTAAAACGATCCCCTTCAGCCGGAAAGATGACGGTGCCGACCTGGTAGAATCTTCGTTCCTGCTGCAGGGCCTGCTGTGCGTGCGGCAGTATTTTGATAAGGCCCTTCCTGTGGAGCAGGAATTACGCAACCGGATTAACTGGCTGTGGAATGATGTGGAATGGGACTGGTTCACCCGCGGAGGCCAGGAAGTGCTGTACTGGCACTGGAGCCCCAATAACGGCTGGGCCATGAATTTCCCCCTGAGAGGATTTAACGAATGCCTGATCACTTACGTGCTGGCGGCTTCCGGCGAACGTTATCCCGTGAGCCGGCGGGTCTACGACCGCGGCTGGGCGCAAAGTGATTTTTTTAAGAACGGCAAACAATTTTATAAATACACCCTGCCGCTGGGTTTTGATTATGGCGGTCCCTTGTTCTTTTCCCATTATTCATTTCTTGGGCTGAATCCTAAAGGATTAAAAGATCAATACGCCGATTACTGGATACAGAATCAGCATCACTCGCTTATTAATTACTCTTATTGTGTAGACAATCCAAAGGCATTTAAAGGCTATGGCGAAAACTGCTGGGGACTTACTGCCAGCGATGATCCCGGGGGATATGACGCCCATCAGCCTTCGAATGATAACGGAACCATTACACCAACCGCCGCATTGGCTGCCTTCCCCTATACCCCGCAGCAATCGATGAAAGCCTTGCGGCATTTTTACGTGGACCTGGGCAGCAAGATATGGAGTGAGTACGGGTTTACCGATGCTTTTAATGAAACAAAGGGCTGGTATGCAAAAAGCCACCTGGCCATCGACCAGGGACCCATCGTGGTCATGATCGAAAATTACCGTACCGGTCTGCTCTGGAATCTTTTTATGAGCTGCCCCGAAGTTCAGGGGGGCTTAAAGAAACTGGGTTTTACCAATGCCTATCAAAAATAAGCATGACAAAACAAGAACGCTTTCCATATTTAGAAGAAGCGGCGTTGCTGGACCTGGTGCAACGGCAGACCTTTTCCTACTTCTGGGACTTTGCCCACCCCGGTTGCGGCCTGCCGAAAGAAAGGGATCATGAACATTATAAAGACGTGGTAACAACAGGCGGCGCCGGATTCGGTGTAATGACCCTTATCGTGGCTGTGGAACGGAAATGGATCACCCGCATGCAGGCAGCGACACGTCTGCTGAAGATCGTTTCCTTTTTAGACAGGACGGAAAAACATCATGGCGCTTTTTCTCACTGGATCAACGGACGTACGGGTAAGACCATCCCCTTTGCAAAAAAAGATAACGGTGCCGATCTGGTAGAAACAGCATTCCTGTTTCAGGGGTTACTGACTGTGCGGCAATATTTTAAGCGCAGGAATAAGGAAGAACAAACCATCCGAACAACAATTACCCGGCTGTGGCGCCAGGTAGAGTGGAGCTGGTTTACAAGAGGACGGGATGTGTTGTACTGGCATTGGAGCCCGGAATACAGATGGGCAATGAACTTAAAGATAGAAGGATACAATGAAGCCCTCATCACCTACATACTGGCAGCGGCGGCACCGGAACATTCCGTTTCAAGGAAAGTATATGAAACCGGATGGGCCCGGGGCGGCGATATGAAAAACGGGAAATCGTTTTATAAAACAAAGCTGCCGCTGGGGCCAGACCTCGGCGGACCATTGTTCTTTGCACATTATAGTTTTACCGGGCTGGACCCGAAGGGGCTGAAAGATCGTTTTGCCGATTACGGAAAGCAGAATAAAGCGCATGTATGGATCAATTACCGGTATTGTGTGGACAATCCCAAAGGCTTTAAAAATTATGGGAAGCATTCCTGGGGATTGTCGGCATGTGATTATAAAAGAAGGTACCGGGAACATTCGCCGGTTAAAGACAATGGCACCATTTGTTGTGCGGCAGCCATTTCCAGTATACCCTACCGCCCAAAGGCATCCCTGGCGGCATTGCGTTATTTTTATGAGGTGCTGGGGCACCGCATCTGGGGCAAATACGGCTTTTCGGAAAGCTATAATGAAACAAGGAAATGGTATGCCGGCTCCCACATCGCCATCAACCAGGGCGCCATTATCCTCATGATCGAGAACTACCGCACCGGCCTATTGTGGAAATGGTTTATGAAAGATAAGGACGTGCAGCGCGGGTTGAAAAAACTGGGTTTTAAAAGTCCGCATTTGAAGTGAAGCTGCAGTCCGGCGCCTTGTTGGCAATACCGCTACACAAGGCATCGGATTATACCGGATTATTCCTGCAGTTACAACCAAGAACCGGCAATGGAAAACAGGTATTATGATAAATGGGATATATAGGCTTAGTGTTTCCTTGTGTCTTGGCGTCTTAGTGGCATGATGCATCAGCGAATCAGCGACATGAGATCAAAAACAAACAAGAATGAAAAAATATTTATTATTATCCTTCCTGATGCTTTTTGTTTTAAAATGGTCGGTTGCCCAGAAGACCTATTGCAACCCGATCAATATTGATTACGGCTACACGCCTATTCCAAACTTTAGTGAATGGGGGCGGCACCGCGCCACGGCAGATCCGGTGATCGTAAATTATAAGAACGATTACTATCTCTTCAGCACCAACCAGTGGGGATACTGGTGGAGCAGCGATCTGCTCAACTGGAACTTTGTTTCGAAAAAATTCCTGCGGCCCTGGAATACCAATACCTACGATGAACTCTGTGCACCGGCGGTGAGTATTGTCGGGGATACCATGCTGGTGTTCGGCTCTACCTATACAAAAAATTTCACCCTCTGGATGAGCACCAATCCAAAAGAGAACGAATGGAAACCCCTGGTGGATTCTTTTGAGATCGGGGGATGGGACCCCGCCTTCTTTACGGATGATGATGGCCGGTTCTATATGTACAACGGCAGCAGCAACGTGTACCCGTTGTATGGCATCGAACTGAACCGGAAAACATTTCAACCGTTAGGCACCCGTAAAGAAATGTATTTCCTGCAAAGCTGGCGGTACGGCTGGCAGCGGTTCGGGGAATATATGGACAATACTTTTTTAGATCCCTTTATCGAAGGCGCCTGGATGACAAAATACAATGGTAAGTATTATTTACAATACGGGGCACCGGGTACGGAATTCAGCGGATATGCCGATGGCGTGGTGGTGGGTGATGGTCCGCTGGGACCCTTTACCCCGCAATCAGATCCTTATAGCATCAAAACAGGCGGATTTATGAGAGGTGCCGGGCACGGAGCTACCTTCCAGGACAGTTTTAACAACTACTGGCATGTTTCCACCGGGATCATTTCTGTCAAGAATACATTTGAACGCCGTATCGGTATCTGGCCAGCAGGTTTTGACAAGGACGGGGTGATGTATTGCAACACGGCTTTTGGAGACTATCCCACTTATCTCCCCTCATCGCTGGACGGGGAGGTCGGAGATACCATGCGTACCCTGTTTACCGGCTGGATGCTGCTGAACTATAATAAGCCGGTCCAGGTCTCTTCCACCCTGGGAGATTATGTACCGAACAACGCCGTGGATGAAAAGATCAAAACCTATTGGAGCGCCAAAACAGGAGATAAAGGAGAATGGATCCAGTCCGACCTGGGAAATACCTCCACGGTGCATGCGGTACAGATCAATTATGCCGATCAGGACGTGGAGCAGGATCACC
Source organism: Niabella beijingensis (assembly GCF_020034665.1). NCBI lineage: Bacteria > Pseudomonadati > Bacteroidota > Chitinophagia > Chitinophagales > Chitinophagaceae > Niabella > Niabella beijingensis. The sequence goes on along the minus strand of NZ_JAIQDI010000001.1, from coordinate 2,271,909 downwards.
TTGGAAAGATTGGCGAACAGTATCATCAATATGTATTGTCGTATTCGGAAGATGGAAAGAAATGGAAGGTACTGGCTGATAAAAGCAACAATAAAAAAGATGTGCCGCACGACTATGTGGAACTGGAAAAGCCGGTGCAGGCACGGTTCATACGCCTGGAAAACAAACACATGCCTACAGGTAAATTTGCCATCAGCGGACTGAGGGTATTTGGCAACGGGAATGGCGCAAAACCAGAGCAGGTACAGGATTTTGTGGTACTGCGCACCGAAAAGGATAAGCGGAGCGCGTATGTCAAATGGCGCCCCGTGGATAATGCCTATGCGTACAACATCCATTACGGAACGGCACCCGATAAGCTGTATACCTGCATTATGGTGCATTCGGATAATGAATACTGGATGAAGGCGATGGATGGTCTGAAAACTTATTATTACAGTATTGAGGCCGTGAATGAGAATGGGATCAGTGAGCGAAGTAAAATCATAAAAGTGGATTAAATTCGTAGCTGGAAAAATACATAGCTCACAGATCACACAGACAGGCACAGAATTTTATGTTCTGTAATACCTGATCTACTAACCTTTGGAAAAGACGAATATGGATATAAACCAGCTTACGTATCAGATCAGAGGTGCTATATTTAAAGTGCATAAAATCTTAGGGTCTGGTCTATTAGAATCCGTTTATGAAGCTGCATTGGCACACGAATTGATTCAAAATGGGATGAATATAAAAACACAGGTAGGATTGCCTGTGATATATGAGCAGGTGCAACTTGAATTAGGTTTTAGAGTGGATATCCTGGTAGAGGATGCCGTTATAGTTGAGGTCAAATCGATAGAAGTGTTACATGATGTGCATAAAAAGCAGCTGCTGACTTATCTGAAATTATCGGGTAAAAAGGTTGGATTACTTGTTAACTTTAATTGCAATTCAATCGTAAGTAAAGAAAGTTTGATCAGGATCATCAATTAGGTGTCTGCGCCATTCTGTGGCATCAGTGAGAAAAAATAACCAACCTTCTTTTAAGCGGCAAAGTGGACTTAAATTTGGGAAAAAATAAAAGTATGAAGAAGATTTGTCTGTTGATTGGTTTACTGTTCATCCATGTAGTTGCGGTGTTAGCCCAGGATCCGCCATTTTATAAAGACATTCAGCAGTTTAAAGAACTGGACCGGAAACAGGCACCGCCGCAAAAAGCGATCCTTTTTATTGGCAGCTCCTCGTTTACCAAATGGAAGGATGTGAGCGATTATTTTCCCGGCTATACGATCATCAACCGGGGGTTTGGCGGCTCCACGTTAAAAGACCTGATCTATTATTTCAACGACCTTGTACCGGTTTACCGGCCCCGGCAGATCGTGATCTACTGCGGGGAGAATGACCTGGCAAATGATGCCACCCCGGCTGACAGTGCCGTGAGCCGCTTTAAACAACTCTATGGACTTATCAGGGGATATAACCGGAAAGTGCCGGTTGATTTTATTTCCATAAAGCCGAGCCCTGTGCGGGCAAGGTATTTTAACAAGGTACAGGAAGCCAACGAGGGAATAAAGGCGTTTATCGCAAAACAGAAAAATGTGCGCTACATCGATGTGTTTCCGGCCATGCTGGGAGAGAACGGCCGCCCGATGCCTTCCATATTCCTTGGTGATAGTCTGCATATGAATGCCGGCGGTTACCGGATCTGGCAAAATATTATCCGGCCCTATCTCAAAAAATAACCGTGATCCTTATGGAATATGCTATCAGAAAAGCAACGATAAATGATCTGAAGGAGCTGCAGGCTTTTGCCCGGCGCACATTTGCCGATACCTATAGGGCTTATAATACGCCGGAGAACATGCAGTATTATCACGATTTGGTTTTTTCGGATGAGAGCTTCAAAAAGGATTTAAACGGTACTACAGTGGTGTACTATATCGCCTGGGAAACGGAACGGATCATGGGTTATATAAAGCTGAATATAACTGCGGACCAGGGAACTGCCGGAGGTATCGAGCTCGAAAGGATCTACGTTTCAAAAGAGCAAAAAGGGAAAGGCCTGGGAAAAGCGCTGGTGCAAAAAGCGGCGGGAGTGGGCAGGGAATACGACAGGCAATACCTCTGGCTGGGTGTCTGGGAACGGAATGATGCGGCACAGGGGTTTTACCGGAAGCTGGGCTTTGAGCCATTCGGTACCCATGTGTTTATGCTGGGAACCGATCCGCAGGAAGACATCTTAATGAAAAAAAATCTGAGACCATGATAAAGAGAAATGCAATAAGCGGATATAAAAGAGCAGCAATGCTCTGCCTGCTTATAACGGCTGTAGTTGCAGGCACATACGCACAGACCGGCGGCGCGAAATCCGGCGGCATGAATACGTTTATCAGCAATCTGATGAGCAAAATGACGCTGGAGGAAAAGATCGGTCAGCTGAACCTGCCAAGTGCCGGGGAATTTACAACCGGTACGGCCACTAATTCGGATATCGGTAAAAATGTAAAAGAAGGCCGTGTGGGCGGTTTATTCAACATCAAGGGAGTGGATAAAATAAAAGCGATCCAGAAAGTGGCGGTAGAGGAAAGCCGCATGAAGATCCCGATGTTGTTTGGTATGGATGTCATCCATGGCTATGAGACCACGTTTCCGATCCCCCTGGGTCTTTCCTGCACCTGGAATATGCGGTCCATCGAGCAGTCGGCCCGGATCGCTGCTGTTGAAGCCAGCGCCGACGGCATTTCCTGGACCTTCAGCCCGATGGTGGATATCGCCCGCGACCCGCGCTGGGGAAGGGTTTCGGAAGGCAACGGCGAAGACCCCTACCTGGGCTCACAGATCGCAAAAGCAATGATAAAGGGGTATCAGGGCGACTATTCGCAGCCTACCAACATTATGGCCTGTGTGAAACATTATGCCCTGTATGGCGCCGCAGAAGCCGGCCGGGATTATAATACAGTAGATATGAGCCATATCCGCATGTACAATGAATACTTTCCGCCGTATAAAGCCGCGGTGGATGCGGGTGTTGGAAGCGTGATGGCCTCCTTTAACGTGGTGGATGGCATCCCGGCTACCGGGAACAAGTGGCTGCTGACCGATGTGCTGCGGAAACAATGGGGTTTTAATGGTTTTGTTGTAACCGATTATACCGGTATCAATGAAATGATCGATCATGGTATGGGCGACCTGCAGGCAGTTTCGGCACTGGCGTTAAAAGCAGGCGTGGATATGGATATGGTGGGGGAAGGGTTTTTAAAGACACTGAAACAATCACTGGAAGAAAAGAAGATCACCCTGGCAGAGATCAATACTGCCTGCCGCAATGTACTCGTGGCAAAATATAAATTAGGACTCTTCACCGATCCGTATAAATATTGTAATGACCAGCGTGCGAAGACCGAGATCTTCACCCCGGAGCATCGCAGCATTGCACGCCGGATCGCCGCGGAGAGCTTTGTACTTCTGAAAAATGAAAAAGAAACACTGCCCTTAAAAAAAACGAGTAAGATCGCACTGATCGGGCCGCTGGCTGATGCCGCCAACAACATGGCGGGAACCTGGAGTGTGGCCACGGTACAGGACCGTTCCATTTCCGTGCTGGCAGGTTTAAAGGCAGCAGCAGGCGACAAAGCAGCAGTACTGTATGCCAAAGGCTGCAATCTTACAGAGGACGCGGCATTGGAGGAAAGGGCCACTATGTTTGGAAAAACACTCAACCGGGAGCGGGATACCCGCACTCCGGAAGTGATGAAGGAAGAAGCGCTGAAGATCGCAAATGAGGCCGATGTGATCGTGGCGGCAATGGGTGAGTCGGCAGAATTCAGCGGGGAAAGCAGCAGCCGCACCGATCTGGATATTCCCGGAAGGCAGCAGGACCTTTTAAAGGCATTGCTGAAAACCGGTAAGCCGGTGGTGCTGGTATTGTTCACCGGCCGGCCGCTGACGCTTAACTGGGAACAACAACACCTCCCGGCCATTTTAAACGTATGGTTTGGCGGCTCGGAGGCCGGCGCTGCGATCGCAGATGTGTTGTTCGGGGATGTGAACCCTTCGGGAAAACTGACCATGTCGTTCCCGCAGAACGTAGGCCAGATCCCACTGTATTATGCGCATTTAAATACCGGGCGCCCGCTGCCGGAAGGCAAGTGGTTCCAGAAGTTCCGGTCCAATTACCTGGATGTTTCCAATGATCCGTTGTATCCGTTTGGCTATGGTATCGGGTACTCGGCTTTTACCTATGATAACCTCTCGCTGAGCAGCAAATCCCTGAAAGGGAACCAGACATTAAAAGCGTCCGTTACACTGACCAACAGCGGAAAATACGATGGTGCCGAAGTAGTGCAGCTCTACATCCGCGACCTGGTGGGCTCCGTAAGCCGTCCTGTTAAAGAATTGAAAGGATTTCAAAAGATCGGGCTGAAAGCGGGTGAATCCACGAAAGTAACGTTTGAGATCACCCCGGAAGATCTGAAATTCTACAACAGTCAGCTGAAGTACGACTGGGAGCCCGGAGCATTTGAAATAATGATCGGCGGTAATTCCAGGGACGTAAAAAAAGAACAGGTGAACTGGACGAAGTAGATTCCGTGCTCATATAGGGACACAGTACAACAGCAAAATGGTCTGTGTCGTGCCCATAGCCATCGCCTGATGGTTCGAGCCGATGGCCTCCGCTTTTATTGCCGTTTCTTTTCACCAAACCGGGGGTGATTGCTGATACATAAGTGTGAGGCAGGCCACTTGTCGCACGACCGCAGGCACCACAAAAGGCCGGCGGTCCGGGATATTCAAATAACTCCGGAACTGATTTCGGGAAACAGCAACTGATCTGCGGGCTGAGTGCCAGCGGGCGTCAATTATGGATAAAATATTACCAGTTTGAGGTAAGATTGTTTCAGTCTGGTCCCTTTTTTTCCGGATCACAAGGAATTCTTTATTTAAACGTTAAACTTTAGTAAGTTTGAAATGAGGAAACGGCCATGTGCAAGGGATTCCCCTCAACCGGATTGATCAATGATTGCGAAATACGATGGTTCATTTTTACTACAACAGGAAGATGCTGCTGGTGTTGGCCGTTCTGGTGATCACAGGAGCTGTTGCATGCTTTAACAGCCGCTCCGAAAAAGTGGATTTCAGCACGGATGTAAAACCCATTCTGAATAAGAAATGCATTTCCTGTCATGGCGGTGTGAAAGCCAAGGGCGGCTTCAGCGTATTGTTCCGGGAAGAAGCCCTTGCAAAAACAGAATCGGGAGAACCTGCTATCATACCCGGAGATCCGGATAACAGTGAAATGATCCGCCGGCTTACCGTAAAGGATCCCGAAGAACGGATGCCCTATAAACATGAACCGTTGAGTGAGGAGGAGATCGGCATCCTGCGCCGGTGGATCAAACAGGGCGCCAAATGGGGCGACCACTGGGCCTACCTGCCGGTAAAGGAAACACCGGTACCCGATAAAGATAATTCCTGGATCCGGAATGATGTGGACCGCTTCATCTACGAGAAACTGGATGAGCAGGACCTGAAACCCGCAGCGCCGGCCGATCCTCAAACCCTGCTGCGGCGGGTAAGCCTGGATCTGATCGGTATGTATCCATCCGCCGCAATCGCAGATCAATACCTCAAGAACAGCGACGATAAAGGATATGAACGGCTGGTAGATTCATTGCTGGCTTCTTCACATTTTGGCGAGAAATGGACCTCCATGTGGCTGGATCTTTCACGGTATGCCGATACAAAAGGATACGAATCGGATGGCGGGCGCAGCATCTGGCGGTACCGCGACTGGCTGATCGATGCGTTTAACAAGGATAAACCCTATAATGTCTTTTTAACCGAACAGGTTGCCGGAGATCTGTTGCCTGATCCTACAGATGCACAGTATATCGCTACCGCCTTCAGCCGGAATACCATGACCAACGATGAGGGAGGAACGGATAATGAAGAATTCCGCGTGGCAGCAGTAATGGACCGGGTAAATACCACCTGGGAATCGCTAATGGGTACCACCTTTGCCTGTGTGCAATGCCATAGCCATCCTTACGACCCTTTCCGGCATGATGAATACTATAAGTTCATGGCGTATTTTAATAATACACGTGACAATGACATCCCGGCGGAATACCCGCTTATAAGGGAATACAACGACTCTATGAAGTTGCAGCTGACACAGCTGATGCAATGGATCCGTGAAAACGGCACCGCAACGCAGACGCAGCAGCTTTACCAGTTCCTGAGAACCTGGCAGCCGGTGATCTATGCTACTACTACGGACAGTTTAAAGAACGCAATCATTATTAACAAGAATGTGGCATTGGGTATGCGCAATCATTCCCATGTGCGGCTGAAGAATGTAAAACTGGACGACGCGGAACAGGTGGTCTGGAACTTTTATTCCAACAAGCCCGGCGGAAGACTCACCTTCAGGGTTGATGCGCCCGACGGACCCATGCTGGCATCTGTCCTGATCGAGCAAAAGGACGGATGGCGGAAAGCTTCGGCTGAAATGCAGCCCCATGCCGGTACACATGATGTATACGTGGTTTATGAAAATCCTTCCATGCCCGCTGCATCGGAGGATATCCTGGGTGTATTTGAATGGTTCGGGTTTATTCCCGAGCTGCCGGCAAAGGGCAGTCCTGAATATACCGCCCGGAAAAAAACCTACTGGGACCTGATCAACGCGCCCGTTACAACAACCCCCGTTATGATGGAAAACCCCGGCTGGCTGCGGCGCGAGACCCATGTGTTTGAGCGTGGCAACCGTCTTACACTGGGGAAGGAGGTGGAGCCCTCGGTTCCGAAGTCGCTGCAGTTCGCCATGCCGGCCAATGCGCCCAAGAACCGCATGGGGCTTGCACTCTGGCTTACAGATAAACGGAACCCGCTGGTATCAAGGACCATGGTGAACCGCTTGTGGGAACAGTTGTTTGGTACCGGCATTGTGGAAACCCTGGAAGATATGGGTACCCAGGGCATGCTGCCGACGCATAAGGAGCTGCTGGATCATCTTTCCTGGAAATTCATGAACGATTATAAATGGAGTATTAAAAAGCTGATAAAAGAAATGGTGATGAGCGCCGCTTACCGGCAGGATTCGAAACTGACGAATGAACTGAAAGAAAAAGATCCGGCCAATAAATTCCTGGCCAGGGGTCCGCGGGTACGGCTCAGCGCCGAGCAACTGCGGGATCAGAACCTCTGCATCAGCGGATTGATGAGTGGTAAAATGTACGGCCCGGGAGTAATGCCCTGGCAGCCGGAAGGCATCTGGCTTTCGCCGTATAATGCGGCCAAATGGCGCAACAGTACCGGGGAAGACCAGTACCGGCGTGCCGTGTATACCTACTGGAAACGGACGGCTCCCTATCCTTCTATGATCTCATTCGATGGGGTGCAGCGCGTCCTGTGCACCGCGCGGCGGATCAAGACCAACACGCCGCTTCAGGCGCTGACCACATTGAACGACTCGGCCTATATCGATATGGCCAGGCATTTTGCCTATCGTATGGAGAAGGAGGGCGGCAGAGATGTGGCCGGTCAGATAAAAAAGGGCTATCAGCTCATGCTCTACAAACCCATTAAAGAAGATAAGCTGAAAGTATTTGAGGACCTGTACCGGCAGGCACTGAAGGAATTCAGTTCCGGGCCGGGAAAAGCAGTGGAAATGGTAGGCGGGCAGAAAGAAAAAGCAACACCCGCTACAGCGGCACTGGTGGTAGTGGCCAATGCCATGCTGAATCTTGATGAAGTGGTAGTGAAGAATTAAACAGGGCACAAAAAGAATTGCAATGACAAAAAAAGACCTTATTGATCAACGGCTGGTCCGGGAAGCAGAACAAATGGTGATGTGGACACATACCCGCCGTCACTTTCTGAAAGAGAGCGCCATGGGATTGGGTGCGCTGGCAATGGGATCACTGCTTGGCAGTTGCGGCGGCAAAAAGAAGGGGGCGCATTCTATCGTATTTGATCCTGCGCATCCGTTACTGCCAAAGGCTCCTCCGTTTGTTGGCAGAGCAAAGAGCGTGATTTTCCTGCACATGGCCGGGGCGCCTTCCCAGTTCGAGCTGTTTGATTATAAACCCGAACTGGCAAAAATGGATGGGCAGGACTGCCCGCCTTCCTTCCTGGAAGGGAAACAGTTCGCGTTCATTACCGGCGTGCCCAAAATGCTGGGACCTCAGGCTACATTCGCAAAGCATGGTCAGTCCGGTGCCTGGGTAAGCGAGCACTTCCCGCACTTCTCCCAAATGGTGGATGATGTCACTTTCCTAAAGGCTGTAACCACCGATCAGTTCAACCATGCCCCGGCACAGCTGCTGGTGCACACCGGAAGTCCGCGGCTGGGAAGACCCAGCATCGGCAGTTGGGTGACCTACGGCCTGGGCACGGAAAATCAAAACCTGCCGGGTTTTGTGGTGCTTACCAGTGGTGGCAGTTTTCCCGATGCCGGGAAAAGCGTATGGGGCAGCGGGTTCCTGCCATCGGTTTACCAGGGAGTGCAGTGCCGGAGTGAAGGCGACCCGGTATTGTTTATAAAAGATCCGGACGGTATGAGCCGCGACCTGCGCAAGGCGTCCATAGATGCGGTCAATAAGGCCAATATGCAGGAATACCAGGACTACAACGACCCCGAGATCCTTTCCCGCATCTCACAATATGAAATGGCTTACCGGATGCAGATCACGGCACCGGAGGTGATGAATATTAATGACGAGCCGCAATACATTCATGATATGTATGGTACCAAACCCGGTAAAGCCTGTTTTGCCAACAACGTATTGCTGGCACGAAAGCTGGTGGAAAAGGGGGTGCGTTTTGTACAGCTGTTCGACTGGGGCTGGGATGCGCACGGGGATAATGCAAGCAATGCCCTGAACATCGGTATTATTAATAAATACAGAAGTGTGGATAAACCGGTAACGGCATTACTGCTGGACCTGAAACAAAGAGGCCTGCTGGAGGAGACCCTTGTGGTATGGGCAGGCGAGTTCGGGCGTACGCCGATGATGGAGAACCGCAACGGGGCACAGAACCCGTTTAAAGGAAGAGATCACCATACGGAGGCCTTTACCATCTGGATGGCCGGCGGCGGTATAAAAAAGGGCTATACGCATGGTGAAACAGATGAGATCGGATATACCGCGGTAAGCGGAAAGGTAGACGCTTTTGATATACAGGCCACCATCCTAAACCAACTGGGATTCGATCACGAACAGTTTACCTATCCCTACCAGGGGCGGCCGTTCCGTCTTACTGATGTGGGCGGTAAAGTAATACAGGAAATTATTGCATAAGGATAAGAACGATGGAGAAGCATATGAATCAGAACCGGAGAAGCTTTTTAAGAACATCGTCTGCTGCTGCTATGGCGGGGATGTTTTTTCCAGCCATGGGATCAATGACAACACCCGCAGCCTTCAAAACGCCTGCCAGTGCCGGCTTCCGGCTGGTAGTAATGGCTACCAACTGGGGATTTAACGGAACCACAGATGCCTTTTGCGCCGCTGCAAAAAAAGAAGGGTACGACGGTATCGAAGTATGGTGGCCCGCGGAAGCTGCACAACAAAAAGAACTGTTTGATGCGTTGAAGAAACACGACCTGCAGGTGGGCTTTCTTTGTGGCGGATACCAGGCAGATTTTAAGGAACACCTGGATTTTTTTAAAGGGGCGGTAAAAGCGGCTGCTACCAACGGTTTCAGGCCGCCTGTATACATCAATTGCCATTCCGGAAGGGATCATTTCAGCTATGAAGAGAACAAGGCATTTATAGATGTTACTGCAGCGCTTTCCGCGCAGACGGGTATCACCATTTGTCATGAGACCCACCGTTCACGGATGTTGTTTGCGGCACATATAGCACGGCAGTTCCTGGAAAAGAATCCTTCCCTGCAATTAACACTGGATATTTCACACTGGTGCAATGTGCATGAAAGCATGCTGGGCGACCAGAAAGAAGCCGTGGCCCTTGCACTGGAGCGGACCGCACATATCCACGCACGCATCGGACATCCCGAGGGCCCGCAGGTAAATGATCCCCGGGCACCGGAATGGGAAGCCGTGGTAAAACAGCATTTCGACTGGTGGGATGTGGTGGCCGAACGGAAACGGAAACAGGGAGCGGTGATGACGGTACTTACCGAGTTCGGTCCGCCCAATTATATGCCGGTACTGCCGTATACCCGGCAACCGGTGGCGGATCAATGGGCCATTAATGTACACATGATGAAAACACTCAGAAACCGGTATCAATAACAGCGTATGATGATTCTTGCCCTTGTGGATGCGATAGGACGATTTCACCCGGTATTGGTTCACCTGCCCATCGGCGTATTGCTGGCAGCATGCCTGCTGCAGTTGTTCTCAAAGCGTTTTCCCCTGCTAAAGCCTGCTGTTCCGGTATTGCTCTTCTGGGGTGCCGTGGCTGCTGTTGCTTCCTGTGTTACCGGGTACCTGCTTTCGCTGAGCGGTGATTATGATGCAGCGCTGGTAACACAGCACCAGTGGCTGGGTATCGCCACGGCGGTGGTTTCATTATTGTATTATTTGTTGAACCGGCTTTCACTGAATGCAAGATATGCGAACCTTTCTTCCATAACAGTTATAGCGCTGATCACCGTTACCGGTCATCTGGGCGGCTCGCTGACCCATGGTTCGGATTACCTCACCGCCGGAATGACCGGTGATCCCGCGGAGGAAGCCGCAAAACCCATCCCGAATATCCAGGAAGCCGTATTGTATACTGATGTGGTGCAGCCGCTGCTGAAACGGAAATGTTACAGCTGTCATGGCACCAGCAAACAAAAAGGAAAGCTGCGTCTGGATGAAGAAGCCTATATCCTGAAAGGAGGTAAGGATGGAAAGGCCCTGGTAAGTGACAAGCCGGACGAGAGCGCGTTGATCAAACGGTTACTGTTGCCGTTGAATGATGATGATCATATGCCGCCAAAGGAAAAACCGCAACTCACTCCGAACGAAGTGGCGGTGTTGAGCTGGTGGGTCAGCACCGGCAACAGTTTTACAAAGAAGGTAAAAGAGCTGCCTCAAACCGATAAAATAAAGCCGGTACTGACAGCGTTGCAATCGGGCAATACCGGCAGCAGCGAACCAAAGCGCACGGACGTGCCCGAAGCGGAAGTAAGCGCCGCCAGTGAGGAGACAGTTCAGCAGCTGAAAGATGCGGGTGTGATAATAGTGCCGGTTTCAAATGAGAAAAATTATTTATCAGCAAATTTTGTAACTACCGGCAGCCGGGCCCGGGAGCTGGTTAAACTGCTGGAACCGTTGAAAAAACAGCTGGTCTGGCTCCGGCTGGATGGCAGCAATATGGATGATGCCGGTCTTAAAGAGATCGCAAAACTGGAAGGGCTTACAAGACTTTATCTCAGCAATACCGCAATAACCGATGCCGGGCTGCAATACCTGAAACCGCTGAAACAGCTGCAGGTACTGAACCTGGTGGGGACAAAAGTTACGGAGAAAGGTGTTTTACAATTAAAAACACTGGGGGGGCTCCGCGGGCTCTATCTTTATAAGACCAATGTGAACAAAACTGCCTGGGCACAATTAAAGCAGGCCTTTCCCAAAACGGTGCTGGACTCCGGCGGGTACAATGTACCCATCCTTGTTACCGATACCACCCTTGTTACCGCAGATCAGCAAAAAAAATAACCTGTTTTGCTTCAGGCAACATCCAGGTAATGGCTTACTTCGATAAACAGGGCATCAAAGTAAAAATAAAAACTATAGCTATCCCTTATATACCGCGGCGGATGCGCGATGGTAAGCCCGTCACCGGTTAGCTGCTGGTACAACCGGTCCACTGCTGCCGTGCTGTCAAGTATCCAGCCGATGTGGAACGCTTTGGGATAGCTGATGGCCTCTTTCTGTGCCATTAACACAAGCGTGAAATCCGCTGTATTTTTTAATATGGCAAGCTGGTGTACACCTTTTACATGTGTACAGGAAAAGCCGAAATAGGTCTCAAAAAAAGTGATCCCTTTCGGAACATCGGAAAGAACAAGGTTGAGATGATTGATCGTCATAATAACTGCTGTTTTTTAATCGAATGATCATTCGATTAATGGTTAAAAAAAATCAGGGTTTCAGTGCCTGTAATACCGGCAGGAACGCCTGTTTGAGCTTTTGCTCGGTGAGTGAGAAGGGAGTACCAGCCATGCTGCTCTGATCCAGGTGAAATTTAACGAGCGTATAAAAAGGGCCATATGCCAGCGACCAGAAGATCTCGGGGGGAAGCTGCTTCAGCGTTCCGCTGCGCACGGCATTTTTTACAAACTGGTTCATGGCGTTCCTGAAAGCCGTTGGCGCCGGCGCCTGGTGCCGGAGGAGCGGCGAATTGCGGAACTGCTCATAAAACCGGTATTCTGTGGGATTTTTGCAAATGTTTTTGAACCGGTTCTTCCACTGCAGCCACAATCCTTCCTCAAAGGGCATGGTTTCCGAAAAACCCGCCAGGGCATCCTGCTCAAATTTTTCCAGTACACCGGTATATAATTTGAGCAGCAGGTCTTCCCGGTTCTCAAAATAGACATAGAGTGTGGAGGGGGACAGGCCGGTATCTTTTGCCAGCTTCTGCATGCTGAACCCGTCAAAACCCAGCCTTACGATCAGCGCAATGGCTTTTCGCCGGATCAGTGCTTCTTTTGCGTCGTCCCTGGGTTTCATACTGCAAATATAATCGAATAGTCATTCGATTAAAAATAAAATGCGGCCGGATGCTTTGGCAGGCCCGTTTTTACCGGACGGGTACTTTTATTGCCGGGCAGGGGGTTTTCCTTATAATTTTTTGTAGCTTAGGACCCAAATTTTAGGGATGAAACGGATTCGCTTGTTGTTTATCGGTATAGCCCTGCAACTTACTGCATCGGCACAATCAAAAGTATTGGTTCCCGGGACGGCAGCAGCCAACGGTTTTTCCGGCGAACGCCTGCAGCGCATCGACCGGGTGATACAGGAATACGTACAAAAGAACTGGATCAAAGGGGCAACCGCCCTCATTGCGCACAATGGCGTGATCGTATATAATAAGGCATTCGGGCTCAATAACGCACAGAGCGGCACTCCGCTGAAATCAAACGATATCTTCCGGATCGCTTCGCAAACCAAGGCCATCACCAGCGTTGCCGTAATGATGCTTTTTGAGGAGGGAAAATTCCTGCTGGACGATCCCATTTCTAAATTCATTCCTTCCTTCGCCCGTCCAAAAGTACTGGATCAATTCAATGCAGCGGATTCTTCTTATACCACTGTTCCCGCAAAGCGGGAAATTACCATCCGGGACCTGCTGACACATACATCCGGACTGGATTATGCGCAGATCGGCTCCCCCAACATGAAGGCCATTTATGCAAAAGCCGGTCTGGAAGCCGGGTTTGTGATAAAGCCCCAAAAACTGGCGGACGCTATCGACCGGCTGGGAACGTTGCCGCTGGTGCATCAGCCGGGAGAACGGTTTACCTATGGGCTCAATACCGATGTGCTGGGTCGCCTGGTGGAGGTGGTATCGGGAAAAAGCCTGGATGCTTTTTTCCATGAACGCATCTTCGGACCGCTGGGCATGCAGGACACCTATTTTCAGCTGCCGCAGGCAAAACAGTCAAGACTGGTAAGCGTCTATACGGAAGACAGAACTACAAAGGCCGTTATTCCCTGGTCTGATACTACCTTCAGAGGCGTCACCATCGACTACCCGGTCAATAACAACGGCTATTTTGCCGGCGGGGCCGGACTGGTTTCCACCACTGCGGATTACGCCACGTTTCTGCAAATGCTGGTGAATAAAGGTGTTTATAACGGAAAACAATTGTTGTCGCGGCATACCGTAGACCTCATGACCCGGAACCAGATCGGTGACCTGATGCTGGGTAATAATAAATTCGGATTAGGGTTTGAGATCACCACGGAAAAAGGCGCTGCAAAACTCGGACAGTCCGCGGGCAGCTTTGCCTGGGGCGGGTTCTTCGGCACTTCTTACTGGGGAGATCCCAAGGAAAATATTGTGGCATTGCTGTTTGTGCAGCAATGGCCTTTCTCGCACGGAGAGATCAATGATAAGTTTAAAGCCCTGGTATACCAGGCACTGAAATAATATATTTATAAGCCCCTTTTTAAAAATCATGAAACAAATTTTACTTCCGGCTGCAATGCTGATGGTATTGCTAAGCAGTTTTGGCCTGTCTGCAACAGCACAGAAAAAAAGCAGGATCCTATTTGCAAAAAATCCCATTGTAGCGCACCGGGGTGCGTTCAAAAAGAACCAGCTCCCCGAAAACTCCATTGCCTCGCTGAGACATGCCATTCAGTTGAAATGTACCGGAAGCGAATTCGACATCCAGATGACCTCGGATGATTCGCTGGTGATCAACCATGATCCGCATTACAACAAGCTGATGATAGAGGAAACGACCTATGCGGAACTGATCAAAACGCCTTTATCCAACGGAGAGCGGCTGCCCACCCTGCGGGAGTATACCCTGGCCGGGTTAAAAGGGAACACGACGACCCGCCTGGTATTTGAAATAAAACCTTCAAAGATCAGCAAGGAAAGAGCGCAATTGGTTGCGGAACGCGTGGTGCGGCTGGTACACCAGCTGGGAGCCGCTCCCATGGCGGTCTATATCAGCTTTGACTACGATGTGTGTAAAAAAGTAAAAGCGCTGGATCCGCAGGCTCATGTACAGTACCTGAATGGTGATAAATCCCCGGAGGAAATAAAGGCAGACGGCCTGGATGGTGTGGATTATCATTATTCCGTTTTTCAGAAACACCCGGACTGGATCGCGCAGGCGAAAAAGAATCATATCGCCCTGAATGCCTGGACCGTGAATACCGTAACGGAGATGGACTGGCTCCTGGCCAACGGGTTTGAGTTTATTACTACCAATGAACCGGAACTGCTGGCGGAACGTCTGCAACAGACACCGCCTGCAAAAGGCTGGCGCCTTGTATGGAGCGATGAGTTTGATGGCACTGGTTTGCCGGATGACAGCAAATGGAATTATGATGTGGGCGGTAACGGATGGGGCAACCGGGAATTGCAATACTATACCCGTGCAGACAGCAACAACGCGGTTGTAAAGAATGGCAAACTCATTATTACGGCGCGTAAGGAGCAACGGGAGCAAAACAGCTATACCTCCGCGCGGCTGGTTACAAAAGGCAAAGGGGACTGGCAATACGGAAGGGTGGAAGTAAGCGCCAAACTGCCATCAGGCAAAGGGACCTGGCCCGCCATCTGGATGCTGCCCACAAACGGGAAATACGGCGGATGGCCCGCGAGCGGGGAAATTGACATTATGGAGCACGTAGGCTATAACCCGGATACGGTTTACAGCAGTGTACATACCAAAACATTTAATCATGTAAAAGGCACACAAAAAACAAAAGGGCTGTTACTGGGAACTGCGGATGCCGGGTTTCATTTATATGCCATCGAATGGACAAAAAACGGGATCAGTTTCTTTGTGGATGATCAGCCTTTTTTTTCTTTCAGGAATTCCGGAAAAGGTGCGGCCGAATGGCCGTTTGATCAGCCGTTCCACCTGTTGCTGAATATTGCGATGGGAGGCAACTGGGGGGGCAAATATGGCGTGGATGAAAACCTGGATACTGCTATTATGGAAGTAGAGTACGTACGCGTATTCCAGAAATAGCCTTGCTGCAGGTTATACGGACGCAACCGGTAATAAAAAAACAATATGAAAAAAATAATAACCGTACTCATCGCTGTATTGACGCTGACAGTGGTTCACGCACAGGATTATTCGCTGTTCAAAAAGTATCAGTTCATACAGAGTGGCGATACCCTTCCTTACCGGTTGCTGCTACCGGAAAATTTTGATCCTCAGAAAAAATACCCCCTTGTTTTGTTCCTCCATGGCCGTGGTGAAAGCGGCGACGACAATGAAGCACAGTTGCTGCACGGAGGTGCGTTGTTTCTGAAAGAAGCCAACCGGAAAAAATTTCCTGCGATCGTTGTCTTTCCCCAGAATGCTGTGCGCTATTACTGGAGCAATGTACAGACCGTTGCCGACTCGGGTGGTAAGCGCAGTTTTTATTTTGTAAAGGACGGACCGCCATCACCCAGTCTGCGCCTGGTGATGGAACTGCTGGGCAATCTGAACCGTCAATACAAAATAAAGGAAGACCAGGTATATGTAATGGGGCTCAGTATGGGCGGTATGGGAACCTTTGAAATTGTTAACCGCATGCCTCACACTTTTGCAGCGGCCATACCTATTTGCGGCGGCGCCAATACCGGTATTGCGCCCAACCTGAAGAACACGGCGTGGTGGGTCTTCCACGGAGGAAAGGATAACGTTGTATTACCGGAATATTCGCAGAAAATGGTGGAAGCCATGAAGGCAAACGGCATTCCGGTACGCTTTACAGTATATCCTGAAGCCGGGCATAACAGCTGGGATGCCGCATTTGCAGAACCTGGATTGCTAAACTGGTTATTCTCCAAAAAACAAAATCATAATTTTATCAAACCCTCCAACAATTGAGATCCGCGGGTGTTAATTTATTATGAATTAGCAATTGATTAAGTGGTAGTTGGCTTATTCATAAATAGTTTTGTATTTTAATAAATGGCACTGGAAGCAAACGATCATTTGTTTTGGAATGATAAAAAACAGCGCAACTTTTACCATTTATTTCATATCTTACGGGTATGAATGAATAAATATTTGAGTGATGAAGAATACGTATCGTTTAATAGGATTTGTGCTTTTAGGAATCGCTGCGTCAGCTGTTACAGGTGCGGTATGTGAAGTACGCAGAAGAAATGCGATGAAACGATTGCTGGACACTGCCAATGAAGGCTATGAAACCGCACATGATATTATCTACCCTGAAAAAGGAAATTACAAACGCGCTAAAAAGCTGCGCTACGGACCCATATATCCCGGAATGTAATGCGTCGCATCCCACATAAGTCTGTGAAATCCCTGAATATATAATTTTGAAACCATGCGTCGGTTGCTGCGGTTTCTTTTGTTACGACCTGTTTTGTGGGCTGCCAGAAAATTTGATTCCAATCCGGACAAGGCCCGGATCTATGATGCACTGACCAAACTTTTCAATAGTATATTGAAGAATCCGGATAAGCTGGGGCCGGTGCTCCCTTTTGACAGCACAGCAGACAGGATCATTATCTTTTCGGATCAGCATAAAGGTGCCCGTAATGGTGCGGACGATTTTATGATGGCGGCGACTACTTATTTGGCAGCATTGGATTACTATAATGAGCGGCAGTTCCGTTTTATCAACCTCGGCGATTGTGAGGAACTTTGGGAGAATACCCTGAACAGGGTGCGTAAAAACAACCGGGAGCAGTTTGCCGCTGAAACCGCTTTTGTACAGCGGGATGCTTTTATCAAGATTATCGGCAATCATGATCTTTACTGGGGAAATGATCCGCTTGCGGGTCTGGAGCTGGAGTCCCTTTACGGCCGGAAGCTGAAAGCCTACGAAGGGGTGATTCTGAACACGGTCATAAAGGGAAAGGAATTGCGCATCTTTTGCACCCACGGTCACCAGGGAGACGCCAACAGCGATGGGAACTGGTTTACAAAATTTTTTATCTCCAGGATCTGGGGACCTTTTCAGTCCTACCTGCGGATCAATCCCAATGAGCCGTCCAACAATGCCTATAAGAAGACCGTTCATAATGAGATCATGTATGAATGGTCGGCAGAACAGGATCATATCCTGCTGATCACCGGTCATACCCATCAGCCGGTTTTTGAATCGCTGACGCACATCGAACGGTTGTACCGCCAGCTGGACATTGCAAAAAACGCCCAGGACGAGCCCACTATACAAAAGATCCGTGAAGAGACCCATTCCTATCAGAAGCGGTTCGACCTGCTGACCTTTGATTATAAAAAAATGCTGCCTACTTATTTCAATACCGGCTGTTGTTGTTTTTCGGACGGGGATATAACGGGAATAGAACTGGAGAACGGATGGATCCGTCTGATCAAATGGAAAATGACCGGGGAGACCCCCGATCGTACAATATTGGAGGAGATGCCGCTGGAAGCGATCATGGACCGGATCAGCCGCTAGCCGGTCAGCTGAATCAGGTAGGGGCGGGGGAGGCCGCTCAGCATATCTTCATGCTCCAAAATATCGTGAGAAGCAAAAGATAAATGTGAGCGCAGGCTTATCTTTTTATATTTCACGTTTCACTTGATAGCAGTTTATCTGTTTGAAAGCACCAGGAAGCTGTGCTGTTTTCCATGATAGTGATTATAGATGATCACCTGCTTTACAGCTGCGGGAAGGGTTCCTTTTTTTAGAAAATGAGCAGGGATATTTCCCGTTTGCAGGAAATGCACGGCCAGCCATACCGCAAATGATGTTGCTGTGGGGTATTCTCCGGTTATATGTTTAAAACGGAGCACAGGAACCGGTGCTGCCAGCGACTCCAGCGCATCATAAAAATGCTGATACCTGTTGTCGCCGTTTTCCCCGGAAAGCAACAGGGTGTCACCGGTAACCGGAAGCCGGTCCAGCAGTTCACCGAACCGTACTGTTACCAGCTGTGCATCGGGCGTATGTACGGTTTCTATGGCCGTTATTTCTGCAAGTGCACCGGCAGCATTTCCGCCAAGCAGGAACAGGGCCGCACCCTCTCCTGCAATGGTGGCCGGGTGGCTGCCGGTAAACAAACCGGTGCTGGTCAGAGCAGGATCATACCATCCGGCCAGCCGGTCGATATTATAATTATAAGTGGATATTTCATCCACTGCTCCTGTCAGATAGGTATTGCCCGGGTGTTCTCTCAGGAACAGCTGTGCATCCAGCAGGGCATTTTCAAATGCCAGTCCCAGGTGCACATGCGTGGCATTATAACTCCGGTTCTTAGTGATAAGACTGAGCTGCCCGGCAATGGCATTGGGTGTACTCTGGACAAAATTGCCTGGAGTAAGCATCCCTTCCTCATAGTCAATGATCTGGTTGAGGAATTTGATGCAGTCTTCCATTCCCCCGTTGGCTGTGCCGATGATGATCCCATCGGGCATTGCTTCTTTCAGAAGGGGTAGTCCTGCGCCGATGCCCATCCGTACCGCCTTGCTCATCCTGCGCAGCATGCCTGCCGGTACCCCTTCAAGCGCCGGCTCCAGTGCAACCAGTTTTCCGTCCGCCGAAGGGATCAACTCCTCCAGGTTTACAGTGTTCGCAGTATGCTGCGGGGAGATACAGAACTGTTGATGGATATACACGCAAAAAATTTGGGCTAAGATAACAAAAAGGGGCAAACAGCGTCTGAAAAGCCGGGTGCGGCCGCTATTCAGGGTTTAACGAATCCATTAAAAAAAATATAGTTACTTCGCAGGGATAAAAGAAGCAGTACATGAATATTTTAATAACAGGAGCTTCTCAGGGCATTGGTCTTGCCATTGCCCGGGCGTTTGCAAAAAAAGAGAACAGGATCTTCATTACATCAAAAAACGAAGTAAAGCTGTACCATACCCTGGAAGCTCTTCAGCGCCAGTATCCGGATACCGAATTCCGGGCCAGGGCTTTTGATCTTTCGGTGAGGGAGCAGGCTGTGGCATTGGGAAACTGGATGCTGGAACAGGGCACACCCGATGTGCTGGTGAACAATGCGGGGCTTTTTGAGCCGGGAAACGTGAGCGATGAAGCGGATGGTGTGCTGGAAAGCCAGATGGCGCTGAATCTTTACAGTGCCTATCACCTTACGAGGACCGTTTTACCGGCAATGAAAGCGCAGAGAAAGGGCTTTATTTTTAATATCTGTTCCGTGGCCGGTCTTCAGGCGTATCCGGGAGGTGGTTCTTACAGTATCAGTAAATTTGCGCTCAACGGCTTCAGTCAGAACCTCCGCGAGGAGTTGAAGCCGCATGGCATTAAGGTTGCTGCGCTATTTCCCGGTGCGGTGATGACCGCGTCCTGGGGAGATTTCGACAACAGTCAGAAACGGATCATGGAAGCCGGCGATATTGCACTGCTGATCGAAACGGCTACACGGCTTTCGGCTGCCGCCTGCGTGGAAAGTATTATCTTAAGGCCTCAATTAGGCGATTTATAAAAACACAGGAACGTGTGCCTCTTATCAGTACCCCTGCGCACCTCCTGTAAATGCTGCCGGTTCCGGCGGAACGGAGAATAAAGAATATGAAACGATTTGGTTTATTGATGCTGCTGGTATGGGCCTCGGTTGCGGCAATGGCGCAGCGGAATGTGCTGGAGGCAAGACTGCGAAGCAATATTTACCTGAATGTGTATGCGAACAAGACCAATTGTTATATCGGGGAACCGATCATTGTGACGTATAAGCTTTATTCATCCCTGGAATCTGTTTCGGAAGTGTCAAAGGATCCGGAGTTTGCGGGATTTGATATCCGGGATCTGATCACGTCAGGAGATGGGATGGTAAGCCGCGAAACGGTTAACGGCGAAAGTTTTGACGTACATACCATTC
Organism: Niabella beijingensis; assembly: GCF_020034665.1. NCBI lineage: Bacteria > Pseudomonadati > Bacteroidota > Chitinophagia > Chitinophagales > Chitinophagaceae > Niabella > Niabella beijingensis. The sequence continues at coordinate 2,251,438 of NZ_JAIQDI010000001.1, read as the reverse complement.
GTAAAGTACAGCTTACCCCCCGTGAAACCGGCAGGTTGGAACTGGATCCCATGGTGATCAATAACCGCATCCGGCTGGTGGATGGCTCCGGCAACAGGAGCTCCTTGCTGGACGGTATTGATGATAACCTGCCGTTACGGAACGGGGAGTACCGGATGACGATCGCATCAGTACCCATTGCCATTACCGTGAATGATGCCCCGGCAAATGCGGCCCCAACCGTCTATAATGGTGCTGTCGGTGATTTTAAAATGAATGTGCATCTTTCCAAGATCAATTTTACACCGGGAGAGCGGGGCTCGCTGCAGATAAGCATTTCTGGTGCCGGCGACTTTGGCCAGGTGGTGCAGCCGGCTGTGGAGTGGCCCAGGGATATTGTCGTTTATCCGGCCAGCGTGCAGGAGCAATACAACCGGAACAGCAAGACCGGTCCTGGTACAAAAGTGTTTACCATTCCTTTCACCGCAGGTAAAGTAGGATCTTACACGATAATGCCCATCAGGTTCTCTTATTTCGACCTCAAGCAAAACCGGTATAATACGATCAACAATCCCCCGATCACGTTCTATTCAAGAGAGCCGGGTGCTGCCAGGCCGGGCCCGGACCGGAGCAATATCACAGTGGAACGGAATGAGGGGTTGGGCATGCTGCTGATCGGACTGGGGATTGTGGCACTCCTGTTGTTGGTATGGTTGCTCATCCGCCGGTCAAAAAGTAAACGTGCTGTTCGCAGTGCGGCGCCTCCGAAGGTGCAGCCGGCACCTGTTCCCGTGGTAAGTCCGCCGGTATCGCAGCCGGCAGCAACGGTGGAAATGCTGCTGCAACCCGCTGAAAATGCTGTTTCAAAGAGTGGCAACGCATTCTACGGATTGCTGAAGCAGGGTATGATACAGTATTTTGAACAGCGCTACCAGGTAGCTGCTGCATTGTTCAACCGGTCTGCTCTGAAAGAGAGCATGAGCCGCCGGAATGTTCCGGAGGCGTTTCAGAATGAAGTGTTCAATACGCTTACCGAGATCGAAATGAATATTTATTCTGCAGGAGGAATGGACAACGACAGGATCCGGCTGCTGGAAAAAACACGGGCCGTATTGAATAAATTATAATTCCGTATTACTGTTTGTATTCGATTTTATAAATAGTTCCTTTTACATCATCGGTTACATACAGGGAGCCATCGCTGCCCTGCGCCAGGCCACAGGGCCGGTGCTGTGCCTGCCTTGGTGAAAGCACTTCGGGAACACCGGCAAAGCCGTCTGCGAAAACCTCCCATTCCCCCGAGGGTTTACCATCCCGGAAGGGGACAAATGCCACCATAAAACCTTCCTGTTTTTCGGGTGTCCGGTTCCAGGAGCCATGGAAGGCCACAAATGCACCGTTCCTGTATTTTTCCGGGAACTGATTGCCGGTGTAAAATAAGAGTCCGTTGGGGGCCAGGTGTGCAGGGAATGCAACCACTGGGTCAATGTACTCCGCGCTGCCTTCTTTTTTGCCATCACCGCCATATTCGGGCGCCTGTATCTTTTTCTTCTGGAAGGGGTCGTAGTAAATAAACGGGAAACCGGCATTATCTCCCTTTTTAATCCGGTACATGCATTCTGCCGGCAGTTCGGCCGACTGCTTCTGGGTATACAGGTCGGGGAAAAGATCGTGCAACTGGTCCCTTCCGTGCTGCATTACAAAAAGAGTGTTGTTTTGCTGGTTCCAGTCCATCCCTACCACATTGCGGAGCCCGGTGGCATAGCGGGTACCTTCAGGATAGGATTGGTTGAGTTTGCTGGCGCTGAACTGCCAGATACCACCGGCGGAATCCAGGAGGGGGCACCCCGGGATACCCAATGAACCGGGCTGCCGGTCTTTTTCCTGGCAGGAGTTTAAAGGGAACCCGATATTGACATAGATATTACCGTCGTTATCAAGCACAATGGATTTGGTTTCGTGCTGCCGTCCCATTTTCAATCCGGAGATGACGGTCTCCGGTTGTTCCGGATTAATGACCTCATTCTTATCATTCAGCTGATACCGGAATACCGCTTCATTCGAAGAGGCAAAGAGGTACCCGTTCTTTAAATAAAGACCGGTGCCGCTGTAATTTCCAAACCCTCCGGTGACAGTCGCCTTTCCGTCCGCCCTCTCCTTTAAAACGAGGATGGCCTTGCCGTTTTTGGGCCGGGACAATTTAACATAAATGATGCCCTGGGGAGTTACCACAATATCTCTTGCTTTTGCGGAGCTATCGAGAATGGTATGCGCTGTAAAGCCCTGGGGAAGCTTTATCGGTGCGGGTGCTGCCTGCTGACCCGGCCGGGGTTTTATTTTGGAGGGAGGTACAAAAGAGATACAGAGCAATCCGCAGATCGCTGCCGCCAGAAGGGAAAATGATTTACTGAAGTTCTGTTGCATAAAAAAGTAAAAGGGTAATTAAATCCTTTTTTACGGACAGAGGGGCCATAAAAAAGCATACTGCAAATGACAAAATACTTTATAAAAAAAGTACCGGGTATTTGGCTAACCTGTAAATTATTTTAGCTTTTTGCCGGTTCGTCCCGGATGCTCACAGTGTGCTGCGGTACTTCGCTATGCAGCAGGGTGTTTTTGGCTGTTTTGGAAAGATCGCTGCTATCGAGCCGGATATTGGCTGTTTTTTGCCTTCGACTTCCATAAAAACAGCTCCTTCTTTCAATACCCTTGCTGCGCTGATAAAAACATCCCTGCAATTCCGGACGCGTACAACGGAGCGGCTTTCACGGTCTCCCTGAACATTTAATCCAAGCACCTGTACATCTTCTGTATTGTCCATCAGTACCGCCGGTCGCCGGTCAACGGCAATTGTTTTCAGCCGGATGTTATATAAGGAAAGGTTCTTTATATTCCGCGCAAACAGACCATAGGCATGAGGTGTACCGATTTCAAAATATTCGCCGGACGAATGCGGCATTTCGGCAGCGGCTTCTTCCGTTGTACCACCCCCCGGATAACAGACCTGGATCCGAGGCTGCAAATGCCCGGGTCAGGCCATAAACTCCTTCTGGTACATCATCGGGCTTTTGCCGGTAATGATTTTAAAATATTTATGAAAACTGGTAAAGTTGTTGAATCCGCTTTCAAAACAAAGCCGCTTCAGGCATTGATTGGTTTCGATCAGCAGTTTGCAGGCATGCCCCACTCTCAGTTCGATCAGGAACTGGGAATAGGTTTTCCGCGTACGCGATTTAAAAAAGCGGCAAAAGGAGTTCGGACTGATATTGGCAACATCAGCGATCTCTTCCAGTTTTATCTTGCGTCTGAAATTTTTGATAGAATAGTCAAAAACAGCCTGTATCCGTTCGTTATCCGTGGTTACACCATCCGGTTTAAACCCGATGGAAGAAAGTGTGGCGCACTTTTTCTCTTCCGAAAGGAGGGCCAGTGCTTCAAGCATCAGTATGATCCGCTGGCTGCCTTCAACTGTCAGGAGCTTTTCTAAAATAGCAGCGATTTCGCGGCGGGCGCTCCCCAGCACCTGCAGACCCCTCCGCGATTTATCCAGCAGGCTCCGGATGCCGTTATTCTCGGGAAGCTGCAGGAACTGACCACCCAGGAACAGTTCTCCGAAATGCGCTACCCGCACATCCGTGGTGCGGATGGAATCTTCGTCAAAGAACGAATCATCAAATTTCCAGTAATGGGGCAGGTTGGGGCCAACGAGCACCACGTCCCCGGAGCGGAAACGCCGGATATTGTCTCCAATGAACTGGGTGCCCTCTCCGCTTTTGATATGGATGAGCTCCAGTTCGGAATGCATGTGCCACTTGTTGTTCACATGCGGTACCAGGTCCCTCCGGACGCTGAACGAACGTTGCGGTTCGTTGGCAACTTTAAGCAACTGCGGTCTCATAGCTAAATGGATTCGTCAATCAATCATTATTATTCGTAACAAGCAAGGGAATATGAAATTAGAAGTTTATGCACTGCACAAAAAAAATAATTACGCAATCGTTGTCGGAATTTTTACTAGGAAGCTCCTTTTGGGAGTTTTTTTTATTTTTTTACCAGTCCGTCCCGTCTTTTTTTGATGGATTCAAAAAAATGCCGGCAGCCGTCAGGGCCAAAATAACTGAATATACTGCCAGACAAACTGAACGCCTCCCTGCCGGAATGGGGTTTCTTTGTATGGTCTTTCCGGTGATTTAAATTATTGCAATGAAAAAAAATTGGTTGCTGCTCTCCATCTTTATTTCGGGTATTGCAACGGCGCAGGTTCCGCGTCTTGAAAAACTATGGGAAACAGATACGATCATTCCCATCCCTGAATCCGTTTTGCCGGATGTAAAGGCAAAGGTTCTTTATGTATCCCTTATAAACGGAGGTGGATGGGATGAGGATGGAAAGGGCGGTGTTGGAAGACTGAGCCCGGACGGGAAGCAGTTCGACAGCACCTGGATTGAAGGATTGGATGCCCCCAAAGGTTTGGGACGGGTGGGTAATAAGCTATTTGTGGCCGATATCTCGGCAGTGGTCGTTATCGATATACCAACGGGTACAATAGAAAAAAAGATACATATCGATGGGGCCACCGGATTAAATGATATTGCCACGGATGCCCGGGGTGCGGTCTTTGTTGCGGATTCCCGGAAGGCCAGGATATGGAAACTGGAGGGGGAGCGACCCACCCTGTACCTGGATAGTATCAAAGGCGCAAACGGGTTGAAAGTGATCGGCCCGGACCTCTATTTTGCGGAGGGAAAAAAGCTGAAAAAGATAAATGGGCGTAAAGAAGTGACACTGGTAGCTGTGTTGCCACAGGGTATTGACGGTATTGAACCGGCAGGTAACGGCGACCTTATTGTTACCGCCTGGAGCGGTTATATCTTCTATGTGACGGCTTCCGGTAAGATCAGTCTGCTTTTGGATACACATGCAGAAAAAATGAATACGGCTGATATTGGTTATGATCCCGGTAAAAACATACTGTACGTACCCACTTTTAACGCCAGGAAGGTGGTGGCATATCAACTGGTGCGGGAATAAACCGGCAAAAGCGGATAAAAAAAGCGGCCCCGGAGTTATCCGGACCGCTTTTGAATAAGATCCAGCACCGCTGCCTAATCCCTTCTTCCCCCCAAAAATATAGAGAGGTATTGAAGCAGCAGCACCACGGCAGCCAGTGCGGCTACTACATAAGTGGTTGCAGCCCATTTTAAGGCGTCTTTTGCCATGGGATATTCCTGGCTGTTGGTAATATTCGTATGATTCAGCCAGGCCAGCGCTCTTTTGCTCGCATCAAATTCCACGGGAAGGGTGATCAATGAAAAAAGTACCGTAACGGCCATTAAAATAATACCGATCAGCAATAAGGTATAGCTGCCGGATGCTGCAAGGACCAACCCGGCCAGAAGCACCCAGTTCACAATCGTGGAGCTGAATTGTACGGCAGGAACCAGCCTGCTCCGCATTTCCAGTGGCGCATACTGTGGTGGCATGCTGCACCGCATGGCCACACTCGTGTGCCGCCACGGCAGCTGCAGCTACCGTACGTCCCTCGTACACTTCCGGACTCAGATTCACCGTTTTTTTTGACGGATCATAGTGATCGCTTAAAAATCCCTGTACGGAAGTAACCTGTACATCATGGATGCCGTTTTCCCGGAGCATTTTCTCAGCCACTTCTTTTCCGCTCAGCCCGGCAGACAGGGGCACCTTACTGTAACGGCTGAATTTACTCTTTAAAATCATCGATACTACCATGCTGATACCCATGAATAGCAACGATACCATCATAATTCCTGGTGTCATGTTTCCTGATTTTTTTTAGTATTCCCGCAAAACTCACTCCAACAGCAATATATAAAACAAACCCGACTTTTTGTCATGTAGATAAGTTTTTTTAAGGATATTTTAGGAGTGGTTTATTTAATAATTTATTGATTATTAATAAAATATGATATTTTTTAGGACTGAAATTTCAACAGTTTTTAATTTCTTAACCCGGCCTTCCCCGAATTTGATTTTTTATTTCTAAGCCAGATTTGTACCTTAGTATCAGAATTTAATGGGTTAGTAAGTATTAAGGTCAGTCGAAAGACTGGCCTTTTTACTTTTTTTGAAGGGAGACCCGGAACAGGAGCAACATAGGGTATAATGCGCATTATTTTGCTGCTTAAATCCAATAACCGGCGTTCCGGATCCCGATATTCAATTCTGTTATCTTTATTGCATGGCTAAAGTTAAAAAATCTTTTTTTTGTCAGAACTGCGGATATGAGAGTGTAAAATGGCTGGGCCAATGTCCTTCCTGCGGGCAATGGAATACGTTTGTTGAGGAAGTGATCGATAAAGGCAGCGACAAACCAAACTGGGATCAATATACCGGTACAGAAAAACGTATCAACAAAACCATTTCCCTTCAGGATATCGTAAGCAAGGATGAAAAGCGCATCACCACCAGGGATACTGAACTGAACAGGGTACTGGGAGGCGGCATTGTGAACGGAAGCATTATCCTCGTTGCGGGCGAGCCTGGTATTGGAAAAAGCACACTGTTCTTACAGTGCGGTCTGCAATTTACAGATACAAAGGTTTTATATATAAGTGGTGAGGAAAGCGAACAGCAGATAAAAATGCGTGCGGACCGTCTGATGGCAGGTGGCGGCGCCATCAATGAACAATTCTTTTTGCTGACCGAGACGTCTACCCAGACCATCTTCCAGGAAATAAAGAAACTGAGACCACAGATCGTAATAGTGGACTCTGTGCAAACGCTGCAGTCGCCGGTCATCGATGCGTCTCCCGGAAGTATCTCGCAGATCAAGGAATGCACTTCCGAATTTCAGCGGTATGCCAAGGAAACCAACACGCCTGTTTTTCTGATCGGGCATATTACCAAGGATGGCAGCATCGCCGGACCCAAGATACTGGAACATATGGTGGACGTGGTATTGCAGTTTGAAGGAGACCGGCATTATGCCTACCGTATCTTACGTACCTTAAAAAACAGGTTTGGCAGCACTTCCGAACTGGGTATTTATGAGATGACCGATGCCGGAATGCGGGGCGTACTGAATCCGTCAGAAATCCTGATCACTCAAAAAGAAGATCAGCTGAGCGGTATAGCGATCGCTGCAACCATCGAAGGAGTGCGGCCGTTGCTGATAGAAGTACAATCGCTGGTAACCCAGTCGGTTTACGGAACACCGCAACGTACCGCAACGGGATTTGATCTGCGGCGGTTGCAGTTGTTACTGGCAGTGCTGGAAAAAAGAGGCGGGTTTCATTTCGGGGTAAAAGATGTGTTCCTCAATATTGCCGGCGGCATTAAAGTGGAAGACCCGTCAATTGATCTTGCCGTACTCTGCTCATTGCTTTCTTCCTATGAAGACACGCCACTGGCCCAGACGATATGTTTTGCAGGAGAAGTGGGATTGAGCGGTGAAATAAGGGCGGTAAACAAAATTGATCAGCGGATCGCAGAAGCGGAGAAGCTGGGCTTCGAAAAAATAATCGTTTCAAAATACAATCAATCGCTGAAAAACACCAGCCGGTTCAATATTGAAGTGATCCGTATGGGCCGTGTGGAAGAAGTGTACCAGTATCTTTTTTAACGGCTCACATCATTATGTGATCTCAAAGATTTTTTAGTAGCGGATATTTATTTCAATTTTGTAACTGAAATAGAAAACTATTCTGCTATTAATTGACATTCCCCAAATTCTTTGCTATGAGTACAAAATCAACAAAAAGGGTGGTACTGGCGGCTGCCGCTTTTTTTACAGTTACCGCCGCTTCAGCACAGGCACAACTGAGAAGTATTACGGTTAATGTGGACCTCAGGGAGGTTACCGGCGTGTCTCCGGTTGCTCCTACCGGAGACGGAGTGGTGGACTTCGTTTACCAGACAGCGACAGATTATAACACAGACAAAAGCATTACGGTAACGAACCAGTTCCGGGTTACCAGCACCGCTGCCTACAGCATTGTAGTGCGTGGCTCCGGCGATTTTACCGGCAGTCCTTCCAACACGTTGTCGCTCGGTATTTTGCGACTGAGTGCAAAAGCTTCAGGAGCGGAAAATTTTTCAGGTGAAATCACACCTACTACTACGAATCAGGCGATCATCAGCGGGGCAACAGCTACGCTGGACCAGGGCTACGATGTATTGTACCGGATCCCCCAGACCGCAACCCTGCTGAATGCGGCCAAGGAAGTTTATACCACCAATATCATTTACAGCGCAACGGCGCCATAAGCGGCAGGCTGACAATGCAAAGCAGGTAATTCTTGTAATAAGGATTCCTGCTTTCTTTTTTCTTATCAAGTACCCCCAACAGTGGCCAGATATTTTTCATTATTTTTCTTATGTATGGCTGTTTGCTGCGGCAGGCTGCAGGCACAACAGCTCTCGTTCTCCCCAATGCGGCTGTTTTTTAAAGGAGCACCTGGCGAAAATGTGAGCGAGGCACTTATCATTGCCAATACCACCGCTGCCCCGTATGAATTCCTGGTCAGCATTCAGGATTGGAACCGGGACTCGCTGGGTGTAAAACATTATTTTCCGGCAAATACATTACCACGTTCCAATGCGCAGCGCATCCGCCTGCCCCAGACCAGTCTTGTTATTGCCCCGGGGGAAACAAAGACCTACCTGGTCACCATGCAGATTCCTCCTGCCGGCACGCAGCATACCACCACCAATAGTATGTTGTTCTTTACCCAAACAAATGCCCGCAGGGCGGAGTCGGGGGATAAATCGGGGATCGGTTTAAAGATCAGCCTGGAGTTCGGGATCCAGCTTTTTTATACACCCGGAACTGCAGAGAAAGGCACGCTCCGCTTCCTAGCCTTTAACTATGATCCGCCGGCGGCAGGCGATACGGCGCTGCAGCGACTGGCGATCAGATATCAGAATACAGGATCGGTTCATAAGGATGGCTTTGTACGTTTTGAGCTGACGAACAAACAGACCGGGGCAGAAATAAAACCGGATCCCATCCCGTTTGCCATAATGCCTTTAAGCGAACAGGTGGTGTATTGCAGACTGAACGATATTCCGGAAGGAGATTACCTGGCCGTAGCCATACTGGATACAAAATCCGACAATGATCTGAAAGTGGCGGAAAAAAATATTCATGTTAAAAAGTAATGCGATCTGTTCTTTTCTGTTTGTGCTGCTGACGGGCCTTTCCGGGCCGGTGATAGCGCAAAGCGCATTGCTGACCATTGATGAGGCTGCTTTGATAAACGGGCAGGCTGCAGCAGTAGCCAGCGGTTATTATTTTAACGCCGGGATTTCTGTGATACCGCAGATCACCGTAAAGGGCAACGGGGACCTGGACGCGACTTCAGGTGGTGGCAATCCCATCCCGATCGGAAAATTTACCGCGGCGGCAATCAACGGCACTACAACCGGTAATGCTGTTACGCTTACTACCAGTCCGCAGACGGTTACAGGGTCCCTTCTCGGCCTGGTGCTGCTGAGCAGCGGACCGTTTTCCATGAAATATACAGCACCCGATCTGGCAGCAACGGCATGGCAGGCCGGCTCCTATACCAAGAGCCTGACCATGGGGCTGGCGGGGATCAATCTTTTAGCTTCCGTTACCCCGGAAACACTCAATCTGACTGTGGATGTACCGGCATTTATCAAAGACATCAACGTACCTGTTGATATTACATTGCAGGTAAATAATCTGAATTTTTTTCGCAATATGCCGCTTGAAACGCAGGTGGGCATTGTTCTGCGGCATACGGTACCGGTAAAAATGAACATATCGGCCAACACGGCGCAGTTCGCCTTTTCAAACGGGTATAACGGCATCGCCGATCCGCATGCGGCAACCGGAAAGGTCCAGCTGCAACTGCTTTCTCCTGCAGGTCCCGTCATGGCACTGAGCTCCTCGGCACAGCAGCTCGTTGCCAATGCGCCGCTTACAGCAGGGAACAGCACCAGCCTGAACACAAGGTTTTTTATCAGTGCTTCTGATCTTAAAAGTAGTTTTATAAACAAGGGGAACTACACCACCACGCTAACCTTACAGGGCTCCAATGCAAGCGGTCTTGCCGCAACGTACAGCAAGCTGTTGAACCTCACCGTGGCGGTAAGTGACCTGGCGGAGCTGAACCTTGGCAGCAGCCAGGTGAACCTGGTATTCCAGACAGCGGCTGATTATAAGAACGGTGTCACGGCTGATCTGACCGGGCATTTGCTGGTCAGTAAAACCACGCCCTACGATGTCAGCGTTAAAGCACAGACACCGGAACTGACATCCGGCACAGGAGCCGCCATCCCGGTAAGTATATTACGTATCGGGCCTGCTTCCGGGCAGACAGGTGTGGCGACTGTAAATGCCCTTTCAACAACAGACCAGGTCCTGGTAAGTGCAGCAGCTCCCGTAGTTGACCGCTCTTTTGATATACGCTATCAGATCCCTGCGGGCCAGACCGCCAACCTCATCAATAAACCGGGTGGAATTTACACCGGGACGGTTATTTATACCCTCACGGCACATTGATCGCGTCAGTCGAACCGGGTGACCTCTACCTTCCGCTCCCGGTAGGTATAGTTCAGTTCGAGCGTTTTCGGATGATTGTATTGCATGGTAACCGGCTTATTTTCCGAGAGCAGCACAAAGTGAAGTCCCGCGGTCTCCATAGTAACGGTATACGTATTTTCCGGAAGATACAGCTGAAACAATCCCTGCTCATTGGTGAGCGTTGTAAACACGGCACCGCCGGCGGATGTGGCTTTTACCCGCAGGCCTGAAGGCACGGGAGGTGTATCGGAATATTTTTCGGCGGTGTACACCAGTTTTCCTGTGAGGAGCTCGGTCTTAACAAGCGGGATCTCGAGCCGGGTATTTTTTCGTAATGTTATTTCCGTTGGCTCCAGCAGGCTCCAGTTATTGTTGCTGATGACCGAAATGGTATAGCGCTTGTTTCTTTCGCCGGTGATTTTTACACTGCCCTTCTGATTGGTAACAGCCGTAATCCCGTCGACCTTTACCAGCACACTGCTGACAGCCGGTTCCCGGCGGTCGTGTTTTCCGTTGGCATTGAGATCCGCGTAGTATACGAGTTCCAGCCTGCAATTGTTCCCGTCGGAGGACTGGCCAAAGCTTTTTTCGATGCCAAGCCGTAACTGGCGGTTGTAGTACCTGAACCGGCCGGCAGGATCTCCCGGATCATAGCTGGCCCCGGATCCCTGCAATACGTTATAAGCGGTAGGTTGCAGATTGACGCCGTAAAGTACATCCGCTGCAAGTGCCCAGTTGTTTTTCAAGCGCCACCGGATATTGCTGTTCACAGAATAATTGGAGCTGTGGTTGTAGCCCGAATAATTATACATCAGGCCGGTGTTTGCAAGGACCTTTTGCCGGAAGAGTGCGAGACTGGCTGTTGGCCCCAGTGATATGAAGGTGTACCGGGGCCGCTCCAGAGGCAGTGCAAGGGCGTCTGTAAGATAGTAGCTGTTAAATTGTGCCATTGCATTAAAACCCAGTACCTGGCTTTTGTAAGAGGCGTTGATACGCGAGGAAAGAAACGGTGCTTCCGGCTTGCTGGAAGTGTTCTGAAAGGTATACCCGTTGTCCGCGTCAATAAAAACAGTATGTGATGCAAAGGAATAACTGCCGGTGAGCTTACCCCTTACAGATGCCGAACGCCATTTGACAGCCTCCTGCAGCGTGATCGTTTGTGTAAAGTAATAGGGCTTCAGCGTCAGGTTCCAGAGCCCCAGGCGTTTTGCATAGCCGATCTCGTAAACGGCATTGCCGTACTGACTGGCAGCAGAGAGGTATTCGTTGCCGAAATAGTAAAGCAGTTTGGGGTTATTGTTCAGCAGGCGTAGGGCACCGGAAACAGTGCCTTTTCCGTTCAGCGACAGTGAAACACTGTTGTCCAGTTGCAACAGCCCTCTTCTCAGGCCGCCATAGTAAGGGGAGGAAAAGTAATTGTAACTGTAGAGGTTAAACTGCCCCCGTTCCAGCAAAAATCTTATGCCTGCTGCAAACCCCGGGTGTTGCTGCTCCTTTCCCGGCTGCAGCATACTGTAACCGCCTTCCACTCCAAGAAAGATCTTTCTGGCAGTGGGTATTGTGATATTGCCGGATAACAAAGTGGTAGTGGTTTGCAGCAGGTTGTTGCTGCTTCTCAGCAGCAGCACGGAGCTGCTTCGTGCGCCGGACCGGGTATCCGTGTAATTCAAGGCAAAAGTATTGCCGTTGTTCTGGGGAAGCAGGGGATGGCTGGAATAAAGCAGGTAGTTGTTCTCCACTCCGTAAATGCTAAGGGAGCGGCCGGCCGATGGTTTGAAAGAAGCCCTGAGGCCCCTGCCGTTTAAATTGAAGTCGAGCAGGTCATAGATGGTACCCGCACGGACGCCCCATCGTTTTGATTGATAGTCGATATAGGTATCATACAGGTTGATCCCTTTTTGTTCCGGGCGATTCAGGTAATCCGCATTGATCCTGTAGCGTAATTGCTGACTGTCTGCCAGCGGGAAGGAACCGTTCCCCTGCAGCTGATAGGCCGACAAACCCGGGCTTACTGTTAAGTAACGCAATGAAATAGTGTTGGGCGGGGCCTGGGAAAAGGAGTTCCGGCGCAGCGTGAGCCGGTGGTCATCACTGATGTTCAGCATACGCAGGTTTTTTACCGCAAGCTGATTTCCGGATACATCCAGCGCGCGGATCATAATAGCGAAATCTGCAGCAACGGTACTGCGAAGCTTATTGGTGACCAGCAACACAACCTGTTGCCGGGTACCGGGCGCCAGCTCCAGTTCATCCGGATTGCCGGAGAATTCCAGTCCTTCCGGTATATGGCTTAATTCCAGGTGGAAACGGGTGGTGACCAGGCCGCTGTTGTAACAGTAGACGGTTACTTTTGTTTGCCGGGAAAGCTGGCTGAGGTATACTTCGGGTCCGTCTGTATCCAGAGCAATTCCTGATACCTGCTCCAGCCGGGTGAGAAAGCGGGCACTACCCTGAACCGGAACCGCCTGCTGCCGGCTTGCAAGCTGAATGGTAAAGGACTGTATATTGCTCTGGATGGTTTCGCGGTTGGCAAAGTATTTAAGCGGGAACCATCGTTTTTCGCGGGGCTGCAGGAAGATACTGTCCGGGAGATGCAGTAATGCTTTCTTTGTTCCGGGTGAACGGACCTCAAAAAGAACGACCGCTGCGCTGCTGTTGTTTTGAATCCAGAGGCTGTTGGAAAAAGTTTCACCGGAGCGGATCGCCACCGTATCCAGCCTGAAGCCATAAACGATAGTATGCTGCTGTGCTGCTGCAGGCAGGCTGCAAAAAAATGCCAGGATAAAAAAAATAGTACGCACAAACAGATAAGCAGTATTGAGCAGAAAGTGGTTGTTAACCTGGTACAAAAGTACATCGCCGGTGCACTAATTCGCAACCGGCAGCTACCACATAAAGATGTGATTAGAGGTAGTGGATCTTAAGCAATGCCATCAGTTCGGCCTTGCTGTTTATCTGAAAGGTTTTGTAAATATTCTTGATATGCTCGCGTACCGTATCGATGGAGATCCGGTACTTATGGGCGATGAGTTTATAGCTCAGTCCTGCAATGATTCCTTCCACGATCTGTTGTTGCCGCAGGGTCAGTTTATCCGCCAGCTCTATTGTATGATTGAGATAGTCAAATATATTGCGGGTCACTGCTGCGCTGATAAATGCCCCGCCGCTGATGACCTGCTTCAGTGCTTCATTAAACTCCGGGGCAGGAAAAGAAGGAGGGATAAACCCTCTCACTCCGATACGGATGTATTTAAGCAGAAGGCTCAGGTCCGCCACCTCGCCGAGGGCTACAAGGATGGCCCCCGGAAAAGACCGGACGAAAGTGGAGAGGCCGGCCAAGGTATCCGGAAGGGTAAGATCATTTCCGAATAAGATAAGCGGGGGCTTATCGAATGTGGTCTTGGGAATACAGAACAAACTGTTCCAGGAGTCTGCAACAACGGCGACCCTGAAGTGAAATGTGGTATGCTGTCTGAGAAAAGCCTTTACGTTTTTCTTATAGTCAGCATGTGCCGATACAACGATGGTATCGATAGAAGAGGTAGAGGACAAACCCATAATTTTCATTTATGCCACTGCATAAAGTGGACAGAATAAATTTTAATTAGTGGTCAAAAACAACTTCAAAGGTACATTAAAATTTGGGCTTTAGGTCATTTACTTGTTATATTTGATAATAAGCTAATATCAATGAATGCCTTACTGCGTTTACGCAATGCCTTGCTGCAGTTGTTCTATCCGCATGTATGTGCCGGCTGCGGAACGGATGTACTTCCGGCTGCCGGCGAGCTTTGTCTGCTTTGCCTGAATGAGCTGCCTGTTACCGGTTTTGAAGGGCATCCGGATAATCCTGTTGAAAAAATATTTGCAGGCCGGTTAAAATTAGAAGCTGCCAGCGCACAGTATTATTTTATAAAGCACACGCCGTTGCAATTCATCCTGCATCAGTTCAAATACCGGGGCAATCAGCAGCTGGGCCTTCAGTTGGGGATGCTCCTGGGAAATGCCTTACAACGGGCGCAACGTTTTCAAACCGTGGATCTTATTGTGCCCATGCCCCTTTACAGGGCCCGGATGCGCAAAAGAGGATATAACCAGGCGGCGCTGCTTTGTGAAGGTATCGCCGCAGTACTGGGCAAGCCGGTTTGTACCGACCTGGTTTACAGAAATGCATCCACTGAAACGCAAACAACGAAGAGCCGCATTGAACGCTGGGCCAATATGCAGGGAAAATTCAGCCTGGGCCACCCGGCAATCGCCGAGAACCGGCATTTGCTGCTGGTAGACGATGTCGTTACCACCGGTGCAACCCTTGAGGCCTGTGGAAGCGTCCTCTTAGAAATCCCCGGTGTGCGATTAAGTGTTGTGACCCTTTGTTTTGCCAGCAGCTGACCCGGAGGGATTAACATACCGGATAAAAAAATCCTGTTATCTTTATTAGATAAAAGCAGTTTATGAAACTATTATTAATGACATTGATGCTGGCTGCAGGTATTGCAGCAAGCTCTATCTATGATTTTAAGGTAGACGGGCTCACCGGCGGGTCTATCAATTTCAACGATTACAAAGGAAAAAAAATACTGGTGGTGAACACGGCCAGTAAATGCGGGTACACACATCAGTATGAGGGGCTTGAGGAACTGTACAAGAAATACGGGGACAAGCTGGTGATCGTGGGCTTTCCGGCAAATAATTTTAAATCGCAGGAGCCCGGCAGTAACGAAGATATCGCAGCGTTCTGCAAACGGAATTATGGGGTAAGTTTTCCAATGGCAAAAAAGGTGTCGGTCCAGGGGGATGATATGGCACCCATTTATAAGTATTTAATTGCTGAAGCAGAGAAGAAAGGCATAAAAGATCCGATCAAATGGAATTTTACGAAGTTTTTGATTGATGAAAAGGGTGCGCTGATTACTGTGTTCCCGTCGAAGGTAGAACCCATGAGTGAGGAGCTTTTAAAATACCTCAACTAAGTTTCTCATATATTTTTTCTGACAACAAGCAATTAATGGCAGCGTTTAAAAGCGCTGCTATTTTTTTATATTCGTTTTAAATTCAGACTATGCGCTCTTTATCCATGATCTTCCTGGCCTGCTGCATGATTGCGGCCTGTAAATCACAGGACAATGCCGACCTGCTGATTTATAATGCGACACTCTATACCGTCGACAGTTTATTCAGCAAAGCTGAGGCAATGGTGATACGGGATGGAAAGGTGGTGGCTACAGGTACCCGTGCAGCACTGGAAAGCCGCTACCACTGCAAAGACCGGCTGGATGCCGGCGGAAAATTTATCTACCCGGGCTTTATTGATGCCCATGCGCATTTTGCAGGATATGCAAAACGGCTCGGAACGCTGGACCTGGTGAATACCACCAGCTGGGAAGATATATTGCAGCGCCTGCAGGGATTTAAAACTAATCGTGATGCGGCTGCCTGGCTGGTGGGTGGCGGATGGGATCAGAACGACTGGCCCGTGAAACAGTTCCCCACCAATGAGGCACTGAACAAACAGTATCCGAATACCCCGGTTTATCTGACACGTATCGACGGTCATGCTGCTATCGCCAACGCAAAGGCATTGGAACTGGCTGGTGTAAAAGCGGGCGATACCATAACAGGAGGTACATATGAAACAAGGGATGGCCGGCTTACCGGTATTTTAATTGACAATGCGATGGAAAAAGTGGCTTCCGTTATACCGGACGCATCTGCTGCTGAAATGAAACAGTACCTGCTGCAGGCGCAGCAGCAATGCTTTGCAACAGGACTTACCTCGATACATGACTGCGGGCTGGATTATGAAGCGGTTGAAGCCATCGGCCGGCTGCAGCAGGCCGGTGATCTGAAGATGCGGCTTTATATTCTGCTGAGCGATGCATCAAAAAACTATGACTATCTTCTGAAAAAAGGTGTGATCAGAAATGATTACCTGCATGTACAGGGATTTAAGTTATACGCAGACGGTGCGCTGGGTTCAAGGGGCGCCTGTTTACTGGATGATTATTCGGATAAACCCGGCTGGAAAGGATTCCTGTTGAGCGCAGCGCCGCATTTCGACTCCATGGCCCGGCTCATCTCAAAGAACAACTGGCAGATGTGCACGCATGCCATCGGCGACAGTGCCAACCGCACGCTGCTGGAAATTTACGCCCGATATCTCGGAGGAAAGAATGACCTGCGCTGGCGGATCGAACATGCGCAGGTGGTGAATGAAAACGATTTTCATTTCTTCGGGGATTATTCCATTATCCCGTCCGTGCAACCGACCCATGCCACCTCCGATATGTACTGGGCCGGCGCACGGCTGGGTGAACACCGGCTGAAGGGCGCCTATGCCAACCGGCAACTGCTGAATGAGAACGGCTGGCTGCCCCTTGGTACTGATTTTCCCGTGGAAGACCTGTCGCCGTTCAAAACATTTTATGCAGCGGTGGTCCGGAAAGATGCCAAAGGATTTCCTGCAGGAGGATTCCAGGTTGACAATGCGCTAAGTCGTGAGCAGGCTCTGCGGGGAATGACCATCTGGGCCGCCCGCGCTGCTTTTGAAGAAAGGGAAAAAGGAAGTCTGGAGCCGGGAAAGCTGGCCGACTTTGTAATACTCGATCAGGACCTGATGACCGCTCCGGAGACAGCGTTGCTGAAAACAACGGTACTCCGGACCTTTTCCGGAGGACAGCAGGTATTTGAAAGGCGCTGAGAAAATCAGCAGGGTACTGTCACAAAAAAGCGGCCATCCGAAAGGGACAGCCGCTCCACTGCAATAAATCAATTTTATACGTCGTAGGTGGTAGATGCCGTATCACCACCTCTTCCGGTCCAGTTGGTATGAAAGAACTGGCCGCGGGGCTTATCTGTTCTTTCGTAGGTATGTGCCCCGAAATAATCCCGCTGTGCCTGCAGCAGGTTTGCCGGCAGCCGTTCCGACCGGTACCCGTCGTAAAAGCTGATAGCGGCACCCAGACAGGGAACCGGTATCCCGTTCTGTACGGCTGTTGCAGCCACTGTACGCAGGCCTTCCTGGCATCCCTGTATCTTTTCGGCAAAATAGGGATCCAGCAACAGGTTGGCCAGATCCGGGTTTTTGTCAAACGCTTCTTTGATATTACCAAGGAAACGGGAACGGATGATACATCCGCCGCGCCACATCAGTGCAATATTGCCATAACTGAGCTCCCAGTTGTATTCTTTGGCAGCGGCTTTCATCATCTGGTAGCCCTGTGCATACGAGATCACTTTGGCCGCATACAATGCATCCCTCAGGTAATCGATAAATGCTTTTTTATCGCCGCTGAAAGATGGTTTGGGACCTGCTGTTAATACTTTTGAAGCGGCCACCCGCTCTTCTTTTAATGCGGAAAGACAGCGTGCAAATACGGATTCGGTGATCAGTGTCAGCGGCACACCCAGTTCCAGGGCCACGGTCCCGGTCCATTTACCGGTACCTTTTTGTCCTGCCGTATCCAGGATACGGTCAACAATAGGAGTGCCGTCTTCTTCTTTATAGGCAAGGATATCGCGCGTGATCTCGATGAGATAGCTGTCCAGCTCGCCTTCGTTCCATTCTTTAAATACTTCGTGCATTTCACCGGCCGACATCCCCAGCACGTCCTTCATGATATGATACACTTCGTTGATCAGCTGCATGTCGCCGTATTCGATACCGTTGTGTACCATTTTCACAAAATGACCGGCACCACCGGTACCTACCCAGTCGCAGCAGGGAGCACCGTCGGCAACCTTCGCCGCAATACCCTGGAAGATCGGCTTTACAGCCGGCCACGCTTCTTTAGAGCCGCCGGGCATGATGGAGGGGCCCAGCAATGCGCCTTCCTCACCACCGGAAACGCCGGTGCCTATAAAATGCAATCCCTTGCTCTCTACATATTTTACACGGCGTTCAGTGTCGGGAAAATGAGAATTACCACCGTCGATAATGATATCTCCTTTATCGAGATGCGGGATCAGAAGATCGATAAAGTCATCCACAGGTTTACCGGCCTTTACCATGAGCATTACTTTTCTCGGCGATTTCAATGAACCTACCAGGTCTTCTATGGATTTAGCTCCATAGATATTTTTCCCCCTGGCACGACCGTTTACAAAATGCTCCACTTTATCTACCGAGCGGTTGAAGGCGGTTACATGAAATCCTTTACTTTCCATATTCAGGATCAGGTTTTCGCCCATTACCGCCAGACCGATAACTCCAATGTCAGATACTTCTTTCATAATTACGCAAGATTATTATATAAACTAAAAATTGTAAGTCAAGATCAAAAAGTGGTCAAATTTAATCCAGGCGGGGTGGAAAACCAATTTGTTATTGAAGATAGCGGTATAATTATAAAATTTACAATTAAACCGTTGTTTTTATAGTACTTTTTTAATCAGTACAATATACACAGGAAAGTGATCGCTGTACCCGCCGCGGTATACATCACCGGAATAGCTGCGCAGGGGATATCCTTTATAAGCGCCCCTGTTTTCAATGAGTTCGGCGGTTTTAAAGATCTCATTCTTATAAAAAAACAAGCCGGATTGCTGCTGATCCAGGAATGCTTCCGACAGGAGGATCTGGTCAAACAAACTCCAGGCATTCTGATAGGCAAGTGTGCCCTGTCCGTTCTTAAACAAACGTGCCCAGGGGTTGTACAGTGCACCCGTTTCCATTTCGGCGATATGTGATGTGGCGCGGAGTCCTTTTGTAACGCTGCTGCTGACAGGTTCATCATTCAGATCGCCCATAACCAAGATACGGGTCATGGGATCGTACCGGATCAGTGTGTCAATGATCTTTCTGAGTGTAAGGGCAGCAGCCATACGGCCGGCGGCTGATTTTTTTTCACCGCCGAAGCGGCTGGGCCAGTGGTTTACAAAGACCTGTATCTTCTGACCATTGAGCAAACCGGTTACCCAGAGGATATCGCGGGTATATATAAAATCCTTGACATCCGGCGGCAGCTTTACATAGAGGGGCCTGCTTTTTAACACCCGGAAATAACGGGGATTATAGACCAGCGCCACGTCCAGGCCCCGTGCATCCCTGGAGTCATAGTGTACGGACCGGTAACCGCGGGAGGCGATAAAAGGATGCTGCAGCAATGCATCCAGAACGGTCTGGTTTTCCACTTCAGCAACACCCAGAAGGGCCGGCCCGTCAGGATTAAAGTCGGTGCCGATGCGGGAAATGACGGATGCCAGCCGGGATAGTTTTTCCCGGAAAACAGCGCCTGTATAGGCTTTTACTCCGTCCGGCGTAAAAGCGGCGTCATCATGGGATCCATGGAAAAGGGTGTCATACAGGTTCTCCAGGTTATAAAAAGCTGCAACCGCCGTCTGATAAGGCCGGGGCTGGGCATTTAAAAGAAAACTGCAAAACGGATAAAACCCTATAAAAAGAAAAAAGCACCTGATGGTTAACATGGCGTGTGTTTAACAAAAATTATATTAATAAATATAAATATACATTGTTTTTAGTATATTTGGTTTTTACAACCTACAAAAAACTCATGCCAAATGAAAGCCGCCGTATTGCTAACGCTGCTGTTTGTCTGCATTTCAGGGAAGACACAACAGCTGTTGCCCTCCTCCGATACCCTGCCTGTTGTTGATTCCGCCGGAATACTGAACGCCGGAGACCGGGATGAACTGCCTGTTGTGCTGATTGATGATACCGGTGAAGACAACAATGCGCCCGTTTCCCCGGTCCTTTCGGCAGGAAGGGACCCTTACCTGGCGGCTGTGGCGTTTAATTTTTCGCCCCTGCGTTTCCGGCTGAGGGGCTATAATAACGGGGATGCCGTTTACCTGAACAATGCGGACTTTACAGGACCGGATAATGGCAGGATCCCTTTTGGGCTGTGGTCGGGTTTAACCAACATGATGCGCGTACGGCAACAGGTATATGGCCCGGGCGTTACCGACTTTGCGCCGGGTCGGCCGGGTCTGAATACAAATACCGATATGCGCGCCGGAGTACAACCGGTGCAGACAATGGCCGGGTACGCGCTTTCCAACCGTAATTACCGGCATCGTCTCTTGCTGACACACAGCTCGGGGTTTAATAAAAAAGGCTGGGCCTATAGTTTTATGGGGAGCGTCCGTTATGCAGCGGAAGGCTATGTGCCGGGCACTTATTACAGAAGTGCGAGCTATTATGCAGCGGCAGACAGGAGAATCGGATCCCGGCAGCTGTTGTCGCTGATTACCTTTGGAGCACCAACAGAAAGTGGCCGTCAGACGGCCAGTGTACAGGAAGCAATGGATCTTGCCGGAAGCAATTTCTACAACCCCGCATGGGGCTATCAGAACGGCAGGAAACGGAATGCTGCCATTGCCGAAACCGTTCAGCCGGTTATTATGGCTGTGCACGAATATCAACCCGGCATAACTTCAAACTGGATCACCACTCTTGCTTATAGCTCCGGAAAGCAGCGGCTGTCCGGCTTTGACTGGTACAATGCGCCGGACCCGCGTCCGGATTACTACCGCTACCTGCCTGGTTACTATGCTGCCACACAACCGGACCGGGCTTCGGATCTCCGGCAGCTGTTGCACAACGATCCCGACCGGTTGCAGATAAACTGGCACCGCCTCTACGAGGTGAACCGCAATAATAAAGTTGTAATACCTGATGCTGAAGGTATACCGGGCAATGATGCAGAAGGGCGGCGTTCGCTTTATATTTTATCCAACCGGGTGAACCGGCAGCAGCGCATTATTACCAGCTCAGTATACCGAACAACGATTTCCGGACGGATAACGGTGACAGCAGGCGGCAGTTTCCAGAAACAATCCAGTGAATATTACCAGGAGGTCAAAGATCTTCTTGGCGGTGATTTCTGGCTGAATGTAAACCAGTTTGCAGAAAGGGATTTTCCGTTGAACCGCGATGCCGCTCAATATGACCTGGATCATCCCAATCAGCTGAAGCGGGAAGGGGATCAATATGGGTATCATTATCAGCTGCTGCTGCATCGCTTCGGGGCCTGGACCCAGGTGCTGCTCAGTCTGAACCGTTTTGAGTTCTTTTTTACCGGCGGGCTTAATTATGAACAGTTCTACAGGAAGGGATACAACCGCAATGGCCTTTTTCCTGCGGCGTCTTACGGCCCGTCAAAACGGCTGCAATTCGCAACCCCTACCCTGAAGGCAGGACTTACCTATAAGTACAATGGCCGGAATTACTTTTTTATAAATGGCGGATATTATAAAACACCACCCCTGTTCGATAACGTGTTCATTTCACCGCGGACCCGGAATACCCTGCAAAGCGGCGCTATCCGGACCGAAACCACACAGTCGTTTGAAGCGGGATATAAATGGAACAGTCCGCGTATAAAGCTGTCTGTGACCGGATATTACACGACGATTGATGGTGCGTATGATGTAATGACCTTCTACCACGATCAATACCGGAATTTTGTCAATTATGCATTGAGTGGGCTGGGCACGGTTCATTTTGGCGGAGAGGCAGGGGCAGATATCAAACTGACATCCACCTGGAGCCTTAACGCTGCCATCGCAACGGGGAGGTATTATTATAACAGCCGGCCCAATGCGGTTGTTACAGTGGACAATAGCGCCGCTGTTCTTGCTGAACAGGTAGTGTATATGAAAAATTTTCGGGTACCCGGCACACCGCAGGATGCTTATAGTGCTGGTCTTTTTTACCGTTCACCCCGGTACTGGTTCGTCAGTCTTACGGGAAATTATTTCAATCATTCCTGGCTGAGCATCAATCCGATCCGGAGAACTGCGGAGGCAACAGGTGATGCGGATCCTTCCTCCCCGGAAACAGAAGGCTCCCTCAGCAGGATGACCGCACAGGAACAGCTACCGGCACAGGTCACTCTTGATCTTTTCTGCGGCTGGACAAAACGCCTGCACGGAAGTCATCCGCGCCGCAGGCAAGCCTACCTGGTCTTCAATATCGGCATTAATAATCTACTGAATACTCAAACCATGCGTTCCGGAGGATTTGAACAGTTACGGTTTGATGCTGAAAGCCGGGATGTGGACCGGTTTCCTCCCAAATATTATTACGCTTACGGACTGAACTACTACGCAAGTGTTATGGTCCGGATGAAATAAACGACCGGATCGGCCATTTTTCAACAACTAAAACAGAATTCCATGAAAACATATCTTGCCGTATCAAAAAAAAATATCATTTTATTTTGGAGCCTGCTGCTGATGGTATCCTGCAACCGGAGATTTGATATTCCCCCGGTAAATGCAGATCCAGATGTAACCGTGAATATGACGATCGCAGAGTTAAAAGAACGTTACCAGGGTGTGGGGATCTTTCAGACCATTTATGATGAAAAGATCATCAGCGGTGTAATAACTGCCAATGACCGCACAGGAAATTTTTACAAGCAGATCATAATACAGGATGAGACCGGTGCCATTCCTGTTTTAATGGATGGTAACAATGTTTATACTTCTTATCCGACGGGAAGAAGGGTTTTTATAAGGCTGCAGGGAATGATGCTGGGTGATTACGGAGGCACGATTCAGCTGGGGCTGGACTCTGTTCGCGATGGCGCGTATCTGAACCTGGGCAGGATCCCGGCAGTTCAGTTTGATCAGTTTATCCTTAAGGGCTCCTTCGGTAATGAAGTGGTTCCAAAACAGATCACGCCGGATCAGCTTTCCACAGATATCAAAAACCCGCTGCAGAGTATGCTCGTGCAGCTGAACGGCTACCAGTTCTCAGATGCCGATACGGGAAAGACCTATGCGGACCCTTTAAAGAAAATAAATGCCGTCAATTTTACGATCCGTGATTGTCAGAAGAAAACGGTTGTGTTGAGAAACAGCAGTTATGCGGGCTTTGCCGGGTTGAAAGTTCCCGAAGGCAATGGAATGATCGTTGGAATTTACAGTTTGTTTACTACCACGCAACAGCTTTTTATAAGAGATACTGCCGATGTACAGTTTCGTCAGCCCCGGTGCGGACAGGGACCACTTGCGCCGTTAACCATCGCAGCACTCCGGCAATTATATACCGGCACGGACCGTGCACTGGACCGGTACCGCACCGGAGGCACCGTGATTTCAGATGCGGCAGCTAAAAATCATCCGGAAGGATCGGTTGTGCTGCAAAGCGGCAACCGGGGCATCGTGGTGCACCTGGGTGACACCATCCGTTATCTGCCGGGAGATTCACTCGTTTTGACCCTCAGCGATGAGGACTCACTGATGGATGACAACGGAACACTGACGCTTAAAATGCATGAGGGATTTGTAAAACCCGTTCCGGTTGCCACCGGGCGTGTGGTAGTACCGGAGGTCAGGACGATCGCGGCGGTCAATGCAGCGCTGGAGCTGCCTCCGGGTGATCCCGGCAATATCGCATCCACATTAATTACAATCGCTGGTGCCGGCGCCGGCGCCGGCGTCTTTGGCGAACCGCATGTGCTCGATGATGCAACAGGTACCATTGAGCTGTTCACCAGGGAGGAAGCGTCATTTGCACAACAGCGCCTGCCTGGCGGAAGGCAGCGCTGGACGGGCTATGCAGGCGTTCATAATAGTATAAAACAATTTTCTATCCGCAATACCGAAGATGTAACGGGGTTTGTACCCGCAACGGTATTCTCCGTGGTGTTTAACTTTGGATCGGTCCATACCAAATCCGGTACCACCGATCCGACACCAATTCCGGTGATTCCTCATATCCGGTTAACGCCCTTCCGGGCAGTGAATGTAGGCGCCAACCCCAGTGCCGGCGGCCGTTTTTCATTTACCTCCTGGCCGCAGACCGGTTTTGATGCAGGGAAGTATTACGAGATCTTAATACAGCCGGAGGAGGGAAAGGCGCTCCATATTTCAACCATACGGTTCACGTTTGAAAGATCAGGAACAGGAGTGCAGCAGGTAGCGGTGCGCTCGGGAAGGGATCATTTTGCTGCTAATCTGCCGGCTGCCGTGCCGTTGCCACAGAATAATATCCATATCCTGGAGGGCACTATTTTCCAGGTGAAGAATACCTCGGGTAGTACAAGACAGGAGGGATGCACCATCCGCCCCGGTGCAACATTTACGGATCTCCGGCAACCGGTGGTGTTCCGGTTTTATGGGTTCTATGCACTGGGCAGTGGCGGCACGTTCAGTATTGACGATGTGGAGATATCGGGAAGCACGCAATAGCGGACTTCCGGGGCTGCTACTGATCGATCACTTTTATCACACGGGCGGGATTACCGGCAGCAAAGGAATTGGCGGGTATGCTGCGGGTGACAACACTTCCGGCGCCGATAACGCAGTTGTCTCCAATATGTACACCCGGCAGAATAGTAGCATTGCCGCCCACCCACACATTGTTGCCGATCACTACGGGTTGGGCGTATTCCCGGCCGCTGTTCCGTTCTGCCGCTTTCATCGGATGCAGTGGTGTATAGATCTGTACCGCGGGGCCAAACATACAATGATCGCCGATGGTAACCAGCATCGTATCGAGAATGGTACAATTGAAATTGAAGAATACGTTATCCCCGATGACAATGTTTATGCCATAGTCGCAAAAAAAAGGTCCCTCGATGTAGAGGCTTTTTCCCTGGCGGGGGATGAGCGCTTTCAGTAAGGCAGCCTTCTTTTCGTAATCAAGCGCCGGGCATTGGTTGTATTCCTGGCAGCGCCGGTGCGCCTGATCGCTCAGTGCCCGGAGCTCCGGATCCGAAGGAAGATAAAGCTCACCGGCGAGCATCTTTTCTTTTTCTGTTGCCATAGTGGTTATTGATTAAATAAAAATAACGAATTGGATGCGGATCGCAGCGTCGATGTATTCCGCGTCCGGATTCCGTTCCTGTATATTTTATAAGAACCCGTAATTTTGCCGGATTGTTTCTGTGGAGGGCGAAAAAAAATATACCGATTTAAAATGGGCACTGGCAGGACTGGTGTTTGCGGTGCTGTGGTCATCGGCGTCCACTGCTACCAAAGTGGCATTAAAGGTTTCTCAACCATTGGTGATTGCTGTTATGCGTTTTGGTGTGGCATCCCTGATCATGCTGGTCATCGCCCACCTGGTATTGCGTAAACCCTTACCCCGGCGAGGGGAATGGAAACCGCTCATCATCTATGGTATGCTGAACATTACCATTTACCTGGGATTGTATGTAATTGCCATGCAGCAGGTAACAGCCAGTATCGGTGCATTGACGGTGGCCGTAAGCCCGGTGTTCATCAGTTTTATTTCGGTATTTTTTCTAAAAAAGCCCCTGCCGGGAACGATCGCACTGGCAATATGTATCTGCCTGCTCGGTGTTCTGGTGGTGGCCTGGCCGCTGCTGGGTGGAGCTACGGTTACGCCCCTCGGACTTTTGCTGTTGCTTGCCAGTATGCTTTCTTACTCGATCGGCACTATTTATTTTTCGTCACAGAACTGGAAAGGGTTGCATCTGTTCGTGATCAACGGATGGCAGACCTTTTTCGGGGGACTGCTGATGTTGCCCGTAGCGCTGTTTACCTATAAAGCGCCGGCCAATCATTATACCTGGGAGTTCTGGGGCGGAACGCTGTGGCTGGCCATCCCCGTTTCCATTGGGGCTGTGGTACTCTGGCTGGGTTTGCTGAAACAGGATGCTGTAAAAGCAGGATTGTGGCTTTTTGTCTGTCCGGTATTTGGGATCATTATTGCCGCCCTTTGGGTACATGATCCTGTAAGCATCTATACCATCACCGGTGTGATAATGGTATTGGCCGGTCTGGCATTAAGTCAGCTGGATAAACGTAAAACCAGCCGTAAGGGTTGAGGGATCATTTTACAGAAAATTGTACCCCTTGCCGATGGAAAGTACTGCGCATATAATGGATCGGCAAACGATCGTGGAAGATGCGGTTGACAGGATCGGGAGCCTGTATTATCAGGGATACGACAGTATTATGCTGCAGACAGTAAATATAATACCGCAATTCTCTGACCTGAATACGAAGCTAGCCGGCGAAATTTTACAACAGTTCATTAATGATCGTATGTGTGTTACAATCGTCGGCAACCGGAAAACCACTGTATCAGAAAGCTGCTGTTATTATTGTCTGCCCGGCGGTGTTGTAATATTATAATGAAAGAACGGAGACGAACAACGCGGAGGAACACCGGACCGGTCATCAGCGTTGAACAACCATTCATGTAAATTTTTTGGTGGAAAAAAATCTTTTTATAATTTTATTCCACCTTTTACATCAGAACACAATAACGTTTGCACTCAGAAGGGTATCCCTGTTTTTGAGGCGCTATTATTTTATTAATAAATTTTTATTATTTGTTAATGTCATGTTAGCACAACAACGTCTACTTTCAAAAAGCGGAAGGAGAAGCATGTTCCGCTGTCTGCTGTTTTTAGCTGCAACTTTTATTTATGCTCCTGCTTCATTTTCGCAGACCACAGCCACGCACGGTGCTGCTTTTACGGCAAGGCTGATGAACCTGGAAGCCGCAGTAACGGAGACCTTCCGCTACAATGCAACATTGCACAACAGTTCCGGTCAGGCCAGGGTGTATGAGCTAACGGCCGAAGCCCCCATCGGCTGGAACGTAGCCTTTAAGGTGGAGGGCAGCCAGGTGGCTTCCTTCCGGCTCGACTCTAACAAAACACAGGACATCTCTGTGGAAGTATTGCCTTCACCGGCAGCAAGGCCGGGAAAATACACGATCCCCTTAAAGGCCGTTACGGGCACGGATACCTCAGTTCTGACGATCGAAGCAGTCGTAAAAGGTGCGTATGCAGTGGAACTGACCACACCCACAGGCCGCTTAAGTGACGAGGTAACAGAGGGCAGCAGCACCTCCCTGCACCTGGTGGTACGGAACAGCGGCACGATCGCACTCGATAACCTGGAGCTTTCAGCACAGTCCCCATCGCAATGGGAGGCTTCCTTTGAGCCTTCAAAAATAAACCGGCTGGAGCCGGGCAAGGATAAGGATGTGACCGTAACCTTAAAAGTGCCGGATAAGACCATTGCCGGTGATTATGTAACCAATTTCAATGTAAAGAACGCAAGCGCCAATGCCAGCGCTTCCTTTCGCATGACGGTAAAAACGTCTTTTCTTTCCGGATGGATCGGGTTGCTGGTCATCCTGCTGGCCATCGGTATGATCTATTACCTGATTCGTAAATACGGCAGAAGATAATTATGGAAGCTCCAATCATCGAACTGAAAGGATTGACCAAATGTTATCGATCCCTCAGGGCTGTTGACAACCTGGATCTTGAAATCAGCAAAGGGGAGATCTTTGGTTTGCTCGGACCTAACGGAGCCGGTAAATCCACAACAATACTGATGATGCTGGGTCTTACCGAGCCAACAGCCGGTACCGCTACTATTTGTGGTTTTAATGCCACAAAAAATCCGATACCGGTTAAACGGAAAGTAGGGTACATGCCGGACAGCGTCGGATTCTATAACAATCTGACCGCGCTGGAAAATTTGATTTATGTGGGCCGCCTGAACGGTATTCCGGGGCGGCAGGTGCACGACCGCGCAAAAGAAATGCTGGAAGAAGTAGGCCTGGCGGATGCCATGCACAAAAAGACGGGGGTGTTTTCAAGAGGGATGAAACAGCGGCTGGGTCTTGCGGATGTACTGATCAAACAGCCGGAAGTGATCATACTCGATGAACCCACACTGGGCATTGATCCAAGTGGTGTAAGGGATTTCCTGGCACTGATAAGACAGCTAAGCCGTCAGCAGGGGTTAACCGTATTATTGTCATCGCACCACCTGCACCAGGTACAGCAGGTATGCGACCGGGTGGGGATCTTTGTAGGAGGAAAATTACTGGCAGAAGGAAATATCGAAACACTGGCGGGCAACCTGTTTTCCAGTGACCCGTTCCTGGTGGAGGTCACCGTTAAAAACCCGGTACCACCTGCATTGAAGTCTGCCCTGCTGCAACAGCCGGACGTAAAAAATGTATCTGTGGAGGAACGGCTGCTGCGCATTTCCGGCGATGTTAACGGAACACCGGCCATTGTGCGTTTTCTTGTTGAACAGGGAATGGAGATTACCGGTGTTCATCAGCATGCCTACGGCCTCGATGAAATTTATCAACGTTATTTTGAAACCAATTTAAATGAAACCAGTTCCAATGAAAAGTCCAGCGGTTTATTTCAAAGGTCTTTTTTCAGGAAACGCCGGCAATAGAACGGCCGCTGCGGAGCAGCCTTTTTCTGCAATGGTGCGGAAAGAGGTTGCCGATCATATACGCAGCTGGCGGTTCATCGTATTACTGGCAATCGTATTGCTTACCTTTTTTGGTTCCATGTATGTATCCCTGTCGAATATATCCAAAGCAACAGGCAATGTAACGGATCCGGACCGGTTGTTCCTGTACCTGAAGCTATTGACGATAACTGATAATACCCTGCCTCCCTTTCATATTTTTGTTGGTTTCCTGGGGCCGTTACTGGGCATCGGTTTGGGATTCGACGCCGTGAATGCAGAGCAGAATAACGGAACGCTGATCCGGTTGCTGGCTCAGCCGGTATACCGGGACAACCTGCTGCTTTCAAAGTTTACCGGGGCCCTTATCGTTATCAGCGTCCTCTTTTTATCACTGGCGTTGCTGATGATCGGCGGCGGACTTATTATCACCGGTGTTAAGATCGAACCACAGGAATTTTTACGTATCCTTTGTTTTATCCTGCTCACGATCGTTTATATTGGCTTCTGGCTGAATCTTTCCATACTGCTTTCTGTAGTTTTCAGACAGGCGGCCACTTCGGCGCTGACCGCCATTGGCATCTGGTTGTTTTTTACCGTTTTTTACCAGCTGGTCATCAACCTGGCGATCAAGGCCTTTTTGCCGGACCCTGCCCTGCTGATGCCGGAAGAGATCGCCGCTTATAACGACCGGATCAATACTTTTTTCCGGCTGGCTCCCAGTCAGCTTTATGCGGATGGTACCACCACATTGCTGATGCCGTCTGTAAGAAGTCTTGGCCCCTTGTCGATGGAGCAGATGGCGGGCGCTGTTCCCTCGCCACTTCCATTGAGGGAAAGCCTGCTGATCGTATGGCCGCAGCTGTGTGGCCTGGTAGCAGCCACATTACTGTGCTTTGCCCTGGCATATTATCTTTTTATGCGCAGGGAAGTGCGGAACTAAGTGATCCTGATGTGTTGCTTTGGTTTCCCGGTCCACACGTTTTTTTTCCATTTGTAAATTCCGCCGGCATTTCAGCACCGGATAAACTAACTTCGCAATCCGGCCGGATTCAGGAACACTGTTTTTATATTCATTTAAAGTAAAAACAAGTCCGGTCCGTCTTTAGTAAAAACGGTTTCGTCTATAGTATACCGTTGTCAGTAAAAAAGTATGACACAGGAAGCAACAAAAGCCCGCGGGGCCAGGCCGAATATGTTTGCCCTATTAAAGCCCTACAGAGGACTGATTTTTCTGTTGCTGCTGCTGGCGCTTTTAAGCAACGGACTCAATCTGGTCATTCCCAAACTTATTCAAACAGCCATTGATGATTTTTCACACAGCCGGTTTGAGCTGCGGCGGGTGTTGATTTATTTTGCGGGTGCATCGGTTTTGATCCTGGTACTCACCTATCTCCAAAGCCTGGTACAGACCTACGCGTCAGAAAAAGTGGCCCGGAATCTGCGGGAACAGCTGGCCGCAAAAATTTCAAGGCAGACACATGCATTCATCCAGGAAACCGGCCCCAATAAACTGCTGACCAATATTACTTCGGATGTGAATGCGGTGAAGACCTTTGTGTCGCAGGCCATTGTCAATATTATTTCTTCCATTGTACTGATCGTGGGTACTTCGGCGCTGCTGCTGAGCATCAACTGGCGGCTGGGATTGATGGTATTGGGAGTGATACCCATTATAGGTATAACATTTATACTGGTATTCCGGAAGATCAAAACGCTTTTTAAACGGTCGCAGGAAGTGATCGACCGGCTGAATAAAGTGATCAATGAGTCGATACTGGGCGCCGCACTGATCCGTGTATTGAACGCGCAATACCAGGAATACAATAAGTTTATTGAGGCCAGCGGAGAGGCCAAAAACCTGGGGCTTGCTATTTTAAGATTGTTTGCGACCCTGATCCCTGTTATCGTATTTACTGCCAACCTGGCCATTCTGACAGTGGTGGCTGTAGGTGGTCATTATGTGATCACCGGCACCATGACCATGGGAGCTTTTGCTGCGTTTAACAGTTATATTGCTATATTGATCTTTCCTATTTTGCTGATCGGGTTTATGAGTAACCTGATCGCGCGGGCCTCCGCTTCCTATGCCCGTATCCACCAGGTACTGAGCGCGCCTGATACAGAAACCGGCGGCAGCTTTGAAAAACAACTGGATGGCCGTATTGAAGTGAAAGGGGTTACCATCGCATTCGGTGAGAAAAAGGCGCTGGATAGCGTTTCGTTTACAGTAGAACCCGGTTCGCGTACTGCCGTTATTGGTCCGACTGCTGCGGGCAAGACCCAGCTGTTTTATGCGTTGACCACATTAATAAAACCACAGGAAGGGACGATTTATTATGACGATGTTCCGATCGATGACTATAACCAGGAAATATTGTTGCGGCAGGTAGGGCTGGTATTCCAGGACGCGATCATCTTTAATATGAGCCTCCGGGAGAACATTGCCTTCAATGCTTCTGTTACAGAAGAAGCACTTGAAAAGGCCATACAGACCGCCGAACTTTCTGATTTTGTTGCCGGCCTGCCCCGGGGATTGAATACGGAGGTTTCTGAACGCGGACTGAGTTTATCCGGCGGGCAAAAACAGCGGATCATGCTGGCCCGGGCACTGGCAGGCAACCCTAAGATCCTGCTGCTGGATGAATTCACAGCACGCGTTGACCGCAATACGGAACAGCGGATCTGGAAAAATGTGGCGGAACATTATCCGGGTATCACCATTATCTCTATCACCCAGAACCTGGCGCCTGTAAAGGACTATGAGCAGATCGTGCTGCTGATGGAAGGCGAACTGGTGGCTAAAGGAACACATGAGGAATTGCTGCGATCCAACCCGGAGTACAATCAGATCCTACAGAGCCAGCAAAGTCTGAATAATTATCAAACAACAGAAGTTTAAATAATGCAGGAGGCTACTACCAGTTTGCAGATCAATTACGACCTGAACCAGGAGCAAAAAAGTTCGGCCGGCGCAGCCTTGCGTAAGATGTTCCGGTTCATGAGAGGGGAAAAAAAGAACCTGGGCATTGCTGCTTTTGTTATGCTGCTGAATGCAGGCATCACCATGCTGACGCCCTACCTGATCGGGTATATTGTGGATCATTTTATCCTGCAGAAACAATATGGCCTGCTGCTGCAATATTGCGGGGTATTGCTGGGAATTTATATTGTATGGGCCGGTACGGAATACCTGCAGGCCAAGCTGATGGGGAGTATCGGGCAACGGATGCTGTACCAGCTGAGAAATGAAGTCTTCAATAAACTGCAGGAACTGCCGGTGGCCTTTTTTAACAGGAACCGCTCGGGTGACCTGATCTCCAGGATCAATAACGATACCGATACAGTCAACCAGTTCTTCTCGCAGTCGCTGATGCGGTTCATGGACAGTATCTTTTCGATGATCGGCGTGGCCGTCTTTGTATTGTCGATTCACTGGAAGCTGGGCGTGGCTTCATTGGTGCCCGCCGTTTTTATCCTGTTGTTTGTTTTGCTGGTGTCGCCCTGGGTAAAAAAGAAGAATGCCATCAGCATGAAGGCCAATGGTGGGTTGAGTGCCGATATCCAGGAAGGACTTCATAATTTTAAAACGATCATTGCCTTTAACCGCCGCGATTATTTCCGGCAGCGCTTTGAAAAAGTAAATGCGGAAAACTACAGAACATCGGTAACCGCAGGTATTGCCAACAACCTGTTTACTCCGGTTTTTGGTTTTTTCTCCAACCTGGCGCAACTGATCGTGCTGGCCTTTGGTATCTACCTGATCATCGAAGGACAATTCACCCTGGGCTTACTGATCAGCTTTATAAGTTATGTGCAGCTTTTTTACCGTCCGCTGCGTGAGCTGGCAGCGTTGTGGGCCAGTTTCCAGACCGCGCTCGCCGCATGGGACCGCATCTCCGTTATTCTTTCCCTGCGGTCTGATCTTCCGGTTATCGAAACCGGTAATGCCGGGTCCGCTTCTGGTGATATAGTAATGGCATTTCAAAATGTGTCGTTTCAGTATCCCGATGGCAAGAAGGTATTGCATGCTATCAATTTCAAAATGCAGCGCGGCAAAACCTATGCGCTGGTAGGGCCTACCGGTGGCGGAAAAAGTACAACGGCTGCCCTGATAGCGCGGCTGTATGATCCTACGGAAGGGGCGGTGCTGCTGAATGGCCGCGATATCCGTTCTTATACCACTGAGGAGCGCACCCGGGAGATCGGGTTTATCCTGCAGGAACCGTTCCTGTTCAGCGGAACGCTGAAGGAAAATATTCTGTATGGGAACACCGCACTGCGGCGGTTAAGTGATGAAGCGCTGTTGCAGGCCATCCGTACAGCAGGACTGGAAGCGCTGCTTTCCCGGTTTGATCAGGGGCTCGATACGCCGCTGCTGAATGCTGCAGATACCGTAAGCCTGGGACAAAAGCAGCTGATCGCATTTATCCGTGCCGTATTGCGGAAGCCGCAGATCGTGATCCTGGATGAAGCTACCGCCAATATCGATACGGTGACGGAGCAACTGCTGGAAGATATTCTGAAAAAATTACCGGAAACCACCACGAAGGTGATCATTGCGCACCGGCTAAACACCATCGAAAATGCCGATGAGATCTTTTTTGTGAACGGCGGGGAAGTGATTCCAGCCGGTACCCTGGAACATGCAATGGACATGTTGCTGCAGCACAAACGGGCCAGCTAAACCTTCCGGCCGGAACCTACGCTCCGGAAATAAATATATTATTATTTAAAATAATGTATATTTGTCGGTATTCTTTTAAACCATTAAGAAGTTAAGGATAGTTAAGTTGCAGGAGTGCTTAATGCACCTTAATGCCTTAATGTTTTGTAGCTTTTTTAAACCATTGAGGAGTTAAGAATAATTAAGCTGCAGGGGCTCTTAATGGACCTTAATGCCTTAATGTTTTGTAGCTTTTTTTGAACCATTGAGGAGTTAAGAACAGTTAAGTTGCAGGAGCTCTTAATGCACCTTAATGCCTTAATGTTTTGTAGCTTTTTTGAACCATTGAGGAGTTAAGAACAATTAAGCTGCAGGAGTTCTTAATGGACCTTAACGCCTTAATGTTTTAAGCCGTTATGAATAAACAATACTAACGATGACAAAGAAAGAAGTCACGCAGCTTTCCTATGAAATTACAGGTTGCGCAATCAGCGTACATAAAGAATTGGGACCCGGTTTATTGGAAAGTGTTTACCAGCGATGCCTGGAATATGAACTTGCCCGGAATCATTATGTTGTTGTACGACAGGTTTTGGTTCCGGTTATTTATGGCAATATAACAATCGACACCGATCTGCGCCTGGACCTGTTGGTAAATGATTGTGTGGTTGTGGAGCTGAAGACGGTAGATCATTTACTGCCGGTTCATGAAGCACAATTGCTTACTTATATGAAGCTGCTGCAAAAGCCTCAGGGATTGCTGATCAACTTTTATGCAGATAATATTACAAGAGCGCTGAAGCCATTTGTAAACGAATACTTCAGCGTGTTGCCGGAGTGAAGAAGGCCGCTGTGCATCCTTTTTACTTTTTCGATGTCGGACATACAAAATCGGTGATCTTAAATTTGTCCGCCTCTTTTATGGCCTTGAAACCACCATTTATGTCAACAATATTGTCGAACCCCCGCGCTTTTAAAATCGAGGCGAAGATCATGGAACGGTAGCCACCGGCACAATGTATATAAACCGGTTTATTGCGGTTGATGGCGGCGATGTGCTGGTTAATATAATCCAGGGGCACATTTTCCGCACCATCAATATGTTCAGCCTGGTACTCGCTTTCCTTACGTACATCCAGTATCAGCGGATCGGGAACGGCTGCAAGTGTTTCAGGTGTTATACTTTCAATGCTGTCAATTTCCTTCCCCGTTTTTTTCCAGGCTTCAATGCCGCCCTCCAGGTAGCCAATGCTGTAATCGTATCCCACACGGGCCAGGCGGGTAACTACTTCCTCTTCGCGGCCCTCGTCTGCAATGATTAAGATCTCCTGTTTCAGATCCGGGATAAGGGTACCCACCCAAACCGCAAAGCTGCCATCGATACCAATATTTATGGAATTGGGAATAAACCCTTTTGCAAAGTCCTGCGGGGCACGGGTGTCCAGCATAATGGCTCCCGTATGATTGGCGGCTTCTTCAAAAGCATCCGGATCGAGCGCCCTGTTGCCGCGTTCCAACACTTCATCAACACTTTCATACCCTTCGATATTCATCTTTACATTCTGGGGAAAATATTGGGGCGGTTCTGTTAATCCGTCAGTAACGGCGGTGATGAATTGTTCACGGGTCAGTTCCGGGTTCAGCGCGTAATTTACTTTTTTCTGATGCCCCAGCGTATCGGTTGTTTCCCGGCTCATATTTTTACCGCAGGCGCTTCCGGCGCCGTGAGCAGGATACACGATCAGCTCATCCGGCAACGGCAGGATCTTGGAGCGTAAAGAATCAAATAAAAAGCCCGCCAGTTTTTCCTTTGTGAGGTCGCCGGATATCTTTTGCGCCAGATCGGGCCGTCCTACGTCGCCTATAAATAAGGTATCTCCGGTGAAAATGGCCGTATCTTTTCCGGTTTCGTCAGTCAGCAGGTAAACCGAACTTTCAAGGGTATGCCCGGGAGTGTGCAATACCTTTATGGTGGCATCGCCAATTTTAAAGGTTTCGCCATCCCTGGCAATATGTGCATCATACCCGAGATGGGCATCTGTTGGGCCCAGAACGATCTTTGCCCCCGTCTTTGCAGCCAGATCAACATGACCGCTTACAAAATCCGCGTGAAAATGTGTTTCAAATATGTATCTGATCACCACTCCGTCTTTTGCCGCCCGGTCGATATAGGGCTGCACTTCTCGTAACGGGTCAATAATTGCCGCTTCTCCTTTGGAAGAAATATAATAGGCCCCCTGGGCCAGGCATCCGGTATAGATCTGCTCAACTTTCATACACACTGATTTAACGGGTCAAAGTTCGCGTTTACTACTATATACAAACAGTAGGAAATGATTTTGGTTGCTGACTAGCTGGCCTGCTGTATAAAAAGGAACTTAAATCAATAGTTTCCAGATGCTGTTGTTGCGAAAGAGCTGGTTTGAGCGTTTTTATGAAAAATTGATTTGTGAGAAACTTTTTCATATTGTTTTTATTGGTAATCTCCTTATTATCCTGCTCCAAACAGGGAAATAAGGATAATGATGGAATGATACTCTGTGCGTTGCCGCCACCAAAGTTGAGCTTACGGCTTGTTCATGCGGAAACAGGAGCGGATCTTATTGCCGGCAAGCAGTTGGATACCGCAGCTGTAAGCATCACCAATGAAAAAGAGGAAAAATTTAAGTTTGGGATAATGGGAAATGACACACTTAAAGTAATGGTTGTGCCGCAGTTTTCATACATAAAAGGTGATAACCAGTACCTGTTGAAAGCAGATACACATTCTGTATCCATTACGGTAAACATGATCTACGGGAAATGCGGTGAATATATTGGTGAACTAAAAGCAGGCGGGGTTAAAGCATCAAGGGATACGCGCGGATTCTACATTATAAAGTTGTAGTATTTTGGAAACCCAACCCGGCCGGGTTTCTTACAGTAACGGATAACTATTACCAACGCACTCCTCCGGAACATTAAAATTCTGTGCCCCAGTGTCGCTGTGGCATTATCTTCCTACATTTGCCGCATGCAGTTTAAGGAGGTTATCGGCCAGCATTCGTTGAAAAAGGAGCTCCCCGAACTGATGAAGGAGAACCGGCTGGCGCACGCGATCTTATTTTTGGGAAAAGAAGGCAGTGGTGCCCTGCCACTGGCATTGGCTTTTGCACAATACATTGTTTGTGAACGCATCAGCCGCCCGCTTGCTGTGTCACAGGGGCCTTCACTTTTTGGAGACCCGGAACCGGAGCCGGATACGATCTCTTATGATTCCTGCGGCACCTGTCCCTCCTGTGTAAAAGCGGCTGCGTTTGCCCACCCGGACATTCATTTCAGTTATCCTGTTGTTACCAAAAAATCAGGAACACCTCCCATCAGTACCGATTATATAACAGAATGGAGGGAATTCGTAAAAGGATACCCGTACGGGAATGCCTATGACTGGCTGCAGTTCATTGGTGCCGAAAATAAACAGGGAAATATCACCGCACAGGAATGCAATGACATTATAAAAAAACTGAACCTTAAAAGCTTTGAGAGTGAGTATAAAGTGCTCATTATGTGGTTGCCGGAATACCTTGGTAATGAGGGCAACAAGCTGCTGAAGCTGATCGAGGAGCCGCCACCCAATACGGTATTCCTCTTCGTTGCTGAAAATGAAAGCCAGATACTGGCTACCATCCTGAGCCGGGTGCAGCTGATAAAAGTGCCGCTGCCGGAGGACAGGGAGATTGAAGCGGCCCTGCTGGAGCGGAATAACACGTCCCCGGAGACTGCCGCCCGCATTGCAGCTGTAAGTCAGGGTAATTATCATATGGCCCTGCAGCTGGCGCAGCATGCCGAGGAAGACTGGCAGGAGCTGCTGCGCGACTGGCTGAATGCGATTATGAAAACAGGCCCGGTGGCCCAGGCCAAATGGGTGGATGAGATCAGCAAACTGGGCCGGGAAAAACAAAAACAGTTTTTACAATATTTCAATCACCTGCTGCAGCTGGCGGTCAAGATCCAGGTTTTTGGACAGGCGGGAGAAGGATTCCCGGAAAAAGACCTGGATTTTGCAACGCGTTTCAACAAAATTACCCGCATGGAGCAGCAGGAAGCCATTATAAATGAACTGGATAACGCAGCTTATTATATTGAGCGCAATGCAAACAGCAAAATGCTGTTTATGGCACTCACCATTAAAATTTATCATATCATTAAGGACAAAATCGTATTTTTGAATGAATGAGGTGTCCGGAAATGAGGAGGAATTGATTTTTTAAAACAAATGGGGTGTAGTGGTTTTTGTGTGTTTTAAGAACTTGTTTTTTGTCGTTTATTAACCAGATATATTCATAACCGGTCAATTCTCCCGGTTATCACACAGGTAAGACCAAATATATTGTTTGGCCTGGTATAATAATATTGCATCAGCAGCGCACAGTTCTCAGCACCCTCCCTATAAAAAAGTTAGAATGGGTTGTTCAAGTTGTGGTACGGCCACCGGCGGTAAGCCGAGTGGATGTAAAAGTAACGGTGGCTGCAGTACAGGTGGGTGCAACAGGATGAATACATACGATTGGTTGCGTAATCTCCCCATGGCCAATACAGAGGATCAGTGCAATGTGGTGGAGATCAGTTTCAGTAAAGGTACCCGGAAGGATTTTTTCCGCAATACGACCCTCCAGTTATTTGAAAAAGGGGACCTGGTTACCGTGGAAGGCGTAAGTGGTTTTGATGTAGGCGAGATATCGCTGACAGGCGAGATCGTACGGCTTCAGATGAAAAAATACGGGGTAAAGGAGGAAAACCCCGATATGAAGAAGGTGTTGCGGATGGCTACAGAACGCGATCTGGATCAGCGCCGGATCAATAAGAACCGGGAACCGGAAGCCGTGATCCGCAGCCGGGCCATTGCAAAACAGCTGAACCTGAACATGAAGATCAGCCAGGTGGAAATGCAGGCGGATGGACGCAAAGCGACCTTTTTCTATATCGCCGACGGACGGGTGGATTTCCGGGAACTGATCAAAGTATATGCCCAGGAGTTCAAGGTAAAAGTGGAAATGCGGCAGATCGGCGCCCGCCAGGAGGCCGGAAAAGTAGGCGGTATCGGAAGCTGTGGCAGGGAACTGTGCTGCTCTACCTGGTTAACCGACTTTAAATCCGTCAATACCACCGTTGCCCGTTATCAGAACCTTTCCATTAATCAAACCAAATTAAGCGGCCAGTGCGGCCGGCTGAAATGCTGCCTGAACTATGAGCTGGACACCTACCTGGATGCGCTTCAGGGATTTCCCAATGACTGCGACCAGTTGCAGGTAGCAAAAGGCAATGCATTGCTGATCAAAAAAGATATCTTTAAAAACCTGATGTGGTATTCGCTGCCCGACAGCAACAAACAATACCCCCTTACCATAGACAGGGTTCGTAAAATAAAATCACTGAACCGCCAGAATGTGATCCCGGAAGAACTGGAGCCGGTGGAGGTGACCAGTTCCAAACCCGTGGAAGTGGAGCCCGAATTTGTGGATGTGGTGGGCCAGATCAGTCTGCGCAGCCTGGAACGGGCCGATAAAAAGAAACGGCAGCAAAAGAGGAACCAGCAGCAGGGGCAGCCACGCGCCCAGGGTCCAAACCCAAAACAGGGTGGAAAACAGCAGCCACCGCAGAAAAAAGAAGGCAACCGTCCCCCTCATCAGAAACATAAACCCAACCGGAGCAAACAACAACAGGACGGGAAAAAACAGGGATAGGATTTTTCCGGTTTGCTGCCGTGAATGCTGCCCGGTTGATTATAACCGGACTTTTATCACAGAGGGCATATTATTACCGTTGTAGTGATCCCTTTTTTATTGCTGATTTTTTTGCCGGAGTATACCGGAAGTCCGTCCGCCGCGGGTAAATTCAGCAGTATTTCAGCGCGGCAACAACGACAGCACCCGTATATTTGCGCTCTAAAAGGATTTTATAATGCCGGACAGAACCGTGGCGCCTCCCATAGTGGACGCAGTGAATTTCAATTTACAGTTACAACCCTATCAGAAATACATCCTGAAGAACGGAGTGGAGGTTTATGCCGTGAATGCCGGAACGGAAGAGGTGTTACAGGTGGAATGGGTGTTTGATGCCGGTAACTGGCAGGAGACAAAAAACCTGCAGGCGGCAATGACCAACCATCTTTTAAAAAACGGGACGTCTGCCAGGAGCGCTTACGAATTAAATGAGTACTTCGATTATTACGGCGCGTATCTGAACCGTAATTGCTATGCCGAAACGGCCACCCTTACCCTTCACTGTCTTTCGAAGCATATAAAAGAATTGCTGCCCGCCGTAAAAGAGGTCATTGCAGACAGCACCCTGCCCGAAAAAGAAATAGAGATCGCGGTGCAGAATATGAAACAGAAGCTGGATGTGAACCTGAAGAAAAGCAGTTTTGTGGCCGGCCGCCTGATCGATGTATACCTTTTCGGGGAAGATCATCCCTACGGACGTTTCAGCCGTCATGAGGATTTTGACCAGCTTACAAGAGAGGACCTGCTGGGCTTTTATAACGAATATTACCGGAACGGAAGTTTTAAAATATTTATTGCCGGCCATCTGCCCGACCGGATCGACCAGCTGCTGGAACAGTACTTTGGAGACCTGCCCAATAATGCGGCAGCGAAAAAGACCTTCAGCATTCTGCCTTCGGCAGAAAAAAAACATATGGTCATCAATGATGATAAGAACAACCAGGGCTCGATACGGATCGCCCGCCCGTTTTTTAACCGGCATCATCCCGATTTTCTGAAATGCCAGGTGTTGAATGTACTGTTCGGCGGGTATTTTGGCAGCCGGCTGATGGCCAATATCCGTGAGGAAAAAGGATATACCTACGGGATCCACAGCTACCTGCTGAACAACCGCTATGATAATGGCTGGATGATCTCCACAGAAGCCGGTCGTGAAGTAAGTGCCGCGGCAATAGAAGAAGTGTACCGGGAAATGGCGCTTTTAAGAGAAGAACCCGTGGATGCGGAGGAACTGCTGCTGGTGAAGAACTTTATGATGGGATCGATCCTGGGAGATCTTGACGGCCCGTTCCATATCATAGCCCGTTGGAAGAATATTATTCTGAATGACCTGAGCAATGATTTTTTCGAGCGATCCATTCAGAATATAAAAGCCATAACAGCCCGTGACCTTCAGGAAATGGCGGGTAAATACCTGCACCCGGATGCTTTTTATGAGCTGACAGTTGTGTAGCCGGATCATGGCGCTATTGACACGGGGCGGACTGTTTTAAGAAATGAGAATGGAGAAGCGAAATGCAGCTGATGGGATAATACGATCAGGACGCCCACATCTTATATCTCAATTTTGTAATCTAACCACTAATCCAGCACCCATCCGAATCCCAGATTGTTGATCGCACGGCGGCCCCAGTTGATGATTGCAGGAATGGTTTTCCCGGCATTGATGCGGCGCACATACACTAAGCGGAACTGGTCGGAATAGTTCTGATAATTCGCGTCTTTTTCATTAGAGCCGATAAAGAAGCGGTTGGAGATAATGGAAGCGGTGAGCTCCCACTTTTCCGTATTGTATCCAGCGGCGCCCCTCAGGCTGAGGTTCGGACTGAAATACCACCGTGTCCGCTCTTCTCCGGTGGTCGTTTTTTCAAAGGTCTGGGCGGCGTCCCCGTTAACAGAAACCACGCCGGTAAAAAAGAGATGCTTTTTAACCACAAATGTATGGGCATAGCCGGCGGTGGGTCCGAACATGATGTAACGCATATAACGCACTGTTGCGTTCGGGAAATGGGTTGACAGGTTGGCCGGTACAAATGCGCTGTCGCCCTGTGCATTCCCGTAAATAAATTCCCCGCCGATCAGGAAGGATCCGGCAGACCGCTGCTGCCAGCTGTCGTATACAAAGGGAGCTTTTATGGAGAACCGGTCTCCGTTCAGGATCTTCCGGAACGTGGCACCAAAAATCTGCGTTTTAATGTCCGGGCGTACATAATAATCGCCTGCT
Source organism: Niabella beijingensis (assembly GCF_020034665.1). Classification (NCBI taxonomy): domain Bacteria; kingdom Pseudomonadati; phylum Bacteroidota; class Chitinophagia; order Chitinophagales; family Chitinophagaceae; genus Niabella; species Niabella beijingensis. The sequence goes on along the minus strand of NZ_JAIQDI010000001.1, from coordinate 2,210,105 downwards.
GCAAAAGAAGGGTCCTGCTGCCCGCGTAAATAAAATCCTTTATTCACCTGAAAATGAAGATCGCCGAGGAGGGAACGACCGTTTACAGACATCTGGAAGTTGGCAGAACGGGTTTTGCCTTTTTCTTTTTTATAATCCGGATCCAGGGTACCCAGTCCCACGGAACCGCTTACCGACAGCCAGTCGTACCCGATGGTCATACCGAGCCGGGTAGGGCTGTTGGTTGAATATTTCAGCGGGAACTCCCCGTCTTTTGCATGTGTGGAATAGACACTGTTCTTCTTGATCAGCAGCGGTCCCAGTGTCAGCCGGTGATTATACCGTTTATAAAAGCTGGTATCATAAGGTGATTGTGGAGTAGTAACATCCTGGCAAAAGACCAGAGCGGCGGCGCTCAGAAAAAATAAAAGGAGGATCGTTCTCTTCATGCAATCTGTTTAAAACTGTTTCAATCAAGCTGGATCAGACAGCAATAGTGTTTTTTATCATTGTCAGGGTAAAAATAGGGTTTTATACGAGTATCTGGTGTTTTAATTTCAGTCAAAAGAGACGGACGGGAATGGAAAAACCTTGAACTTTCAAACCAAAACATGCGGCGATTCATTAGGTTTGTAGTATGACAACGGACAGAAAGGGTCTGGATGCCGGCCAGTTAACAGAACTGTACCGGCAATTGCTCTATCCACGATTGATCGAGGAAAAAATGCTGGTGTTCCTGCGTCAGGGAAAGATCAGCAAATGGTTCAGTGGCATCGGGCAGGAAGCAATAGCAGTGGGGGCTACACGGGCCATGCAGCCCGATGAATGGATCATGCCTCTGCACCGGAACCTGGGTGTATTTACCGCCCGCAATATGCCGTTAAGCCAATTGTTTATGCAATGGCAGGGGATGCAGGAAGGGTATTCAAAAGGGCGGGAACGGAGTTTTCATTTTGGAAGTACGGCACATCATATCTGCGGAATGATCTCTCACCTGGGGCCACAGCTGGCGGTTGCGGATGGAGTGGCCCTGGCCTACCGGCTGGATGATGTACCCCGGGTTGCGTTGGCCTTTAGCGGTGAGGGCGGAACCAGTGAAGGGGATTTTCATGAAGCGCTGAATATAGCTGCTGTCTGGGATCTGCCGGTGATTTTTTTGGTGGAGAACAACGGGTATGCATTGAGCACGCCTGTACAGGAGCAGTTCCGCTGTATATCGCTGGCCGATAAAGCCCGGGGATACGGCATGGAAGGTGTTACCATTGATGGGAATGACCTTCTTACGGTTTATGATACCATAAAAGGTGTAAGGGAATATTGCCTGCGTTATAAAAAACCCTACCTGGTGGAATGTATGACCTTCCGCATGCGGGGACATGAGGAAGCAAGCGGTACCAAATATGTTCCGGAAGAATTGTTTGCGCTGTGGGCACAGAAAGACCCGGTAAAACAATATGAAGAATTTCTTTTAAGCGAACAGCTTATTACAGAAGAGGAAATAAATGAAACCCGGCAGCTGTTAAAACAACAGGTAGAGCAAGAACTGGAGGCCGCTGATAAGGGCAGCCTGCTGGTAATTGATACGGCCGAAGAGTTGCGGTCGGTTTATGCTGAACCGGCGGCAGCGGCTATACCGGTAACTGCCGGTATGCCCGTAACGGAAAAGCGGTTTGTGGAAGCGGTGCGGGACGGCCTGCATCAGTGCCTGGAGAAAAATGAAAACCTGGTACTGATGGGGCAGGACATTGCAGAATACGGAGGTGCCTTCAAGGTAACCGAAGGACTGTTGGCCGTTTTTGGGAAGGACCGCATCCGGAATACGCCCATCTGCGAAAGCGCCGTGGTGGGGGCTGCACTGGGCCTGAGCCTGGAAGGAAAGAAGGCGGTGGTGGAGATGCAGTTTGCAGACTTTGTATCCGTAGGGTTTAACCAGATCGTTAATAACCTGGCAAAGATCCATTACCGCTGGGGACAATCTGCCGATGTGGTGATACGCATGCCCACCGGCGGTGGTGTGGGGGCGGGGCCATTCCACAGCCAGAGCAATGAGGCCTGGTTTATGCATACACCCGGCTTAAAGGTCGTTTATCCCGCTACACCCGCTGATGCAAAAGGGCTGCTGATCGCGGCCATCAATGACCCGAACCCTGTCCTGTTTTTTGAGCACAAGGCATTGTACCGGAGCAGCAGCGGACCGGTGCCCGATGGAATGTACACGGTTGAAATTGGTAAGGCAAGAACCGTGTGTAAAGGAGAAGATATTACGATTATTACCTATGGTATGGGCGTGGTTTGGGCGGAGGAATATGCCGCGGCGCACCCGGAAATTTCCCTGGAGATACTGGACCTGCGCAGCCTGTTGCCGCTGGATTATGACGCGATCCGGGCATCGGTGAAACGCACCGGAAAAGTACTGGTATTACATGAGGACACACTTACTGCGGGAACGGGAGCAGAAATAGCCGCATGGATCGGGGAGCATTGTTTCAATATGCTGGATGCGCCCGTGCTGCGGTGCGCTTCCCTGGACACACCGGTTCCGTTCAACAAAGAACTGGAGCAGAACTTCCTGGCAAAGAAGCGGCTGGACCAGTGCATTGAGGAATTGATGAATTATTGAGTGAACAGTGAAACATGAGAAGTGGATATTGAAAAGTTTCGGGTGAAGCGCTGATAAAAGATGATACAGTATCGTTACCGGTTTCAGTCAGCAGAAACACCTGCTTATATTAGCAGCAATACAATTACTTTAAACCCTTACTACCGGGTAAATAAAAATATACGATCATGGCTACAGAGTTCCTGTTGGAGAATATTAAGAAGCACGTTACGCTGACCCCGGCGGATGAGGAAAAGCTGGCAGAAACCTGCCAGGTAAAGCGGATCAAAAAAAAGCAGTTCTTTTTACAGGAGGGCGAGGTGCAGCGGCAGCTCGTGTTTGTGATTGACGGATGCCTGAGAAGCTATTCTGTGGATGAAAATGGTTTTGAGCACATTCTTCAGTTTGCACCGCCGGGCTGGTGGATCAGTGATATGCGGAGTATGCTGGAACAAACACCCGCGTCCCTGAACATTGATGCCGTTGATGAAAGTGAAATTATCGTAATCAGTAAATCCGATCTCGACCGGCTGTATAAAGAGATCGCATCGTTCGACCGTTTCTTCCGGATTCTTTCCGAACGTTCCATCGCCACCCACCAGCACCGCCTGATCGATTCGCTCAGTCTGACAGCAAAGGAACGGTACACGAATTTCTGCCGGCAATATCCTTCTCTCATCACCTGTCTTCCCCAGAAATATGTAGCTTCCTATATCGGCATTACACCGGAGTTCCTCAGCAAAATGCTCAAAGAGCCCATCAAGAAGTAGTCTGCAGTTACCGCTTCATTTTTTGAGGGCACGATTTCTCCCTTTATTAATCGATTAAGCAATTCATGCAATGACCGGCGGATAAAAAACGGCTCGTACAGCGCACTAAAACAGCGCTGCTAATGGTACTGGCTGCTGCGGGAAGAACTGTTTATCCGGAAAAAGTGCAAGCGCAAACGTTTGCATAAAAAAGCGGCACATTAAATTTTTAATTGCACAAACGATTGCACATCATTTTTGCTTTGATTATACAATTTGTCCCTATATCTTAGCCCTGGTTATTGGAATTTAATAAAACAATAACAGTTAAGCTAGAGAGATTGATTTTACTAATGATTGACTGTTCCGGAGACGGGAGTATGTTGCGATGAGAACGAACCAAAGGACAGCAGTACGCCGGTTTTTTTTAGTAAGAAGTATAGCTTGTTTTTCAAAACATGAAAATGTTTTGACAGGGGAGTTTTTTGCCTGATCGTTTGTAGGAAAAAGTATTTAGAAACCAACTAATTTTTTCAATGGCTGTGAACAATTGTTTGAAGTATTTAAGAAGCTGGAGTTTCTTGGGGGTGTTTATTGTCCTTAACCTTCATGCTGCAGCACAGGACTCCCTGGTTACAGATGTTCCGGATACATTACCGGTAATACCGACCACTGGCCTGGAGCCGCTGCAGGTGGCGCCCTCATTCAACGGGCATTCCATCAATAAAGTTCCGCTGAAATACCTGGAGCGGCAGCCTTATATATCGGTGCAGCAGATGCTGAAAGGAAATGCCGCAGGTGTTTATGTACAGGAATCAAGCGGGGAACCGGGAACGGAACAGAACATCTTTGTCCGCGGTATCTCATCTCCGCTGCTGAGCAAAAGAGAGTTGTTCGACCAGCAGCCTGTTGTATTCGTAAACGGAATACCGGTTATCCAGGACAACCCGTTCATTTATGAAATACAGAAATATGATTTCAACCGTGAAGGGCCGGCCACCAATCTGCTGGCCAGTCTGAACCCGGATGATATTGAGTCCATTGAAGTGATCAAAGATCCGGTAACACTGGCATCCCTGGGTTCAATGGCTGCAAATGGCGCTATCTGGGTGATCACAAAAAATGCACGGTCGGGAGAAAGAAAGATCAACATCAACAGCTATTTTGGTTATGCGGCAAAACCCGATGTTTTTGCGACCAATGCCGTACGTGAAAATCAGTTCCGCCAGACATTTTACAACCGGTATGGTACTGTGGAGGACCGGTTAAATTATCCGCCGTACCTGCGTGATTCCACGAATAGGGATTATTACGGCCCCGCAGACTGGACCAACCTGTATTATGACAATGTACCGCTTTATAACGTGGATGCCAGTCTCAGCGGCGGATCCGACCGGGCGAATTTCCGTTTTATGGGCGGGCTTACAAAGAATGCCAACCCGGCGGATAAAACCTCTTTTACGCGTTATAATGGTTCTTTCTTTATCAATGTGGCGCCCATTAAATGGCTGATGGTTTCCAGTATGCTCGGGTATACCCGGCAGGAGCGGGACCGCAACCGCAACATCCGGGACCGCCTTGCGGAACAACGCTATATTCCGGATCTCACCAATCCGCTTACGCCCAACAGTTCATTGTATGGATCGTATCTCTCGCAGTTCGATAATGCGTTTGATAAGAATACCAACAACCTGGTAAGGGGATACATTGCTATTGCGGCCAAGCCTTTTGAAAAGTTTACTTATGCCGGAAGACTCGGATTTGATTACAATGAAGGCATCCGTGATGTTTTCTGGCCTACTACCCTGCTGGAAGGAAACAACTTTGTATCCAACTATTTCGGATACAACCAACGCCTGGTAATTACCAATAGCGTAGCATACGATTTTAATGTGGGCAGCTCCGGGACCCTTACATTAAAAGGAGGACAGAATTTTGTATCCGATGTGTATAAATATGATTATGCCTATGCCAACAATACTCCCAATGATTTTACCAAGATCAACGTAGTAACCGGTGATCCGAATAAAGCGGATTACCTGATTCCCCGCGGGATACTTGTAAATTATTTCCCCGGAAAGATGAGCTCCAAACTGGTATCCTTTTTCGGGAATGCTGTGTACACTTATAACGAGGTACTGAAATTAAATGCGGTTGTGAGCCGTGAAGGTTCTTCCAATATGCAGCCGGACAACCGGTGGTTCACCAACTATTCGGCCGGTGCCGAGTGGAATCTCAAAAAATCGTTGCTGGCAGATGCGCAGCAGCTGAGCTCCTTCCTGGTAACGGCTTCCTGGGGGCATATGGGAAAACTGCTGAGCGATGACCGCTTTAATGCAGGACCGGCCTACCGTGTGGATATGGGATTTACCAATGAACCCACTTTTGGATCCTATGCCGGTCTGGGCGGATTGTCAAGACCCTATACCTCCGGATGGGTAGGGTACGGCATACCATGGGCGTATACCAATCAGCTGAACGCAGGTATACGGCTGGGCCTGATCGAAGACCGTGTACAGGTAGGGCTGGATGTGTATAAAAAATCAGATAAAGACATGCTGCTGCCGGTTCCTGTAGCATTGGAATGGGGCTATACCGGCGCCTATAAAAGCGGTCTTGCGGTAAACAACACAGGCGTGGACCTTTCGGTAACAGCGGACCTGTTCCCTGCAGCGAAGCATCAGTTCAGCTGGCGGTTCACCGGCAACCTGAATTACAATAAGAATAAACTGGCTGCCTTACCCGATGGACTACGCACCGTTACAATAGGTGCCACCAAGCTTGAAATCGGAAAACCGGTTGACGGATTCTGGTTGCTCACCAATGACGGCATTTATAATACGGATGCTGAAGTGCCGGTAAACCCTTCAACAAATCAGCCCGTCACCTACAAAGGTGTTGCGCTGAAAGCCGGTGATCCGCGCTGGCGGGATATTAACGGGGACTATGTGATCAATGATGATGATAAAACGATACAGGGTAATTACCTGCCGAAAATCAGCGGCGGTTTCGGAAGCAATTTCACCTATCATAATTTTTCGCTGGATTTCCAATGCTATTTCGCCCTGGGCAGGAAGGTGCTGAACCAGTATGCTTCTTCAAGACTGGATTTCATTAATACAGAAGCCAACAACAATATCAACTCGGTTAAGGAGATCACATTCTGGGAAGAAAAACAGGACCTGACCGGCTATCCGGTATACAATCCCTGGAGCAGTGTAGTGCCTTACAGAATGGACCAGGACCTGTTCCTTGACAACGCTTCTTATCTGAAACTCCGATCGGTTTCTATTGGATATGACCTGAGCAAGGGAGGAACCAGGACAACATTTGACAGATGTCTTATTTACCTGACAGGGACCAATCTTTTAACACTGTCTCCGTTTAAAGGCGACGACCCCGAACTGGCGAATTATAACGGGATCTACAATGGGTACGGGTTACCGCTTCCCCGGTCGCTGATCGTTGGTTTGAAGCTTGATTTCTAATAATGAATGTTCAAAATCTCAGTATCAAAAGATAATTTATGAAACGGATTTTTTATATACAGGTGCCTTTTATTGTAGCTGTTTTTGTGGCTGTGCTGATGAGTGCCTGTAACAAACAGGTAGATGTGCCTTCCACCCGGCAGGCCTCTGAGGAAAACCACTGGACCCGGTATGAAGATGCGCGGGCGGGGCTGATCGGCATCTACGGCCTGTTCCGGGCCGCGCTGGCAGACAATAACAGCTATTGGGTGCTGGGAGAATTGCGGGACGGCGATTTTCAGGCTGTGAGCCGGCCCGATCTGAGGGCCGTGGTCAATGGCAACCTGAATGCCTCTTTCCCGTTGATCAGCAGTGTAAGCGACTGGCGCAGATTCTATGCTGTCATTAATGCGGCCAATATATTCATAGACCGTGTAAAGGGATGCCTGGAGGATACCCGTTATACCGAATCGTACTACAAACTGGATGTGGCCCAGGCCCGCTCGCTCCGTGCATTTGCCTACTATATGCTGGTAAGGAACTGGGGGGATGTTCCGCTTATCACATCTACCGGTGAAGGTGATTTTAAAGCGTTGCCGCGTACGGATAAGAATACCGTGTTAAGCTTTGCAAAGAATGAATTGCTGGAAGCCTCCCAGCGGCTGCCTTACCAGTATTCCATAACCGATCCGGACCTGGTGTTCCCTCCGCTCTATTATGGTAACTCTTCAGCCGACTGGAAAAACACCTTGCTGGGCAAGCTTTCTGCGTACGCCATCTTGGCCCATATCGCAGCATTGCAGGGCAGCTATGTGGATGTAGCTGTTTACTCCCAGTTTGTACTGGACAATGCCAGCAAGGCCCGGCTGACAACGGTGACCACCGACCAGCTTACCGGAGAGTTATTTCTTTTTAATACCTCTGAAGTGAGCTGGAACCAGATGATCGGGTTCAATTTTATCTATGAGCGCGGAGAATCCAGTACTTCCGGGCATATCGAGCAGCTGACACTGGCCAATACGACCAAATTCCCGATGTCGAAGCAACTGCCCGATATCTATATACCCAAGGACAGCATCGCGATATTGTTTCCCCGTGCCAACGGCAATGACGCGCGGTTCGGATTTAACCCGGACAACGGATTGCCGACGGAAGCGTATTTCGAGAATTACTCCTCTGCTATTCCTGTGTTCAAAAAAATAAGAGTGGTAGCGGGAGGCAGCGGATCCGGTCAGTTCGCAGTGTATAATTCTTCTATCGTATTTACCCGGCTGGAGGAGATCACGCTGCTGAATGCAGAAGCACTGGCCGTGCTGGGCCGGAACGAGGAAGCATTGCAGAAGGTGAACACACTCCGCGCCAACCGGAACATCGATGTGATAACATACGGCCCTGCCACCGATGTACTCAGCGAGGTTTTTGCAGAAAGAAGAAGAGAATTACTGGGAGAAGGCTGGCGTTGGTACGACCTGGTGCGTTATAACAAGATCAAACGGAATGATCCTGCCTTCAATGATCTGATCGATCGCGGGGGAATTTACTGGCCCGTTTCCCAGGAGGTGCTGAATGCCAACCCCAATATTGTTCAGAACCCGTACTGGAAGCAATAACAAATCAAGATTCATCATCCGAATAACGATATTACAATGAACATCTATTCTCAGTTTATCAGCACATGCGCCCGCCCTCTTGGTGTTTGGATACTGGCCGCCTTGATAGTGACCGCCGGTTGTTCGAAAGCGGATCAGACCTATGTGAAGTACAACAATACGGCCGGTTCCTTTAACGGCAATGCCATCGAGTACCTGCAGTCGCAGCCCGGCGTATATGATTCTATGCTGCTGGTAATTAACCGGCTTCCCGGTGTTGCAGACTCCCTGCGTAGCGGCAGCTATACCGTCTTTGCCACCAGCAACCGCTCTTATACGATCGCATTGAAGAATATCAATGATGCAAGAAGGGATTCCGTTCCGGCACTTCCTGCGGTCTCATTCAGTACCATGGATGAGGCGGTCCTGGACAGCTTCTTTTGCCGCTATATCATTCCCGGTCATATTACCACACAGCAACTGTACGACCGCGCAGACGGACTGGAATTCCCTTCCATGAAGTACGAATATAAAATGCAACTGCAGCTTCGTGCCACCAATGCATCCGGCTTCCTGGGTGGCGGACCGTCTGCCATCTTATTCAGTGATATGCGGAAATCCGTATTTGCCGTAAACTGGGTAAGGGTATACACCAACACGGTGGACATAAAAACCAGCAATGCCATCCTGCATGTACTGGATCCCGGGCACAATTTCGGATTCGGAACAGATCTGATACAGGCATTAAACAGAGATTAAAAATATTATTGAATGCGCAACAATAACAGAAAAGATATGTATTGCATCATCAGCAGGAATACCGCTTATATGTTACTGTGTTTTATGGTAGCACTATCTGCTTGTACAAAACTGGTTCCGAAAGAAAGGAATACCATCGGAGGTGATTCCGGGTTTACACTGGATACCTACGAACCCATACTGGGCAGAACGACCTATTTTACGGATAACTTTTATCAGGGAAGTACCACCTATCCCGCGGACTTTAAAATCATAAACGTACGCAGAAGAACGGGAGAACCGGCGCCGGAGCTTACGGATGCGTTCCCGGTAAAGGCGTGGAAGGCCGCCTATACGGGCGAGGAGAAATCGATAGCAGAAATAGAAGCCAAACGCAAAGAGGAATATCATTCCATTCTGGAAATGAGCCCTCATACAGGAGATATCACTTTCTGGGGTGCCGGCAAATCAGATTTTGTTTTTTCCCAGCCGGATTCCGGGTACCTGTTTGATGTGGAATTGTCCAACTCCGGTGGCCGGCGTTTTTTCAGGAACCTGAAGCTGATGCCCATGAAGGAGATCCCCACATTGCCCACCAATCTCAATAATCTGACCGGGCAACCCGTACGGGAAAATTTCGGGATTTCATTTATCGAAAATGTAACCGGAGCTAAAAACAGTAACCGCAACCTGGGTTTTGATGATGTGGATGTTTATATCCGCAAAGCAAATCCGTCTACCAGGAACACGCTTACCTTCCGTTTCTTGGATACCTTATACCAGCCGATGGATCCGGCCATCTTTAATACTACCGATTGGGAACACCTGGTGCATGGCTTCAACATGAAGAAGACCGATACCTATGTGCAGTATGACGTGGCGTATCCGATTCCGCTGGTGAACATTCCCACAAAATATACTACATCCGACGGTATAACTGCAAAGGCTGCTTTTACCTGGTCGCGCATCGGGTTTGGTGGCGCCCGGATCAATGCATCCTTCGGACTCAATTTCGCTATATATGATCCCGGTGACTGGGAGATTGTTTTTGCATTCAAAAAAGATGTACCTAAAACAACGGATGATCTGTAACAGCTGGCGGTCATGAAATTATTAAAATCAAAATCGATTGAAATGAGGTTATTTTTTTCGGTAATCGGAATATTGTTCATAACTGGGTTTTGGAACGCCGCATATGGGCAGACGAAGGTCACCCTGAAAGGGCGGGTTACCGATAAAGATCTGGGAACAGGAAAACCTGGTGTTACGATCTCTGCGGGTAAGCCGCCGGTGCCTGTTGCCCAAACAGATGAGAATGGCGGTTTTACCATTACGGTAAGCCTGGGTTCCAGCTTGCTGTTCAGTCATGCCGGATACAATGTCCGGGAATACAAGGTAACTGCAGCCGATACCAGCGATGTACTGGATATCGAACTGGAACAATCGGGTGCGGGTTCGCTTCAGGAGATAAGGGTGGAAGGATACCGTACAAAAAACCGGGATGCGGCAACGGGCTCCAGTGCCACTATCAGCGGAAAGGTGTTACAGGATGTACCGGTATCCAACGTGGTGGAATTGCTGCAGGGTAAGGTTGCGGGGCTGGATGTGCAGAACAACAACGGTTCTCCCGGCGGCATGGGAACGATCAACCTGCGCGGGTCATCCAGTTTGAGCATGACTGCCGACGGCTATTTAAGACCCACTTCCCCTTTATTTGTAGTGGATGGTACGCCTATTGATGTAAACAGTGGTTATGAATACGGGTTCCAGAGTGCCGGCCCCGGTATCAGTCCGATTGCATTGATACCGCCGCAGGATATCGAAAAGGTGGATGTGCTCCGGGATGCGGCAGCTACCGCACAGTATGGTTCCCGTGCCGCATATGGCGTAATTGTTATCACCACAAAACGTGGTCTGTCCAAAGTGCCCATCGTATCGTACTCAGCCCAGTTCTTTGCAAAGACTCCTCCGAAACTGCGCCCGATCCTCGGTGGTAAAGAGGAACGGCTCAGCCGGATACAGGCAATACTGGATTATGACTCTTCGGCGGCATCAGCCTTAGCGCTGATCAACCGGTACCCGGCACTGTCGGATAGCCTGAACCCTTTTTTCAATAATGCTACAGACTGGCAGAAATATTTCTTCCGTACCACGCTCAACCAGGATCATACCATACAGGTAAGAGGGGGTGATAAGACATTCAACTATAAAACCAACGTAAACTATTACCAGGAGGCAGGTATTATCCGCAACACCGGTTTCAAAAGGTATTCATTAAGCATGAATGCCCGCTACTGGCCGGTTGAAAACTTCCTGGCAGAAGTATCTCTTCAGGGAACATTGGGGCAGAAACAGGCGGGGAGTTCCAGCACACTGGACCAGGATAAACTCTACAATGCGATCCGGAGCTCCACACTGATGCCGGCATCGATCTATTCCGGTACGGGAGAAGTATTTAATCTTGATGCGATCCGGAGTAATAATAAATCAGCAAACATCCTGGGAGCCCTGAATCTGCAATGGGAATTTATAAAGGGCCTTACATTGCGCAACAACTTCAGCTATAATTTTAATTCCAGTACGGAAGACATGTATACGCCTTCTTATCTGAATAGCAATTCCTCTGAAGGCATCACCTACTCCGACCGGCGGTATGTGATCAACAACCGGGTTTCGCTCGATTTTGTAAAAATGATCGGGGATATGTTCCAGCTTTCCGGAGGTGCTGTAAATGAGATCAGCTCAGAAGGATTCCGGGCTTCAAGAAATATTCTTGTAGGATTTCCCAATGATCAGATCGAAGGATCCTTCGGATATAATCCGAGGTTGTCGAAAGGAGGGATCCTGGACAACCTGAGCGATAAACGGATCGTGGGTAACCTGGGATACCTGTCGTTCAACTATGACAAACGTTATGTAATCGACCTTAACTACCGCCTGGATGCCACATCGGCCAACGGACCTTCGGCGGGATACCTGAAGAATCCGTCTGTGAGTGCGCGCTGGAACTTTCAGAAAGAAAAATTCCTGTCGGGCCTCGACTGGCTGAACTATGGTGCAGTCAGGGGGAGCTGGGGACGCACCATTGCACCTACGGGAGATATTTTTGATGTGTACGGTAAATATATCATCGGTCAGCAGTATAATAACAATCCCACCGTATTCATCGATCTGAACCGGGTACCGAACATAGCCTTCCTGCCGCTCACCACTACAAAAACAAACTTTGGGGTGGAGCTGGGACTGTTTGAAGACAACCGGCTGGAGGTAAACTATGATACCTATTATGAAACGGCAGATAATGAAGGCCGGGAGATCAACCTGCCCAACACCAGCGGTTTCGTTAAGAAGATGACCAACGAAACCAGTCTGGCCAAGTTCGGACATGAGCTGACGCTTACCCTTCGTGTATTTAAGAGTGATAGGCCGGTACAGTGGACAATAAGTGCCAACGGGGCGCTCAATAGACGGGTTGTAACACGGCTGCCCGGCGGATTAAGAGAGTTTGTGTTTCCGGTTAATGATGGTGGAACCAACATACCTGTTGTATACCGGCTGGGAAGAGAGCTGACGCCATTGATATTATATAACAACGGTGTTTACGCCAGCACAGCGGATGTACCGGTGAACCCGGCAACCGGCAAACGCATGCAATTGGGAAACCAGGGCTTTTATATGCAGGGGGGTGATCCCCGCTGGGTAGATGTAAACGGCGACTATGTGATCGATGACCGTGATTTGCTGCCGCTCGGAAATCCTTTTCCCAAAGCCACGGGCGGTATCTATTCCACGGTACAGTATAAGAACTTCATGCTGGTAACACAGGTGAACTATACATTGGCAAGGGATCTGCTTAATGAAGCAGCAGCTGCAGAACTGGGCAGTTATACCACTAATATTTTCACCGGTGGTGCGGTGCCTCCCATTGAAAACTACAATTACTGGAAGGCCAATCCGGGCGACAAGACCAGCGGAACCGTAGGCGCTGTTTATCCCAATCCGTATGATTTCAGACGGGCAGGAACACTGCAACCTTTCCGTACCAATCAGTCGCTTTTCCTTGAAGACGGATCCTACTGGAAGATAAGTCAGATCACTTTGTCGTACAACTTTGCCCCGGAGTTTTTGACCCGGTTCCGTATGACCAGTGCGCGGTTAAATCTTACTGCTGCAAACGTGTATACTTTTTCCAGGTATTCGGGGCCTGATCCTGAATTGGTTACCAGCTTCGGGCGTGATAAATCAAAAGGATATCCCAATGCCCGTACGTATTCCCTCGGTTTAAGCGTTCAGTTTTAACCAAAAAACATTAATCGATGATTATGAAAAAAATTATATATAGCCTGTTGTTAGCCGCTTCGGTAGCAGGAGTTACCGGCTGTAAAAAGTTTTTGAATGTGGATCCGCCCAGTGATCTTTCCGGAAATAATTTCTGGCAGACGGTACAGGACGTGGAAAAATTCACCAACGGTAATTATGAGCTGTTCCGTGAGGCAGTGACCCGTTTGAACATGCAGGCCGGAGCTGGTGACAATGAATATCCTTACCTCCCGTTTGCCGGTGAGCTGAGAGGCGGTATGGTAAAGGAGAATACAGAGCTGGGCTGGGGCCGCGGTTATATCGCAGATCTGGCAACCAATAATATCCGCCGCTTTGTGGATTTTCAGTACAGCGGTAATAACTGGAATGAGATCTTTAATCACAAGCGGTTCACACAGTGGGATCGTTATTACCGGGTGATCGCCGCTGCGAATATCGCGGTTGACCGTATCAATGGTGTTCCTGATCCGAATATGACCGACCAGCTGAAAGCGCAATACACCGGGGAAGCTGTATTTATCCGTTGCCTGGCGTATTTCTTTATGGTGCGCCAGTTCGGGGATGTGGCCTATTATACAGAACCGTATTTCTCCGATCCCCTGAAGCGGATGCCCATGGTAGAGGTACTGAAAAACTGTATAACGGATATGAAATCCGCTTATAAAGGAATGCCGTGGAGCTACAGCGATCCTTTTTATGTGGGGATCAGGGGCATGCGCGGGGGTGCTATTGCCCTGATGATGGAGATAAATCTCTGGCTGGCCGGGTTTGATCAGCCGAATGCAGCCGCCTATTATAACGAAGTGGTTGCCCTGGCCAACGAGATCCGGAATGAGAACGGTGGGGCCTATGAGTTGTTGCCGATCAACCGGTATATTGAAATATTCAAGGGCCGCAGCAAGGAAAATCTTTTTGGGGTACCGCAGAACAGGAACTATGGTGAATCATTCGGATGGAGCGACTTTTTTGATCAGGTAAAATATGATCCGCTCCGGCCTACTTCAGCATCGATCCCCTATATGAGTTATACCGCTGATTTTATGCGGGCGCTTTATCCCGAAGGAGTGAATGATCAGCGGCTGAGTCTCTGGTTCAACCCGGCCACAGCCTATGCAGCCAACCGGAGCTTCCAGATGAAAAAATTCCTGGTAACGGCGGATCCCAACTCTATTGATTTTAATAACCGGAATGATGCCACCCAGTGTATCTACCGGTATGCAGATGTGTTTTTGATGCAGGCGGAAGCTTATTCCGGTCTTGGAGATGAAGCAAGCGCCAAAGAGATCGTAAATAATATCATAAGGAAAAGGGCCGTGGCCGACCCGATAAGTGAGAGCGGCGACGATTTTAAAGATCAGTTGTTCCTGGAACGGGCCCGTGAGCTGATTGGTGAAGGGCATTACTGGTTTGATCTGGTGCGTACCAGAAGGATCACCGATCCCCGGTTCAAATACAGCTACCACTGTTCTGTAGAACAGTTCAAACGCGGGGCGTGGACCTGGCCGATCGATCGCGCCGCACTGGTACAGAATCCGCAAATGACCTTAAACATGTATTGGGAACAATAATAAAGCATAAGTATATGTATAAAAAGTTTAA
Organism: Niabella beijingensis; assembly: GCF_020034665.1. Classification (NCBI taxonomy): domain Bacteria; kingdom Pseudomonadati; phylum Bacteroidota; class Chitinophagia; order Chitinophagales; family Chitinophagaceae; genus Niabella; species Niabella beijingensis. The sequence continues at coordinate 2,195,065 of NZ_JAIQDI010000001.1, read as the reverse complement.
ATGGTTCATGCTGCCGCTGCTGGTGTTGCTGATGGCAGGAACCTCCTGTAAAAAAGATTATTTTAAAGATACCGGTGTTCATAAAGGCGAGTTCAACGGTTCCATGCTTGCATATCTTAAGTCGCGGCCGGAGTACTTTGATTCGATCGTGAAGGTAATCGACTTCGCGGGTATGAACGATGTTTTTGAAAAAGAGCAGATCACGTTCTTTGCACCTCCGGACTCTACGATCCGCAGCACTTTTAAGATGGCGAATTTCTACCTGGACCAGGCCGGGTTGCCGCATGTTGAGCGCATCGAACAGATAAAGCCCGCCGTGTGGCGGCAGATGCTGAGCCGTTATCTCTTCAAGGGCGCCAGGTCACTGACCGATTATCCGCAACTCGACTTTGCAAATATTGCAGCGTATCCGGGGCAGATCTACAGTTCTTATGATGATCAGCTGATCAATGTCGGCGCTGTTTATGGTACGGGCGGCGGGGTTCCTTATGCCGGCTACCGCTGGCTGGCGATCTCCTATATCCCCTCACGCTCTTCGGCACGGGATCCGGCAACCTGGATCACATCTGCTGTGGCTACCGTGAACATTCACCCGACCAACGGATATATACATGTACTACAGTATACCATCGAAAGTGTCGACGGAGGACAATATACCGCACACTATTTTGGATTTGATCCGTTTAATTTTCTTGAAGTCGCGCTGTCGCAGGGTATCGACAAATAAAACTATTCACCTTCAATAATTGGAAATAAAATGATATTTAAAAAAGAATGGGTTTGGGGGTTCGTTTTAGCTGCTGCTTTTTCCGGGGCCTTTTCTTCCTGTAATAAAAATAAGGTTAGCGAAGAGGCGCTTTATCCGAAAGCACCTGCTACCCTGGTGAAATTTGAAGACGCCTCTCCGACACCGGCGCTGGTTGCGGAAAGCGCCATTGTAACGGTAAAAGTGAACGGGCTTGAGGGGAAGAAAGGCCAGTTCCGGTTCTATATCAACCAGGTGGAAGCGGAGGTGATGAATGTTACGGCCGAAGAAGTAAGCGTAAAGATCCCTATTACCGCCAGTACAGGCTCCTGTGCCGTCGAGATCGGGGGTGAGTTCTATTTCGGACCGGTGATCAGCATCCGGGGTAAACTGAATATCGATCCTTCTTTTAATACAGGATCTTCCATAGCAACCGGCGGACCAATGCGGGGGGAGATCTCCGGTATCTTAAGGCGTGCCAACGGCGGATTGTTTATCTATGGATCCTTTGCCGATTACCAGTCTACAGCAACCAGCACAACAGCGGTTAACGGAATCGCGGTGATCGATGAGAACGGTGCAGCACCTGCGAGTGAAGCCAACAGACTGAAAACGGGTGTTCAGGGTCTGGGCGGAGGCGCTTCCGTAAATACGGCATTTGAGGGTGAAGGGGGAACGCTTTATATCGCTGGATCCTTTGCCACGATGAACGAACAGGGACCGCTCAATAATGTGGCCATGCTGAGGAGTGACGGCGCATTGGACACGGCACTTTTTGATATTACCGGCGAGGGAGAACAACCTCAGAAGTACGGGCCTGTATTTCACGGAGGCGTGGGAGGCAATGTCCTGAAATTATTCAACACCGCTTCAGGGATCATTGCTGTGGGTAATTTTACCAGTCATGCAAGCATTCTTTTTGAGCGCTCCACCAGGGAAACACCTTATATAGACCGGGTGCAGATCAGTCAGGTGGTTCGCATGAAAGAGGATGGAGTGATCGATTCTTCGTTCAACCTGAACAAGGCCATGCGCCCCGTACAGGGATATACCAATGCCAATGGCCTGATCTATGATGCCGTTCAGACCGCCAACGGCAAACTGTTGCTGGCGGGCAGTTTCACAACGTTTGAGAACCAGGGAGCCGGTCGGATCATACGCATTGATACTGCTACCGGAAGAAGAGATCCTTCTTTTACCGCTGGTGGGGCCAATGGCAGCATCAATCGCATCACCTACAATCAAAAAACGGGAAAGATCCTGCTGACCGGAGGTTTTACCACTTATAATGGTCAGCCGGCGAACGGGGTGGTAATGATCGATCAGGATGGAAACGTGGACAACAGCTTTAAGTTCCGTACCGTGGAAGAAGGGATTCCCAATTATGCAGGACAACTGGACGACGGAAAGATACTGGTATCCGGCACCTTTAACAAATATGCAGGCGTGGTACGGCCCGGCTTTATGGTACTGAACCCCGATGGTACACTGGCGGTGGGCTATAATAACCTTGGCTTTTGCAATGGCTATATAAACGGATTTACCGAATATCCGAGCGCCACCGATCCAACGATCCGCTTTGTAATGATGGTGGGCAGTTTTACCCGGTTCGATGGAAAGCAGGTGGGGAATATCGTGAAACTACGGTTCCAGAATTAATGTGAATCATAAACTACAGGAGTTATTATGTATAAATTTTTTAAAACCTCAGGTCTTTTTGCCGGCATGGCGATGTTACTCGTCGCAGTGATTACATTTTCGTGCAACAAACCGTTTAAGGATACGCTCGGCAATAATGTAACCGGAAAAGACACGGTTAAAACCGGTTATAAAGTACTGTATGTGATCATGGACGGCGCCCGTGGCGAAGCATTCGGGGCCTCAGAACGTCCGGTGCTGCGGGGTATGGAAGAGAACGGTGTTTATACGACAAGCGGTTTGGGCGATTATGAGCGGAAGGACAGCAGCTTTACCAATGAAAATGCCTGGGCCAATATGTTCACCGGGGTTAGCCAGACCAAACACCTGGTAAAAGGGACTTCGTTTGCCGGCAGTGCCCTGGATCAATACCCTTCTTTTGTAAGCCGGCTGAAAGCGCTGCGACCGGATATCCGCACAGCAGCCTTTGTTTCATCCGTGGCCTTAAAGGATCATTTACTTTCGGGTGCCGCTGTGGCGCAAACCCTGTCTGACGATGCGGCCATTCAGACCGCCGCTCTCGCAGAGCTGAAGAATCCTGCTGCTGATGTGGTAATAGCACAATACACCGGCATACAAAAAGCGGGCGACCAGTTCGGATATGATAACAATGTGCCGGAATACCAGTCTGCGATACTGAAGATGGATACCTATATCGGAGCGCTGCGGGATGCGGTTGTTTCCAGGCCCGGTTTTTCACACGAGAACTGGCTGATCATCGTAGCTTCCAGTGATGGAGGACTGATCACCACGCTTCCATCGGATATTACAGCCTACGGCGATGCGCGCCGGAATACCTATGTACTTTTTTATAATCCGCGTTTTTCAACACGCCTGGTGGAAAAACCGGCGAATACGAGAGGAAGCGGTGCCTATGCAGGGAATGCGGTACGGCTTTACGGGAACCCGAATACTGCCACCGGTGGCGGAGGAACAAACGTAATTGTTCAGAATAAAGCAGGAGAAACCAACCAGTCGGTTTTAGATCCAGGTCAGGGGCCTTACACCATGGAAGCACGAATTAAACTTAACCCGAGATCAGACGGTACTTATAACTATTCTAACTCAGGAGGGATGCCATTTTTGTCCAAGGCGAGATACCGTTATAACGGAGATTACAGTGGTGTAAATTCAGGATGGTCAATTTTCAGAAACGGAACAAATACAACGCTTTGGTTTCGCAGTGACGGTGCTGTAAGTGGTACGAGGGTAAATACAGAGTTTAACACGAGTACTGCAATCAATGACGGGATCTGGCATTCGCTGGCCTTTACCATATCAAAGAATGGCACCAATATCACTATAAATGCATATGTAGATGGCCTTGCCAGCGGAACACAACAGTTATCACTTGCATCAGCAGGGGATGGGATCAGCTCCACGGCGCCGCTTACGCTCGGATATAACGATAATATTTTTGGTGGAACCAGCTATATGGATATGAGTATAGCAGATGTCAGGATCTGGAAAGCAACATTGCCCGCCGATGTGATCTATCAATACAGCTGTCTTCCGGGCCGGCCTCCTGTTGGTCATCCTTTTTTCAGTTCTCTTGTTGGTTTCTGGGAAGGTGCATCCGGCAGCGGAACTGATAATACGATACTTGATGAAACTGGGAACGGCCGTAATGCACTGGTAAATGCCAATAACGGCGGAAGTATTCAATGGAAGCCCTTTTCCCAAACGAGCAATAATATCTGTCCTGCTCCTGATGAGGCTTACTTTGAACGGGTCCCCAATACAAAGGATATTCCGTTGCAGATACTGCGATGGGTGGGCATTAACAGTGTAACAGCGCCACAGCTGGACGGACGGATCTGGTTGAGCTCATTTGATAATTTATAATGAACGCATTTAAAAGAAATAAAATGAACCGGAGATTAAGATACAACCTGCTGGTGACTGGTTTGATTATGACTGCTTTCTTCAGTTGTAAACGAAACTACGATTTTGGTTACAAGGACGGCTTCCCGGATTCGGGCAAGGACGGTGCTTCGGTAACCGTGGATACCAGTATTAAAAAGATCGATGTCAGCCGTTATGCAAAGGCCAGGGTATTCCCCGGACTGGTGTGTACCGATGAAACAAGGCTGATGAATTATACGGTGAACATGAACCTGAAGTACTTCCCGGCAGATAAGGAACAGCTGCGGATGAGTACGATTCCCGAACCGCAGTTCAGCACGGGGGTATATGCGGCTCCCGGCGAACTGGTGATCATAGATGTACCGGCCGGTGTCGGCTCCCTGTCGTACCAGATCGGTGCCTGGACCTATGATGCCTCTGCCGTGCAGAACTCCCAGCGCGATCCCGTCATCTTTACTACTAACAGCCTCGCGCCGGGACGCAATTACCTGCGCAATCCTTACGGGGGGCCGGTTTATATTATTGCAAATACATCATTTGATGCCCCGGTGCCGATCACGTTCAGCAACGTGGTTAAAATGCCGGATTTTATATTGGGACAAACCAATGAAGCCGAGTGGAAGGCCGCGATCCGGAGCTCCTGTGTTCCCTGGCTGGAACTGCGCAGCAATAACCTCATCTTTACGGTGCCCCGGGAATTTTGCGTAACGCGTAATATCAGCAACCTGGACGCGCTGATGAAGCAATGGGATGATGCGATCAATTTCGATTATTACCAGTGGATTGGTCTTAAAGCCGTTACTTCAGGAGAAGATGCCGTGGACCAGGCTCCGCTGCTTCCCTGGAGGGCAGTGCTTGACATTACCATGCCGCCGGGTGCCGGCGGTGTATCCGGTTATCCCTTCAGGGCACAATACGGCTATGGCTGGTTTGATGAATGGACCGATCCGGAATATATAAATAATGCCGCCAGTTGGGGTACCTTCCACGAACTGGGGCACAACCATCAGCAGGGGCAATACTGGAGCTGGAGCTCCCTGGGGGAGACCACCAACAACCTTTTTATTTTCAAAAATGCCAGCCGTCTGGGCGTTTATCCTGCAAAACACACCTTCCCGGTGGATGACCTGTTGCCCAAGATCAACGATGCGCTGGCCTTCGCTGCCAGCACCAGCACCACCAAGAATTTTGACGGGTCGGATCCGTTGATCAGTGATCCCTTTAAAAGGCTGACCCCGTTTTTGCAGATCTTCGATAAAGTGCCCGCAAATTATGGTTACCCGGGTCAGGAAGATGGATGGGGTTTTATGACCGCTTTGTATAAGAAAGCCCGCCGCGCAGCGCGGATCTCTACCACTGATCAGCAGAAAAGGGATTTTGTGTATGAAACCCTTTGCGAGTACACCCGCCAGGACTGGAAAGAATTCTTTAAAGCCTGGGGGATCACCATCAGCAATATCTCGCTTGCTAAAATGGCGCAATACCCCGTGATGCGACAGAAAATATGGGAATATAATCCCATTAGCCGTACCGGCGGGGATGGATTTTTTTATGCACCGCTGGTAAGGACCGGCTGGACGATCACCGCCAACTCTGAAGAGGCTGTCGGAGAAGGCGGCACCAACGGAAAAGTGGCTACATTATTAGACGGAGACCTGACTACCTTCTGGCATTCCCAATGGTACGATGGTACAGCAGAGCCGCCCTATGTTATCACCGTCGATATGAAATCCGTACAGTCGATCATCGGCATTCAGATAGCACAGCGGCAGAGCGGATCCGGAACCAGCCGCCCGGTCAAGCATATAAGAGTGGAAGTGAGTTCTGATGGTAGCAGCTGGACCGAAACGGGTAGTAGTCCGTTTACCCTGCAGAACATCCAGGGGCTGCAAAACCTGTTCTTCCCCAATTATGTATCAGCCCGGTATTTCCGGATAACGATTCCTTCAATGGCGGATAATTATGGAGGAGATGAATTTTCTGCGCTTAGTGAACTAAACGGGCTAAAGTAAAAGAATTATAAATTATTGAATTGATACAATGAAAAAGAAATTTATAACCGGCGCGCTGATCACTATTTCGATTTTTTCAACGGTATTTTTATCGTGTAAAAAATATGCGGATCCGCCTCCCTATTTCGAGGATGATATTGACTCCACCAGTGTTGCAAGCCGCAGGGTTCTGCTGATCGGCATCGACGGGGCGGTGGCCACAGAATACAAGAAGATGGCACTGCCTGCCCTGAACGGATTGCTGGCACACAGCAAATTTACCTGGGAAGGGATATCTGATGATGTAACTACCGATGCTGCTTCCTGGAAAACATTGATGACCGGTATCTCTTATATCAAACACAAGGTAAAGGACAGTACGTTTATTTATGAAGCGCCTCCGGGTGGTGATCCTCATGGCGGTGCTCCTGCCAACTATCCGTCCTTCTTTTCCTATATCCTTTCGTCTCCAAACGGAAATATGCGAACCTCCTTTATCTCTCCCTGGAATACGATGGTGAACCGCCTGGTACCGGAAGTGCTGGATCAGGTAATTGCCGCAGGCGATCAGGGGGTGAAGGACTCGGCGCTAAGCCGGATAAAGAACGGCAACCCGGAATTTATGGTGCTGAACTTTAATTCGCCTGCCATCGCCGGAAAAGCCGGGGGCTTTTCGGCAGATGATGCAGGCTATAAGAGCGCAGCAACAAAGATTGACGGATATATCAATGAGATCATGACCGCACTGAAAGCCCGCCCTGAATACAATAAGAAAGAAGAGTGGCTGGTGATTGTCAACAGCACGCACGGAGGTACAGGAAACGGCTATGGCGGAAGTTCCCTGGACGAAAGCGGTGCCTTTAGTATCTATTATAATGAAAATTTTAAACCACTGGAGCTTACAAAAGAAGGAGCTTATGTGGGGGCTTTTTTAAGTGGTAATGGTAATACAGCTGTAAAGGCAGTGATGAGCGATCCCGATGCGTATAACCCGGGCACCGGTCCAATGACCATTGAGCTGAAAGTAAGAGGAGAAAGAAAGAGTGGTAACTGGCCCGCATTTATTTCAAAGAAAGGGCCTTTTGAAGGCAGTTCAAGTTTGCTCGGTTCTGCTGATCCAGGATTTGTATGTTATTCTTCCGGCTCCAATGACGCCAATTTTGTGGTGAGGTCTGCAAGTACAGGTAATACAAAGGTCGAGGGCGGCACAACGGCCATCTTAGATGCTGTTAACTGGCATACGCTTTCTATTGTTTTCCGGCAGGACAGCGCGGGCAAACAGTGGTTTAAATTTTATAATGACGGGATCTTCCAGGATGAGCGGGATATGACCAGCTGGGGGACCATCACAAGCACAGCCCCGCTGGTACTGGGGTTTGCAAGAGCCGATGATGCTGCATGGTATACCGGTTTAAATGTGGCCGATGTCCGTATTTTTAATGTAGCGCTTTCCGGGAAAGAAGTAGCGGATAATATTTGCCTGGCTGATATTAAAAAACACCCGAAGTATGCCAATCTCACCGGGTACTGGCCTTGTAGTGATGGTTTCGGAGACCGTTTCCTGAATCACGCTCCGGGCGCAGTGAATAAAGATTTTATATTGAAGAATGCTTTTAGCTGGGCAAATGTTGCGCAACTGCCTTGCAGCTTTCCGCCTTTAAATGATCCCAACAAGCGGTCGATGCAGCTTGCCAATTCCGGCGTTGCAGCTACTGTATTTTACTGGTTAAGACTTCCAACGAAGGATGCCTGGGGATTTGAAGGCTCCAAATGGCTGGAGGATTATGAAATTGAATTTATAAAATAGTCTGGACCCTGCCGGCGGCCGCCAGTATCAATTATATTTTGGTAATGCCGTCCCGATACATCCTGTTGTGTGGACGTGTTTTTTGAAATGGATAGCGATGCACAACGACACCGGGATCGTCTTCCGGCTAAAGTTGAAATAATTTTTAACCAATAAAGAGGCCTGAAAGAGCTTAACAGGAACGGGACTATCTCAACAGTCGTTTGCAACAAAATGTCGGCGATGGCATATGCTCAGGTTAATTTTTACTATTAAAAGCTGAGACACAGCGCTAACCGTTAAAGTGAGTGGCAATAGCAGTCAATTAAGGTGCAGCGCACCGGACATAGCGTGAAGCTGTACAGGCGCCGTGCAGCAGGTTATCGCCGCGCTGCGGCTGGGAGGGGCATCAGGCACACTGGTTATAAAGATGAGTGGCGCGTTGCGCCTGTTTTTATTCGACAAATTGTAAGGGAGGTACCAGATCTGAGGGTGTTTCAGCCGGATAAAGTCTTCTTATCTTGAAGCCTATGCGATGTCGATCGGGTCAGGGTGATCCGCAAAAAAAGCAGCATCACCTCATTGATTTTGAAACACAAATTGTTTACTCAGGATGACAAAGCGCAATAAACCGTCCTTTGGGTCTGCCAATTTTTTGTTGCTTAAAATTCTGGTGCATTCCGCAGCGCCTTTCCTGCCCTTATACCTGTATGCAGCTCCTTGCTTACTGTCACCTGCCCATTCACCAGCACATATTCAAAACCTTTGGAATAAGCATGCGGCTTTTCAAACGTAGCAAGGTCCTGTACCTTTTCCGGATCAAAAATGACAATATCCGCAGCCATTCCTTCTTTAAGCAGACCACGGCCGGAGAGGTTGAATTTTTGTGCCGGCAGTGATGTCATCCGCCGGATGGCCTCTTCAAGTGAAAGCACTTTTTCATTACGCACATATTTGGCCAGCACCCTTGCATTGGTACCATAGCCGCGGGGATGCGGCATGCCCTCGTTCATAATGCGGATGGAAGCATCACTTGCAAACGTGTTGTACGGATATTTCATAATGTATTTTACATCTTCTTCGCTCATGCCGTGAAAAACAGCACTGGCCCCGCCGTTCATCATGATGTCGATAACCGTAAGCGCTTCCTCCCGGGCTTTATGCCGGCGGCCCTTCATCAAATTGATCTCCTCGATACTTTTCCCGTTATAGCTGGTATCCGGTTTATAATAAGCCACTACTGCATAGCTGAAGTGCTTCAGTTTCCGTTGCTTCAGACTTTTCAGCATATCATTGACTACATATTTCACCACGTCCGGTCGTTGCAGCCGCGCACGGATACTGTCCTGGCCGTCGGCCAGCACCTCGCTGGGGAGCAGGGTGCTGATGGAGGTACTGCTGGCGGTATAAGGGTACTGATCGATGGTCACGTCAATGCCTTCTTTGCGTGCCTGCTCTACCAGGGCAACGGTCTCTTTGCTCCGGCCCCAGTTCTGCTGCCCGCTGAGTTTAAAATGGGAGATCTCTACCGGTATATGGGCCTCGCGGCCGATCTGCAATGTTTCCCTGATGGCCTCTGCCACATTGTTCCCTTCACTCCGCATATGCGTGGCATAAACCCCATTGTACTTCGCAGCCACTTTTGCCAGCGCGATGATCTCGTCGGATTTTGAATAGGTACCCGGAATGTAGATAAGGCCGGTAGACAAACCAACCGCACCTTCTTTCATGGCGCGTTCCACCAACGCTTCCATTTGTGCCTGTTCGCCGGGCGCGGGGGGCCGGTTGGCACGTCCCATAACGGCTCTTCGTACATCGTTATGACCGATAAGTGTGGCCACATTAATGGAAAGTTTCAAGGAATCCAGCCAGTGGAAATACCGGCCGATATTGAGGTTGGAGGAGCCGCAGTTGCCCGCTACTACAGTGGTCACACCATCATATATAAAACTGTGCGCCAGCGGATCTTTGTCCTCATCGCCTTCTATATGGGTATGTACGTCGATAAAACCCGGCGCTACAACCAGACCGGAAGCGGATATCTCCGTGGCGCCGGTGTAGGGCAGGTTCTTGCCGATGGCCCGGATCTTTCCTTTATCTACCGCAATGTCTCCGTAAAACCAGTTGTTGCCGGTGCCGTTGATGATCTTTCCGTTCCGGATAAGTACATCACAGGAAGATTGTGCCCGTGCCGGAGCAGTACCGGTCAGCGCCGCAAGCAGTAATATTTTATTCAACATGATGTTAAAATACAAAAAAACACCGGTAATCACGAAGTTACCGGTGTTTTGAATAAGAGTATGCCTGTCTGCTTCAGGAAAGCAAGGGATCGGTGTAGGAGTCGTTGCCGGACTCCACACGGCCGGCAAAACGATGCCCGAAATGGTTACCGGATTTTGGCAGTACCGAAAAGTCGTACCAACCGAAACTTTTTTCCAGCAGCAGCGTGAGGCTCACGGCTGCATGAGGAGCAATGGTCCGGGACAGCTCTTTTTGGCCGTAGCTATTATCCCGGATGCGGACGTATTGCGGACCTGATGTGCTGTTGCGAATCAGCAGCTGTACCTGCCCGTATCGTTTTCCACGGCCAAAAGTATAAGTGCATTCAACCAAAGGACCGGATTCACTGGCTTTCCCGCTCAGTTCCCTGTAAAAGCCATTGGGGCCAAAGAGTTCGAGGTGATAAGTGTCACTTTCAAAACCGGCGAGTGGTATATCATAAACCAGTTGCTCCCCGGCTGCTACGGCAAAAGACCAGTTCCGGTTGATCACCCGTTTATTACCGGAGTCCGTATAAGGCAGGCGGGCATATACAGAGAAGGGGCTGCCCATGGATCGTTCTTTGAAAACCGTTGTGGCGGCTTTCATAACCAGCCGGATGGATTGCTGCTCCCTGTCCAGACTGGCATCTGCATACAATTCATAAGGCAGGGCATTGGAGGGTTTGATGCCTTTTTCCTGTTTAAAATAATTTTTTGTCGTTCCGGGGTTGGTGCGGATCGCCCGGAGTTCCTCCGGCGTCAGCGGCCGGATGCCCTGTGGAAGCGGCCGGTAGCGCGCTTCATCGATCCGTTGGAGGTAAGCGTTCCGCTCCAGGAACTGCGGTTGTTTTACCGGTTCGCCCTTATAAGGACGGAACACGGAAGAAAGATCCCCGCAGATGGCACGGCGCCATTCCGACAAATGGGGCAACTGCAGTTTTTTCCCCGTTTTACGGGATGCAAAGTTTTCAATGAACTGCACCACCGATGTATGATCAAAAACCTGAGAGTTCACATACCCGCCGCGCGACCAGGGACTGGCAACCACAAACGGCACGCGGTAACCCAGACCGATCGGGCCTTCCCGCGCATTGTCTTTTGTGATCCCCTTCAGGCGGATCTCGTCATCCATGGTAACGAATTCCTTGTCGGTGTTTTTGATCCCGGCAGAAACGGCTCCGGTAGCGGGGTTCCGGTAATCCGGTGCCGTGAACGGCGGTACATGATCGAAGTAGCCGTCATTTTCATCATAAGTGAGGATGAAAATGGTCTTTTTCCAAACCTCCTCGTTATGGGTAAGTATATCCAGTACTTCAGAAACATACCAGGCGCCGAACCAGGGCGCTGAAGGATGATCGGAGAAATACTGTGGTGCCACCAGCCAGGAAACTGCGGGCATCTTTCCTTCTTTTACATCTTTCCTGAAATTGGCCAGCACGTCTGATTTGGGCACCCGCATCCGGCGCTTTGTTCCGTGATCATCATACTCGATCTCTTCGGTATCATGATAGGCGGGATCAAACTCGTTGGTGGTAAAGGCATGGTCGTGCAGGGCCTGTTCATCCGCGCTCAGGGTCTCCGCCAGTTCCTTCCGGCAGCGCTCGAGTTCAGCAATATAGCGTTTCTTCCGTTCCCGCAGTCCGTTCAGCGCCCGTTTGGCCTTTTGATCGTCGGGTTGTTCTGTTGTGCGCTGCTCCAGTTCAGCCAGACTTTTTTCATAGGCTTCCAGCCGGTTCACCAGGTACTGTTCATATTTACGGGAGCGGCGTACCCGGAACCGGGTAAACCATTCCAGCGGGTTGTCGGTAAAATTGCTTAACCAGGCATCGGCTTCCTCTTCCAGGCCGGAAGGCAGGCTGAGTTCGTTCTGATAGACCTTCCAGGAGAGTCCGTTCTCCTGCAAGAGTTCCGGCATTGTTTTCCAGTCGCTTTCAGCACTATAATCCGATTCGCTGTTCCTTACCAGTGCGGGGCTTCCGGCTTTTCCATCCTTCCGGAGAGTGCCCGACCAGAAGTACAGGCGGTTGGGGGTGGTGCCGGTGAGGGAAGAGCAGAAATGCTGATCACAAACGGTGAAGGCATCTGCAAAAGCATAGTTGAACGGGATGTCTTCCCGGTTGTAATATCCCAGGGTCATGGGCTTGCCCTCAAACCCGGGGTAGCCGGTTGTTTTAGCGATCAGCCACTGATCGTATTGCCCGTTATTGCGGGCGTCTACCTGGTCTTTCCAGCTATGCGGCAGTCCGCCCATCCAGGTTATTTTTGTTTGCTGCATGTCCAGCCGGAACGGCAGGTAGGTGGCATTGTTCTTATCGGTTTGTGCCCATACGGGGTTGCCGTTTGCCAGCTTCAGCGTACGGGGATCATTAAAGCCGCGCACCCCTTTCAGGGCACCGAAACAATGATCGAAAGAACGGTTCTCCTGCATCAGGAGCACAATGTGTTCGGCATCTTCAAAAGTAGAGCCGCTGGCCGGGTTGATGGCCATCGCCTTTTGGATAGAGGCCGGAAGGGCTGCAAAAACACCGGCGCCACCTGCCAGCAGGCTGGTCTTTTTTAAAAAATCTCTTCTTGAAAAATCAATGGGCATTGCGTATAAAAATTTTTAAGATTCGGTATTGCATTTCGCTAAATGTACTGCTTTTGCATAAGCAGCAAACCCAACAGGAATCTTATTTACTGCAACGATAAAAAATTCCTGCCGGGTTTCAAAATGCTGTTATTTAAACGGTAACTAATAACCGGGTTTAGTTAAGTGATCGCCCGCATCTCCTTATTTTAAGAGCCACATTACCTGGTTCACATCATCATTCCCACCGTATTGCGATTGAATGGCTGCTTTGTAGTTGTCTCCGTTATTATTCAACTCTACCTGGGGATACTTCCATCTTACGGGGAACTGGGTATTGGGAGTATTTAAATTGGTATTGGTATTTAATTTAAACTGGGGATATCCTGTTCTTCTGAACTCATACCAGGCATTGTAGTCTGCACCATGAAGAAATCCAGCAATATATTTCTGGGTAATGATCTGTCTGAGCTGGTTATCCTGATTACCGGTAAGAGCTACTGTTGCCGGATAACTATTAATATAGATCGCATCCATTTCCATTCCGTGATTATAGGTTGCCGGGGTAAAGTTCACCAGGAAGTTCATAGAACTTTGTATACCGGCAGTGTAATAATTCTGGGCAGGAGTTCCAGAGATCCAACCTCTTACTGTGGCTTCGGCCAGTATAAACTGAAGATCCCAATAGTTGAGAAGGCTTACAGGCTCTGCGTTGTATAAGTCAACGTATCGTTTGTTCACGTCTGAGAAGGTGCCTGCAGAGTGCGCTGAAGTAGTGCTGGAGTAAGGGTCAGAAGGCTCCACACCGATATAGGCATTAAAGTTATTGGCGGTTAACCCTGCTTTTATCGCAGAGGCCGCCGGTTCTGCATAATAAAACAATCTCCTGTCGTTATGGGTTTTTAAGAGGTCGATCAATGTTGTAGAGATCATAGGATAAATAGTGAACTGATTTTTTTGAACGGGAGTACTGCTCCAGGGATAACAATAATTTGCGGAATTGATATACGTAACTGCAAAATTGTCTTTATAATCCCGCATCAGCGGACGATTGGTAACAATGTCCTTAAACCGGTCCACCACATTTAAATCTGCGTCAGCTGTTTTTTTATGCAGGTTTATTAAAACATAAAGCGCAAAGGTATTGGTTAGTCTGCGCCATTGATCCACACTGCCTTTGTAAATAAAATCTCCGCTGAAATCTTTTCCTGTACTAAAAAGCAGATTGGCAGAGTCCAGTTCATTTAAAATACCTTTAAATACATCCTTCTGATTATCGTATTTAGGTTTAAGATTTTTTTCTGATTTTCCCTGTACCGCTTCCGAGTAGGGTATGTCACCTACCTGCATGGTTAACTGATAAAACTGCCAGGCTCTTATAAAATGCGCCAGCCCCCTGTATGACGGATAGGTTTCTGGATCTGATGCGGCATATTGCAGCATGGGGTCAATATTTCTCAAAACATTGTAACGCTCCCAGGCCCCCGTTTGTCCGATGGAGTTGTATTGATAGCTTTCCTGGAGTTCCGTCCACAAAATGTACTTTGCAAGCATAAGCGGCTGCATAAATCCTTTTTGACTGCTGATATCGCCGTAAGTGGAAGAGGAAATGATAGCAGTGGCCAGCCAGTCGGCCCTGGCTGTTGTAGACTTATCCGGATTGGTATTGATGGAATCAAATTTTTTTGTACAACTTAGCACAACCAGGGCTGTAAGTGCGATTGTATACTTATATATTCTAAAATTCATATTATTAGTTTAAAATATGTTATAAAAGGGCTTTAATTACAGGCCTAGTTTTATGTTAATACCTACCATACGTTGCGAAGGCGCATTCAGGTTTTCTGTGTCAACATCCGGGTCTGAGAATTTAAACTTGGTCAGCAATAACAGGTTTTGCCCTGTTACAGAAACAGCGGCCGATTTTATACCTCCTGCATGTTTCAAAACAGATGCAGGGAGGTTATAACCAATAGACAGCTGCCTCAGTTTTACAAATGATTCGCTCATCACACCATGAATAGTGGATGTTAATGACCTGGCATAAGCCTGGTAACCTATCGCTACATCGTTGGGAGCATACTGCCTGGTATCGCTGAGCACGTTACCGTATTTATCATAGCTTACAGTCCCCGAAACGATTTTAACGCCGGGAGCGACAAAGCTGTTATCACCATTTACTACCTGATTGTACCGATATTCATTGTCAGTTTCAGGATTGGTACCGGTGTCAAACATCTTATCCCAGATATAATCGTACATCAGTCCGCCGATCCTTCCATCTATATTAAGACCAAAAATGAAGTTGCCAAGAGTGAAATTATTGATAAACCCAAAGGAAAAATCCGGATCTCCGTATCCGATCTGACTGCCGAAGGGGTTTCGTTGCGGTTTACCACCTACGTTTACAATATTTCCAGCGGGGTCTCTTGTCCAGTCATTGGCAATATAAGCATCAAGCCGTTTTCCCACTTTTGTCCAGAGATTATCATCAGAATAAACCGGATCCAGTTGAACATAGTATTTGTGGTTGTATGAATAGTTGATCAGAGAATTCCAGGTGAATTTCCTATTCCTGATCACAGTTCCATCCAGGGTAATTTCCAATCCTCTGCGTGCATAGGTTTCCAACGTATTTAAAAGTATGGAAGAAAATCCGGATGAGTTTGAGATGGGAACGGACACCTGCTGATTATAGTAGTATTTATCGAAATAAGCTACATCCAGATGCAACCGGTTTTTGAAGAAATAAGCAGCAGTACCAATTTCCCAGGTACGGGCGGTAGAAGGCTTCAGGTTATCATCCAGCAGGTTGTTTGGATAGCTGGAGGTAACCAACCCAAATGATGTTCCGGGTGTATAAGTAAGATTGTTACTATAGATGCCGGCAGGTTTTTTATCAATCGTCCATGAGCCTCTTACTTTCCACATGCTGACCCATTGCGGCAGACGCAGATATTCGGAAAGGATAATGCTGCTTGCAAGTGATGGATAAAAATAGGAACGTTCTGATTCCTGTTGGGTAGAGCTCCAGTCATTACGGCCGGTAACATCCAGAAAGACGCCGTTGCCATATGAAAAAGTGGCCTTTCCATACAGACTGTTCACCTGGGATTGCCAGGTTGAGAAGTTATTGGTAATGGAATTAACGCCGGGAGCAGTGGAAGGTGTGGCATTGGCCAGGGAGTACCAGCCCGGTACGTTCAGTCCATTGGCTGTTTTTGCACCCTGTTCCCTGTCGATGAAATAATAAATACTTCCCCCGCCCAGGACATCAATACCGAACTTCCCGATTTTAGTATTATAGGTTAAGATCAGATCGTTATTTGTGCTGAAACCCCAGGTTTGATCCTGTCCGAATAGACCGGCTCCGTTCCAGTCCCAGCTGAAATTTCCACTCGGACTTCCGTCAACATCGGGTTTGAATTTACCGATTGAACTTCCTCTGGTAGAATTGATGCCTGCAGGGTTGCGAACGGTTAATTCATTTTTATAATAGTCGTAGCCGGAGCGGAGCATCAGCTTAAGATTCTTTGTGAATCTGTAGTTTGCTGTAAGACTGGCGTTTAATTTATTATTATCTATGCCCTGTAGTTTTTCATTAGCGATCAGATACGGATTGTCATACCAGGCATTGTAGAGCCAGTTCTGTTTCTGATCCGGGTTTACCCAGTAATCCTTGTATTGCCGGATATCGTAATCCGGTCCGGTCCACATCAGCAGCTGATACAGGTATCCCTGAGGGCCATATCCCTGTCCCCATACCTGAGGTGCGGTTTGACGTGTATAGCCCATATGACTTTCCATGTCAAACTTGTCGCCTATTTTCAATTGACCTGTCATCGTGTAATTGATAACCTTCAATGTGGCATTTGGCCATTGCCCTTTATTATAGATATAGTTAAGGCCTGCACGGAAAAATCCGTTATCGCCGCTTTGTGTAACGCTGATGTTATTATTGCTGATAATACCTGTCTGCATAAAATTTTGCAGGTTACGTTTACCGCTTGATACTAAGGGCATCACCTCCATCTGTTTGGAGACAGGGTTCCATTGTAATGTGTCCTTTCCTATATCCAGTTTAGGCCCCCACACATAGTCATCATCAAGTCTTCCGTTAAGACCATGTCCATAGGATGTCTGGATCTCCGGAATGGCAATAAATCCCGCAGCCATCATATTGTTACTGTTAATATCGACAGACAAGCCTTTCCCCTTTCCTTTTTTAGTGGTGATCATTACTGCACCGTTGGCGCCTCTGTTTCCATACAGGGCCGCTGCGGTAGGCCCTTTCAGCATATCGATGCTTTCAATATCATCCGTGGGTATATCGCGAAGGGTCATGTTACCATAGGGCACCCCATCGATCACCAACAAGGGAGTCTCCCCGCGCATTTCAAGTGCAGGACGGGCGTTGAACTCAGTCGAGTTTTTAATGGTAAGACCCGAAACCATGCCTGTAAGGGAGGTACCCACATCCACACCTTTTACTGTCTGCAAAGCTGTACCCCCCACCTTCTGCGTAGCATAACCCAGTGCTTTTTCCTGGCGTTTGATACCCAGGGCGGTTACCACAACCTCTTCCATCGCCCGGTTGGCCTCTTCAAAAACCACATTGATGGTTTGCTGTCCGTTTACTTTTATTACCTGGGAAGTATAGCCGACATAACTGAAAGTGAGTTCATCAAATTCATCCACTTCAATACTGTATTCCCCCTTATCATTGGTAATGGTGGCCTTGCCTTTATTGGAGGAGACGGTAGCTCCGGAAACCGGCGCACCGGACGGGTTGGTGACCACACCCTTTACCAGGATGTTTTTTTTGATGTTTGCCTTTTCGCGGATCACGATCAGGTTTTCGCTCAGCCGCTGGTACTCCAGCCCGGTTCCGGTAAGGATCCGGGGCAGCAGCGAAAGCACGGGTGTATTCTGTACCTTTATATTTACCAGGCCGATGTCATCAACTAGTTTATTGCTGAATACAAACCGGTAATCGGTCTTCTTCTGGATGGTTTTTAAGATCGTGGAAAGTCGGGCATTCTCCAGTTGTAACGAGACCGCCTCCTGACCAAATCCGGTATGAGCCGCAACCTGTGATGCCGTGGCAAACAGCAGGGCTAGACATAATTTCATAAACAACAGTTTTTTGAGCAGCCGCCGGGGCCGCTCACTCAAGTAAGCACTTTTTTTCATACTTTTATTTTAGTTTATTATTAAACAGTGGAAGGCTTTAGCTCCTTCCATTTATTATGAGGGGGAAATGGCCGCAATCCGTTTCTCCCTTTTTTACTGCTGTGATGTTACTGCTGCATTTTTATCATTTATATAGCGTGATATGATTCCCTTCTTTTTTATAAAGGAAGGGGTAGGACAGTTGAAGTGCTTTTAGTACTTCGTCAATTTCTTCATGTTGGAACGTTCCCGTATATGGATAATGGGCAACGTTGTCGCTGGCAATAGTGATCGTTACATTGTATTTACGCTCCAGTATATTCCTGATTTCAGAAAGCGGCTGGTTCTCAAAGATCAGGAGGTCATCCACCCATGCCGTTTCGATATTCTGATCCGCATCGTGGTAGGATAAAGGGATGACCTCCGGCTTTTCCCGTATGCTGCGCCCTGTGCTGTCTGAGGTGTTCAAAACAAATTTCTGGTTCACCTCAAGGGTCTTATAGATCATGTCGCTATTACCCCGGGTGAGCAGGATCTGTACCTTGCCTTCCAGCAGGGAGGTTTCACTGAACCGGTCGTTGGAATAGGCTTTCACATTGAATTTGGTTCCCACCGCCTTTATCTTGTATTTGGCAACATGTACGATAAACGGAAGCAGTTTGTTATGCGCCACATTAAACAAAGCTTCTCCTGTAAGGAATACATTCCGGTCTTTAACACCGAATGTTTCCGAGATCTGCAGCCGGGAGCCGGCATTCAGCGTTACTTTGGTGCTGTCGGGGAGTACAATGGTCCGGAGCTCACCCTGCCGGGATAAAACCGCATCCCCCGAATGAGGCGCTGTTGTGGTAACGGATGCCACAGGAGGCACAGGCCGTTGCGGGCGGTTGTAAAGATAGAATGCGCCGCTGCCCAGCAGCAAGGTGACGGCTGCAGCGATCGCGATCCGCCTTTTTCGGTAAGACCGGCCGGCGATGGTTTTCTCTTTGGGGTCCGGCGCCGGCTGATCAGGAACAACATAAAGCGCATGCGCCGACGAATCATCATTGGCGGATAATTCATTTTGTTTTTTCTGCAGCATGAATTTTAGTCCCAGCACCAGCTTGCGGGCCTCTTCCAGCGTCAGCAGCGCTTCCGGATGACGGGACAGGTAGTCGTTCCAGAAAGCGGCCTGCTCCGGATCCTGCCCGGTGCAGTATGCAATAAAGGAGTCGTTAATGACAAGCTCTTCAACGGTATACGTCATGTTCGCAGGACCTGTTTCTGTTATAGACGCCAGGTCTGAAGAAATCTAACCGCTTTTTTTAATATTTTTTTATGGAACAAAGGACAAAAGAACACTGGCCAACTTGGCAAGTATATTATCCTTTTGCAGGTTTTGACGCAATTGCTGTATGCCTTTGGAGAGATTGTTATAAACCGTCTGGTGGGTAAATCCGGTCAGCTCCACAATTTTTTCGGTGGAATAACCCTGGTAATATTTCATATAGATCACACGGCGCAGACGGGCCGGCAGTTTCTTGTATGCTGCTGCAATATGCTGGATCAGGGCTTCGTCTGTTTCCAGCTTTTCGATGATCTCCTGTGTGGAAGGGATATGGAAAGACTCGATGGCCTGCAGGTTCCCCTTACGCTGTTGTGTCCGGTGCAGGTCGATCAGCTTTCTTTTAAATGCGGTAACCACATAAGCTTCAGGATTTTTTATCTCATCCGTAAGCTGCTTTTGCAACAGGTCCAGGAAGAACTGATGAACAATATCTTCTGCCTCCTGCGCAGCATAGCCGAAATGACAGGCAATGGCCTGTAACTTGGCTTTGAAATCAATATACCATGAGTCAATTAGCAGCATGTGGCCAAAACTTACAAGTTTAATCTAAAGTCAGGTTTCCCGCATCAAAGATAAACGGAACGGAAGGCTTCCGGATCATTCCTTTTTTACTAAAAGATTATTTATTGATCGTATTCGTGCTCAAATTTGTAAATCCTCTGATAGTGTGGGGTTTAAAATAGTTGAAGACCGGCTGGCAGGGTGTTAATTTTTAAAGTAGCATATAGCATCGTAAGAAGGAGAAAGATAACTGTGAGGAGTTTACATTTTACTTTTGATATTCCACCCTTTACTTAATACTAGTACCGGATTCCTTCATCACCGGTAGCGCCTTCTTTCCACAGGGGCGGCGGTGGCAATCCTATCCGGAACCGCTCATAGGATTTCTTTATGTACTCATGGAACGTATAATCATTTACCCTGGTGGTAAAATAATAACCGGGCTGGTAAATGGTAATGAAATCATTGATAAGACTGTCGTCCGTCATTCCGGTGATCCGGCGGATCAGCGCTTTACTGAAGCGGTAGCGCACATAGCCTTCCTGTTCGTCTGCTATAAGCTTGTCGCGGAAACGGGTTAATTTTTTTGTCCGGCGGAAGCGGAATGCATTAACGATCTCATCCAGGTCAAAGGCTGCACCAAATCCATCACTTACAGACATGGTGGAAAGTCCCGGTTTCTGGAAATCGAAATATTTACGGTAGTTCTCGCGGTTCTCCAGGGAGTCCAGGTGGTAGTCGCGGTTCTTTACCCGCACTTCCGGGAGGTCCGGAATGCTGATGCGCAGCGAAATATCAAAAGCATAGGGCGTGGAAATAGTGGCTACCGGAAATTTTCGTGTGGGTTTGTTCAGGTAACTGAACCAAATGGAGTCTTTTGGATGCACCAGCAGGGAATAACTGCCGTCTACTCCGGTCATCGTGCCCGCGCCGGAGCTGCTGAGCACCGAAACCAGCGGTACGGGAGTCCGGCCGATGCTGTCATAAACATTTCCCTTGATCTGAACCTGGGCGGCAGCGCGGGGAAGGATCAGGAACAGGATCCCGGCAACAAATATGGATTTAATTAAGTTCAACGCTTGATACTTGGAATGGTACGGTGGTTGATTCCGACCCTCTGTTCGACGACAAAGCAATAAAAGAATTTGCAAAAACTATGGTAAAGTACAGCATTCCGGCTATGGAAAGTCCTTCAGGATCAGCCGTTCCACCACCGGAGCAAAGTGCTGGTGCTCCAGGAAATGGACTTTCTGTGCCAGTGATTCCGGTGTGTCGGATTTTGAAACCGGGCAGGTGGCCTGGAAAATGGTGGCCCCATGATCATACTGTTCATCCACAAAATGAATGGTGATGCCGCTCTCTTTTTCCCGCGCTTCAATTACGGCGGTATGCACAAACTGGCCATACATGCCTTTTCCTCCGTATTTGGGCAAAAGCGCAGGATGTATATTAATAATATGCCGGGGAAAGGCCCCGATGAGTGAAACGGGGATTTTTAGTAAAAAACCAGCCAAAATGATAAAATCGATCTCTTTTTCGAGCAATAATGCCGGAAAATCGCCCGATTGCAGCTGGTTCCGGTCGATAAGAAGCAGTTCAATGCCCTCGGCCGCAGCAATTTTAGTAACACCGGCTCCGGGTTTATTGCAAACGATCAGGGAAACGGAAGCAAATGCATGACTTCGGAAATGGTCAATAAGTTTTTGGGCATTAGAGCCGGCCCCGCTGGCAAAAATGGCGATCTTTTTTTTCATATTATTTGTAAATCAAAGATTTTACAATTTACCGAGTTCACCAAAAAACCGGGAAAGAATAATTCTGCTCCGCCCGCAGAAACCGGGAAAATTCCGGAACCCATCCCCGGATCCTGGTTTGAATTCATTTACAACCGTTTGTATGAAAATAGGATAAAATTGACCCGGGTCAATAATAATGCTAAAATATCGGGATGTGAACAACTCGGGGTGCTGTCGGATGGATGACTTTTTAATGACAAAGATTTTTTCAAATGAAAAAAATCAACCTGAAAATCGGCTGAAACACAGTCTGGTAGCGGGTTTAAAAAATTTATAAAATGTTGTTGTTTTGTTAAGCACGACCCTTATTTTTGCAGTTGATCAGAGACATTTATCCACATTTTTAGATTTAATGCGTTTATGACTATTTCTAAGCATATAATTAACCGATTCTTCTTAATTATACTAACGCTTTTCACTCTTTCATGGTTTAATACACTTTTCGCCCAGGACGCTAACGATGGTAAACAACTGTTTATCAGCAAATGTCAGAGCTGTCACTCCGGTGATATGAAGACTGATATGACCGGTCCGCCCCTGTTTGGAATTGAAGGCCAGTGGGAAGACAAGGGTAAACTGCACGAGTGGATCCGGAATAACCAGAAGCTGATCGCTTCCGGCTATCCCAAGGCCGTTGAGGTTTCCAAACTGAAACCCACAGCGATGCAGACCTTCCCTGATCTTACTGATCCCCAAATAGATGCGATCTTAAAATACATTGACGAAAAAGGAAGCGGCAAGCTGGATGCGGCAAAAGGTACACCTGCTGCGGGTGGCGAAAAAAGCGGGGAAGATACCAGTCAGCACCCTTTATTATATGGTGTCATTACCCTGATCCTGGCCCTGGCGGCATTGATCCTGATCTTTGTAAACAAAAATCTTAAAAAGATCTCCGACGATACGGAAGGAAAGAAAACACCTGATGGTATTCCCTTCCTGCAAAATAAAATGTACCTGGCTACCACGGCCATCCTGTTGTTCATCATTGGCGGATACTTTACTACAAAGGCGATGATCAATATGAACCGGCAGAAAAATTATGAGCCACGGCAGCCGATCTTCTATTCGCACAAAGTACACGCAGGTATCAATCAGATCAACTGTTTGTACTGTCACGGAAATGCATGGGAAAGCAAAACCGCCGCGATTCCTTCTGTGAATGTATGTATGAACTGTCACAAGACGATTCAGAAATATAACGGCCCCGAGTTGAAAGACAAACAGGGTAATCCCATTGATGGCAGCGCTGAGATCGCAAAATTGTACCAGTACGCCGGTTTCGACCCTCAAAACCCCGATGCATGGGATCCCAATAAAGCAAAACCGATCGACTGGGTAAAGATCCACAACCTTCCTGATCATGTGTACTTTAACCACAGCCAGCACGTAAGGGTGGGTAATGTACAGTGCCAGACCTGTCATGGTGAGATCACCCAGATGGATGAGGTGCACCAGTTCGCCGAGCTGAGCATGGGATGGTGTGTGAACTGTCACCGTCAGACCAAGGTGAACTTTAACGTGGATTCTACCAGCGGTAACCAGTTTTACAGCATTTACGAAAAATTCCATAACGACATCAAATCGGGTAAAATGGACAGTGTGACTGTGAAGGATATTGGTGGTCTGGAGTGCCAGAAATGTCACTATTAGTAATGTGCCGGTCTGCGTGGTTTGAAAACCAGTAGCAATTATCAAATCCGTTTTCAAATTTACCAGAGGCAGGTCTTCAAATTTTCAAATTTTCAAACAGAGATAAATGAGCAATAAATACTGGCAGGGTTTCGGCGAGTTAAATGATTCCGAAAAGTTTCAAAAGCGGGTTCAGGATGAGTTTCGTGATGAACTCCCTTTTGAAGATTTTGACAGTAAAGGATTACTGGATGCCAAAGCACCCAGGAGGGATTTCTTAAAATATCTGGGTTTCAGCACTGCTGCTGCCACACTTGCAGCCAGCTGTAACACAAAGGTCCGGGAAGCGATCCCTTACGGGAACAAACCGGACAACCTGGTTCCGGGAGAAGCAAAATATTATGCCACTACGTATACACAGGGTGGGGATGCGGTTCCGGTTATTGCCAAAGTGCGGGACGGACGTCCGATCAAAATAGAAGGGAACGATTATCTTTCTGCAACCAACGGCGGAACCTCGGCCCGGGTGCAGGCTTCTGTACTGGATCTTTATGATATGCATCGTCTGCGTTTTCCCCAGCGGAAAGTAGGCGACAAATTTGAGGAAAGCATGTATGATGTGCTGGATAAGGCTATTGCTGCCGATCTGGCTGCTGCCGGCTCCATTGTGTTGCTGACCAGTACCATTAACTCTCCCTCTACACTCGATATCATTGCGAAGAATCCCCGGATCCGCCACGTACAATACGACGCGGTAAGTTATAATGGTATCCTTCTGGCCAACGAAGCATCCGGCTTTGGACGGAAAATACCTTCTTATAAATTTGACCAGGCTGCAGTTATTGTGAGCCTTGGTGCGGACTTCCTGGGTACCTGGCTGAGCAGCGAAGAAAATGCAGCAGGCTATGCCAAAGGCAGAAGGATCGATGAAAAGAACCCGGTAATGAGCAAGCATTACCAGTTTGAATCCTTCCTTAGCTTAACAGGGTCCAATGCGGATGAGCGGTTTACACACCGCCCTTCACAGACCGGAGCCGTGGCGCTGGCGCTGCTGGCCGCGCTGGGAGGTGGCGTTACAGCCCCTGCCATCGCCGATTCCAAACTGACTGCAGGGATCACCAAAGTGGCAAATGAGCTGAAAGCCGCTGCTGGCAAGGGATTGGTGGTTTGCGGAAGCAATGATGTGAACATTCAGCTGGTGGTAAATGCCATCAACAATGCCATCGGCGCTTATGGTACTACAATCGACTGGTCCAGAGCAGATCAGTCCCGCAAAGGAACCGACAAAGAATTTGCCGACCTGCTGGTTCAGATGGAAGCAGGTCAGGTGGGTGCCCTGCTGATCTATGAGGCCAACCCTGTATACGATCATTTTGACGGCAAACGTTTTGCCAGTGCATTAGCAAAAATAAAAACCACGGTTTCTTTTGGTTATCGTATGGATGAGACCACTGAACTGTGTAAATACATACTGCCTGCTCCCCATTATCTGGAAAGCTGGGGTGATGCTGAGCCTAAAACCGGTGTTTACAGCTTTATCCAGCCCACGATCTTCCCCTTATTCAAGACCCGCCCTTTCCAGACCTCCCTGTTAAAATGGAGCGGAAGCGCGGAGGACTATGACACTTATGTAAAGAACTACTGGCAGCAGAAAGCCGGCAGTGAGGCCGCATACCATAAAGCGCTTGAAAATGGTGTGATTGAAGAGGCTGCTGCGGGTACGGGAACATTTAACGGAGGAGCACTGGCTGCGGCAGCTACAGCAATCGCTGCCCGCCCGGCCGGAGGAAAAGATGAGCTGGCACTGTATGAAACAGTGGCCATCGGACCCGGTTACGGTGCCGTAAACCCCTGGTTACAGGAATTGCCCGATTCAGTATCCAAGGCCAACTGGGGCAACTATGCACTGATCTCGATACCCAAGGCCAAGGAACTGGGTATTGAAGTGGATGTGGATTACGAATATTATCCGGACAAACCGGTGATCAAGATAAGCGATGGTAAAACAACGATCGAACTGCCGATCCTTGTGACACCGGGTATGAATGCCAATACCATTGCAGTGGCAGTGGGATACGGACGTGGTGAGAAACTGGGCCGGACCGCTGCGGGTGTGGGTGTGAATATGTTCCCGTTTGCTTCAATGGCAAAGGACGGAAGCGGCATCAGCTACTTTGTTTCCAATGTAACGATTTCCAATACGGGCAAAAAAGAAAAGATCGCACAGACACAGATCCACAACTCCTACGAAGGCCGTGTGGAAGTACTGCGTGAAACCACCCTGGCTACCTACCGCCAGAAACCCGATGAGGTATTGAATTTCCGCAAGAAGCTGGTAGAGAACTACGCAAAAAGCACCGGGGATTTCAGAAAAGAAGCGACCCTTTACGGCGATCACGAAAAGCCGGGTATCAAATGGGGAATGAATATTGACATGAATGCCTGCACCGGCTGTAGTGCCTGTGTGGTGGCATGTCATGCAGAAAATAACGTACCGGTGGTAGGAAAGAGCGAGGTACTGCGTTACCACGATATGCACTGGCTGCGTATCGACCGCTACTTTGTAAGTGATGAAAAAGATCCGGATAACCTGAAGGGAGTGGTGTTCCAGCCGATGCTTTGCCAGCATTGCGATAACGCGCCCTGCGAGAACGTTTGTCCGGTTGCCGCAACCAACCACAGCACGGAAGGGATCAACCAGATGGCATACAACCGTTGTATCGGTACCCGTTATTGCGCCAACAACTGTCCGTTCAAGGTACGCCGCTTTAACTGGGCTGATTATACAGGAGCAGATTCTTTCCCGAACAACCAGGATCAGAAACTGGTAGGCGTACTGGATCCGGTGGTGCACCAGATGAACGATGCGGTAAGCCGCATGGTACTGAACCCGGATGTAACGGTACGTTCCAGAGGGGTAATGGAAAAATGTTCGTTCTGTATCCAGCGTTTGCAGCATGCAAAACTGGATGCGAAAAAGGAGAACCGCACGCTGAAAGACGGGGAAGCAAAAACAGCCTGCCAGCAGGCCTGTTCCACCAATGCGATCGTATTTGGGGATGCAAGGGATGAGCACAGCGCGATCAGCCAGGTGCGGCTGAACAACCCGCAGCGGTTGTTCTACTCACTGGAGCAGCTGCACGTGTTGCCGAATGTGAGTTACTTCTCCAAGATCCGGAACACAGATGAGATCATCGGCGGCGACGAGCATGGTGAAGGACATGGAGCAGAAGGTGGTCATGGCGAAGAACACGGAGCAAAAGCCCCGGCAGCTAAAGAAGAAGCGGCACACCATTAAAAAGTGTGCAAAGTTTAATGTTTGAAGTTTAACGTTAGGCGTTGGTATAAAAAGAAAAAGTAGAACAAAAAAGGATAGAATGTTTCGGGGGAAAATGACACAGAACCTTAAACATTGAACCTTAAACCATAAATAAGTTATGTCATTAAACAGATACGAATCGCAAGTACGGGGACCATTGGTGGAAGGAAGCAAGGACTATCACCAGATTACAGAAGATATATGCCGTCCTGTGGAAGCTACGCCAAGTAAACTTTGGTGGGTCGGGTTTATCATTTCCGTTGGATTGTTACTATTTGGTGTTGTTTCCGTTACCATGGAGGTCATATACGGTACCGGTCAGTGGAACCTGAATAAAACCATCGGCTGGGGTTGGGACATTACCAACTTCGTATGGTGGGTAGGTATCGGTCACGCCGGAACCCTGATCTCGGCCATCCTGTTGTTATTCCGCCAGGGCTGGAGAACAGGGGTGAACCGTGCTGCGGAGGCGATGACGATCTTTGCGGTAATGTGTGCGGGTCAGTTCCCGATCTGGCACATGGGCCGGGTGTGGAATGCGTTCTTTGTGGCACCATATCCCAATACCCGCGGTCCTTTGTGGGTGAACTTCAACTCTCCGCTGCTCTGGGACGTGTTTGCGATCTCTACTTACTTTACGGTTTCCCTGTTGTTCTGGTATTGCGGTCTTTTACCGGATCTGGCCACCCTGCGTGACCGGGCAAAACTGAAATGGCGCAAATTATTTTATGGTGTTGCTTCATTTGGCTGGACGGGAAGCACCAAGCACTGGCAGCGGCACGAAGCGTTGTCCCTGGTACTGGCCGGCTTAAGTACGCCGCTGGTATTATCGGTACACACGATCGTATCCTTTGACTTTGCAACCTCGGTGATCCCCGGCTGGCATACCACCATCTTCCCGCCCTACTTCGTTGCGGGTGCGGTATTTTCCGGTTTTGCGATGGTACAGACATTGTTACTGATCACCCGTAAGGTACTGGGACTGGAAGAATACATCACTATTGAGCACATTGATGTGATGAACAAGGTGATTGTGCTTACCGGTTCTATTGTGGGTATCGCTTATCTTACCGAGTTATTTATCGCATGGTACAGCCATGTGGAATATGAGTGGTTTGCTTTCCGCGAAAACCGGGTGAACCTGAGCAGCCCCTATGGATGGAGCTACTACCTGATGATGGGCTGTAACGTATTATCCCCGCAGATCTTCTGGTTTAAGAAAATGCGCCGGAACCTGCTGGTAACCTTCTTTATGAGTATCCTGGTGAATATCGGTATGTGGTTCGAGCGCTTTGTGATCATCGTTACCTCTATTTACCGCGATTACCTGCCCAGTTCCTGGAGTACTTATTATACGCCTACCATCTGGGAGATCGGGTTCTATATGGGTACATTCGGATTGTTCTTTACCTGTTATTTCCTGTTCTCGAAATTCTTCCCTGTTATCGCTATAGCAGAGATCAAGCATATCCTGAAACGCAGCGGGGATAACTTCAAAGAGAAAATGGATAAGGATGAGAATGAAACACTGGAAGCGTTTCAGCATGCAAATGCACACCATTAACGAGGATGAACGGTTAATGTTAAACGGGCGGTAATTGAAAATAAAACAGACAGAAATAATAAGGGAAGAGGTTTAAACATAGTACGTTAAACTTCGGACCTGAAACAAATAGAAAATATGGCCATCAAGAAATTTATTACAGGCAATTTTTACGACGAAGCAGTGCTTTTTCCTGCGGTAAAAAAAGTGCGTCGTGCCGGCTATAAAGTGCACGATGTATATACACCGTTCCCGATCCATGGATTGGATAAGGAACTGGGCATGAAGGATACGGATCTGCACATTGCCGGGTTTATATATGGTATTACAGGTACTACCACTGCGATCAGCTTTATCACATGGGCACTTACACTCGACTGGCAGATCAATTTCGGGGGAAAGCCGTTTTTTTCCCTTCCGGCGTGGATCCCGATTATGTTTGAGCTGACGGTATTGTTCTCGGCAGTGGGCATGGTGTTTACTTTTTGCTGGTTGTGCCAGCTGGCGCCGTTTGTAAAGAAAGACCATTTTAATCCCCGCAGCACAGACGATACATTTGTGATGGCGATTGAATGTACGGATAAGACAAACGAAGAGGAGGCCATTGCCTTTCTGAAAAATGCCGGGGCCCAGGATGTACAGGTACAAAGCCGGGAAACCGGATGGTGGTTCGGCCGTTATGACCGCGATACGGTGCGCTTTGGTAAAAAAGTGGCTGCAGTTTAAAAATTGTTTTTGCATTTATTATATCAATAAAGAATATGAAGAAATATTTGATCATAAGTGTTGTAGCGGCAGGTGTTCTGGCCGGTTGCGGGGCAGACGAAAATCCGGGGCGTTCCTATATGCCGGATATGACCTACAGCAGGGCTTATGAAACCTACGCTTCTACAAATGATCTTGAAAAAGAAGGTGTTTTTTACAACCGCAAACCGGTACCGGGAACGGTGGCACGGGGTGAGGATATGGCATTTACGTTTAACCTGCCACACGATTCTGCTGGTTATGCACAATCGGCCCAGTTAAGGAATCCCCTGGATTCTGCAGGCGCTGCAAAAATCGATATGAAGGAAGCCGAGCGTCTGTACCTGGTAAACTGCGGGATCTGCCATGGTGCCAAGCTGGATGGTAACGGCCCGCTGTTCAATGGAGGCGAAGGCCCTTTCACCGCTGCACCAAAGGATTTCATGGCCGCGGATATGAAGGCCCTGCCGGAAGGCACGATGTACTATTCGGTGACCTATGGTAAAGGACAAATGGGCAGCTATGCCTCCCAGTTAAGTCCCAAACAAAGATGGGAGATCATTGCATTCATCAAATCCAAGCAGGGCGTGGGCGGCGCAGCCCCCGCAGCAGCAGCAGACAGTACCGCCAAGACCGCGGAAGCGGGTGCAGCGGCGGATGCCACTGCAAAAAAATAAATAACTAATTCACAGAACTATTTAATATAAGATTCGAATGTCAACGTCAACTACGGAAAAATTCACACCTGCAAAAAGATATAACACGATAGCGGTTGCGTTAATGGTGGTCGGTGTCATAGCAGCTATTTCCCTGTTTATGACAACCGGTGGTGAAGGGGATCACGATAACCGTGCGCGTTTTTGGGCCAGTCTGCTGCAGAACAGCGTATACTTCCTGCTGGTAGTAAATGCGGCCATGTTTTTTATGTGCGCCACAACGTTGGCCTGGGGTGGTTGGCAGATCGCGTTCACACGGGTTACGGAGGCCATCGCTTCCTGTGTACCGGTAATCGGGGTCATTGCCCTGGTGATCCTGCTGGCCCTGTGTTTCGGAGATCATCACACCATCTATCACTGGACGGATGCTGAGCATGTGAAACATGATCCGACACTCCTGCACAAAAGCGGATTTTTAAGTAAAGGATTTTTTGCAACAGTTACGATCTTAACCATAGTGCTCTGGTCATTCCTGGGATGGAAAATGCGTCAGTTATCACTGAAAACAGACGACGGCGATATTGTAAGCACGGTTGAAAAAAGAAAGAAATTTGTTTGGAACAATACGGTAATGGCGGCACTGTACATTGTGGTATTTGCCCTTACCGTAATGTCTTCCATTCCCTGGCTGTGGCTCATGAGCATCGACGCACACTGGTACAGCACCATGTACAGCTGGTACAATTTCGCCAGCACCTTTGTTGCCGGTTTGTCACTGATCGCGCTGTATGTAGTGTTCTTGAAGAACAATGGTTACCTGCCGATGGTAAATAAAGAACACCTGCACGATCTTGGAAAATTCATTTTTGCCTTTTCTATATTCTGGACTTATTTATGGTTCTCCCAGTTTATGCTGATCTGGTATAGTAACCAACCGGAAGAGACCATTTATTTTGTAAACAGGATCGGTAACTCGGCCCGCCAGAGTCCTTACTCTGCCATATTCTGGATCATGCTGACGATCAACTTTGTGGCGCCGCTGCTGATCTTTATGAGCCGTGATTCGAAAAGGAATTATACCGTGGTTACCATCGTATCAGTGATCGTACTCTTCGGCCACTGGCTGGATTATTTCCAGATGGTATTCCCGGCCGTTTCTCCGGATAAAGTACCGATGATCCTTTTTGATATGGGTATCGGTCTGGGTTTTGTAGGTATCATCATGTTTGTAACGGGTAAAACACTGAGCAAACACTCATTAACAGCCCGGAACCATCCGTTTGTAAAAGAAGCAGTAGTGCACCATACTTAAACCGGAAAACAGAAAAATTAAATATAGTAGTCGAAATAAATATTAGAACAACATCGTATGCAAAACTTTTTAATATTCGCCATTTTAATATTAGGTTTTATTATAACCTTTCAGATTGCAAGGGCAAGCGAATTTGTTTCTGTGATCCGGGGTGAGGAAAAAACCAGGAAACAAACCAATAAGATAAACGCCGTTCTGTTGCTGGTGTTTTTGATTGTTGGACTGTTCGGGGTGTATTGGGCGCATCATACGCTTGGCGATAAGATTCTGAAACTGGGTACTTCTGCTTCAGACCACGGGATACTGGTAGACCGAATGCTGAAGTACACCATCATCACTACCGGTATCGTGTTCTTCGGAACACAGATACTGTTGTTCTGGTATTCCTTCAAATACCGTGAATCGGAGAACCGTTCGGTATATTATTTTCCGCACAATAACAAGCTGGAGCTGCTGTGGACCGTGGTACCTGCAATTGTGCTTACCATATTGATCGGGTTTGGTATCGTTTACTGGTACCGTATCACCGGTGCGGCTCCTGAAAATGCCATGCAGATCGAAATCACCGGCAGCCAGTTCAAATGGGAGTTCCGCTACCCGGGTAAGGATGGTGTTTTTGGAAAGAAATATTATAAGAACATCGATGAAGCACACGATAATCCGCTGGGACAGATCTGGGAAGATGCCGCCAATCATGATGATATTTATGTAAGCGGTCAGCCAATGCACCTGGTGGTGGGCAAACCCGTAAGACTGATTATCGGGGCTAAGGATGTGATACACAGTGTAGGATTACCGCACTTCCGCTTAAAAATGGATGCGGTGCCCGGTACACCAACTACTTTGTGGTTTACGCCAATAAAAACCACAAAGGACATGATAAAAGAAACCGGAAACAGTAAATTTGTATACGAAATTGCCTGCGACCAGATGTGCGGTGCAGGGCATACGGGGATGAGAGGTGAGATCGTTGTTGAAACCCAGGAGGAATACGATCAGTGGATGGCTTCTCAGAAACCCAAATATGTGCTAATGAAGGAATCGGAAGGCGGACCGGCAACACCGGCTGCCGCTGCAACAGCTTCCAAAGATTCGGCGGCCGCTCCGGCTGTAAAGGATTCAGCCAAGGTAACAGCCGATACATCCGCAGTAAAAAAAGATTCCACAGGGAAGTAGTAATTTTTGATAAAGAAAGGTCAGTTTAAACAATAATTATGAGCGATACTTTACATATTCAGCATGAGGTTGGGAGTCATGGTCATTCAGGAGAGCCGCATGTTCACCATCACAAAGAGACATTCATATCGAAGTATATCTTCAGTATGGATCACAAGATGATTGCAAAGCAGTTTCTTGTAACAGGTATTATCTGGGCAATTATCGGAGGTTTGTTTTCGGTGCTGTTTCGTTTACAATTGGGTTTTCCTGATCAGTCGTTTCCGATTCTGGAGACCTTTTTCGGCCGCTGGGCCGAGGGGGGTAAAATAAAGCCGGAATTCTATTACGCGCTGACCACCATGCACGGAACCGTGCTGATCTTCTTTGTATTGACTGCCGGACTGAGCGGAACATTCGCCAACCTGCTGATTCCTTTGCAGGTAGGTGCCCGTGATATGGCTTCTCCGTTCATGAACATGCTTTCTTACTGGATGTTCTTTGCCGCCAGCATTGTAATGTTGTCCTCTTTATTCACCCAAACCGGGCCCGCTGCCGGCGGCTGGACCGTGTATCCCCCGCTGAGTGCGCTGGGACTGGCATCTCAGGGTTCCAAGAGTGGTATGGACCTCTGGATCATTGCTATGACATTATTTGTGGCTTCTCAGCTGCTGGGTGGTCTGAACTATATCTCTACCATTCTGAATATGCGCACCAAAGGGATGTCAATGACACGTATGCCGCTGACCATCTGGGCGCTGTTATTTACAGCTATTCTCGGGGTGTTATCATTCCCGGTACTGCTGTCCGGTCTGGTGCTGCTGATGTTCGACCGTCACCTGGGTACCAGCTTCTACCTCAGCGATATTTTTGTTGCAGGTCAGGCCCTGCCCAATGAAGGGGGTAGCGCCATCCTCTACCAGCACCTGTTCTGGTTCCTGGGGCACCCTGAAGTATACATTATCATTATGCCAACGATGGGATTGGCATCGGAAATACTGGCGGTCAACTCCCGTAAACCGATCTTTGGCTATATGGCGATGATCGCCTCACTGATGGCGATCTGCGTACTGGCCTTCCTGGTATGGGCGCACCACATGTTCGTTACCGGTATGAATCCGTTCCTAGGATCTGTATTCGTACTGCTTACCCTGCTGATCGCGATCCCTTCTGCCATTAAAGTGTTTAACTGGATCACCACTATCTGGAGGGGTAATATCCGCTTCACACCGGCCATGCTTTTTGCGATCGGTTTTGTAAGCATCTTTATCTCCGGTGGTTTAACCGGTATCTTCCTGGGAAACTCTACCATCGACATCCATCTGCACGATACGATGTTCGTGATCGCCCACTTCCATATTGTAATGGGGGTATCGGCCTTCTTCGGAATGTTTGCGGGTATCTATCACTGGTTCCCCAAAATGTTCGGAAGGTACATGAACAACACACTGGGTTATATCCATTTCTGGGTTACCATCGTTTGTGCGTACCTGATCTTCTGGCCCATGCACTACCAGGGGTTTGCAGGTATGCCACGGCGTTACCTGGATAAGAGCAGCTGGGTAAGCTTCGGTCAGTTCCACAGCCTGGATGCGATGATCACGGTAGCAACCATCATTGTGTTTGCAGTACAGCTGATGTTTGTATTTAACTATTTCTATTCGATGTATAAGGGAAGAAGGGTGCGGACCCAAAATCCCTGGGGTGCCACAACCCTGGAATGGACCACAGCGATCCATCCCGGACATGGTAACTGGGACGGCGAGATTCCGGAAGTACACCGTTGGGCGTATGACTATGGTAAAGACGGACGGGATTTTATTCCGCAGACCGAGCCGATCGGAGAGAACGAAAGTTCACATTAAAAGTGAATGGTGATCCCGGTAACTATCGGGGGTCAATAGTAAATGCCATTGACCATTGATCATTTACTATTGACTAAATAAAAAAAATTGAAAAGATCAGGAGAGGGCGGCGTAAGGGATTTTCTCCAGTTAATGAAGCCCTCATTAAGTATAATGGTGGTTTTCAGCAGCGTGATCAGTTACCTGCTGGTGCCGGATGTGATGTATGATTGGTGGAGGATCGTTTTGCTCTTTGCAGGTGGTTTGCTGGTAACAGGTAGTGCCAACACCATCAACCAGGTTGTAGAAAAGGATACAGATGCGCTGATGAAACGGACAGCCAAACGCCCGATCGCTTCGGGACGGTTAACACCGGAGCAGGGATGGGGATTTGCCATCTTTAGCGGGGCTGCCGGTATTTTCATTCTGGGTTATTATTTTAACTGGACCGCCGGAGCGCTGGCCGCCTTTAGTCTGTTCCTGTATGCTTTTGTATATACCCCGCTGAAAAAGGTAAATTCCGTAGCAGTATTGGTGGGGGCCTTCCCGGGAGCCTTTCCCTGTCTGATCGGATGGGTGGCAGGTTTTGTGCCGGGGCAGGAGATCAACTGGTTGGGAGGGATTGTACTGTTTGGTATCCAGTTCTTATGGCAGTTTCCCCATTTCTGGGCCATTGCCTGGGTGGCGCATAAGGACTACAGCAGCGTAGGCTTCAAATTGCTTCCGAGCGATAAGGGACCTACCCGGTTTACAGCATTGCAAACGGTGGTATACTCCCTGCTGATGCTGCCTATAACCATTGCTCCTTTTTTTGTAGGCATTTGCAGCTACGAAACGGTAAAGGGAATGGTAGGGGGCGGACTGATCATCGCAGCCAACCTGTTCCTCATCGGCAGGGCGGTGACACTTTATAATAAGATGGATGTACCATCTGCGCGTAAAGTGATGTTTGGCAGTTATATCCATTTGCCGGTGGTTTTGCTGGCACTGTTATTGGCCAAGGCCTGATTTTGAATCTGATAAGAAGTATTTATGAACACAAGTATAGTGAGTGAACAGCAACATAGGAGACTGCACCCGCACAAATTTGCACTTTGGGTGGCGATCGCCAGTATCCTGATGATGTTTGCCGGACTCACCAGCGCATTTATCGTAAAAAGTAACCAGGCAGGCTGGAGAACATTTGTACTGCCGAATATCTTCTGGGTGTCTACCGTGCTGATCCTGGCCAGCAGCCTTACCATGCTGATGGCCACAAAAGCATTCAGAAGCCGGGCGATGCAGCAGTACCGCGGTCTGTTGGGTATCACTTTCCTGCTGGGCCTTGCTTTTGTCATCTGCCAGGTCTTCGGATTCCTGCAGCTGTGGCATAACAATGTGCAGTTCAAAGGCGCTTCCGGCGCGGGCCAGTTCTTTTATGCCATTGCGGGCTTACACGCCGTGCACGTGATCGGTGGCGTTATAGCCCTGCTGATCATCTTTTTTAAGGCAATTACGGGAAAAACAAAATCGTACGATACCGTGCCGGTGGAGGTAATGGGAATGTACTGGCATTTTGTTGACCTGCTCTGGCTGTATTTAATGATATTTTTCATAATTCTGGGATAAACAACTTTACAAACTTGATTGAATCAAATATGGAACAAACAGTAACACATAATACCAAGTGGTGGAGCGGGGGCAAGAGTCCGTTTAACATTGAGTACGGAAAGATCATGATGTGGTATTTCCTGTTGAGTGACTCTTTCACCTTTGGAGCATTCCTCATTTCATTGGGCACCGTACGTTTTGGACTGAACTACTGGCCGGAGCCCAGTGTGGTATTTAATACATTCCCCTTTGCAGGTCATGCCAACCTGCCGCTTGCATTTGTGAGTGTAATGACCTTTGTCCTGATCATCAGCTCTGTTACCATGGTGCTGGCGGTACATGCAGGTCATAACCGCGACCGGAAAGGTGTTGAAAAGTACCTGATCTTTACCATCATCGGCGGGTTGATATTCCTGAGCTGCCAGGCCTGGGAGTGGACACACTTGCTTACTGCAAAAAATCCTGTTCTGGTAGGAGATCATATCGAAGTAATGGCGCAGCGGAACGGGTTTAACCCCTGGGGCGAAATCGTATTACCCCAGGATGTAACACCTGCACTGGCAAAGACCTCCCCGGAGACCCTGGCCACATTGGTTCATGAACAGCATCTCTCACATGCCAGCCATGCTGAACTGGTAAATACTCCAAAAGATCAGCTGGTGCAGCTGCTTTCCAACAGCGAAATGGTGGTGCGCAAACCCGGACCCACAGCCTTCGGCGGCTTCTTCTATGGTATTACCGGTTTCCACGGTTTCCACGTTTCCGTAGGGGTGATCCTGCTGATCATTATGCTGATCCAGACAAAAACGGGCGTATTTGACCGCAGGGGACATTACCTGATGATCGAAAAGATCGGGTTGTACTGGCACTTTGTGGACCTGGTTTGGGTATTTGTATTCCTTTGCTTCTATCTTATTTAAAACGATTCCCTCTTCGGAGAAGCGATAGAACAGACTTTGTATTTTGGAATTTGATATTTGAAATTTAAAGAATTATGTCACAACATTACGATCCAACAAAAGATATATCACCTTCTGCAGCCTACCCTGAAGTAAGTTTTGCACATCATACCGATGATGCGACCTTTAAACAGCGGGTTAAGAAGACCACACTGATCCTTACGGTTTTAACCATTGCGGAGCTGGTGCTGGGCTTCACTATTTATGCCCTGCATAAAGGAGAACCAAGCCATGCGCTGCTGCTTTTTATAAAAGGGGTGGTTTGTATCCTGACCCTTGGTAAAGCCTATTATATTGTTTCCGTGTTTATGCACCTCGGCGATGAGATACGGAATTTTATCATGACCATTGTAATTCCCTTGTTGTTATTTATCTGGTTCATTATTGCCTTCCTGGCAGACGGACATTCCTATAAGAACATGAGGAACAAATATGATCCTTATTTTAAAGAATCCACCACGCCGTCCGGTCACCCGGTTATCCCGACTGACGTGCATAAGTACAACAGCCAGAAAGGACAACGGCAATAGAAGTTATTTTATAAAACAAATCAGGCGGCAATCTTGTAAAGGTTGCCGCTTTTGTATTGGGGAGAACTGAGATGCAAAATAAGGGAATTCAGAAATGGGACGGATAGCAGACAGCTGTGAGAAGAGAAATGTGGCCGTTGCAACAAAATCTCAATTCTCAAAGCTCATGGCTGATAGCTCAACGCTGACTGCTGAAGGCTCATTGCTTTCTGTTCCTGATCCGCTTGTAAATCCGGATGGCCATCATAAGGATAAAGATCAGCAGGATCATTCCTACAAGGCCCCAGATCACGCTGATCTCTTTTTTTACCACCACCAGCATCACAATGGCAACAAGAAACACCGTGGCCACCTCGTTCCACATACGCAGCTGATCGGAAGTATATTTATAAATGCCCGCCATCTGTTGTTTAAAAATGCGGTGCAGTGAAAAATGATAAGCGTACAGGAGCAGAACGAGCACCAGCTTCAATAAAAGCCAGAACCCTTCGGGTTTAAAGAGCTGCAGGTACCAGTCTCCTTTTATCAGCACAGAAACACCCATGAGCAATGTAATAACAGCAGAAGGCCAGGTAATGCCATACCACAGTGGTTTCATCATTTTGGTGAACTGCCGGTGCAGCACTTCCTGTTCGGATGACGGCAACCGGTTTGCCTCCACATTATAGATAAAAAGCCGCGGCATATAAAACAGACCGGCAAACCAGGTGACAACAAAAATGATGTGAACTGCTTTTAAATATAAGTAAGCCAAGGTAGAAACATTTAGGTGAAGGACCTTTTTTCAGGGAGCTAAGATACCAGCTTTCTGAATGTTGCCGGCTGTTTTAGTCAAAAAACGGCAATTTCAGCTAAAAATCCGGATAGGAATCTTTCCGGGTTAATTCATAAGTTATTGCAAAACATTTCTTTATATAAAATATTATATGCGCTCCGATATATTCTTCTTTTTTTGCATAAAAAAGAAGAATATCTATAATTTTGGACTCCCAAAAAATAAAACAGATAGTTGGGAGAAAGATTTCTATCAGGTTTAAGAAAAACAGTTCTATGCAGTTAAATACATCCGGCAGTCATGCAAAAAAGAAACTATAACTATTTTTTGCTTATTTTCTTTGCCTTTCTGCTGGTTGTCAGCACCATTTTTACGCAAACACTTACTGATAAAGCGACCCAGGCGTTGCAAAAAGGTAATATAGAAGCAGTAGAAACATTCAAGACCAGTAATGAGATGCAGCACCTGGTCAACTTCTCTTTTACCCTTCAGTCCCGGTTCAGTCAGCTGGCAGCCGTTCCCGATAATGCACTGGATGTGCTGGGAGATTCACTTACCCTGTTTGGATATAATGCCAACGTGCTGAATGATGCCATCGCTCACAAGGCCCCCATCGCCAACCTGAAGTACCTGATGGATGCGGTGAACACCCAGCTGAATATTTCCTATGCCATCATTGATGCCCGGCAGCATCAAAACACCCGGCTGATGGAGACCCTGACCGACTCCCTGCGAAAATCCAAACCAGGTGATGATGTATATCGCTATGGCGTCCTGGTAGAAAAGTTCCTGGAGAGCCAGCTGCAGCAGACACTGGTAACCAATTCCACACATGCCAGTCAGCTTTCCTCCTATAACCGTATCCTGTCTGTAGCCGCCATCATTGCGGTGCTGATCTTTACCACGGTCATTGTGGTGCGGCAGTGGCAGCAACTGGTGCTTATAAAGGAACTGCGGCTGGCCCGCGAAGCTGCGGTTAAAAGCAGGAACGCAAAGGATGAGTTCCTCGCCAATATGAGCCATGAGTTGCGGACACCGTTGAACTCACTTATCGGGTTCGGCAACCTGTTATCAGACACTCCCTTAAACGATACACAGAAGGACTACATCAATACCATTATTTCGAATGGATACAACCTGCTGCACATTGTAAATGACGTACTGGATTTCTCTTCTATTGAAGCCGGAAAGCTGCGGATCAAGCGTATTCCCTTTAACCTTGCGGAGCTTTTTGAAGATCTGAAACGGATGTTTTCCGCGATCATAACTGAAAAAAAACTTACCTACCAGTGGGAGATCGACCCGCAGGTGCCGCAAATGCTGAAAGGCGATCCGGAGCGGCTGCGCCAGGTGCTGGTGAACCTGGTCAACAATGCCATTAAATTTACCGCCCAGGGCGGGATCCGGCTTCAGGTAAGGTTATTGCCTCCGGACAATGAAGAGACCCATAAGCTTATCTTTAATGTTATAGATACCGGAGAGGGAATTCCAAAGGAAAAGATCAATCTGATTTTTGAGCGGTTCGAACAGCTGGAGCATATGACCACCCGTCAGCATGGAGGCACCGGGCTGGGATTGAGCATTGTAAAGAGCCTGGTGGAAAGCATGGGCGGAACGGTTGCTGTAAACAGCGAACCCGGCCAGGGATCAACGTTTACATTTACCGGTATTTTTGAAAAGGTGGCGGAAATTCCGGCGATCGCCGATAAACAATCGGATAAGCCGGCAGCGGATTTTTCGGGATATACCGCATTGGTGGTAGAAGACAATGCTGCAAACCGGGTGCTGATAAAACACCTGCTGAAAAAATACCATCTTGCCATTGAACTGGCGGAAAATGGACTGGAGGCCCTGGAACGCATACAGGCAAAACATTATGATTTGATATTGATGGATATACAGATGCCGCATATGAACGGGTACAAAGCGATCTCGATCATACGGGAGGAACTGCACATCAATACACCGGCCATAGCCATGACGGCCTACGTTATGGAAAACGAGATCAAGCGCTGTTTTGCTGCCGGGTTTAATGATTATATCTCAAAACCGATAGAAGAAGCAGATATCATCGGAAAGATTTTAAAATGGATGCCCGTACCGGCAGAAGACCGGAAAGAAGAAGCGGAGGGACATCCGGCAGACAGCCTGGATTTTTTCAAGGAACTGCTGGGAGGTGATGAAGCGGTAATGCAGGAATTACTTACAGAGATCGGGAAACAATGGGAAGAAGATCAAACCGCACTGCGGACGGCCGCTGCGGCCGGCGATGCCGCCGGTGTGGCAAGGATCCTGCATCGTACCAGGTCTACATTTTCAGCGTTCGGGCCCAACCATCCCATCCAGGAATTGTTAAAGGATTGCCGGAT
Organism: Niabella beijingensis; assembly: GCF_020034665.1. NCBI lineage: Bacteria > Pseudomonadati > Bacteroidota > Chitinophagia > Chitinophagales > Chitinophagaceae > Niabella > Niabella beijingensis. The sequence goes on along the minus strand of NZ_JAIQDI010000001.1, from coordinate 2,154,928 downwards.
AACAGGTACTGCTGAAAATATGATCCATACCTGTGAACAACTCATCCGGCAGATCGGGGAAAAATGGAACTTTATAATTATATCCGGTTAAAACTGAGACAGGAATGGCGGCGACACATTTTATAAAAGAAACATTGAAGCAGGACCGGCTGAACAAACCGGTACTGCTGATGCTGGTTGTATTATGGATGGTTTCCCTTACACTGATCCTGTGGCTGTTGTTTTCCTGGCGGCAGCAACAGCAGGCAGAACTGTATTCCCGGGGGCACAGAAAGCTTTCACTGGATGACATGCTGCTGTCCTTCAATGAACTGAAATTGGGCAACAATACCACGCTCATCAACCTGCAGCTGAAAGAGATCTCGCAGAAAAAGAACAATACCGATACAACCGATAAAGAGATCATTGCTGATAACAGAAAGAAAATTTACGACAGGATGCTGGAGGAAGTGATCCGATCCCGGCCGCCTGTAAAACAAGAAGGTTTTACCATAAAACCGGTACCCCAATAATTAATTGTCTATGAAGTTTTACCCGTTTGTTTTACTCCTGCTGATGCTGGCTTCCTGCGGCACCCAGCGAAAACTGGCAACCGCCAAAGCCTCCAGTGCAAGAACGCAGCAACTGGTTTCTGATGAGACGCAGCAACTGGATGCGATAAAAAAAATACTGGATGTAAAAGCCGCTGACCGGTCCATCGACAGTGTGCTGAACAATGATGTACAGAAAATTTTGAATAAGCTGAACGGCAACCTCAGCAGTGTGCAGCAACTGGCGCTGATCATGGATGCTGCAACAAAAAGCCGTTCGGCCTTCAGGAGAGGTATCCGGTCCACCGATCTTTTATCCAAGCTCGTTATCCTGGATTCCTTTAATACCGCGCGGAAACGGCGCGAAGAAGTATACACGATGCTGAATGAGTCGGTAAGTACTTCCAAGTACCAGATGTTTCATTACGCCGCTTTTTTTGGTCCGGGGGTATACCGGGTACCGGGGTCGGCAATGAATAACGTGCGTGCTTATTTTACACCTATTATTGATTCGCTGTCGCGGGTTTCCAACAAGTATTCCAATATTGCAAGAGAAGCACGTATTGTATTTGTGGGTTATTCGGATCTGACGCCGGTTACCCGGAACGGACCGCTTTATAAAGAGATGACAGACCTGCTTCATACTACCGAGCCTTCACAACAGGAGATGAATCAGTTGTTGTCGGACCTGAGAGCAAAGGAGATGGTGCGTAATATGAAACTGGTAATGGAAAGCAATACTTCGAAATTCGAAAATTACAATACATTAAAAATAGGATATGTGGCCTATGGTAAAGGGGAGGAATATCCCTCGCCCAGTATCAGGGATTACAAATCTACCGATGAGCGGCGACGCATTGTGATCAGCTACTGGACGGTATTGCCCAAGCTCCAAGATCTGTGATGCCTGTGGCCGCAGACCGGCTTCTTAAGCCGGCTGCCGGATGGTCTCATCAATCAGCTGCAATAAAGTGTCTACCCAAAGCGCGCTTGTATTCATGCAGGGGATATATGTGTATTGCTCACCGCCGTTCTCCAGAAAATCTTCTTTACCGCGCATTTCGATCTCTTCCAGCGTTTCAAGGCAATCGCTTACAAAAGAAGGACAGACCACTACCAGTTTTTTTACCTGCTCTCCGGGCAGCTGCGGCAGTCGTACCTGTGTATTGGGCAACAGCCAGGGATCGCGCCCCAGGCGGCTTTGATAGCTTTGCTGCCACTGCTCTTTTTTAAGTCCCAGCTTTTTTGCTACCAGCTCGCTGGTAATGGTTACCTGGTGCCGGTAACAGGTGGGATGCGATGGGCTTGATTTAAAACAACAGTTTTCTACCTGCATACAGTGCTTTTTGGTAGGATCGCTTTTCAGAATATGACGTTCGGGAATGCCGTGATAACTGAACAGCAGCTGGTCAAAATCTTCCTGCAGGTAAGGACGCATACTTTCCGCAAGCGCATTGATATAGGAAGGGTGCTTATAAAAAGGAGGCACCACTTTTAATGTAAAGGAATAATTATTTTTCCGGTGCGCCTCCTTCATATGTTCTACCGCAGTTTCAAAACTGCTCATTGCATAATGCGGGTATAAGGGCACCAGTACCACTTCTTCCACATCCGGCATACGCTGAAGAAGCGCTGTATAGGCGGCTTCCGGTGTGGGACTTCCGTAACGCATGGACAATTCAACAGGCAGCGCGGTTTTTTGCTGAACAGCTTCCTGTAATTGTTTTGAAAGTACGATAAGCGGTGATCCCTCTTTCCACCAGATCGTTTTATAGGCCTCTGCGGATTTGGGTGCACGAAAGGGCACAATGATCCCTTTTATCAGCAGAAAACGCAGCAGCCATGGTTTATCGATCACCCGCTTGTCCATCAGGAACTCGTCCAGGTATTTCTTAACATCCTTTACTTCTGTTGAATCCGGTGAACCCAGGTTCATTAAAATTATTCCTGTTTTACGCATGCTTTCTGCTATATAGATTTTATTTCCGGCTTACAGCTGTTATTGTTTACGCCGGCACGGACGACCCGTCTGCAAAAGTATAACAACCGGCAAAGATACAGGTTACAAAAAGACAATAATACTGTTTGCAGTAGCCGGAAAGCATGATAAAAATCATGCTTTTTTTAAATGCCAGTGACAAAAGTATGACGATACTACCACGGATCCTTTATACATTTGCGGCTGAATCATGTCGTTAGAAGAGTTCCATATTTCAAAGCAGGTTTTAGATCGTTTTTGTATTGCCGGTATTAACTATCATAAAGCCGATGCCGCAACCAGAGGGCTGTTTTCCATTACCAACGAAACGTTTGTTAAACTGGGAGAAAGCGCAAAGGCTGCAGGACTGAAGAGTGTATTTGTGGTGTCGACCTGTAACCGCACGGAAATTTACGGATTTGCGGAGTCGGTGATGCAACTGGTGGAGCTGCTGGTGCAACATACAAATGGTGATAAGGCTGCGTTTTATGAGTGTGGTTATTTTAAGAACGGGGAAGAGGCGCTGCAACATTTGTTCAATGTGGCCGCCGGACTTGATTCACAGATCCTTGGGGATTATGAAATCCTCGGGCAGCTGAAAAGGGCTGTTGAAACAGCACGCAACGAACAACTGATCGGACCGGTAATGGACCGTATGCTGAATTTTGCTTTTCAGGCCTCTAAAAGGATCAAAACGGAAACCAACCTGAGCGACGGAACCGTTTCTGTATCCTTTGCCGCAATTGAGCTGCTGCAGAATATTAAAGAGATCGAACGCAAGAAAGTGCTGATCATCGGTGCCGGAAAATTTGGAGTGAACGTCTGCAAAAATCTCAATACCTATTTGCCGCAGACACCGGTCACCATAATGAACCGTACCGATGAAGTGGCCCGGCAAACGGCAACAGCCCACAATATCGGCTTTATCCCCTATTCTGATAAAACCGCCGCTATCAAAAATGCGGATATTGTAATTGTATGCACCAATGCCAATGAGCCAACGGTAATGCCGGAGCATGTTGCGGCCGGCGGTCCACAATTATTCCTGGACCTTTCCGTGCCCGTGAATGTGCACCCGGCCATCCGGCAAAAAGAGCAGATCACTGTGATCGATGTGGATGAGATCTCCAATACCATACTGGATAAAACCCTGGCGAAACGTAAGGCCGAAGTGCCCAAGGCCCAGGCCATCATTGCACACTTCCGGATAGAATTTCTGAACTGGCTGAGAGACCACCACTATTCATTGCACCTGAAAACCTGGAAAAACAAATTACGCGAAATTGATTTAATGCAGACCTCCGTTTGCGAGTTTTATAAGGATAAGGAATTGATCAGCGAAACAGAGCGCGTGATGCGTGCTCAGAAAGCGGTAAAGCAGCTGGCGGTAAACCTAAAGGTCAGGCACGACAAAGGATGCCAGTTCATCAGCAGCATCAATGATTATCTGCAAATTCCCTAACCCGGATATTATCATATGATCCGTATTGGTACCAGAGACAGTCAGTTGGCCGTTTGGCAGGCCACTCAGGTAAAAGATCTCTTAGAAAAGTTAGGCACTCCGGCCACGCTGGAGCTGATCAGAAGTGAAGGGGATCTCGACCTTGTGACGCCATTATATGCAATGGGCGTGCAGGGTGTGTTTACACGGGCACTGGATAGTGCACTGCTCAATAATAAAATTGATGTGGCGGTGCACAGCATGAAAGACGTGCCGGTACAGCTCCCTGAAGGAATTGTGGAAGCCGCTGTTCTGGAGCGCGCCTCTTATAATGATATCCTGGTATTGAATCCCAACTGGAAAGCACCGGATCAGAGCGTCGATCCGGAAGCACTCCGATCTCCGATCTCCGATCTCAACGCTCAATTCTCAATTCTCAATTCTCAAACCCTGACCATCGCCACCAGCAGTGTTCGGCGCAAGGCGCAATGGCTGAACCGGTTCCCGCAGCATATCATTGAAAATATCCGTGGTAATGTAAATACCCGGTTGCGTAAGCTTTCCGAAAGCAATTGGTTCGGTGCCATATTTGCTGCGGCCGGACTGGAGCGGATCGGTTTACGGCCGGCGAACAGCATTACACTCGACTGGATGCTGCCGGCACCTGCACAGGGTGCCATTATGATAACAGCCCGCGGGAACGACAGGGCTGTGTTACAGGCATGCGCCCGTATCAATCATGCAGGCACTGCTTATTGTGTAAAAGCGGAGCGGGAATTCCTGAGCGCTTTGATGGGTGGATGTTCTACGCCGATCAGCAGCCTGGCAGTGCTGCAGGAGGATCACCTGTATTTTAAAGGCAGTGTTGTTGCCCTGGATGGTTCAGAAAAAACAGAGGTAGCAGCGATATATCCGCTTAACGGAACAGAAGCACCGGGAAGACTGGCGGCGGAAGCATTGCTCGAAAAAGGAGGAAAGGCGATCATCGCGAAAATGAATCATGAACAATAAGCCGCTCCATATCCTGAGTACAAAACAACTGGACAGCCGGCTGTTGCAACTGGCAGGCGACGGGGTAGAACTTGATTGCATTCCGTTTATTAAAACCCGCACCGTATCCGCCGCAGCACTTGCTGCAGCAATAGACCAGGTGCCGCTTACAGACGCGGCGGTGATTTTTACAAGCGCCCATGCAGTAACTGCAGTGGCGGCCGCGTTAACGGCGGATCCGGTATGGAAGATATACTGCATAGAAACCGCTACGCTGAAAAAGGTGCGGGAGCTGTTCCCCCGCTCAGAGATCATTGCATCCGCACCAACCGGCGCAGCACTGGTAAAGCGGATCATCAAAAAAAGACCGGGACACCTGTTCTTTTTTTGTGGAAACCTGCGCCTGGAGACCATTCCGGATGCATTGCGGCAGAACAGCATCTCCTGTAATGAGCTCGTCGTCTACACCACCACCCTTACACCGGTTCGGATAAACCGTATGTATGACGGGATCCTGTTCTATAGTCCCAGTGGTGTTGAAAGTTTTTTTTCGCTGAATACGATAACAGAAGGCACAACGGCGGTTTCCATCGGACCATCGACCACAACGGCCTTAAAAAAATATACCTCAGCTATTGTGGAAGCCGCAACACCGGATATCGGACAAATGATCCGTCTGGTTGCGGCCGGCGATAACTGGTTACGTTGACTAAACGTGAATGAATTTAATATGATGCAACAGGAAATAAAAAACGACTTGATTTTAAGAACGCTTCGCGGAGAAGCAGTGGAGCGGACACCGGTATGGATGATGCGGCAGGCGGGAAGGTACCTGCCGGAATACATCCGGTTGCGGGAGCGCTATTCGTTTTTTGAGCGATGCCAGAACCCGGAACTGGCCTGTGAAATAACCCTGCAGCCGGTAGATATTGTAGGTGTGGATGCTGCTATTCTTTTTTCTGATATTCTTGTGGTGCCACAGGCTATGGGAATGGAAGTACAGCTGGTAGAAAAACTGGGCCCTTTTTTACCCCAGCCTGTAAAGGCAGAAGAAGATCTGCAACGGATCAGCGTTCCGGATGTGAATGATAAACTGAGCTATGTTTTTGAAGCCATCAGGCTGATCAAAAAAGAACTGAACGGACGTGTTCCGCTGATCGGGTTCGCAGGCGCGCCGTGGACCCTGCTCTGCTATATGGTTCAGGGAAAGGGCAGCAAAACATTTGATGAAGCAAAGGCCTTTTGTTACCAGCAACCGGCAACAGCGCATGCCCTGCTGCAAATGATCACGGATACAACAATCGCCTATCTGAAAGGACAGGTGGCTGCCGGGGCGGATGTGTTGCAGTTGTTTGACAGCTGGGGCGGCCTGCTGGGTAAAAATGATTTTGAGGTATTTTCGCTCCGGTACATACGGCAGATCGTGGAAGCCTTAAAAACGGAGGTCCCGGTGATCGTTTTTGCCAAAGGCGCCTGGGGATCACTGGCGGAAATGGCACAAACCGGCGCTGCCGGTCTGGGAATTGATTGGTGTATTGAACCGCAGACAGCCCGCAACATCGCCGGAAAATATGTTACTTTGCAGGGCAATTTCGACCCGGCAAAACTCCTTGGTCCGGTTCCGCAGATCGAAAAGGAAACAAAGGAAATGCTCCGGGCCTTCGGAAAAGACCGGCATATCGCCAATCTGGGACATGGGATACTGCCCAATGTTCCGGTAGATCATGCCAGGGCTTTTGTGGATACGGTGAAAGCATATAGATTTTCTAACAGCTAAAAATATAACTGAACCGTGAAAAAAATACCCTTCTTAACAACCGTCTTTATCGTGTTGTGGGCTACCGCAGCAGCCCAGCAACTGTACATGCCCCGTAACATCCGGAAGGCAGTAAAAAACGGAACCCGCACCACTACGGGCATGCCCGGGGCCGGATACTGGCAGAACCGGGGGGTGTATGTCATCGACGCCGCAGTAAATGTTGCTGAAAAATCAGTCTCCGGAAAAGAAAAGATCACGTACTATAATAACAGTCCGGACACGCTCAAATCGGTGATCATCCGTTTTGTGAACAATATACACAAACCGGAAGCGCCAAGAGCAGGACAGGTTCCCCGGGATTTCTTAACAACAGGTCTGAACATCCGGCAGTTTATAGTAAACGGGACTTCATATTCCGTTAACAGCGATGGCTGGGGCACGGCCAATCGTGTAGCGCTCAACACACCCCTGCTGCCCCGGTCTCAAACGGAATTTGAGATCGAGTGGAGCTATCCGCTGTCAAAGCTGAGCGGACGGGAAGGGCAGATCGATCCCAATACTTTTTTCTGCGCCTATTTTTATCCGCGGATATCGGTATATGATGATTATAACGGATGGGATGTACTGCCGCATACCGACGGCGGCGAGTTTTACAACGATTTCAACGACTATACCGTTTCTGTAAAAGTACCCACCAATTACATTGTCTGGGCCACGGGTACGCTGGAAAACGCAAAAGAGGTATTACAGCCCGCAGCATTCAAACGGTTCCGCGAGTCACTGACCAGCAACCGCGTGGTACATATCGCTACCACAAAAGATATGGAACAGGGTGCGGTAACCAATTCCAGTGAATGGAATGAATGGAAATTCAGTGCACGGAATGTTTCCGATTTTACATTTGCCACCAGCAATCATTTTGTATGGGATGGAGGCAGTGTGGCACTTGCCGATAATAAAGAAGTAAAACGCGTAAGTGTACAGGCCGCATATAAAGATACCGCCGCTGATTTTAAGAATTATGTAGAGTGGACCAAATCCTGCATCCAGTGGTATGCTGATAACCTGCCGGGGATTGCCTATCCCTATCCGACCATGACAGCCGTTCAGGGATTTGCAGATATGGAATATCCCATGATGGTAAATGATGCTTCGGTAAGCGATCAGATGGACTCCCGGCTTACCGTGGATCATGAAGTAGCCCATACCTATTTTCCTTTTTACATGGGCATCAACGAAACACGTTATGCGTTTATGGATGAAGGCTGGGCTACAGCACTGGAGTACCTGATCGGCATCGCGGAAAACGGTAAATCTACAGCAGACAGTGCATTTAAAAACTTCCGGATAAAAAACTGGATCCGGAATCCTGCAACGGAAATGGATCAGCCGCTCATTACTATGTCCTCGCAATTGTCCGGGGCGGGATATGGAAGGAACTCCTATGGTAAAGCCGCCCTTTCTTATCTTGCCTTAAGGGATCTCCTGGGACAAAGCCTGTTCAAAAAAGCATTGCACGGCTACATGAATACCTGGAACGGAAAACACCCCACACCCTGGGATTATTTTTATTGCATCAATGCCGTATCCAAAAAAGAACTGACCTGGTTCTGGGAAAACTGGTTCTTCAGTAATAATTATATCGACCTGAAAGTGAAAGAAGCCTCGTCCGGCAATAACAATACCACGGTCACACTGGAAAATGTGGGCGGATTTGCAGTGCCCTTTGACGTGATCGTTCAGCCCGAAGAGGGGAAAGAAAAAATATACCATTATACGCCCGAGATCTGGCAACGGAAAGAAAAGACCGTGACTTTTACGGTGCCCAGCAGTGGCAGGATAAAAAGCGTGAGAATTGACGGGGGCATTTTCATGGATGCCACCCCGGAGGATAATATTTATTCGTTATGAAAAAAGAAGAAACAAACGCATTCCGCCAGCAATGGATCGAATACGTTTACGGACTGCAGGACCGCATTTGCAAGGCACTGGAAGAAGAAGATGGCCGGGCTGTTTTTAAGCAAGATAACTGGGAACGCGGGGCGGATGGAAAAGGCGGCGGTGGTCATTCCCGTGTGATAGAGGACGGAGCTGTTTTTGAAAAGGCTGGGGTAAATGTTTCCGTGGTATACGGACATGTAACCGAAAAAATGAAACAGGTGCTGCCGGTGAATGAGGGCACCTGGTTCGCCTGCGGGATCAGCCTGGTGCTGCATCCGGAAAATCCGTTTGTGCCCACCACGCATGCCAACTGGCGTTATTTTGAAGCACATGATGCGGCAGGCAACGTAACACACCGCTGGTTTGGCGGAGGGGCCGACCTGACACCCTATTACCTGTTTGAGGAAGATGTGGTGCATTTTCATACCACATTAAAAAATGCCATCGACCCGTTTGGGCCAGATCTGTACCCGAAATACAAACAACAGTGCGATGAATATTTTTCCAACAAACACCGGGATAATGAAATGCGTGGCGTTGGCGGTGTATTTTACGATTACCTGTATCTGAATAATGAAGAGGAAGCTGACCGGCTGCTGGCCTTTCAAAAGGCTAACGGGGACGCATTCCTGGAAGCCTACCTGCCTATTGTAAAAAAGAGAAAACATACTTCCTATGCTGCGGAGAATAAAAAATGGCAGGAGATCCGGAGAGGCCGCTATGTGGAATTCAATCTGATCCACGACAGGGGTACGATCTTCGGACTGAAAACAAAAGGCCGCACAGAAAGCATCCTAATGAGCCTGCCGCCAACCGTACGGTTTGTCTATAATTATGAACCGGAGCACGGCAGCCTGGAAGACAAATTATTAGAAGTATGCAAACATCCCAGGGAATGGGCCTGATCCCGGCAATGTCTGACGCCGGCCGGAAAACAATGTCAGGTAAAAAAACGCAAATCTCAAATCTCAAAATGAAAGCGGTCTTTTACATATGTTGCTTTTTGTTTTCAGTAGCTGCTCAGGCACAGCCGCAATACTATAACTGGAGTGGCTTTCCGCTGCCGGTTTATGAACGGCCTTCTGCCGCTGCCGGGATCGTGGAAAGGATACCGGCCGGAAATCCGGTGAACGTCATTCCTGGTACAGCCGGTCCGTCATATACGATTTACCTTAGTTATTACGGAGACACTTCAGTACATAAAAAGGAGGAAGGCAACCTGAATCCTGTGGGCAGTTTTTATCCGTTAAAGACAACCTGGGTAAAGGTACAGGGCGCACGCGGAACGGGCTATGTACCGCTGGGGCTGTTGTCACATATTCCGTATAAGCCGCTTTATAAAAAAAGCGAAAGCCAGGATTACCAGGATATACCTGTGCTGGATGCGTTGAAGACCTATTTCGGCAAACCGCTTTCTTACCGGAAGCAGGAGCTGGAAAAGCAAGCCAAAGAAGAGATCCATTTTACAGAGCAGTACCGGTTCACGGGCGGGATCACCTACCGTGTATTACAACAGTACGCAGAAGAAGGTGGCCCCGGAGGGGACGAACACCGGATCTTTTTACCCCATACCTCCCTGAGTGAAGCGGTCCTCTTTCTCTTGGAAATTACCCGGGGAACCCGGATACAACCGGAAGAGCAAAAAAGCGTTAATAAGATAAAAAGCCTGTATGATTCTTTCTCCTGGTGGTACCAGCCGGAGCAGTACAATGATGCCGGCGAACCGGTCAAAGAGAAGAACCGGATTGATTTTGAATATGCTTCGGAAGGCGGATCAACCGGCGCAACATTCCTTATCAGGGACCAGGGTGTTGAAATTATCTATTCTTATGGCGGCTGCTAAACCGGAAAGGACTGCCAGGTTTAAAAAATAATCGATCATGATACTACAACATAGAAACCGGATATTAAGAAGAAATGCGGCCATCAGGGAGATGGTGGCTGAAACGCAGCTACGGGCCAGCGATTTTATCTTACCCCTTTTTATTACAGAAGGCAATGATGTTGTGGAGCCGATCAGCTCCATGCCCAATTATTTCCGCCGCTCTGTAGATAAAACAGTGGAGGAAGTAAAAGAACTGTGGCAGATGGGGATCAGGAGTGTGCTGTTATTTGTAAAATGTGATGATGCGCTCAAAGATAACACAGGTAAGGAAAGCTGGAATCCTGATGGGCTCATGCAGCAATCGGTAAAAAGCATCAAGGATGCAGTTCCGGAAATGGTGGTAATGACCGATGTGGCACTGGACCCCTATTCAGAATACGGGCATGATGGTATCGTGGATGTGAAAAGCGGTTATATACTGAACGATGAAACAGTAGAAGCGCTTACCCGGATGAGCCTTTCCCATGCTGCTGCCGGAGCGGATTTTATTGCCCCCAGCGATATGATGGACGGACGCATCGGTGCCTTCCGCAAGGCCCTGGAAGCGGACGGTTTTTCCGGTGTGGGCATTATGAGCTATTCTGCAAAATATGCCAGCTGCTTTTATGGCCCCTTCCGGGATGCGCTGGACAGTGCCCCCGGCTTTGGTGATAAGAAGACCTACCAGATGAACTATGCAAACCGTATTGAGGCCATCAATGAAACCCTGCAGGATGTGGCAGAAGGAGCGGATATTGTGATGGTAAAACCGGCAATGGCCTACCTGGACATTATACGGGAAATAGCAAATACAGTTACGGTTCCGGTAAGCGCCTACCATGTAAGCGGGGAGTATGCCATGATTAAGGCTGCCGCAGAAAGAGGCTGGCTGGATGAGGAAAAGGCCGTACTGGAAAGCCTGACATCCATTAAAAGAGCCGGCGCTGCGCTGATTGCCACCTATTTTGCAAAAGATGCAGTGCGGTTGCTGCACCGGTAATACGGAACAGTGCCCGTCATACAAAGGATCTGCCTGGCCACCCGGTTGCGGTTTGGGTACAGCATCGTATTTTTGCCATAGCGGACAATTTATAACATGAAGGAGCCCATAAGAATCCCCATCAGCAAAAGGAAAACGCTTGCCGCCTTTGTCGGTTCACTGGCATTTGTAATTGCAGGTGTATTTTTTATCAGCAGGCCCATGCTGTTTATCAGAAGCGATGATCCTACCATGATCCGGATCATCGGCTACATCTGTACGGCATTTTTTGGCCTCTGTGCCATCCTCCTTTTTCTGAAACTAAGGGATAAAAAGGAAGGACTGATCATCGATGCAGAAGGGATTACAGATAACTCAAGTGGTATTGCCGCCGGCAGGATATTGTGGAAAGATGTAAGAAGTATCCGGGTGGAGGAAGCGGCCGGTCAGCAGTTTATTATGATGGAGGTAAAAGATCCGCTCCTTTACCTCAGGCAGCAGAAAAATCCGGTAAAAAAACGTGCGATGGAGCTGAATTATCAGTTATATAAAACACCGGTAGGCATTACAGCTAATTTCTTAACCGTTAAAACGGAACAACTGTTACAGCTGCTGCAAACAGCCTTTAAAGACGCCCGCTCTGCTTAGGACGCCGGTCCGGACCTATTTGCATCCCCGGGATGCGGAAAAGCATATTGCATCGCATTGGCATTGGCAAAACCCGTATTTTTATGGAAATAAAAAAACTCCATGCAAACGGCTTCCAAGAAAGTGATCAACGGATGGGCCATGTACGACTGGGCCAATTCTGTTTACAACCTGGTCATCACCACTACTTTTTTCCCGATCTATTTTTTGGCAGTCACCGGAAGTAATTCCAGCGGACATAAAGTGGACTTTCTGGGGCGGCAGTTTGTCAACTCTTCGCTCTATGATTATGTGCTGGCCATTGCCTATCTTTTTATTGCCATTCTTTATCCCATTCTCACATCCATCGCTGATACAAGAGGGAACAAGAAGAACTTTATGCGGTTCTTCTGTTATATGGGTGCACTGGGCTCGGCGGTACTGTTTTTCTTTACCAGCGATACGCTGGGTCTGGGCGTGATCGCCTTTATGCTGGCAGCGATGGGATACGTGGGAAGCCTGGTATTTTACAATGCCTACCTGCCGGAAATTGCAGCTCCTGCTGATCGCGACCGGATCAGTGCCCGGGGGTTTTCTTTCGGTTATGTGGGTAGTGTTATCATGCAGCTGGTGGGTTTTTTGCTGATTGTTTTAATGACAGATAAAGGCCTTGCCACACGGCTTACCTTTTTGCTTGTGGGTATCTGGTGGTTCGGTTTTGCGCAGATCACTTTTGCCCGGCTGCCGCAATCGGCACCGGTAAATAAGACCCGGGATACCGTTTTTAAAGAAGGGTTCCTGGAAATTAAAAAAGTATACCAGCAGGTAAAGCAGATGCCGGTGCTGAAGCGTTACCTCCGGGGCTTCTTTTTTTACAGCATGGGTGTACAAACCGTAATGCTGGCGGCTACGTTGTTTGGCAGCAAACTGCTCGGTCTTCCGGATGAACGGCTGATCATTTCGGTAGTGATGATACAACTGGTGGCCATAGCCGGAGCCTGGTATATGTCGCGTTTGTCGGCCCGGTACGGCAATATAAAAGTATTGATGGGGGTGGTCATTTTCTGGATCCTGATCTGCATTGCCGCTTATTTTACTGCTGTGGTGGCGGAAGGAGGTGGCAACGGAGAGTATCTTTTTTATGGACTGGCAGTTGCCGTGGGCCTGGTGATGGGCGGGATTCAGTCACTCAGCCGGTCTACCTATGCCAAGCTGATGCCCGATACAAAAGATACCGCCTCGTTTTTCAGCTATTATGATTTTACTGAAAAGCTGGCCATTGTGATCGGTATCTTTGTCTTTGGATTTATCGAGGAAAAAACCGGAAGTATGAAGAATTCGGTATTATCCCTGATCCTTTTCTTTGCCGTCGGCTTCTTCTGGTTGTACGCCGCACTGGTAAAACAACGGAAGGAGTAGCTATCAGCTGAATTCTCAATCCTGAACTCTCAACACTCAATTATCATCCCATGAATCTGTATACGATCAATTGCGGACATTTTAAACTGGATGGTGGTGCCATGTTCGGAGTGGTGCCCAAAAGCATCTGGAACGGATTGAACCCGGCAGATGCCAATAATATGTGCAGCTGGGCTACCCGCAGTCTGCTGATCGAAGATGGACAGCGCCTGATATTGGTGGACTGTGGAATGGGGGATAAACAGAGTGAGAAATTTTTTGGCTATTATTACCTCCACGGTGATGACGATCTGGATAAATCGCTGGCACAATGCGGATTTCACCGCGATGATATTACGGATGTATTTTTAACACACCTGCATTTCGATCATTGCGGCGGTGCTATAAAAAAGGAGAACGACCGGCTGGTACCGGCATTCAGAAATGCTGTTTACTGGAGCAATGAAGCGCATTGGGACTGGGCCATACACCCCAATCCGCGTGAAAAAGCTTCTTTCCTGAAAGAGAACATCCTTCCGATACAGGAGAGCGGACAACTGCAGCTTGTTTCCGGCAAAAAAGAAGTGGCCGGCATGCTTGAAACAGCCCCGTTCCTGGAAGGGTTCGACATCCGGTTTGCAAGTGGCCATACCGAATCGATGATGCTGCCCCAGGTGCAGTATAAAGGACGGACCATCGTGTTTATGGCAGACCTGCTGCCTTCACCGGGTCATATTCCGCTGCCCTATGTGATGGCATATGATACCCGCCCGCTGATCACCATGACCGAGAAAGAAGCTTTTTTAAAGGAAGCCCTGGAAAAAGAATACGTCCTGTTCTTTGAGCACGATCCGCAACAGGAATGTTGTACGCTAAAGGAAACAGAGCGGGGAATACGGCCGGACCGGTTTTTTAAACTGGAGGAGTTATAGCGATCAGCTTTTAGAAATGGGAATTGAGATTTGAGACTTCAGCTTATTTCACTTCTCACCCTCAACCAGCCGCTTTCTAGTTAATTCTTTTTAACCAGTGCTGTCATCGGGCTCTTCAGTCCTTCAAAGCTGGTCATATCGATCTTCACCTTACCTACTATAATTGGACTTTCCACCCGTATGGGTACCCGGTTGGCATCATCGGTTATCCATACCGTCATCTTTTCACCTCCCTCAAAAATGGTTCCTTTGATCGTAAGGGGTTTGATCTTTATGGCTTTGAATTTTCCGTATTTGGTAGTGATGGTTTCCTTGCCCATATACCGGATATACATACCAAAGACCTCATTGTCCAGGAAAACGCTGAAAGGCACTTTGTCGCCGGGTTTCAGGCTGTTATAGTCCACATTACGGGCATAAAACACAGAGCTGACCACATCGTGCACACAGGCCGGAACTTTAAACACCCCCTCATTGCTGATCGCTGTGTTGGCGGATTTATTAAAGCTCACATTCTGATATTTTTTATACCCCCCTTCATTAATATTGCGGATGAATTTCAATGGCTGAAATGTTTCTACATCTACATAGGTCTCATAAGTGTCATTGGCTTTATAGGCCCATTCATAGGAAGAGAGTGTGCGGCCGGTTCCGGTTATATGATATACAGAACGGCCGTTCAGCTTTTCCATGGTGATGTAAAAGGATCCGGTTCCGGCGGGCACAAAGGCCCCGGCTACACTATAACCAACGGTAAAACCTACTTTTTCCCCCGGCTGAAATGCGGTATTGGGGATGGAACAGGCTCCTGCAACAACCGGCGCTGCTGATGGTGCAGGTGTTGTTTTGCTGCCGGTGGCAAATAATACAAAAAACGGGGCCAGAAATAAACTAAGCGCTTTCATGTTTGCTCTTAAATATTTTTTTAATACCCAATACCAGCACGCTGCCAATAAGTGCCGGTATTACCAGGTTAATTAACCAAATGCTAGCCGAAGTTAAGCTAATACCCAATTGATTCGCGTTAAATAATCCTAATATTGTCAGGCTCAGACTCCCTCTTACACTCAGATCGGTAAACAGCGCGATTGTCGGAATGATCGCAAGGATCAAAAACAATACACTCACTCCCATCCAGGCCTGCCCGAATGGAATCGCCACTTCGAACAGCTGAAACAGTAAAAAATACTGTATAATAAAAATACAAAACCTTGTTATGGATAAAGACAATAAACGCAGCAGTACCGTTGCATTAAACTGCTCCAGCGCCTCAATGGACCAGGAAAATTTTTTCCCGGAAGGGAGCCGGGAGATCCATTTCGCCATCCAGGAAATGCGGAAATAGAACAGCAGCAGCAGCAGGCCACCGAATGCCACAACATATAATAACGCATCCAGCCAGAGGGGGGAAACGATCTTTGCATGAATAATGGCATCTTTCAGGGAATAAAGCGAAAAAAGTCCGACCCAAACCGTGATCAGCAGCTGGCTGGTATTACTCAGAACAGTAAGTGTAACGGCCTTGATGCGCTTGCCTTCATCTACATAAAGGATCCTGCCTACATAATCCCCGATACTGTTGGGGGTGGAAACCGAAAACGAAACCCCGGATAATGTAGCTTTAAAAGCACGGAGCAGCGACATCGGCTGCAGGCTTTTCATGGCCAGCCGCCATTTATAGGCCTCCACCATCCAGTTCAGCAGCATCAGCAGGATGACAGCCACAAGATAAATGATCTTTGAGCTGGTCAGCGAAGCTTTGATCTGTTCCCAGGAATCGGCCAACCCTTCCTGCTCCCGCACCTGGTTATAAATAGACCAGCACAGCCAGAGGAACAGCAGCGGGCCTAAAAAATAATTGAAGAATATTTTGATATTTTTGTTGACCTTCATGAATTCTTGGTAAAAATAGTATCCAGTTTGCAAACCGCTGCCAAAATAATATTGGGCATTGACCCGGGAACCCTGATAATGGGGTACAGCATTATTGAATGTTCCCGTCAGAAAATACGGCTGCATGAAATGCATGCTGTAAAGTTTTCTGCCCGTTTGAGCAACTATGAACGGCTGAGCCGGATCCATGAAAAAGTGACCGAGCTGATCCACACCTATAAACCCCATGAATTTGCGATTGAAGCGCCCTTTTTCGGAAAAAATGTGCAAAGCATGCTCAAACTGGGCCGTGCCCAGGGGGTTGCCATTGCTGCTGCCATGCATTTTAACCTCCCTGTTACGGAGTATTCACCCCGGAAGATCAAACAGGCGGTTACCGGCAACGGAAATGCGGCCAAAGAACAGGTATGGAAAATGCTGCAGCAGATCCTTTCCTTAAAAGAAGCACCGGAATATTTTGATGCCACAGATGCACTGGCCGTAGCTCTTTGTCATCACTACCAGATCAGCAGCCCCGTAAAAGCCGCCGCCGGATTTAAAGGCTGGGAAGATTTTATAAAAAAGAACCCGGATAAAATACGCAAATAAAGAATTATAGCGCCGGCACCAGTCTCCCGGTTCGGCTGCAGTGCATATCCGCACGACTCCGCATACATGGACAGCGATGCGGCAATAAAACACGGGACCCGCTGCCCGTATTTTATTTTATCAGGACCACTCTGAAAACTGCTGACATACTGCTGTCACTGCCCTGTTTTACCTTGTGTTCAAATGATGCCAGTTCACGATCTTAAGATAAGCGCTTCCGTAGAAGTATTTAAGACCAATGTGGTAAACAAGCCGGTTGCCAACCGGTTGAAAAGGGCACTGGAAAAATTGCTGCCGCATTCGAGGATCAGCTTTGATCTGGAGGATTGCGACCGGGTATTGCGTGTTGAAGCGCAGATCCCGGTAGACGCCGCACTGATCGCGCGCTTTATGCAGCAGGAGGGATATGCTGCAGCAATACTGCTCTGAATATTTTATTCATTAAACTAAAAATAGAATCATTATGAACCGAGTTGAAGTTTTTCAGCGCGACTTTGAAAAAGAGATCGCCACCACCCGTAAGTTTCTGGCCATTGTACCGGATGATAAATACGACTGGCAGCCCCATCCCAAAAGCATGACGGTGCGTCAGCTGGCAACACATATTGCGGAGCTGCCCGCCTGGGTAAGTATGGCGCTGAATACCGATGGGATCGATTTTGCCACGATGGACTATAAACCCACACCCATCAATGATACGAAGGCACTGGTGGACCTGTTTGAAAAAAGTGTACTGGACGGCCGTGAGAACCTGGCAAAAGCAACGGATGAGGTACTGGATAAACCCTGGACAATGCGCAAGGGAGAAACAATTTACAGCAATGATCCGAAAGCAGACGTCATCCGGATGTCCTTATCGCAGATCATCCACCATCGCGCACAGCTGGGCGTGTTCCTTCGCTTACTGGATATTCCCATTCCCGGAAGCTATGGCCCCAGCGCGGACGAATCGTTTTAGTCCGGCAGACCTATGAGGTTTTTAAAACCTCATAGGTCTGCTAGGTCTGCCGGTCTTGATTTTTTTCTTAATATTGTGTATGCTTCCGCTCTGGCAAAAAGTAATTAAGAGTCCTACTTAGTTTCCTGCACTCCTGCAGGAAGCGGATCTGTTTTTTGGATGCCGCTTTCCTTTTTACTCCCGGCATTTTTTATTTTATCTGAAAATCCAAAAAACAGTTATGGCAAAGACCATTATAGAACCCTTCCGTATCAAATCGGTAGAACCATTGCATTTCACCACCCGGCAGCAGCGGGAACAGATCCTGGAAACCGCATTCTTCAATCCTTTTCTGATTCATGCAGATGATGTACTCATCGATCTGCTTACAGACAGCGGCACATCAGCCATGAGCAGCCGGCAATGGGCAGCTATGATGGAAGGTGATGAATCTTATGCCGGCAGTAAAAGTTTTTACCGTTTTGAAGCGGCGGTAAAAAAGATCACCGGTATGCAATACATTATTCCCACCCACCAGGGAAGGGCTTCGGAAAAAATAGTATTTACCCTTACCGGCGGAAAGGGACGTTACTTTTTGAGCAACACACTGTTTGATACCACCCGCGCCAATATTGAGTTTTCCGGCGCAACAGGCATCGACCTCTTAACCGAAGCGGGGAAGCAGCCTTCGGTACCGGCGCCCTTTAAAGGAAACATCGACCTGGACCTGCTGGAAAAAACAATAGTGGAAAAAGGCGCAGCGCACATTGCCATGTGTATAATTACCATCACCAATAATTCGGGGGGCGGGCAGCCCGTGAGTATGGAAAATATCCGCGCCGCAAGCCGTATCTGCAAAAAGCATGGCGTTGCTTTTTTTATTGATGCCTGTCGTTTTGCGGAGAATTGTTACTTTATAAAACAGCGGGAGGAAGGGTATGCTTCAAAATCGATACAGGAAATCGCCAACGAGCTTTTTTCTTATGCGGACGGCTGCACCATGAGTGCGAAAAAGGATGCATTTGCCAATATCGGCGGATTTCTGGCATTGAACGATGAAATTCTTACACAGGAGTGCCGGAACCTTTTGGTGATCACCGAGGGCTTCCCCACTTACGGAGGCCTTGCAGGGCGCGACCTTGAGGCAATAGCAGTGGGACTCGAAGAAATTATGGATGAACATTATCTGAAGTACCGCATCCGCAGCATGGAATACATTGGCGAGAAACTGGAGGCGGAGGGTATTCCCTTTGTAAAGCCTGTTGGCGGACATGCAATATACCTGGACGCCCGGGCCTTTCTGCCGCACATACCCGTGCATCAGTATCCGGGTCTTGCGTTAAGCAATGCACTTTATCTGGAAGGAGGGATCCGCAGCGTAGAGATCGGTTCACTGATGTTTGGAAAATATTCGGCAGACGGAGCGCTGGTACCGGCGCAGATGGAGCTGGTGCGGCTGGCCGTACCCCGCCGGGTATATACTCAGAGTCATATCGATTATGTGGCGGAGATCATTATCGACGTGTTTACAAAAAGGCAGGAGATCCGCGGGTATGAGATTGTATATGAAGCCCCGCTGCTACGTCATTTTACGGCAAAACTGAGGCCTGTTGATTAAACCTTACAGGTTTTTTACGATGACCTCCTGTACCGCCTTCATTTCTTCGGGAGATAATTTGAGCTTGGGCTGCAGAAAATTCACGTCGTTGGCATCATTAAGCGGAATAAGATGTACATGCGCATGCGGCACTTCAATACCCACCACGCTTACGCCGCAGCGGTTGCAGTCGAAACTTTTTTCAATGGCCCTGGCAATGGGCTTTGCAAACACCAGCAAACCGGAAAGATAGGCATCCGGCACATCAAATAATTTGTCTATCTCGATCTTGGGAACTACCAGTGTATGGCCTTTGCGAAGCGGCATAATATCTAAAAAGGCAATGAACTGATCGTCTTCGGCAATTTTATAGGAAGGGATCTCTCCGGCGATTATTTTTGAAAAGATGGTCATAAAACATGTGTTTGCCCAAATTTACCTTTTTTAACCAGAAACGGGTAATTTAGCGGTTCCAGATTACCGGAGCTATATATATGAAAATACAGATCCTTCCGTTGCTGTTGTTGCTGTTATGGGGAATAAAGGCGGATGCGCAGCAGCGTCCTGTATATGTACCGTTTAAATACAATAACAAGACCGGGCTGATGGATACTACCGGTACATTGATCCGCGAACCGGGTTTTGCTGCCGGGTATTATGTTGCAGGGGACTTCAAAGCATATATTTTTATTATGCCGGAGGAGGAGCATGATATGGTGATGGATGCTGTTACCGCTGCTGAAAAAAACTATGGTAAGCTGGATGAAGAAACCGGTGCACTGGAAGACGGAAGGGCCCGCTGGTATCATTTCTGGAAGGAAGGCCGTTCGCGGCTGGTGAATATAGAAGCAGACCATGTTATAGAACTGCCGGTGGTATACCGGAAGTTTGATGCCACTGAAGGGCGCTGGGACAATGAGCTGCAAAAAAGTAAGGGGTTTGTTTTTGGTTTAAAAGAAGACAATACCTATGAGTTGCTGGATGCCGGTCGTGGATTTGAAAAAGTAAGCACCTTACCGCCTTTTGAAAGCTACGATATGGTACTGCAAACGGATGATTCCATTTCTTTATTGACCGGGTATGTGACGGGGACAGCAGATGTGATCAACCGGCGGGAGAACGGTATTTACGGGATCTCCTCATCGCCAGGCCAGGTAGCGATTTATAATGCGGATTTTAAAAAGCTGGGAACAGCCGCATACAACCCGGAAGCGATCGGAATGATATTTGGGAAAGAGGTATTGCTGCGGGGAATGATGCCGGCTCCGCCGGCGGTTAAGAACCGGGTGATCCGGCAGGTGCATCAGGGCCGCGAAAAACTGAATGAGACCTTCTCCGTTTTTGAAAGAAAGAATCCCGCTGATTCAGAACTCCGGTTGCTAAGTCTGGAGCAGACCACCTCCAATGGCCATCGGCCGGTTTTTAGAAAAAGGATGGATTACCGGTACATTGGTATACCGGGGGCAAAGAACGCGTTGCTCCAGGTAAGGGATGCCGGCTCCGGAAGTTTTTTTTATTTTGATTATAACGGAGTATTTTTTCCAAAGGGAACGCCGATGATCCCCGCACCGTATTTACAGGACAGGTAGCGGATAAAATAAAAACCGCGCATCGCGCGGTTTAAAAAGTTGAGAAATGTACTGCAGTGCAAGTGAGTGACACAAGTAAAGCCCGGCGATGCACTGCAGCCGGTGGCAAAAAAATTATATCGAAATCTCTTCAATCTTAAACTGGATCACACCTGCAGGGGCCTGTACATCAGCTACATCACCCGGTTCTTTACCCAGGATGCCTTTTCCGATGGGAGAGGTGATGGATATTTTCCCGGCTTTTAAGTCGGCTTCCTGTTCACTTACCAGCTGGTAAATGACCTGTTTTTTTGTTTTCAGATTGGTCAGTTTTACTTTGGTCAGGATCGACACCTTACTGGTATCAATAGTAGATTCATCTACCACACGGGCATTTGCAAGGGCACCTTCCAGTGCAGCGATCTTGGCTTCAAGAATGCCCTGGGCCTCCTTTGCGGCGTCATACTCCGCATTTTCTTTCAGATCTCCTTTTTCACGTGCTTCGGCAATAGCCTTGCTGGCTGCAGGCCGCTCCACACCCTTCATGTGCTGCAGCTCTTCCTTCATTTGCTCTAATGTTTCCTTTGTTACATATTGTATCGTCATATGCGTTTCTTTAGAATAAACAGAAAAAAATAACAACGCCTCAGATCAGAACTGAAGCGTTGCATTTACCTATATAAACAAATATAATTAAAAAGGCTCAGAATTCCTTTATGCCTAACTTTTTTAACAGAACCGTAGCCATTTTCAAAAATGCCTCATGGCTATAACCTGCAATATGGGGTGTGATGATCACATTGGACTGATTCAGAAGCCATTGCAGTGTTTCTTTTTCCTCCGGTGTATAGGTGTCGAGTTTCTCATTTTCCAGTACATCCAGACAGGCACCGGAGATCAGACCCTGTTTTAGTCCTTCGGCAAGTGTGGGGAGATGGATGACTTTTCCGCGGCTGGCATTAAGGATAACGGGTTTTTGCTGCATGGTTTGCATCAGCTCCAGCGTAAGCATTCCCCGGGTGTCTGCAGTAAGCGGCACATTAAAGCTGATCACATCTGAGTAGCGGCAGACCTGTTCGAGGGAAGCTTCTTTTATAAAATCGTGTGCAAAATCATTTTTGAATTTATCATAAGCAAGCACGGTCACGTTAAAAGGCTGCAGTAACCGGGTAAAAGCGCCGCCGGTATTGCCATAGCCGATGATGCCTACCGTTTTACCCGAGAGTTCTGTACCCCGGTTCTCTTCCCGTTTCCAGATCAGCTGCTGTACTTCGGGAACAGCGATGTTCATTTTATTGAGCAGCATCAGCAGCATGCCGAGACTTTGTTCTGCAACGGCATTACGGTTGCCTTCCGGACTGCTTACGCAAAGGATATCCCTGCTTTGTGCATAGGGCACATCGATGAGTTCCATACCACTGCCCAGCCGGCCGATCCATTTGAGGGAAGGGGCGGCATCGATCAGTGCCCTGTCTACCGTAATGCGGGTGGTCAGTACCAGCCCTGTGATATCCTGCGCCTGCGCCATCAGCTCCTCATAGGTGATTTTGGGTAGATAGGAAACGGCAAATCCTTTCTCTGCAAGGGTTTCCTGCAATATGGGATGTGCATTTCCTGTAATGATCACTTTTTCTTTCATCAATTAATTTTTTGTAAGATAAACTGTAAATAAAAACCGTGGGAGATTATTTCATTTTAAAACTGAGCTCCGCAAAATCACGGACGGATAGTTGCTCCGCGCGTTTGTTAAAGATATCGTCCTTCAGCACTGCATCATCAAACAACGGTTTCACGGCATTGCGCAGGGTTTTTCTTCTTTGATTGAATGCCGTTTTAACCAGGATGGTAAAGGAGCGGTCCGACTTCATCGGTTCTTCCGTTTGCCTTTTCCTGAGACGGATCACCCCGCTTTTTACTTTCGGTGGCGGATTAAAAGCCTGCTCGCTGACATCGAAAAGATAAGCTACTTCATAAAAAGCCTGCATCAATACACTGGTGACGCCGTAGATCTTGGAACCCGGTGCTGCTGCGATCCGCTGTGCCACTTCTTTTTGAAACATCCCGGTAATAACGGGAACCTGTTCTTTCCAGTCGAGTATTTTAAAAAGGATCTGCGTGGAAATATTATAGGGAAAATTGCCCACAATATGAAACGGTCCTTCAAAAGGAGTAGTTGTATCCAGGATGCTTTCATGGATGATCTTATCTTTCAGTACCGGATAGGCAGTCAAAAGATATTGTACTTTTTCGGCATCCAGTTCCACTGCCTTAAAGGATACCTCCGGCAACTGGATCAGGTAGCGGGTAATGGCCCCGCCACCGGGCCCTACTTCCAGCAGCTGCCCCGGTGCTTCCGCGGCCACTGCGGCCACGATCTTTTTGCAGATGTTATCATCTTTTAAAAAATGCTGCCCCAGGGATTTCTTTAGCGTGTACATAACAGCAAAATTAAGCAGTTGCCGGGTTAAACGGTTTTCTTCGGGGGAAGGGCAAAGGCCGTAGCCTCGTGTTCAAAATGACCTTTGTGGCTGCCGTCGCAGAAAGGTTTGTTCACCGACATGCCGCAGCGGCAGAGCGATACAATGGTGCGGCCACCCAGGTCATAGGGCTGACCATCCCTGTCCACAATTTCAAAGTCACCCTCAATGCGCAGCGAACCGTTATTATTCACTGTAATTTTTGTTGTAGCCATAGTTATTTATTAGCCGGCAAAGATAGGGGCGAAACATTTTTCGACCCTATCTTTGAGCCATGATTAAAAACGTAATTTTTGATTTTGGAGGGGTATTGCTGAATCTTGATTTTAAACGGTCATTTGCAGCATTTGCCGCATTGGGATTTGAGGACTTCGAAGATAAGTTCTCCCAGTATACGGCAGACCCGATCTTTCAGCAACTGGAGAAAGGCCAGATCGCTGCGCCGGTATTCTATGAAGGGCTCCGGGGCCTGCTGGGCCGGCCGGTTCCGGATGTGCAGCTGGCGGAGGCCTGGAATGCGATGCTGCTGGATTACCGCAAACCCAGTCTGGATTTTCTGGCATCGCTGTCGGGCAGTTACAATCTGTTCCTGCTCAGCAATACCAACCGCATCCACTACGATCACTTTTCAAAAACGCTGAAAGAGGAAACGGCGTATCCCTCACTGGAGTCCTTTTTTACAAAGGCGTATTATTCGCATGATGTCAACCTGCGGAAACCGGACCCGGAGATCTATGCTTTTGTGCTGAAGGATGCCGGCATCGCAGCGGAAGAGACCCTGTTCATCGATGACAGCTTTACCAACCTGCCGAATGCGCAGGAGCTGGGTATACAAACCCATTTATTGCTACCGGAGGAGCGGATCGAACACCTGGAGTATTTTAATTGATTGAAGTCCATAAAAAAAGCCCGTCTTAAACGGGCTTTTTTCTTCGTACAAATAATCTTACCGCACTTTATAAATAAAGTCGTTATTCTTAAATTGCTTGGCAATGGCCTTCAGGTCATAGCTGACACTGGCATCTACCATTTTGTCTCCCATTTCCAGTACAAACCCGCCGATAATATCGGGGTTTACGGTTGCTTCCAGCTCGATCTTCTGCTGACCGGAGGCTGCTTTTACCTGGTTGATGATATTGTTCTTCACCGCATCACCAACCGGAACAGCGGTGGTCAGTTTAACTGTATGAATATTGTTCAACACCTTGTATTGCTCAATAAAAGCCGGCAGGATCTCCGGAAGGATGGATTCCCGGTTCTTTGAGATCAGGAGGTTGGCAAAACCTTTGGTGATCTCTCCGATATGCGTTCCGGCAATGGCATTGACAATGCTTTTTTTCTTGTCGGCTTTGATGATCGGGCTGCGGAGCAGGTTTACAAAATCCCTGCTCTGCCCACACAGGGCCTGTAACCACTGAACATCAGCAAATACCTGCTCTACCTGGTCCTTTTCCTTTGCCAGGTCTAACAGGGCTTTTGCATATCTTGAGGCTAAACGAGGATTTGGCATATCTTAAATGTAAAATGTAGAATATAAAAATAGTAAAAGCGCTCCGGGACCGGCTTAGTTCAATTTGATGGAATCCACCAGGCTGTTGATGTATTCTTCCTGCTTATCCTGTCCGGCAAGTTGATGCTTCAGCACTTTTTCACTTACTTCGATCACCATTTTACCCACTTCATTCTTTACATCGGTAAGCGCTGCCATTTTTTGTGCATTGATGGCCTGCTGTGCGTCTGCAATGATCTTGCTGGCCTCTGTTTTAGCCTGCTCCTTGGCTTCATTTACGATCTTATCCTTTGTTTCGCGTGCCTCTTTCAGCAGCTGGGCCCGTTCTTCGCGTGCTTTTTCCAGCAATGCCTCATTCTCGCTTTGCAGCTGGGCCATTTCCGCCTTTACTTTTTCTGCAGAAGCAATGGCTCCGGCAATATTTTGTTCCCGCTCATTCAACATTTTGATGATGGGCTTCCAGGCAAACTTTTTCAGTATGACAAATACAACGATGAAGGCAACCAGTGCCCACACAAAATAACCGAGGTTGGGAGTTAATAATTCCATTTTGATCTGTTTATTGTTTTGGGTTTCTTACCGGAGGTTCGTACCTCAAACTAAAAACTTCAAACCAGAAGCGAATAATTTTTTAAAATAACTGTACCCATTGCCCTTTGCGCCGGGTACAGTAAGGTTTTGTTCGTGAACGTTGATCTTACTTCAGTACGGCCAATAAACCGGCGATTACCGCAAACAGGGCAACACCCTCGATAAACGCAGCAGTTAAGATCATAGCGCCACGGATGTCGTTAGCAGCTTCCGGCTGACGGGCGATACCTTCAGTAGCGCCTTTACCAATCTGACCGATACCGATACCGGCACCAATAGCAGCAAGGCCAGCGCCTACGGCACCACCAAAGTGAGACCAGCTTCCGCTTACTTCCAACAAAGTGTTCATTAAACTCATGACTCTGATTTTATAATTGATTTAAAATAAAAAACGTATTAATGATGGGTAACGATGTCTTCCTCATAATGATGATCACCAATGGCACCGCCGATGAACACTGCAGTAAGGTTGGTGAAGATATATGCCTGGATGAACGCTACCAGAATTTCGATTAAATAGATGAATACCGCAAAGGCAATGGAAACCGGGGTGAAAGCGATACCGGCAGTTTTTGACATTTCGGTAAAGATGAAGATCAGGCTTACAAAGCTCAGAATGATGATGTGTCCTGCGGTCATGTTGGCGAACAAACGGATGATGAGGGCAAAGGGTTTGGTGAATACACCCAGCAGCTCTACCGGCATCATCAGGATCTTCACCGGCAGGGGCACCCCCGGGAACCAGAAGATATGCTGCCAGTAATGGCCGTTCGTATTAAACAGGATCACAAAAAAGGAAATGATCCCCAGCATGGCCGTAAACGCAATGTTTCCTGTTACGTTGGCAGCACCCGGCAGTAATCCGAAAATATTATTGATTAAGATAAAAAAGAAGACGGTCAGTAAATAAGGCAGGAATTTCTGGTACTTGGGTCCCAGATTGGGTTTGGCCACATCGTCCCGTACAAAGGTGATCACGGGTTCAATGGCGTTCTGCATGCCTTTGGGAGCCGAAGTAACACCCTGGCCGGTTTTGTATTTTTTGGCCACAGTGATCAGCAGCCATACCAGAACAATCAGTGCAATCAGCATCTGAACCACGTTCTTGGTCATGGAGAAATCGTATACTTTCACGGTATCATCCGGGTTGCCGGCTTCATCCACAGCTATGATCTTTCCATGTTCCTGCTTGTATCCGTTGTGTGCCTCCGCCCCGTGGTGGAACGCAGAAGACATAAAAGCACTGAAACCGCGCTGGGGCGAGTACAGGAGTACCGGCAGGGGGATCGTGCCATGGAATTCAGTTCCATCGGCTTTTTTCAGAGAGAAAAAATGCCATTCGTGGGCATCGGCAATGTGGTGCAGGATGGCTTCCCCCGGGTTAAACTTTTCCTCTGTGGCAGGTCCCTCCGCATGCTCCTCATGTTGTGCAAAAACGGACTGTGCCGAAGACACCAAAAAAAGGCTTAAAGCCGCTACCATAAAGGATTTGAACCATTTAAAACCCATACTGCTCTGAAATTTGCGGCAAAGATAAGGCTGAAATGGATAAAAAAGGGCATTTACAGGCGGGTATTTAAAGTTTTTAGCGGTTGCCAGGCGCTTCCTCCCGGATTTTTTTGATCCGCTTCCGTTCGATGACGCCGATCTGGCCTTTGGGCCGGTTTACCGCCTTTTTATTGGGGATGAGATGATTGATATGAAAAAAGGGGACGTTGACCTCATCGATTTCAGCAATCAATAGAGGGTCTTCTTCCGGGTATTTTTTTGTTTGTCACCGCTTCAGGTTACTAAATATCTTGGGACCACCAATGAATAAAGCCGCCTTCAATTTTTTTAGAAGACGGCTTTCATATAAACCTATCGAACCTCTGCATAATTCATCACGGTGCCGGCGCCGCAGCCCGGCTTCGTACCACCACCGGCCATTTGGGATGGTTGACCGACACTCCTTTATTGAGCCCCATCGTCATATTGTCTGATGCATAATAATAAAGCGGCCAGCCGTTATAGGTCAGTTGTTTTTTGCCGGAAGGATAGGTAATTACCGAGAAACTGGATTTTTCCAGATAGGACGGAACAACGATCTTCTCCGTTTCATAAACCGGCCATATGGCAGCACAGCCTTCGACGCAGTTGCTGGTATTCAATTTGTCATTGGTAAACGCATACAACGTAATGCCCCGGGCATCGGTCAGGTAGCGGGTCTTGCTGTTACCGGTGATCACCACCAGGGTAGAGTCGTATTTATTGCCATCCTGGCCCACCAGTTGTGCGTTGGTAAGGGTGATGGTATAATCGGGTTTTGCCACGAACCAGTTATTCCCGACACCCTCTCCCCCGATCTGTCCTGCCGTCTCCGGTACATTGGTGCCGTTTGAAAGCGGGGCATAATAATAAAGCGGCCGGCCCTTGTAAGCCAGTTGCATAGAAGCGCCAGTGCCGATGGTGTCAAAATCATTGATGTTCAGGCCGTTTCCGATGGTCTGCGCATTGATGCCCGCAAAAAATACCGGCCATAAGGCTTTACAACCTGCAGAAAAACACGTGTTTACGGTCGCCGAATCGTTGGCGAAGAAATAAAGCGTTCTCCCATCCTTATCCACGAGATAATCACCATAGGTGGTGCTGGCAGCCAGTTTTACCTGTGTTTCGGGTGTGGGCGGGGTATAGCTGTCATCACTGGAACAACTGCAAATGGTTATCATTAGAAGGGAGGCAATTATATGTAAGATCCCGGTCCGCCGGAATATGGCCTGTTGGAAATAGTTCATAATTTTTCGGTTTAAGATTTAAGAATATGTTTTAGCCGTATCAGGATTCCGGTATTGGTTTAGACTTTTTCTTGCCGATGGTAAAGACCCGGGAAAGATTGAACCCGAACCGGATCTCCCCACTGCCCCAGCTGTCTGTGGTATTGGTGATAAAGGCTTTCTCGTTCATACCGGTGGCATTGGAAAAATGCAGCTGGAATACATGCCCGCCGGTTTCAATATCAAATCCGACCGACAGCGGATTTTTGTACAGGTCCTTGTTCAGTCCGGAGATCACATACTGGTAATCGGCTACAAAGGCTACGCGTTTCGAAATTTTCAGCCGGCCGCCGATGCCCAATGCGTAAGTGTCGTTGTCATCGGTAGGTTCAATCACCAGGTTGCGGTGTACATAGGTGGGGGAGAGTTGCAGGCTGAAGGCTTCCGTAAATTTCCGGCCGACGATCACTTCGCTGTAGTAAGCCAGGCGGTGCTTTGTGCTGGTGAACCGGGCATCCTCTGCAAATTTTGCCGTGGTAAGGGCACTGCCGGCTACCAGCACGACGGAGACGGGGGAAGCGCCTTTTCCACCAGTGGCCTGCTGAACAGGCCGGTATTTGATAAACCCATCCAGCTCCTTGCCGGCGGTGCTGCGCCCGACCCCTATTGTCAGGTTTTTGCCAAGGCCATAATCAAAGCCCATACGCATGGAAGCCTGATCCAGTCCGAATAGTTCCCCGATACCGTCATTGACCCTTCCGAAGCGGTGCAGGATGCGCACGTCCAGCACTTTTTTTCCGATAAATTCGATGGAGTGGCCATTGATAACACGGCTCGATTTAAAAGCGCCGGTGATCGCTGTTTTTGTGCCGGAGCCTGCTGAATCGACCAGACCGATAAGGTCGGTTTCCTGGGCCCTGATCAACGGTGCTATAAAGAGCAGGAATGCTGCTGCCAGATACTTCATGTGGTTTGGTTTTCAGGTGAACAGTTATTTTAAAACGGAGTAGTTACAGTTAACAGCCACCAGGGCTGTCTTCGCGATTTTATCGCGGACGACCCCCGGAATGGAAATGTTATAGTCACTGATGGTTACCGGAAATTTTGCAATGGCCTGTACGGTACTGCCGGAGACCTTCAGGGTTCCTGTGGTGGTGATCTCTTTTTTTACACCGTGCAGTTCCAGAGTGCCTTTTACAGTAACAGGATAGCTGCCGGGCTTCTGGAAGGAGATGCCCTGGAGGTTCATCCTGCCTTTAAATGCGGCCTTGGGGTATTTACTGCTTTCCATATAATTCTCATTAAAATGCTCCTGCATCAGCGCCCGCCGAAATTCAAAACCTTTTACCAGTACGGCAAATTCCAGCTGTCCGGTTGCTGCATCAAAAACGCTGGTGGCTGATTTATTGCTGGCCTCTATGTCTTCCAGTGCCGTTCCGGCTTCAAAGGAGATGGTACCGGTTTTTGTAAAATATCTTTGTGCGGGTACCGCTGCTGCGGATACAATAAGGATACAAATAGTGAGGGCTGTTTTTTTCATTGTAAAAAATTTATTGAACAATACTGCATTTATTAAGCACCACATCCATCAGCTTGCCGGTGCAAACTCCTTTGATGGTCACCTGTCTGCCTGCGGACAGATCTTTTACTGCGGCGGCTTCCGTATCATAAAAGCTGCAGGTAACCGATGCCAGCGGATCTCCGCTGTCGAGAAAAACGGTTGCCTGCCCGGCTGTGTCGATCTGTATGTCCGTGATCTTTCCCGTAACAGCAATGATCTTCTCCACATACTTCTTATTGGCTGTTGCTTCATCGTTATTAAATGCGGCAATCAGCTCACCGGCACCTGTCCGGATTTCGGCCTCCGCTGTTTTTATGTCGGCGGGCTTTCTGTTGTACTGATAATAAGCGTAGCCGGCGCCCAGCACAATGATGATGAGCAAGAGCAGCAAAACCAGTTTTCCTTTTTTCATGATGCTAGTTATTTATGGCTCCGCCGTCGATCCAGCAACCCAGGGTTTTCTTCTCTGCCGCGGTGAGGGCCGGCCCGCCCTTGGGCATCCGGCTGTTGGTAACAGCTGCATCTTTTATATTGGAGGCTTTTGCTTTTATCTGGTCATAGGTCTCCAGCGCAAAAGGAGCTCCGCCTCCGGTTTTATGACAGCCCTGGCATTTTGCCTGGATCAGGGGAAGCACGTTTGCTGCAAATTTTGCGTTAACACCATCGCAGGGATCTGCGGGAGGAGGATTGTCTATTGAATTTTCTTTGTCGCCGCCGCAGTTTGCGAGCGAAACGGCAATACATGCCAATAAGATTCCCGTTGAAAAAAAAGAATTTTTTTTCATGATTACAGATTTAAATTGAATAAGAGGATTATATGTTACTATACTATTGCATTACAGATCTTTTTTGATAGAAATTTGTGTGCCTACTCCGCCCAGGCTCAGATTTCCATATCCGATCTCACCCATCGGGATCTTTACATAGGGCGCGATCTGAACAGATACATGATTCCATTTCTGCTCGTAGCCGATGGAAAGATTGGCAACGGCATAAACACTTTTTCCCCTGCCGGAAACATCCCGGTTGATCTGGACCGGCCCATCCCCCTGATCCAGATCATAGATATAGCTTTGTTTTACGATCACAGTGGGCGATACGCCCGTGCTTATAAACGCTTTGTTCTTTTTAGAGGCCACTACGTCATAACGGACATTTACCGGTACATCTACCATGGTACAGGCTCCTTCGATATTGGATACCCGGGAGGACACCGGGTTTCCGTTGGGATTGAAGTCGGCGTTGTTCACATCATAGGTCATAGATTCATACACCACACCCGACTCAAGGGAGAAGCGGGACTGCCCCAGCTTTCGCTGCACCAGTACACCGGCATTCAGTCCCGGCTTACTGGAAACAGTACCCCGCACCATTCCCAGGTTGGAACCCGCCAGCAGTCCCACCTGCCAGCGGGTGGTCGCAGTTCTTCCCCTGGAAGTTTCCGTTGACGGAGACGGATCGTAAAAGCCGGGCAGGGCAGGCTGGGCCGGACGTTCGCCTGCCGGTTTATCACGTAATGAAAAGAACGGCTTCCGGGCAGCCGCAGTATCGGCATGCTGCTGCGTCTTTGCCCCCTTTTCCGGGATATTAAAAGCAGGTGGGCCGCTGCTGATAACCGGATAGAGGTTCTTTTGTGGAATCATGGCTGCCAGATCCGGTGCGCCGCCCTTCGCCGGGTAATTGTCTGCAGTGCCGCCCGGCATAAAAGCAGGAGGAAGACCGCCTTCTTCGACAGGTGGAGATGTTTCGCTTTTTAGGATACCGGAAGGCTCCCTGTCGTTTGAGCTGATTCCGCCAAGACCTGCCAGGGGGGCCTGCTTCAGAAAAAACACCAGGCCGGTGGCAATCAGCAGCAGCACGGCTGCTGCAAGCTGCATGTAACGCCATGGTATAAAGAACCGGCGTTGTCGGGTGTTTTTTTCGGCAGGGAGCATTTTCGTCCTGTAAAACGCTTCCCATGCGCCTTCCGGGGCATCCGGAGGCTGAAAACGGCTGGCTGCATCGCGAAAGAGTTGATCCAACTCTTCATCGTTCATATGTGAAAATTTTTTACTCATTTAATTGCTCCAGCATTTCCCTGAGATTTTTGCGGGCCTTCATGAGGTTGGTTTTTGACGTACCTACTGAAATGCCCAGTGTCTTTGCTATTTCTTCATGGCTGTATCCTTCGATGGCAAACAGGCTGAAGGTGTTGCGGTAGGCCGGACTTAACCGTTGGATCAGCTTTACCAGGTCCAGGTAAGCCATATCATCAACCGCGCTGCCTGCAGCCGCTACATCCGGATGGTCTGTGCTGCTATCGACCCGGTCTGCCGTTCGTTTAGCAGCTTTGTAATGGTTGATGCTAGTATGGATCATTATTTTCTTTAACCAGCTCATAAAGATTCTTGATAAAAGATCCTGGTCGCCCGGTTCCTGAAACTGCGCTATGCCCCTGAATACCCGCACAAATCCGTCATTGACCATTTCAAGTGCTTCCTCTTTTGAGGAGGTATACCTCATGCAAACCGAAAGGGCAAACCCGAAATACTGTTCATACAACCGCCTCTGCCAGGAGGGGGTGCCCAACTTACAGCCACCTACAATACTCGACAGGCTATACTCGGTCTTAGGAGGTACTGACAAACACTATGAATGAGGTTATGAAATGGTTTATATACTGTACATACAGCAATTTCCTGTCAGGGGTTGCCTCGGATTAAAAAAAACTGCACTAAATTCGGAAAAGCAAAAGTAACGGGTTTTGAAAACCGGGGAAGGGGAGGCGGGAAAATATATTTATACCGGGGTGGATGAGGTCTGTTGCTGCTCAAACTGCATTTTATGCAGCCGGGCATAAAAGCCATTCTGCTGCATCAGCGCTTCATGAGAGCCCATTTCTACCAATACGCCTTTATCCAGCACGATGATCTTGTCGGCCTTGCGGATGGTGCTCAGGCGATGGGCAATAACTATGGAGGTGCGTCCTTTTACAAGCGTCTCGGTGGCTTTCTGAATAAGGAGTTCACTTTCTGTATCAATGGAGGATGTGGCCTCATCCAGAATCAGGATGGAAGGATCATACAACAGGGCCCGGATAAACGAAAGCAATTGCCGCTGCCCCAGCGAAAGGGTGGCGCCGCGTTCTTTCACATTATAATCATAGCCTCCCGGAAGCCGCATGATAAAATCATGCATATCGATCATTTTGGCCGCAGCGATCACCTGCTCCCGGGAGATATCTGGATTCCGGAGCGTGATGTTATCAAGAACAGAACCGGAAAAAAGAAAGACGTCCTGCAATACCACACCGATATTTTTCCGGAGGTATTCCGGAGATAAGGACTGAATGTTCCTGCCGTCTACCTTTACAGTGCCCTTCTGAATGGTGTAAAAGCGGTTCAGCAGGTTGGTGATCGTCGTTTTGCCGCTTCCGGTATGACCTACAATCGCTACGGTTTCTCCCTGCCGGATGTGAAAGCTCAGGTTTTTCAGCACCCAGTTCTCTTCAATATAGGCAAAAGACACCTCTTCAAAATCAACCACACCCTGCACCCGTTGTTCCGGGTCCTGGTAGCCGCCGTCCGGAGGATGGTCCGTATCGGGATTGTCCATTACAGTGAAAACACGCTCGCTGGCGATAATGCCCATTTGCACAGTATTGAATTTATCTGCCAGCATCCGCAGCGGGCGGAAAAGCAGGTTAAGACAAAGGATAAAAGAAACGATCACGCCCTGCTGACCCTGCTTCAGTTCCAGCGCTTCCCTGGCAGTATACCAGATCACCAGCCCGATGGAAAGGGCAAGGACAATTTCGATCACAGGAAAAAAAACGGAATAGGCAAAAATGGAACGGATGTTCGCGTCCCGGTGCTGCCTGTTGATGGTATTGAATTTATCAAACTCTCTTTTTTCCGCGTGAAATGCCTGTACCACATTCATACCTGAAAGGTGCTCCTGTACAA
This sequence comes from Niabella beijingensis, assembly GCF_020034665.1. Classification (NCBI taxonomy): domain Bacteria; kingdom Pseudomonadati; phylum Bacteroidota; class Chitinophagia; order Chitinophagales; family Chitinophagaceae; genus Niabella; species Niabella beijingensis. Next base: position 2,121,070 of record NZ_JAIQDI010000001.1, on the reverse strand, counting down.
AGGCATTCAGGGCTGCCACCGCATTCCGTACCTTAAAGAAAGAACGGTTGATGCTCTCTTTAAAATAATAGGTGGCGATGATCATAATAGGAAACGGGATCAGCGCAATAAGTGTCAGTTTCCAGTCGATCCAGAACATATACAGCAATACACAGAGGATGGACAGCAGGTCTGCTATGATCGGGATCAGTCCGTCGGAGAAGATCTCATTGATGGACTCAATATCATTGATGGTGCGGGTAGTAAGCGTGCCGATGGGTGTACGGTCGAACTGGCGCAGGTTGAGCCGGAGGATCTTTTTGTAAATGGAATCCCGCATATCCTTTACCACCGCCTGTCCCAGCCAGGCCGTTGTGAAGGAGAAGGAAAAGCGCATTACCGTTTCGATAAGAATAATGACCAGTTGGATGATGGTAACATAAACGACCATGCGGGGCAACGAGTGTGCTACATATTTATCCACCGTAAGCTGGATGAGCATGGGGCGCACCGGTGTGATTATGGCTAAAAAGATCGCCAGAATAACAGACAGGTAGAACTTTTTTTTGTACGGTGCTGCGTATTGAAAAACCCGTCTGACCTTTGAAACATCAAAAAATGCTTTTTTTGAATCCGCCATGGACCTGCAAGATAATTATTCTGAAGACAATTTTTTTTAAAGACGCGTAAACTTGTATCTTTCATGCTTCTAAAATGAAATGCATATGGCATCCATAACACTGGCAATCGACATTGGCGGCTCCAAGGTAAAAGGCTGTACGCTTGACGAAAAGGGTGAGATGATGCAGGAGTATACCAAAATGCCCACTCCTGTTCCTGCCACTCCGGAAAACCTGGTGCAGTCCATAAAAGATCTTGTAAAAGATTTCCGTTACGACCGGATCTCTGCGGGATTTCCCGGTTATGTGAGAAATAATATCGTATATACCGCACCCAACTTGGGTTCTCAATACTGGAACAAAGTAGATCTGGCAGCATTACTGACCCAGGTACTGGGAAAACCTGCAAGAGTGGTGAATGACGCCGATATGCTGGGACTGGGCTGTATTGCGGGAAACGGGTTTGAAATGATGATAACACTGGGCACTGGTTTTGGTACGGCTTTTTTTCTTGACGGGAAATTGCTGCCACACCTGGAAATAGGACAGCATCCCTGCTTTAATAGTAAAACCTATGATCAGTATATCGGCCAGCGGGCGTATGACGATCTGGGTAAAAAAGAATGGAACAAGCGCCTGCAGGCAGTACTGCGGATACTGCAGACCACTTTTAATTACGATCATTTGTTCATAGGGGGCGGACTGGCAAAAAAAATAACGCTGGAGCTGAAAGAAAATATGAGTATTGTAACCAACGTGGATGGTATTGACGGCGGTGTACGTTTATGGCACCAGTAACAATGAGCGGCTCCATTAACCATAAATAAAAAGGCTGCTTCAAAAACCGGTGCGTTATTGCTGAACCAGGTTCAGCATAACAACAAAGACTTTTAAAACAGCCCCCTATGCAAATACAGTATCAGGGTTTTAGATATCTTCTTCTCCCGTAGATTTTTTATAGGCTTTGATGAACAGCGCTCCCAGGTTCTTGTAAGGGGGAATATAGTCCTCCATTCCGGTTATATGCGCCGCAGCCCTGAATTCTTTCCAGAAAGGGATCCAGTCTACATCCTTCTTATTCCTGAGGTTTTCCAGGAATATCCGGATAAACGGCAGGTTGATATCCCGGTAACCTGTTTGCTTGGAGGAGATAATATGAGCATCGCTCGATTTTTTCAGGATCGAATCGATCAGGTTGAACCCGCCGCAGGATCCCATAAATACAACCCGGGAGGTGGGGGTGATATAACTGACGCTGGTAGGCGCATGATAACTGTGGCCGCGGTGAAATGTAACGGTCGGCGAAAGGTTATTGTTCTGTAAATAATCTTCCATGGCGGTCTGCGCTACATAATCCTGGTCCTCTTCATTCGGCAGCGGACGGTTGGCGTATACATAAACCGGAACCCCGCTGGTAGTTTTTGCCACCACAAATTTGCTGTTGCTCTGATCTACCTTCCATTTGGGGTCATTGGCGAATGTGCGCACAAAAATGTCAAAATCCATTTTACCGTCATCATCCCCGTAAAAGAACATCTGGGTAATGACCTCGCCCTTTTCGTTTGTCAGATTGGTAAAGGGTACCTTGTATACAGGCGGGATCCCCAGCTCCGTGGTAAGATTGATATTATTACGCTGGTCTGCGGACAGGAATAATTTGTACAGGATATTGTAAATGGCGATGCCCCGCTGGTTGCCGCTGCGCCGGTTGGCTTCCAGGTTGTTTCTGATATTGGCCAGCATCTGTTTTGCCAGGTCGGGGAGGGTTTCATAAACACTGGCATAGGAATCGGCTACATCCACTCCGTCCTCCAGTCCTTTTGATTTTTCGAGTCCTTTTGCAAAAGCCGACATCAGTCCCTGCACATCATTTTCACTTTTAAAGGTTGCAAAAAAGCTTTTCAGGGTATTATAAGAGGCTGCCTGACTGATAAATTTACGGTAATGATCAAAATGCATGGCCAGGAGCAGGGAATCACCACGGTTATTGATCTTTTTCATCATCAGCGGAAACACACCGCCTACATAGCTGCTGGTATAAATAAGCCCGTCGGTAAGCACCGCCAGGTAATACAGTTCCTGGGCATTCAGTGGCTGTATGCATTTATAACGTACGGCATCCGGTGACTCATGCAATCCATTGATCTCCGACACGAAATCATCAGCGGCTTTCCGCTGCAGCCGTTTTGTGAGCTCTGCAAAACCAATAGCGGTATCCCCATTCATGGCCCTGCGGGTATAATCGAGCTGTGTGTTCACCAGCAGGCGGTAGTATTTATAGCGGTCGTCCTTGGCGGCATCCAGTTCGGCAATAGAGATCTTTCCCTTTACCAGGTTGTCCAGGAAGGGAAAATAGATCTGACCGCTTTTTTGTTGAGACAGGTCCACCACGGTTTTTACAAATCCATCATCTTTGATGCTGCGGATCTTGCTGCCCAGCTTATTATAGGCCTGTGCGTAAGAATATAGCTGCTCCGGGTATTGCCGTCCCGCAATTTTGATCAGACTGTCGGCAGCCGGGGCATCCGGATAATTGGTCAGTGCCTGGAAGACCTTATGCGGATACTGATTGCAGTATTTGATCAGGAGAATGTCCTTTATTTGTTTGTAACTGGGGTTTTCCTCAAAAATCCGGGGTAATGTGGCCGTATAAACGATGTCGTAAGGGAAATAAGAAACAAAAGGCACCAGCGATTCCTTTTTTTGATTCACATCGATCAGCTTTTTATACAGTGCGATGATCTGGTCAAAATGGGTAGGGTTAACCTCTTTTTTCAGCCAACCGGTGCGCATATGGCTTAAAATAGACACTAAACCGGAAAGATAGCCGGTTTTCATGCGATTATCGATGCCGGAATTGGTCTCTATTTCATATTGCAGCCAGTCTACTTTTGCTGTAACCGCTTTTGTGGCAATCTGGCTGGCACTCTCATTGTTATCAATTGTAAAGCTGTCATTGGCCTTGCCATCGCTTCCCAGTAATAATTTCTGCTGCTTGTCCACGTTATCGTGGGCCAGCTGCCGGGTAATAGGGATTGTATATTCCGGGATAGCGCCATTTTCTGCCTGAGAAAAGGCCTGGGTAACGGAAACAACCACCAATCCTAAAACTAATGCCGATCTTTTCATAAAATACGTACTAAAATTCTTTGCAATGCGCAAAACTACCTCCTTTTTTGCAGGAAGCAGGTCTGCGTTCATCTTTTAACAAAACCAAGACGCAAAAAATCAGATATCGGTTTCCCCGGTTTCTTTTTTATAGGCTTTTATGAAAATGGCTCCCAGGTTCTTATAGGGGGGAATATAATCTTCAAACCCCGGAACGTTCGCCCGGCCTTTAAATTCTTTCCAGAAGGGAATCCACTCAATGTCTTTTCCCGTACGAAGTTTCTCTGTTAACAATAAAAAGAAGGGTTTGTTGATGGCGGTCTTCCCGATCTGTTTAGAGGCAATAATATGGGCATCCTCAGATTTCCTTAAGATGGAGTCGATCAGGTTAAATCCTCCGCAGGAGCCCATAAATACCAGTTTGGAGGAGGGAGACATATATTCAATGGTAGACGGTGCATAATAGCTGTGCCCCCGGTGGATGGTAACTGTGGGGTAGAGGTTGTTTTCCTCCAGGTAGGCGTTCAGCGCGCGCTGGGCCTTATCATCCTCACCTTTCAGCTCGTCCAGCGGGCGGTTGGCATAAATGGAAACCGGATTGCCTTTAATGGATTTGATAACAACCCATTGCTTGTTGCTGCGGTCGATTTTCCAGTTAGAATTGAACATATTCAGAAACCCGTTGAAAATATTGCGGCCGTCCTGGTCTCCGTAAAAGAATACCTGGCTGATCACTTCTCCCTTTTCATTGGCCAGTGAGCTGAAGCTGACATCATATACAGGAGGAATGTGCAATTCCTTGGTGAGGTCGATATGATTAGAGGAGTCTGCAGAAAGGAACAGGTTGTACAGGATGCTGTAAATGGCCACCCCTTTTTTATTACCCGCCTCTTTGTTGCGGTCAAGATTTCCCTTTACATCATTCAGCATCTGACCGGCCAGCTCGGGAAGCGTTTCATATACACTGGCATAAGAATCAGCCACATCCACCCCGTCTTCCAGTCCTTCGGTTTTTTCGAGGTTGCTTACAAATGTGGTCATCAGGTTCTTGGCATCATCCTTATTGGCAAAAGTGCTGAGGAATTGTTTTAATGTATTATAGGCTGCTGCCTGACTTAAAAACTTGCGGTAATGGTCAAAATTGAGGTTCTTCAGCAGCTCATCGCCCTTATTACCCGCTTTTTTCATCATCAGGGGGTATACGCCGTTCGTATAGCTGCTGGTATAGATCAGCCCGTTGGTGAGTACCGCCACATAATACAGCTCTTCTGCATTCAGGGGCTGCAATACCCGGAAGCGGATGGCATCCGGCCGTTCGTGCAACCCGTTTATGGGCGCCACAAATTCATCCCGGGCTTTTTGCTCCAGTTTGCTCAGCAGGCTTTTATAGCCGATGGCCGTATCCCCGGCAGAAGCACGCCTGGAATACTCGATCTGGGTATTCACCAGCAGCCGGAAATATTTGACCGGGTTGTCTTTCACGGCATCGATATCGTCGATGGTCAGTTTGCCGGTGGAGATGATATCCAGGAAGGGAAAATAGAACTGGCCGCTTTTGTTACTGCTCCGGGCCATGTTCACAATACTTTTTATAAGTGGATCATCTTCAATATTCTGGATCTTGTAGCTGAGTTTGTTGTTGGCCTGCGCATAATCATAAAGCTGCTGCGGATATTTATGGGCCATTACTCTTATCAGGCTGTCTGCATGGGGTGATTCCGGATACATTTTCAGTGCTCCAAAGGTCTTTTGCGGATAACGTTCACTCAGTTTGATCAGTATGAGGTCCCTGGTATCCTTATAGCCCGGATTGTCCTTGAAAACACGGGGCAGAATAGCGGTGTAGGCAATGTCATAAGGCAAAAAGCGGATGACCGGAGCAATGGACTGTTTATTCCGGTCGGCTTCAACACATTTTTTATAGGTGGCAATGATCTGAGGCAGGTAGGCCGCATCCACCTCTCCCCGTCCCCAGCCGGTTTTTACAAAACGCAGGATCTCGGAGATCCCCGACAAATAATTCGCCTTAAGCCGCTGATCCAGAGCCGGATCGGTTTCTATTTCGTATTGCAGCCAGTCTACCCTTTTGGTAGCGGCATCGCTTACCGCGTTATTTACCTGCTCATCAGAGGAAACTTTCAGGATGGCGTCGGCTTTTCCGTCACTGGCCATCAATGCCTTCTGATCTGCATCCACCGTTTCATGAAGTTTCAGCCGTATCATGGCAGGCGTATAGGCAGGGATGGTATCCACCGTTTCCACCGGTGCGGGGGCCTGCTTTTTTTTTCTTTTGGATCTTCTTTGTGCGTCTACCTGTACCGACAACAGCAGCAGTAAAAGGAAGGGTATAAACTTCTTCATATACATAAATCACAAGTTACGTAGCCTGGGTAAGAATATTTGGTTAAAAATCATGCAAAATTTATACCATGATACCGGCATCCGGCGATTGAGCCGTTTTCTGTGTAATTTTATAATTATAATTAGATTAATTTATTATTAACTCTATGTAATCAGGGCGCCCGGAATACGGCAGATCAAAAAAATACGGTTAGGTTTGCTTTAAATTTCTGTTAAATGGACAATAAAGGGTATAAAATTCTGGTTGCGGATGACGAACCTGACATCCTCGACATTTTATCTTATAACCTGATCAAAGAAGGCTATGATGTGACCACCGCCAAGGATGGCGAGGAGGCGATCGATCTGGCCAATAAGGTGAAGCCCCACCTGATCATCCTGGATATGATGATGCCAAAGAAAACAGGCGTCCAGGTATGCCAGGTGCTCAGGGCACAATCCACCTTTAAGGATACCCTGATCATGTTCCTTACTGCATTGAATGATGAATCCACGCAGATACGCGGACTGGAGACCGGCGCAGACGATTATGTGAACAAGCCGGTGAGCCCCAAAGTGTTATTGAGCCGGGTGAGCGCTTTGTTAAGACGGATCCACAAGGAAGATAATAAGATCATTAAGGTAGGGCCGGTAACCATTGATCCTGAAAAGTTTGTAGTGCAGAACGGGGATAAGGAGATCATACTGGCAAAAAAAGAATTCGAACTGCTCTACCTCCTGGCATTAAAACCGGGCCGTGTTTTTTTAAGAAATGAGATCCTGAACGCGATATGGGGCAATGATGTGATTGTGGGCGACCGTACCATTGATGTGCATATCCGGAAAATACGGCAGAAGCTGGAACTGGATTGCATCACCACTGTTAAAGGGGTGGGCTATAAGTTCGAGGTATAAAGCGGGAATTATTCAATGGACTGATCATGTTTGACCCTAAAAACCTTTCTCCCAGAAAATTATCCTTCTATACAGCGCTTGGACTGGCCACGCCTATCAGTATTGTCGACTATGTGCTGGAGCAGAAGTGGCAACCCGCGGTGGTCTCCTTTTTTGTGGTGCTTGTTGGTGGTTATCTTTTGGTGAGCTTTGTGCTGGAGCGTTTTATCTACCGCAAGATCAAAGTTATTTATAAGTTCATCTACCAGACAAAAGCCACCCGCCGGCAGGAGACCTATTATAAATACATCCTCCCCAAAAAAAGCCTGGATGAGGTAGCTGTTGATGTGGAAACCTGGGCACAGGAAAACCAGCAAAAAGTGGCCACCCTTCAGGCAAATGAAGAATTCCGAAGGGAATTCCTGCAAAATCTTTCCCATGAATTCAAAACCCCTGTTTTTGCGATACAAAGCTATGTGGAGACCCTTTTGAGCGGTGATATGGTAGATCCCGTTATCAGCCGGAAGTTCCTGGAAAAAACAGCCACCAATGTGGAACGGCTGACCAACCTGCTGCAGGACCTGGATGAGATCTCCAGCCTGGAACGCGGTGAGATCACTATTGTAAAACGGAATTTTGTGATCCAGGACCTGCTGAAGGATTCATTCGAAGGCATATCGATCAAGGCAGAACAGAAAAATATCCACTTCAGCATAAAAAAAGGGTGTGAGGCCCCCATCATGGTGAACGCTGATAAGGAAAAGATCCGGCAGGTAGTGATCAATCTGCTGGAAAATGCCATTAAGTACGGGAAGGTGAACGGGAGCATTAAGGCGGGTATTTACAAAACAGATGATAAGCGGATCCTGGTAGAGATCAGCGATGACGGAGTGGGTATTGCTGAAAAAAGTCTTCCCCGGATCTTTGAACGCTTTTTCCGTACGGAAACGGGCCGCAGTATGGACGTTACCGGCAGCGGGCTGGGACTGGCCATCTGCAAACATATTATTGAAGCCCATCAGCAAACCATCCATATCCGCAGTACGGAGGGGGTAGGTACTACTATTGGGTTTACACTGGCAGCCAAGAAGGATTGAGAACGGGAGGCGAAAAGTAAGAAGTGATGGTGCAGGCCGGCCTCGGGAATACAGGATCTGCGTTATTTAATACCGCCCAAAAATAAGCGAGCTGCAATTACCTCCGAAACCAAATGAATTGGACATTACATGCCTCAGAGGCCGTTGCTGGTAGCTTAACACCGGTGTAAGTCCTGTTTTTTCAACCGGTGTTTCAAAATTTAAAGAAGGGTAGACCTCCTGGTGATACAGGTTCAGGATGCTGTAAATGGCTTCCACAGCACCGGCGGCACCCAGGGTGTGGCCGGTGTAGGATTTGGTACTGGCAAATGCAGGAACCTGGTCAAACAGCCGCAACATGGCCACACTCTCCGTTTCATCATTGTTTTCTGTAGCCGTACCATGCGCATTGATGAAATCGATCGCGCCCGGTTCAAGCCCCGCTGTTTGCAATGCGCCCTGCATACAAAGAAAGGGGCCATCGGCATTCTCCGAAGTGGAGGAGGGGTGGTAGGCATCATTGTTGTTGCCGAATCCTTTCAGTTCGGCATAAACCGTATGGGAAGGGGTGATGTGCTCTTCTTTTTCAAGCACGATAAATCCGCCGGCTTCACCCAGGTTCAGCCCCTTACGGGCACTATCAAAAGGCCGGCAGGGCTCATTGGAAAGGATCATCAGCGCATTAAAGCCATTGATCGTGAACTTCGCAAGACTGTCGGTGCCGCCTACAATGGCCCGTTCTGCCAACCCGTTCTGCAACAGGCGTGCGCCATACATAATGGCATTGGCGGAAGAAGAACAGGCTGTATTGAACGTGTTGACGATACCCCCGATCGTAAAGAAGGATTGCAAAAAAAGTGTGCTGGCACTATTGGAATAGGAGCCCAGGAAGGGGCTGTTGTTGGCTTCCGTAGCATTGGCATCTGCATACATTTTGTCTGTAAGACACATGCCCCCCACAGTGCTGGCGCTGATAAAAGCAGTAGAACGGTCGCGCAACTGTGCAGCAGACAACCCTGCATCGGCAATGGCTTCCTTCATCGCATGCAGGGCGATCAGATCGGTGCGTGTTACCTCCGGATAGCTGCCCGGAAGGGCTTCCAGAAGGGTCTCCGTGCTTTTCTTTATTTCCCCGAAGGGAAGCAATGCGGCATATTTTGATTCCAGGTAAGTGGCTGCGCCGATACCGGAATTGCCGGCTGCGAGCGCCTGCCGGTTTGCCGCTACAGAATCGCCGATTGCAGAAATAAGACCCAGACCGGTAACTAAAATCCTGCCCAAAACAGAAACTTATTTTGTACGATGCTGTTCGATATAATCGACCATCGTATTAACGGTGGTCAGTATTTTCCGGCCTTCCTTGGGATCCTGGATGTTGATGCCGTATTCCCGGGAAAGCATTACGATGAGCTCGATAGAGTCGATCGAATCCAGGCCAAGCCCTTCGCCAAACAGCGGCTCCTCATCCTTGATGTCCTCGGGTTTGACATTATTCAGGTTCAGGAACTTTATGATCTGTTCTTTTACCTGTTGTTTCAGTTGTTCTTTTTCCATTATTTGTTCTATAAATAGTTATCAAAAATAAGCATCTTGGATGGTTACAGCCACCCGGGGTACAGATGCGGATTAAATAGGTATTGTTTTAAGTGGCAGCGGTAAATTGTTTCAGGAAACGGACATCATTCTCACTGAACAGCCGGATATCGTTGATACCATATTTCAGCATCGCCGGGCGTTCCACACCCATACCAAAGGCAAAGCCGGTATATTTTTCCGGATCGATGCCACAATTCTGCAGTACATTGGGATGCACCATTCCGCAACCCAGTATCTCCACCCAGCCGGTCTTTTTACAGATATTACACCCTTTGCCGCCACAGATAAAACAGCTCACATCCATTTCTGCACTGGGTTCGGTAAAGGGGAAATAAGAAGGACGGAAGCGCACCCGTACGTCTTTCCCGTACATTTCACGCACAAAGAAATACAGTGTTTGCTTCAGGTCGGCGAAGGATACATTCTCGTCGATATACAGCCCTTCCACCTGGTGAAAGAAGCAATGGCTCCGGGCGCTGATGGTTTCGTTCCGGTATACGCGTCCGGGGCAGATCACACGGATCGGTAATTTTCCCTTTTCCATTTCCCGGATCTGGGTATTGCTGGTGTGGGTACGCAGCAGCCAGTCAACGGCCGTGTTTTCGCCGGCATCCACGTAAAACGTGTCCTGCATATCGCGTGCCGGGTGGTGGGCCGGCATGTTCAATGCCGTAAAATTATGCCAGTCGTCTTCGATCTCCGGTCCTTCGGCCACAGCAAATCCCAGCCGCTGGAAAACGGAAATGATCTTCTGACGCATCAGGGATATCGGGTGGCGGCTTCCCAATGGCATTTCATCACCGGGAAGGGAAAGGTCCGGTCTGCTGTTCTGGGCGCCGTTGGCGGCAGCTTCAGCAGTTTCCTTCAGCTGTGCGTATTTTGCCTCTGTGAATAATTTGAATTCATTCAGCAGCTGACCGGCTTCTTTTTTTTGTTCAGCCGGTACATTCTTCATTGCTCCCATTACCTGTTTTACCTGGCCCTTGGAGCCCAGCCATTTGATGCGGAAGGCTTCGGCTGCCTGTTCGCCGGTACCGGAGAATTCAGTGATCTCTTTTTTATACGTCTCTAAGGTTTGAATCAAATCCTGCATAGCGGGCAAAGATAATTAAAATGGAGGAGGCAAGATACCGGTAATTTCGGGGGGATGAAACCATTTTTTGCAGGATGTGCATCACTCCGGGAATAGTATGGTTTGCGTATGGGCAAATGTGCCGGGAACGTTGTTTTCGCAGGGGGATAAAATGATGTAAATTGATATAGAAAACAGGCGAATCACTAAAAACAAATGAAAACACCATGCAATTAACTGTTATTCAGCAAAAAATTTGCGAAATAAGAGGTCAGCACGTAATGATGGATTACGATCCCGCTGAACTCTATCAGATCGACACCAGGCAGCTGAAGGAGTCTGTACGGAGAAACAGGAAACGCTTTCCGGAGGGTTTTATGACTGCGCTTACAAAAAGAGGAATACGATGCTTTACGGTCGCAATTTGTGACCTTAAAGCATTTCCCTGCTATTGACAATGAACCAGTAGCTTCAAAAAAAGGCCTGGAAAAACAGGGAGCGGATTGGTTATCAATGAACCGGTGCTGCGGCAGACAATAAACGATTATGGACTTTGGCAGGACTGGAGCGGGAAAGGGAGGATACCAGGAACAATAAAAAAACCTTACAGGGGTTACCTGTAAGGTTTTAAAAAGCTGTAGGGGGAGGGCTCGAACCTCCACGAGGCAGTTAGCCGCAACACAAAATCCGTGGTGGTCAACCCCGGTCGGTCCTGACCGAAATCAGCACCGGCTCTATGCTGTGTTTATCCTGTGCTCCTCACCCCCGAGACAAGAGGGCATGTCTGCCAAAAATTTCATCACCCCACAGTGTAAAAGAACGCCGCTTTTTTCAGCGTTTGATAGAACAAAAATAGACATTACAGGGGGATCATTCCAAATAATTCAATAAAAATTTTGAAAATATAGAAAATGTTTAAATATTTGCAATGATTGTTAAATTATTTAAAATCAATATTGCCTAAATGAACAATAAATTGAATCTAGACAAACTCGATCTGCAGATCATCCAGCACATGATGGAAGATGCTGAAATTTCCTATGCCGACCTCGGCAAAAAACTTTTTGTATCCGGAGGAACGATACATGTGCGGATAAAGAAACTGCAGAAGGACGGCATAGTGAAAGGTACAAAATTAAATACAGATTTAAAACTGTTAGGGTATGATGTGATTGCTTTTATCGGGATCTATCTGAAGGAAAGCTCACTGTACGACTCGGTGGCAAAAGAGTTGTATAAACTGAAAGAAGTGGTGCGACTGAACTATACGACCGGGAACTACAGTATGTTTGCGGAAATCATTTGTAAGGATATCAGTGAACTGCGGAACGTACTGCATGAGAAACTGCAAAAGATCAAAGGCATTGAAAGAACTGAAACGCTGATCTCTCTTGAGGAAAGTTTTGCCAGAAATGTAAGGGTGCTGGATTAGATGCTGTGGGCATCGAGGTGGGAGCATCCGGCATCAAAGGCCCGGCGCCCTCACAGTTTTCCTCTTACGTTCAGCGCATCCCGCAGTCCGTTTCCGAAAAGATTAAAGGCCAGCACAAGGATCATGATCGCGAAGCCCGGAGCCAGTGCCAGCATTGGGTTTTGAGTAATGATGAAATTGTAGTTCTCTTTGATCATCAGCCCCCAGCTGGGTTGCGGCGGTTGTACCCCCACACCTAAAAAACTCAGTCCGGCTTCAATAACGATCGCGGACGCAAAATTTGCTGCTGCAATAACCAGTACAGGACCCATAATATTGGGCCAGATATGACCTGCAATGATGCGGGCATTTTTAAAACCAAGCGCCTTTGTTGCTTCGATGTATTCCAGTTCTCTTACCGCGAGTACCTGCCCTCTTACAAGCCGTGCCACGTTTACCCACATGGTAAGTCCTACTGCAATAAATACCTGCCAGAATCCTTTTCCCAGTGCCAGCGTGATCGCAAACACCAGCAGCAGGGTGGGAATGCTCCAGATCACATTGATGAACCACATAATGATTTCATCGACCCGGCCGCGATAATATCCGGCCAGTGATCCCAGTATCAGTCCGATGCTGATGGAAATAAGCACGGTAATCATTCCCACACTTAAACTGACTCTTGTGCCTACGATCAGCCGGCTTAAAATGTCCCGGCCGTAGCTGTCGGTACCCAGCCAGAATGTTTTTGTTTCCAGGGGTACGGGGGCCAGCAGGGATTTTGCAAACCCAAGCCGTTCCGTGACGCCTTCGTCAATATACTTTTCTACAATGATACTGTCTGCGGTATAGTGATGTGCTGTGATCGGAATATAGTCCCAGCGGTCCGGGCTGCCGCTGACCAGCCGTTGAAAAAAACCGGCAGCGGGCGGTGCCTGTTCTTTTTTTACTTTGAGGAAGGATTGTTTCCAGCCGGGTTTGGCACCCCCTATTTCCAGGATGATCCGGTTGGCATTGGGGGAAGCGTCCTGCGCCAGGAAATAACAGAAGATCGCCACAAGGGCCGAAAAAAGGATCACATACAAACCAATAACCGCCCCCTTGTTTTTTCTGAGCCGTTTCCAGGCCGGCTGACGGAATATTGAGAAGAATTGCATGGATCTCAAATGTAAGAAAAATGGTGGTAAGCAGCTTATTTTACACGCCGGCCTTTCCACTCGTATTTACCAAAGCTGCCCAGGAACCCGGCAAGCACGGTATAGGCGATGTGCAGCGGCTGAAAAAAGAAAAAGTATTTTAATAATGCTCCTTTGTCAAAAAACTGCGCCACGCTTTTTATAAACGGGTATTCAATAATGGTCTTTAAGATCCAGAAAACAAGCAGGGCATAAAAATAACTGAAGTGTATAAACCCTGCAATGAACAACACCGGAAACGAGAGGTTAAAAAGATATACCAGGAACAATACTGCAAAAATCCGCTTGTCATCGTACGTGGTGGCCTTACTGGCCCAGCGGATGCGCTGGTTAATGAAGGCGTTCCAGGTGGGAGCAGCACCGGTTTTTACAATGGCCTGTTTTGATTTCAGGTAGGCTACCTGTTCGGGGTAACGCTTCCAGATCTTATGCATCAGAAGCATATCATCGCCGGAAGCGATCTGATCGATGCCGGCGAAGCCGTTTACATCATAGAAGACCGACCGCCGGTAAGCGAGATTGGCACCATTGCACATGGTGTGTATATTCTTATAAACGGAAGCCCCGGTGATGCCCTGTAATGTAAGAAAATCCAGGTCCTGGAACCTGTTGATCAGAGAAGGCTCCTCCATAAATGCAACGGGAGCTGCTATAAAAACCGCACGGGTTCCGGTGATCAGCCGGGCAAAACTTTGCAGCCAGTCCGGAGATACCAGGCAATCCGCATCCGTGCAAACAATCCAGGCATTTTGTGCGGCAGCGATCCCTTCTTCAATGGCTTTTTTCTTGTAGGAATTGAGCGCATCATTACGGAGTGAAAGCAACCGGACAGAAAACGCATCGTTGTTTTCAGCAAACTGTTTAACAACGGTTGCGGTCTGATCATCCGAATGGTCATCTACAACAATGACCTCAAAAAGCGATGAGGGGTAGGTCTGTTTCTTTATTGACTCCAGCAGACGGAGGATCGTTGCTTCCTCGTTCCTCGCAGGAATGATGACGGAGAAAGTGACAGGATGCCCCTTGTCCGCAACGGGAGCTTCCGTGGATTGCAGGGGGATCTGTTTCCAGCTTTTTGTATAAAACAGGATGAGCAGGGCATAAACGATCAATAAAAACAATACAATGCCGGTCAGCCACATGCAGCAAAACTAACGGTTCCGGCTGAAAACAGGAAAGTAAGGTAAGTGCAGAATGATACGGCATTCTATACTTTATGGGTCACACTATAAACCATAATTTTCTCCGGGAGCTAGGTGTTCTCAAAGAGCGCCTGTACGGTCCTGTCCTGCAATAACCGGTGCCCGGTTTCCAGTGCGGTTGTTTTTGCATAGGCTTCGATACCTTTTATAAAATCAATACCACGGGCTGCGGGGATCACCCTGTCGTATTTACCAAAATACAATTGAACCGGTGTCTTGTTGGCCGCAATGATTTTTTTTATCTGCGCAATATCCGGTTTAAAGAAACGAAAAGCAGTCCAGGAGTTATACAAGGTCTGCCGTACTTCTTTTGCATGCAGGTAGTGGGTAACAAATTTTTTTATCCCGGGATTAATAAATCCCAGCCTGCTCAGTATCCCTGCCAGTTTTATCAGCCATTGCGGGTACTTCATCGTAAGATAAAACAGCCGGTTGCCGGCCCGGGTATAAGCAGAGAACCCGTACCAGCAATTCAATGCCAGCCCATCCGGAGCCAGCAATATCAGGCGGCTGATGGTATGGGGGTAGTGCTGGTAATAGGAAAGGCTCATGCGCCCGCCCAGACTGAACCCGACAAAGATCAGTTGCTGTTCCGGAGAAAAACCTTCCGCTTTTAAAATATTATTTATAATTTCATGGAGGTTATCAGGTGTATAATGTAACCCCTGTTGCCAGTTGGTGCTTCCGTGAAAAGGAGCGTCAATCATGAGAAATGTATAACGATTGTCCGGATTTTTTAAAACGGAAAAAGATCTTGCCGATTCGTTGAAACCGTGCAGGCAGATCACCGGCTGCGGACCGTTTCCGTTGTGCCGGTAACTTATTTCAGATTGTTGATATGTAACAAATTTTTGAACCACCGATTTTGATTAAAATCAACCGGAAAATAAATCTTCTAATACAAAAATAGACTAACTTTGGTTAGTTGTCAAAACAACTATATGCCAAACAACCAATTTAAGAAAAGTGAGTTGTACAGCTTCATTACCGGTGTGGCAAGTACGGCAATTGCCCGGCGGTTGCAAAAAAAGTTCAACCAGGCCGACCTGAGCCTTACCATCGAGCAATGGAGTGTATTGTATCATTTGTGGAAGGAAGACGGCATCAGTCAGCAGGATCTTTGCAAGGCTACCTTCCGGGATAAGCCCAGCATGACAAGGCTGGTGGATAATCTTGAAAGGGCCGATATGGTAAAGCGGATCCATTCCAGAGCCGACCGCAGGAAGAACCTGATCTTTCTGACCGATAAGGCCAAGGAAATGCAGGACACCTGTTACGGCTTTGCGGAAGAAACCATTGAGGAAGCACTGGCGGGTGTGAGCGACGACAAGATCGATGTTTGTAAAGAAGTGTTGAAAATTGTATATGAGAACCTGAGATAGGAAGAACAGCCGGCCTGTTTTTTCCGGAGCAGATGACCGATTTTAAAAAACTTTTAAAACAAAAAACAATGGATGCTGCTGTTAAAAAAGAAGAGATCACCAGGGGCGCCGAGTGGCTGATAAAAGAACCCGTGCCGGCCCAAACATTTATAGCCAATGAATTTGATGAGGAGCAGATCATGATACGCGACCTGTGCAACCAGTTCCTTGAAGCAGAAGTGTGGCCCATCCTCGACCGCATCGATAGTATGGAGCCGGGATTGATGAAGTCGCTGGTACAAAAGGCCGGGGAACAGGGGTTGCTGGCAACCTCGTTTCCAGAGGAATACGGCGGACTGGGAAAAGATTTTGTGACCTCAACCATCATCAACGAATACCTGGGAGCGGGACACTCTTTTTCGGTGGCCATTGCCGCACATACCGGAATCGGCACCCTTCCCATTTTATATTTTGGCAACCCGGAGCAAAAGCAGCGGTATATTCCAAAGCTGATCACCGGCGAATGGACGGGGGCGTACGGTCTTACAGAGCCAAACAGCGGCAGCGATGCGCTGAGCGCCAAAACCACCGCCAGACTGAGTGAAGACGGCAAGTATTATCTGCTCAACGGACAGAAATGCTGGATCACCAACGGTGGCTTTGCCGATGTATATACGGTTTTTGCAAAAGTGGACGGCGATCAATTCACCGGTTTTATCGTGGAGCGGGGAATAGAAGGATTTACACAGGGCCCCGAAGAGCAGAAAATGGGAATCAAGGGATCCTCTACCGTGCAGCTGTATTTTCAGGATGCAAAGGTTCCCGTGGAAAACGTATTGGGCGAGATCGGTAAGGGGCATAAGATCGCCTTTAACATTCTCAATATCGGGCGGTTGAAACTCTGTGCAGCAGCGCTGGGCGGTGCCCGCAAAGCGTTTGATACCTCACTGGAATACGCAAAGACCCGTGAACAGTTCAAACAGCCGATCAGCAATTTCGGCGCCATTAAATATAAACTGGCGGAAATGGCCATCCGGATGTTTGCTGCGGAATCGGCGCTGTACCGTACTGCAAAATGGATCGACCAGTTCGAACAGACGCTGCTGGAAGAGGGCAAGCCGTTCAATGAAGCCCTGCTGGGCGCTGCAGAGGAATATGCCATCGAATGTGCGATGCTGAAGGTTTTCGGAAGTGAGCTGCTGGATTTTGTGGTGGATGAGGGGGTACAGATCCACGGCGGAAACGGGTTTAGCGCCGAGTATAATATTTCCCGTGCCTACCGCGACAGCCGTATTAACCGCATTTATGAAGGTACGAATGAGATCAACCGGCTGCTGATCCTGGACATGACCCTGAAACGTGCGATGCAGGGCCGTCTGAACCTGATGGGCCCCGCAATGGAAGTACAGAAGGAATTGATGAGCATACCGGATTTTGGCAGTGAGGAAGCAACGCCTTTCGGAGAAGAACGGAAGCTGATCGCGAACCTTAAAAAAGCCATCCTGATGGTAGCGGGTGCCGCTGCGCAAAAGCTGATGGCAAAAATAGAAGGAGAGCAGGAACTGCTGATGAATATTGCCGACATGGCAATGGAAGTCTTTCATGCAGAAAGCATGTTATTGCGCACGATGAAAACGGCGGCAACAAAAGGGGAAGCTGCCGCAGCGGATTATGCAGATATGACCCGCGTTTACCTGTACGACGCGGCCGATAAGATCAATAAGGCCGGGAAAGATGCCATTAACGCATTTGCGGAGGGCGATGAGCAGCGCATGATCCTGATGGGTTTGAAGCGATTTACCAAGGCTCAGCCCTTCAACAGCAAGGACGCACGGCGACGTATCGCTGATAAACTAATAGAAACGGGTTATTATTATTTTTAATACCTACATGAGGACGATAAGAACGGGGTTTGACCCCGTTTTTTTGTGCCCGGCTTTAAACCCACACATTAAAAATTTTTACGTTTTTGCCGGAGCTCTTTATATTTGCGCGAGAAATTAACTAATATGAGAACGACTTTATTTATCGGGGTCCTGGTGGCCGCGATCATTTTACCGGGACCCGTAACTGCGCAGGACAACAAGACGCTTAAATTTGGAAAAGTAACTGCGGCCGACTTTACACCCAAATCTCCCGTAATTGACTCCAATACCAATGCACTGGTTTTATCGGATGTGGGTACTTCCCGGATCGAAGGCAATAACAAGGGCTGGTTCTCGCTGATCCATAAACGGACCACGCGGATCAAGATTCTGAACAAAAAAGGTTTTGATGCAGGAAATGTTATTGTCGGCTTGTACAACTCACAGGATGGTGAGGAAAAGCTTACGGATATAAAGGGTATCACCTATAACCTTGAGGGTGGCACTGTACAACAGACAAAGCTCGAATCGTCCAGCATCTTCAAGGAAAAGCTCAGCCGGAACTGGTCGGTGAAGAAATTCACCTTTCCCAATCTGAAGGAAGGATCCATCGTGGAATACACTTATACCATCGAGTCGGAGTTCCTGTTTAACCTGCGTCCCTGGGAGTTCCAGGGAGAATATCCGCGGCTGTACACACAGTATACGGTCTATATCCCGGAATTCCTCCAGTATGTGTTTTTATCCCAGGGATATGTGCCACTGAAAAATACCAAGAAAGATGTGTATAAAACCTGGTCTGTCACCGAATCAAACACTACCCAGGCAACAGAACGGTACTCGTTATCGGGTTATGAAACACAAAATACCTGGACTGCAACGGATGTTCCTGCATTAAAAGAAGAGCCCTTTACTTCTGCCATCGACAATCATAATTCCAAAATCGATTTTCAGCTTTCCCAATACCGTTTCCCGAACTCACCGGTGAAAGATATAATGGGCAACTGGGCCACTGCCAGCGAGCAGCTGATGAAACATGAGAATTTTGGTGCCGAAATCACCCGCCCCAACTTCTGGCTGGGAGACGATGTGAAAAAGATAACGGAAAGCGCTGCCGGCAGCCTGGACGCTGCACGGATGATCTATGCGTTTGTAAGAGATCATTTTACCGCTACAAGAAAAAATAGTTTTTATATTTCTGATCAGACCTCTTTAAAAGATGTTTTTAAGAAGAAAAGTGGTACGGCTGCTGAGATCAACCTGCTGCTGATCGCCATGCTGAAACAAAAAGGCATTGCTGCCGAGCCGGTGCTGATCAGTACCCGCAGCCACGGCTGGGCCAATCCGTTCTATCCCCTGCTGGATAAATACAACTATGTCATCTGCAATGCCCGGATCGATGGCCGGCAATATTACCTGGATGCCGCTGAGTCCCGCCTGGGTTTTGCAAAACTATCGTCGGAGTGCTATAATGGTCCCGGTTTTGTGGTCAGCACAACACCGCGCAATGTCAACTTCGAACCCGATTCGCTGAAGGAGGCCAAGACCACACTGCTGTTCCTGGTAAACTCAAAGGACGGTAAAGGACTGACCGGTTCTTTTTCCACCACGCCCGGCTATTTCGAGTCGACGCATATCCGTGAACTGCTGGCCAAGAAGGATAAGGATGAGTATGTTAAAGAAGGGGAGAAGTCTTTTTCTTTCCCGATAAAATTCTCGGAAATAGAAGTGGACTCGCTGAAGCAATACGACTATCCGGTATCGGTAAAGTATAAGGTAGACTTTGACCTGGGGAACGAAGATATGGTGTACCTGAACCCGATGTTTGGAGAAGCTACTAAAACGAACCCCTTTGCTTCTGCTGAAAGAAAGTATCCCGTGGAAATGCCGTGTACCATGTTTGAACTGTATGTACTGAATATGGAGATACCAAAAGGGTATGAAGTGGAAGAACTGCCCAAATCGACCCGGGTAATGCTGAACGGTAATGAGGGAATGTTTGAATATATCATCAATGCTGCCGGTGGAAAGATCATGCTGCAGAGTAAGATCGATATAAAAAGGGCGACCTTCCCCTCCGAAGATTACCAGACCCTGCGCGAATTCTTCGGCCATATTGCAAAAAAACACAGCGAGCAGATCGTGTTGAAAAAAATAAAGTAATGATGAAGACTATTTTTTCGAAAAGTTTTTTCTTAGTGCTGATCACGGGTTTTTGCTGCTGTCTGCAGGCAGAGGCGCAATATCCGGTGAGTGCCATACCCGAAGCATTGTTAAAGAAAGCCAAGCTGGTCAAGCGTGCCGATGAGACCTCGATTGAGGTACGCAATAACGGTAAGGCCTTATACCGCCGGCATTATGTTTATACCATACTGAACGAGGCGGCAGAAGATAACGCAGGGCTTTGGGTGGGATATGATAAATTCCGGCTGATCCAGGATATTTCCGGAACGCTTTATAATGCAGAAGGAAAGAAATTAAAATCAGTGAAGCGCAAGGACATACAGGATGGAAGCGGTACAGATGGTTCCAGCCTGATCACAGACGGGAGGTATAAGCACCATGATTTTTATTATAAGGACTATCCGTATACCATAGAATATACGATCGAATTAGAGCTCAACGGTATTTTTTATTTCCCGGAGTGGATGCCGCAGAGCGGACCACAGGTTGCTGTTGAGAGCAGCAAACTCAGTTTTGAGGTGCCAAAGGACTATAACCTGCGTTATAAGATGTTTCATTATAACGGGGCGCCGCAGATAAAGGAAGGCAAAGGCTCCCGGACATTGTCGTGGGAGCTGGCGAATGTTCCTGCAAAGTCAAAGGAGGCTTTTGCACCGGAATGGAATCTTCTGGTGACCCGTGTATTGACGGCCCCCTCTGATTTTGAGATCGGGGGATACAAGGGAAACATGGACTCCTGGCAGAACTTCGGGCGCTTTATGACCTTGCTGTACGCGGGCCGGGATGTGCTGCCTGCCGGTACAAAAGCAAAGGTACGGGAGCTGGTACAGGGGGTGAAATCGGACCGTGAGAAGATCGATATACTTTATAAGTATATGCAGCAGAATTCCCGTTACATCAGCATACAGCTGGGAATAGGCGGGTGGCAGCCACTGGATGCGACCTATGTTGCGGAAAAAAAATACGGTGACTGTAAAGCACTATCGAATTTTATGGTGGCGCTTCTGAAAGAGGCCGGCATTAAAGCGCACTCCGTATTGATAACAGGCGGTACGGAGGATAAGGACCTGGTGCGCGACTTCCCGTCCAACCAGTTCAATCACGTGGTTGTTTGTGTACCGGAGGCAAAAGATTCTGTCTGGCTGGAATGTACCAGTCAAACCGTAGAGCCGGGCTATATGGGCCATTTTACCGGCGACCGCGAAGCCCTGCTGATCGATGATGCAAAAAGCCATGTCGTGCGGACTCCCGTTTATGCTAAAAATGACAATACACAGCGCCGTATGATTGAGGCGGACCTGGATGAAAAGGGAACGCTGGTGGCCTCCGTGATAACCAGCAGCACCGGGCTGCTTCAGGATGAACTGCACCATATTGTGCATGGCTTATCCGATGAGGAAAAACAAAAGCGTTTACGCAACAGCTTTTCGCTTCCCAGTTATGAGATCAGCTCTTTCGGGTATAAGGAGGCGGGCAGTAATATGCTTCCTGCCATTACCGAGAAGATACAACTGGTATCAAAAGACTATGCAACCATCACCGGAAAAAGGCTGTTCATCGCACCCAATATCCTGTCGGTTCAGTCAACGAAGCTGACCGAAGAAGAAAAGAGGGAACAGGAGATCGTTTATCCTTACGGATTCCGGATCATGGATACAGTGCTTATAAAGATCCCTGCGGGATATACGGTGGAAATGATGCCCAAATCCGTACAGGTGGATAATGCGTTCGGCGTATATGAGATCCGCTTTGAATTAAAGGATGAAAAGATCCGGATGATCCGCCGGTATGAGCGCAACAGCGGCCGGTTTCCCGCGGCTGACTATAACAAGATGGTCACTTTTTATAACACCATCTATGCCGCGGACCGGGCAAAGATGGTGCTGGTAAAAAAATCAGAATAACCGGTGGTCATTTTGCCGGCCATTTGAAAACGGCGGGTTGCAGGTTCTTATACCAGGTCGTTTCGCCCGGCATCGCCGTATTGCAGGCGGCAAAAATAATTTCAGGGACAAAATCTTTTGCTTGCTGGTCGCTGATGCGTCTGGCCCAGGCCACGCGCCCTGAAGCAGCTGCGCCCGGCCCCCTGCTTCTGTATTCCCCGTAATAAGCAGTTTTTTCGTTTTCCGGATTGCTCCAGTTGTGCCAGCCCGCCGGTGCAATGGCGGCGGCCATTTCGCAATGGAGGAACACCGTTTGTGCAAAGGCACGCCAGGGTCTGCCCAGGAATAATTTTTTCACGCCGGGGTCCGCAAGTATTTTGCAGTGGTCAAAGACAAGTCCGGATTTTTTCCCCTGTGTCGTGCTGGCAGCGGTAATGTACGAATCGGATTTAGCTTTTATGGTACAATTGCTGAAGAGGGCGGTAGCCGGCCCAAAAATAAAATCAGTGGTACCTTCAATATAACAGTTGAAAAAGAATTGCCGCGCATTTTCCCCTCCTGTGAATAGGGTGTCCTGGTTGCCGATGAACCGGCAGTTTTTAAACAGCGCCTGGTCTGCATCTACATATAATGCTACTGCCTGCCCCACAGGCCCCGCTGCATTTACAAATGTGATATTGGCTGCAGTAAAACGGTTACCCGATATCCGCGCAGTATAGGAAGTGAAGGTCCCGATAATACCTTTACCCGAATAATCGTCGTAGGTGATGACCGTATTTTCCACGCTTTCCCCGATAAAGGTCACGTCTGTGTTGTTTGCCGGCAATGTTATCTTTTCTTTATAAACGCCGTTCTTTATATACAGGGTGATGGGCGCCAGCGGATAAGCCCGCATGGCATCAATCGCTTCCTGGATCTTTGTGTAGTCGCCGCTTCCGTCCTGAGCTACCGTAAATATATATTTGTATTTTTCAGGATTTGCGGTTTGGGCTGCAACCGTCAGGAAAATGCAGCAGGCTATAAGAAGGGCAACAAGCGATCTCATTTTTATTTTTATTGAACAGGTTGATGATACAGCCGGCATCGCTGATGTATTATTTTACCAGGCTGTTGATGTACACTTCTATATTGGAATAGTTTTTATCAATGGTGCGAATGGCGGCATCCTGGTTGTTGCCGGGGTTTAAGCCATTGGCGGTTTCCCATGTATCCGGTATCCCGTCCTGATCTGCATCCGGGGCGGGTTGCTCCTGCCGGAGTACGGGCCAGGCCGTTATGGTTTGCTCGTAGGGCGTTCCGTGGGGGTAACCACCCTGTACGTCGATAAGGCTTCCGGTGCGGTGCTGCACGTCATTCACAATGCGCTGATCCAGGGTATCCCGTTCCGGCAATATGGCACCCGCATTTTTTAGTACAGCGGTATAAGCTTCAGCGGCAGACTGAAGAGAAAAGGTCATTACTTCAAACGGACGCGATCGTACTGCAGCTTTTTTATCCGCTTCCGTTCCGTTATTTCCCATGTGGATACCTTTATAATTGTCATCGGTAATTTCGGATGCCCCGTCCACAAAATTTCCGTCTACGTAATAATGCCCGAAAGGAGTGTTCCGCTGTTCTTCTTTGTTGGGATTGACGATACGATATTTTACCGCTGACCTTGTAGACGGGCCATATTTAAAATAGTTGTTGACAATATTGTAGCTGCCGCCTTCCCCGCCATAGATGCTGTTGCCTCCCCAGTTATAGATCACATTATTACAAAAATCGGCGAGCTCGGAACCGGCCCCCAGCCGGGCACCGTTAAACCGCGGATTACGGCTGTTGCAATGGGCAAACAGGTTATGGTGTGCCGTAAAATGAGCACCGCCCCAGATCCCGCCATAGCCATGATGTTCAAAATCCGTATCTCCTTTTTCAAAATGATAAGAATAATTCAGCGGTTCGGAAAGAATGTTCCATTGCAGGGTGGTGCTGTCGCCCCGGTAAACCGAACACACTTCATCAGTACTCCAGCTCATGCTGCAATGGTCGATGATGATATTCTTTCGGCCGGCACCTCCGAATGCATCATTGGCGCCTGCGCCGTCTTTCATTCCTCCGTTCTGATAACGGTCGCCCATACGGAAACGCAGGAAACGGACAATGATATTGTCACCGGACAGCACTACGGGCTGATCGGCCAGGCAAATACCGCCTCCCGGGGCGGTTTGCCCCGCAATGGTCTTATCCCCTTTGATGGATAACCTGCTTTTAAGATGTATGGTACCTGCAACGCTAAAAACAATAATGCGTGGTTCAGCAGTGCTCACGGCCTTCCGCAGGCTGCCTGCTCCCGCATCCTCCAGGTTGCTTACAATATACACGCTTCCGCCCCTGCCTCCCGTGGTATGTTTTCCGAATCCTTCTGCCCCCGGAAAGGCCAGAGGAAGTACTCCGGCGGCAGTGTTGTTTTGAGCACTGCAGCAGGTATACAGTCCGGCAAAAGCAAAGACAAGGCAGATCTTCATACCCATACATTTCAGCAAAACAGCATCATAAAGGACAACTGCCTGTCGCCGCCATGCGGAGGAAGCCGGTAATTCCCGCAATTGTATTATTTTTTTCATACGCGGTTTGAGACAGGAAAGGGATGACAGAATGTGCTTCTGTTACCCCGTTGAATGATTACAAGGTAGTATTATTCCGGTAATGGCAAAAACTCCGGCGGGGCACTATTTACGCAATCGTTGCCGTCGACGATGGTATAATGAGTATCTTCGTGTACCGTTAAGATTTGGGTATATGAAACTGGATGCCATTACAATTAAAGACATCGCCAAAGCGCTGGGCCTTTCCGCTTCAACTGTTTCAAGAGCGTTGAGGGATAGCTATGAGATCAGCGAAGAAACAAAGAAGCGGATAAGAGCATATGCAAATGAGAACAATTACCGCCCCAATCTTGCTGCTTTAAGTCTGCGCAAGGGTAAATCCAAATCGATCGGCGTTATCGTTGCCGATATTGCCAACAGCTATTTCAGCCAGGTGATCGGAGGTATTGAATCGGTGGCCAATGAAAAAGGCTATAATGTAATTATTACACAAAGCAAGGATTCGGCGGAACGGGAGCAGATGATCGTTACGGATCTGACCTCCCGTTCCATCGACGGCTTGATTGTTTCACTGGCGGCCGGTACAACGGACTATTCCATTTTTGAAGAAATGACCGACCGGGGCGTACCGCTTGTTTTTATCGATCGTATTGCTGAAAACATCGATACCCACAAGGTGACCGCAGATAATTTTACCGGGGGTTACCAGGCCGTGAAGCAC
Source organism: Niabella beijingensis (assembly GCF_020034665.1). NCBI lineage: Bacteria > Pseudomonadati > Bacteroidota > Chitinophagia > Chitinophagales > Chitinophagaceae > Niabella > Niabella beijingensis. The sequence goes on along the minus strand of NZ_JAIQDI010000001.1, from coordinate 2,095,974 downwards.
CTGGCGGGGAACGGTTATAAAAAGATAGCACTCATCGCAAACAATAAGAACCTGTCCATCTCCAAAGAACGTATCGAAGGCTGTATCAAAGCCTTTGAAGAACTGGGCCTGGAGCAGCATCCTCAATGGGTGCAGTTCTGCGCGGCCGGCGGATCGGATGACCGCGAAATTGAGAAGGTGATCACTTCATTGCTGGCAATGGAAAGCAGCCCGGACGCCTTATTGACCCTTTCCGATACCCTTTCACTGAAGACCCTTCGCATCCTCAAACAGAAACAAATGAAGATCCCGGGAGATATCGGGCTGATGGGTTTTTCCAACTTTAACAACTCCGAATTACTGGATCCCGCATTGTCGGTGATCTATCAGCCTTCTGTGGAAATGGGCAGTGTAGCTGCAACACTCCTGCTTGCCGACATCGAAAGCAAACGCCCTGTTACAAGTTTTACCAAACAGGTGTTGTCCACCCGGATCATTACCCGGAAAAGTAGTGCGCCTGCGCATTCATAAATCACCTATTTTTGAACGAATCAGTATTTCTAAATAACAAAAGAGCATGAAACAAGCGCAATTTGCCATGATCCATACCATGCGTTGGTATGGCCCGAAAGATCCTGTAAGCTTAAGTGATATAAAACAATCCGGGGCCACCGGTATTGTAACTGCCCTGCATCATATTCCTGTAGGAGCGATCTGGGAAATTGAAGAGATCAACAGGCGGAAGCAGGAAGTGGAAGCCGCGGGGCTGACCTGGGAGGTGATTGAAAGTCTGCCGGTGCATGAAGATATAAAAAAGCAGAGCGGCGATTTTGAAAAATACATTGCTAATTATAAGGAAAGTCTTAAAAATGTTGCGGCCTGCGGATTAAAAGTAGTCACCTATAACTTTATGCCGATCCTGGACTGGATGCGCACCGATGTGAACTATACTGTTGCAGATGGCAGCAAGGCACTGCGTTTTGAGAAGGCTGCCTTCATTGCATTTGATGTGTTTTTACTGAAACGCCCCGGGGCGGAAAAAGATTATACAACGGAAGAGCTGGAAAGCGCCAAAAGCTGCCTGGAAAAACTGAGCGAAACGGAGAAGGAAACCCTGTACCGCAATACCCTTTTGGGGTTGCCGGGAAGCGAAGAGCGTTTTACCGAAGCGGAGATCCTGGCAGCGCTGAAGACCTATGAAGCCATTGATGCACAAATATTAAAACAACACCTGTTTCATTTTCTCCGGGAAGTGGTGCCGGTTGCTGAAGCTGCCGGCCTGAAAATGGCCATCCATCCGGATGACCCGCCTTTCCCGATCCTGGGCTTGCCCCGGATCGTAAGTACAGAGGCCGATGCCCTGGAACTGATCCAGGCGGCACCTTCACCCGCCAACGGGTTGTGCTTCTGCACCGGCTCTTACGGGGTGCGTGCGGACAATGACCTTGCCGGTATGGTGGAGCGTCTTGGTACATACATCCATTTCCTGCACCTGCGCAGCACAAAAAGAGATGCTGAGGGTAATTTTTTTGAAGCAGATCACCTGGACGGCGATGTGGATATGTATGCGGTGGTAAAAGAGATCGTGAAGATCATGCGGCAACGGCAGGTGTCCATTCATATGCGCCCGGATCATGGTCATCAGATGCTGGATGATCTCAAAAAAACAACCTATCCGGGTTATTCGGCCATTGGTAGATTGAGAGGACTGGCAGAATTACGCGGACTGGAACTGGGCATCCGGCGCGCGCTCGAGGCCTGAAGACCAGTATTGCCGCCCCGCTGCAGTTAACAGACCGGTTTCCTACCTTTACCGTTGATTTTTGTTACATTCATAAGGTATGAAAGCTTTTTTACTGGAAGATGATGTGGTGCTGTCGTCAGAGATCGTATTTTATCTCCGGACACATGCCATTGCGTGCGATACTGCGGCAGATGGAAAGGATTTCCTGGAGCGTGCATTTAAAGGGATGTATGATGTGTATATACTGGACATCAATGTACCCCTGCTGAACGGGCTGGATGTATGCCGGAAGATACGGGAACAGGATGCGCAGACCCCCATCATCATTATATCCGCCTATGATGATATTGTAGAAAAAAAAGAAGCATTTCTGCGGAATGCAGACGATTACCTGGTAAAACCCTTTGTACTGGAGGAGCTGCTGCTGCGCATCAATACCCGGCTGCGCACGGCGATACGTAATGGCGGCGGCACTAAAATAGTGGTCGAAGACCTGGAGATCTACCCGGATGAATACAAGGTTTTCCGGGCAGGGAAGGAGATCCAGCTGACACTGAAAGAGTTTCAGTTGCTGGTGTTGCTGGCAAGGGCGAACGGCCGCACGCTTTCCAAACAGTATATTTCGGACGAAGTATGGCAAAACCAGTTCCAGACCACCCATAATACCATTGAGGTGTACATCAACTTCCTGAGAAAAAAGATCGACCGGCAATTTGATGTCAAGCTGATCCATACCCGCCCGGGATTTGGCTATTATCTTAAACCGGCTTAGATGACATTAAAAAGAAGGATAGCACTCAGCTGGAGCGTTGCTTACTCACTGCTTTTCGGGATACTGATGGTAATCATCTACTATGCGTTTTATGATTTCAGAAGAGATGAATTCCGCCAGAACCTGAAAGACAAGTCGGTGGTAACCGCTCATTTTATAGCCCGGACCCCCGATTTTCTGAAAGGGGTTCCCCGGTTCCTGAGCGAGTCCGACGATGGATTGTACAAAGAAGAGATCCTGATCTTCAACCAGGACAAAAAACTGATCTACAGTACTGTTAAAGACAAGAATGTTTCATGGGATGCCAATCTGCTCCGGCAGCTGGATCTTAAAAAGGAGATCTATGTAGAACATACTTCCCCCGAGTATTTTGGCATGCTGATCGATATCGGGGATAATAAATATTACATTTTTACCAGGGCGGAAGACATCAGCGGCCGGTCGAAACTCCGTTTCCTGGGGTATATCCTCCTGCTTACTTATCTGATCAGTACGGCCGTGGTATGGCTCAGCAGCTACTTTTTTGTAAAGAAACTGTTGAATCCGCTGGACCATCTTACACAACAGATTGCAGATATAACGGCGCACAATATCAACGAACCGGTACCGGAAACAGGCACCAATAATGAGATCGCAGTGCTGGCACGTTCGTTCAATACCATGATGCGGCGTATCAATGATGTGTTTCAGTCGCAAAAAGATTTTACCGCCAGCGCGGCACATGAGATCCGTACACCGCTCACCCGTATTGCCTTTCAGCTGGAGAACCTGAACCACCTGGAGCGGCAGGGAGCACCGACACAACAGACGGTCTCCAATATCATCAAGGATGTGCACCAGCTTTCCGATCTCACAAAATCGCTGATGCTGCTTTCAAAGTTTGATAAAGAGAACATCAGCGTAGTCTATGAAACAGAGCGGATCGATGAGATCATTTTTGCTGCTTATGAGCAGGTGCAGAAGATCTACCCGCTGCTAAAAATGGATTTTACAATTGATACAGGAGCGGAAGCAGATCCGATGCTGACCGTAAAGGGCGTGCGCTCACTGCTGGAGATCGTATTTACAAACCTGCTGAAAAATGCAGCCGTCTATGCAACGGAACCGGTGGTAAGCATCACCATCACAGAAAGCGACCGGCAAATGGAAGTAGATGTATGCAGCCATGGCCCGCTGCTGCCGGAAGAAGAACGGGCGCGGCTGTTTGAACCGTTCATGAGAGGCCGTAATGCACATCACCTCACCGGCTCGGGTCTCGGGCTCCGCATTGTAAAGCGGATCGTGGAGTACCATAAAGGAACGATCACCTATATCGCAACGGCACCGGACCAGCATGTTTTCCGGATCACATTTCCCGGCATGCATTAAAGAATAAATGGGTCTTTAAGGTTATTTTAAGCTGAACTTAAGGCGGCTTTAAGACCGGCAGCTCAATTTTGCCCGAAATCGATCAGGTATGAGGGTGTCATTGTTTTTTTGTTGCTGGGTTATTGGTGGTACTGCTTTCAGTCAGGTGAAAATGACACTGGAAGCCTGTGAAGCAGCATTTTTAAACAATAATCTGCCGCTGCTGGCCCAGCGTTACCGCATCAGCCAGGCCGATGCGGATATAATTCAGGCGCGGATCTGGGACCTGCCGCAGGCTGCCTATCAGAATAATATATACAATCCGGAAAACCGGAAAGCGTTTGATCTGAACAAGGCCAACGGCCTGGAAGTACAGCAATTGCTGTATCTCGGCGGAAAGAAAAAGCTGGAGATCGCATATGCCGCCAGCAATAAAGAGATCGTTCTGCTGGAATTTGACCAGCTGCTTGCAGAACTCAAGACACAGCTGGCGGAAACCTATTATGCGTTGTACTTCGAAGAAAAAAAACTGAAAGACATCAATACCCAGCTGATCTATATGACCGATCTGCTGGAAGCCCTCCGGATACAGACGGCCAAAGGGAATACATCACTTAAAGAGCAGGTACGGTTACAATCGATGGTGCTGCAGCTGGGAAACGATAAGACCGACATCATCAATACCATTTTGCAACAGCAGCAATTACTAAAGCTCCTCACCGGTCTTACCGACAATATCAACACGGAAATTTCCGATGAGGCAGCCGGTGCTCTGCTGTCGAAACGCCCGCAGCTTTCACTGGAAGAGATCCGGGAAACCGCATTGACGCATAACGCTGATTACCTCCGTACCCTTAAACAGGTGGCCGCCAGCAAAGTGAACCTGAACTGGCAACGGGCGCAGAATGTTCCGGACCTTACTGTAGGCGGTCAGTGGGACCAGCTGGGAGGAGCCTTTAAAAATGAGATCAATCTTACAGTAGCCATGCCCCTTCCGCTGTGGAAAAGAAATAAAGGGAACGTATTAAAAGCGCAGTATGAAATAAAAGAAAATGAGACCGGGAGCGCAGAAAAAAAACAGCAGCTCGAAAGCAGTATTGAAATGGCCTATGCAACCTGGCGCAATCAGTATGATCAATACTACGCAGTAAGGCCGGAAGACCTGCAACACCTGCAAACCGTACACGCTGGGATGCTGGCCAATTTCAGAAAAGGGAATGTAACGCTTATTGATTTTACGGATTTTATGGACAGTTACCGCCAAACGATCCTGCAGCTGTATGAAATGAAAAAGCAGGTTATGATCGCCGCACAGGAACTGAACCGCCTGACACAGGCGCAAATTTTTTAAATATGAAGAGAACGATTCTGACAATAATAGTATCGGGGGTATTGGCAGGCTGCGGACCACAGCCGCAACAGCAGAACATTGTAAAGGGGTTTGAACTGAGCGAGACGATGATGCGATCGACCACAACCGCAGCAGCAACCCTGCAACCTGTTCAGACCGAAATGAATTTTTTTGGGAAGATCGCCGCAGACAAGAACAATTATATTGATGTATATCCCCTGGTAGGCGGTAATGTGATCAGTGTAAATGTGGAACTGGGCGATTTCGTTCGTAAAGGCCGGATACTGGCTACGATACGCAGCACGGAAATGGCCGGTATGCAGAAAGACCTCAGTGATGCCAGGACCGATCTTGCCGTGGCACAGAACAGCTTGCGCGTAGCACAGGAAATGTACGAAGGAAAACTGAGTACGGAAAAAGAAGTGCTGGAGGCGCGGAGCCAGGTTACAAAGGCACAGGACCAGCTGAAACGGGCCGAGGCCGTAGGCACGATTTATAATATCCGGAACGGGAATATTTATTCCGTTGTAGCACCCATCAGCGGCTATATCGTGCAAAAGAACATCAATAAGGATATGCAGTTGCGGAGCGACCGTTCGGACAATATTTTTGATGTGGCCAATACCGCTAATGTATGGGCGATCGTAAATGTGAATGAGGCGGATATCGATAAGATCGGCCTGGGAATGAAAGCGGAAGTGGCAACCCTTAGTTACCCGGATAAAAAGTTTTACGGAAAGATCGACAAGATCTTCAGGATCATTGATCCTGAAACCAATTCCATGCAGGCCCGCGTGGTGCTGAACAATTCAGAAGGATTGCTGATCCCGGACAGTAAGGCCACCATAAAAATTTTTAACACGGAGGACCATACCGCAATAGCAGTTCCTTCCCAATCCATCATTTTTGATAACAACAAGACCTATGTGGTACAGTTTATTACGCAAACAAACCTTAAGATAAAAGAGGTAAAAGTGCTGCAGCAGACCGGCGCGCTGGCTTACATAGAAGGGCTGAGCGAAGGTGACCTGGTGGTGACGCATAACCAACTGCTGATCTACCGTTCCCTGAACGATCAGTAACAAAAAGCCATGACGAAGACAGGATTGAATAAATACAGGTAGTAATGAACAGATTTATAAAAGGCATTATCACATTCTCGCTGAAGAACAGGGTATTTACGTTCGTATGGGTGGGCCTGCTGGCTGTGGCAGGGTTTATCAGTTTCAGAAGCATGCCCATTGAAGCATTTCCGGATGTTACCAATACCCAGATCGTAATCATTACGCAATGGAGTGGAAGAAGTGCAGAGGAAGTAGAACGCTTTGTGACCACACCCGTCGAACTGGCCATGAGTCCCGTTCAGAAAAAGGCAAGTGTACGCAGCACCACGATGTTCGGGCTTTCCATTGTAAAAATAATTTTTGAAGATGGCGTCGAAGATCTGATGGCCCGGAACCAGGTGAACAACCAGTTGCGGACCATTACCTTACCGGAAGGGGCAGAACCGGAAGTGCAGCCGCCTTATGGCCCTACCGGGGAGATATTCCGGTACACACTGAAAAGTGCTAAAAGGGATTCGCGCGACCTGCTGACCTTGCAGACCTGGGTAGTGGACCGCGCATTACGGGGAGTGCCGGGTGTAGCGGACATCAATGTTTTTGGAGGGCAGGATAAGATATTTGAACTGAGCATCGATCCGCGGAAGCTGGATAAATACAATCTTACCCCCCTGCAGGTATATGATGCTGTTGCAAACAGTAACCTAAATGTTGGGGGAGATGTGATCGAGAAGAACGGGCAATCCTATGTGGTGCGTGGCATCGGATTGCTGAAGAGTCCCGAAGAGATCGGGGATGTTACCATAGAGACCGAGAACGGGAACCCGATACTCGTGAGGAATATTGCGGATGTGCAGGAAAGCGCCCTGCCCCGTGTGGGCCAGGCAGGACTGGACAGTGCATCGGATGTGGTACAGGGGATCGTGGTGATGCGAAAGGGCGAAAACCCGCGGGAAGTGCTGGATGGCGTTAAGGCGAAGATCAACGAGCTCAATACCAAACTGCTGCCCCGGGATGTGAAACTGGTTACGTTCTACGACCGGGATCATCTCATGGACTTCACCACGCATACCGTATTACACAACCTGCTGGAGGGCATTGTATTTGTAACGGTGATCGTTTTCCTTTTTATGGCAGACTGGCGGACCACGCTGATCGTATCCGTCGTAATACCCCTGGCCCTGCTTTTTGCATTCCTTTGTTTAAAAATGGCAGGTATGAGCGCCAACCTGCTTTCCCTGGGGGCGGTAGACTTCGGTATCATCATCGATGGCGCTGTGGTAATGGTGGAAGGCATTTTTGTAATGCTGGATCATAAAGCCCGGAAATACGGAATGGAAAAATTCAACCGGCTGGCAAAAGGCGGCTGGATCCGTCAGACGGGAACCGGCCTGGGCAAAGCCATCTTCTTTTCAAAACTGATCATCATCACTTCCCTGCTGCCTATTTTTTCTTTTCAGAAAGTGGAAGGGAAAATGTTCGCTCCGCTGGCCTTTACGCTGGGTTTTGCATTGATAGGGGCATTATTGTTTACACTGACGCTGGTACCGGTACTTTCGCATATCCTGTTAAATAAGAACGTCCGGGAAAAACATAATGTATTTGTGAACTTCTGGGACCGGGTAGTTGAAAAAGGGTTCCGGTTTACCTTCCGGAATAAACGTACCAGTCTTATTGCGGCATTGGTGTTTTTGGCAATTACCCTTTTTTCTGCAAGATTTCTGGGAACGGAATTCCTGCCGCAGTTAAATGAAGGATCCTTATGGGTAACGGCAGAATTGCCGATGAGCACTTCTTTAAAAGAGTCGATGAAGACCACAGACGAGCTGAAAAATGTGATCCGCAGTTTTCCGGAAGTAACAGGTGTACTGTCCCAGACGGGCAGGAGTAATGACGGAACAGATCCCAATGGTTTTGGATTCGTTCAGTTTGCGGTGAACCTCAAACCCCGGGAAGAGTGGAAGCGCAGGATCACCATGGATGAGCTGATCAATGAAATGAACCGGAAGCTGAAACAGTTCCCGGGCATCACCTTTAATTATTCACAACCCATATCCGATAATGTTGCGGAGGCGGTGGCGGGGTTCAAGGCCGAGAATGGGGTCAAGATCTATGGTGATAACCTGGAAACACTCGATGGGCTGGCCGGCCAGGTGCTGGAACGCATCCGGTCCGTGCCGGGGGTAAGAGAGCCGGGGATCATAAAAAATATTGGCCAGCCTGAAGTAAGTGTACTGCTCGACCGTAATAAAATGGCGGCTTACGGCGTACAGCCCGCAGATGCCCAGGCGGTACTTGAAATGGCCTTTGGCGGAAAAACGGCATCCGAAATGTATGAAGGAGAACGTAAGTTCGATATCCGCCTCCGGTATGCCGCCGAGTACCGGAAAAATGAAGAGGATATCGCGCGGCTGATGGTGCCCACCAGGGAAGGCGCCAAGATCCCGCTGAAGGAAATCAGTACGATTGAAAAAAGTAATGGTGCTGCCTTCATTTACCGGGACAATATCAAACGGTACATCGGTGTAAAATTTTCGATACGCGACCGGGATCTCGGCAGTACCATCGCAGCCGCACAGCAACAGGTTGCAGGCATCAGCCTGCCCGAGGGATACAGCATTGGCTGGACGGGTCAGTTTGAGAACCAGGTCCGTGCGTCACACCGTCTGGCACAGGTGGTACCGGTAAGCATTGTGCTGATCTTTTTTTTATTGTTCATTCTTTTCGGTAATATGAAGGATTCCCTGCTGGTGCTGGCGAATGTGCCCTTTGCATTGATCGGCGGTATTATTGCGCTGCATCTGACCCGTATGAATTTCGGCATCTCCGCCGGTGTGGGTTTTATTGCCCTGTTCGGCATCTGCATCCAGAACGGGGTCATTCTTATTTCCCAGTTCCATAGTAATATCAGGGCCAACATGCCGTTGAACTATGCCATCCTTCAGGGTGTAAAAGTGCGTACGCGGCCGGTGGTGATGACGGCATTGATGGCCTCGATCGGGTTGTTGCCCGCCGCACTGTCAACAGGTATCGGTTCGGAATCCCAGAAGCCGCTGGCGATCGTGATCATCGGTGGCCTTATCACCGCGACGGTATTGACCTTGCTGGTGTTTCCGGTTATCTTCTGGATATTTAACAGAACCAGGAAAGAACAGTTAACTTAATCAATGGTTACGTCAGAGACAATCAACGGGGTGTGTTTTCCAGCACGCCCTTTTTAATTTGCAATGGTTCATTCTTCCCAGGGGCCCAGGCCTTTTCTCACCAGTACCATTTCGTTGCCGGTACAATCAACAATGGTAGACGGTACCATGCCCCCGATACCGCCATCCACTACAATATCCACCAGGTTCTGATAATTATCGTGAATGATCTCCGGATCGGTGTAATCCTCCACCAGTTCTCCGGGGAGTGAGGTACTCAATATCGGGTGCCCCAGTTCTTCGATCAGCGCTTTGGTGATCCTGTTATCCGGAACGCGGATACCTACGGTATTCTTTTTACTGTGCAGGATTTTTGGCACCTGCTTACTCGCTTCGAGGATAAAAGTATAAGGCCCCGGCAGGTATTCTTTCAGAACACGGTAAGTACTGTTAGAGATCTGTTTGGCAAAATCACTCAGGTGACTAAGGTCTGCACAGACAAAAGAGAATTGTGCTTTTTTGGGATCAATTTTTTTTATCCAGGCGATGCGCTCGATCGCTTTGGTCTGAAATATATCACAGCCCAGTCCGTAAATGGTATCGGTAGGATAAACAATAATGCCTCCTTCTCTTAATGTATCGGCCACCTGTTTGATCAAACGGGGCTGGGGATCTTTGGGATGGATGGAGATAAGCATACCGCAAATATCGGTTGATAAGTTAACAAGTTGAAAAGTTAACAGGTTTGACGGTTTATATAAGATATTACAGAGAAGTAATCCCTGTCAACCGACAAACTTTTCAACCAATTAACGAACGCTTCACCGCCGTTAGCGCATATACCATGGGGATCTTGTTTACCAGGTGCCGGATACCGTATTTTTTGGGTGCTATTTCCACAGTATCCTGGAAACAATTGTGAGGAGAATAATCAAACTCTTCGAAGCGGGTAATTTCAAGACCATTCCGGATCAGGCTGTTCATTACCTCACCCAGCCCGTGGTTCCACATTACATACGACTGGCTCAGGTTCGCATTTCGGTCGGCATACGTACCCTCATAAGTTTCTGTAATCGCCCCGGTATTAAAATAAGAATAGCCGATATTTTTAAAGTCATCATCGAACATCCATACCACCGGGTGAAATTCGGCGAACACGAATGTTCCTGCCGGCTTCAGGAACCGGGAAATAACAGCTGCCCATTTATCCAGGTCGGGCAGCCATCCGATGGTTCCGTAACTTGTAAAAACAATATCGAAGGTTTCGTTCAGGTGCTGCGGCAGCTCATAAAGATCGCAGCAGATAAAATCCGCGGCTGTAGTTGTTTTTTGCGTAAGCTCTTTTGCCGCATCGATGGCTTTATCGGAAAGATCGATCCCCGTAACCCGTGCACCCATTCGTGCCAGCGAAATAGTATCCTGTCCGAAATGGCATTGCAAATGCAGGATGCGTTTTCCTTCTATGTCACCGAGCAGGTTCAGCTCAATGGAATGCAGCGAGGAGGCGCCTTTCAGAAAACCGGCCACATCATAGAAATCCGATTCCAGGTGAAACCGCACTTTATTATTCCAGGAGGCCCGGTTAACGGCGATATAATCCTGTTTCCCGGAAGATGACGGATCGTTCATGATTTAGTCCTGTATGGTCCACACTTCCTTACCACGCAGCAGGGCATCCAGGTCCGGAGTCTTGCGTGCTTTGGCGTCTTCCAGTTGCAGCGCCATCATTTCTTCATAACAGGGGCGGTCTGCTTCATAAAATACGCCGAACGGCCGGGGCAAATGCCCTTCCAGTGCGGGGTTATCGAAAATGCGGGTCAGCAATTGTGCTTTGAAAATATCTTTCTCATCGTGTACCCAGAGGTCGTCTGCGCTGTAGTTATCGCCCAGCGTTACCACCTGGGGTTTAAACCCGTCCAGGCGGATACCCTGATTATTGTCTGCACCAAAGGTCAGTGGTTTACCGTGTTCCACAAAGATCGTTTCTGCAGCCTTGGTACTTTTTTCAGTAAATACCTCAAAAGCGCCATCATTGAAAATATTACAATTCTGATAGATCTCCAGGAAAGAAGCGCCTTTGTGCTGGTGCGTCCGTATCAACATGGCCTGCAGGTGCTTGGGATCCCGGTCCATAGTGCGTGCCACAAAGCTGGCATCTGCACCCAGCGCAAGCGCCAGGGGATTGAACGGGTGGTCGATACTGCCAAAAGGAGTGGACTTGGTGATCTTATTTTCCTCTGAAGTGGGAGAGTACTGACCCTTGGTCAATCCATAGATCTGGTTGTTGAACAACAGCACATTTACATCAAAGTTCCTCCGCAGCAGATGGATGGTATGGTTACCGCCGATGCTCAGTCCGTCGCCGTCACCGGTAACGATCCAGATGCTCAGCTCCGGGCGTGTGGCTTTCAGACCCGATGCAATAGCCGTGGCACGGCCATGGATCGAATGCATACCATAGGTATTCATATAATACGGGAAGCGGCTGCTGCAGCCGATACCGGAGATAAAAACAATATTTTCCCTGGGAATGCCCAGGCCCGGCATTACCCGTTGTACCTGTGCCAATATGGAATAGTCGCCGCAGCCCGGGCACCAACGCACTTCCTGATCGGTTGCAAAATCCTTGGCTGTTAAGGCGGGAGTGATAACTTCTGACATGATCTTAAGAAATAGGGTGCAAAGTTAATCATTATTGACATTGCACCGGGCATCGTTTGGCGAATGCTAACGGCTGTTTATGGTTTGTTCCGGCCGGAACTCCCTGTTTCTATTGATTTTCCCTAAATTGCAGCAACATGTCATTAAATTGTAAAATCGGATTTTATGCCGTATAAAAAAATCACAGCAGTATTTTCCGCTGTTTTGCTGGTTATCTGCGCCGGAGCCTCCTTCTCTTTTTATACCCCGCCGCATAATCTTAAAGTATTGCCACAGGATATTACCCACGAACGGCTGGACAGTATCATGGAGTCCTTCAACAAAGCACTGGGTGTAAAATGTGATTTCTGTCATGCCAAAGGAAAAAACACCGAGCGGCTTGATTTTGCCTCTGATGAGAACCCGGCAAAAGAAGTGGCGCGGAACATGCTGCGGATGACGATCGATATCAATAAAAATTATTTCCGTACCGATTCGGTGATCCATCCCGCCTATCTGAATACGGTGACCTGCAATACCTGTCATAAAGGAGATGCCTATCCGGAGCGCTGAGCTGCTTTAACGTGAAGTGCCGCGAATCCTGTAAGACAGGATATGGACAAAGGAATTTTCCCTCAATGTCTCCTGTTGGATGCCGCGGAAGACGGGAGGTACTGTAAGAACCATTGCTTATTGTAAAACAACGTATAACTTCAGTAAAACGAATAATGATGAACCAACCCCGGCCCCATGCCCTGTTCCTGTACTTCACGATATTGATCCTGGCTGCTTCCTGTGCGGACACCGATCAGAACAACCGGTTAACCACAAAAGAAAGAGAACAGGGATGGACCTTATTATTTGACGGAAGGTCTGCGGATGGCTGGCATTTATACAATAAGAAGAATACCACTGCCGGATGGATCGCCCGCGACGGAACACTGGCGGTGGATACAGTGAACAAAACGGAGGTCAACGACCTGGTAAGCGATAAGGTATTTAAAAATTTTGAGCTGCAGTTCGAGTGGAAGTTATCGAAGAACGGCAACAGCGGTGTATTTATAAATGTGCTGGAGCGCCCGGATCTTACAACGGCCTGGGCATCGGGTCCCGAATACCAGCTGCTGGATCCGGCACATGCTGACAATGCCAATCCTGTAAAAAGAGCCGGGACCCTTTTTGCGCTGGATGCACAGAAAAATCCTGCAGTTGCCAAACCTGCGGGTGAGTGGAACCAATCCCGGATTAAACAGACAGAAGGAAAAATAGAATTTTATCTTAACGGGATATTGACCGTGCAGCAGGATCTGACAGCTCCTGCATGGCAGGACAGCGTGGGGCGTACGCATTTTAAAAACTTTCCCGAATTCGGAAAACATACCAGCGGCCATATTGCCTTGCAGGACTGGGCCAGTGGTGTGGCATTCCGGAATATAAAGATTAAGGAACTTTAAAGCACCGATCTTTTTCTGATCGTCTTTGCCGTTGCTGTTGTCACCGGCAATATCAGCTGCCTGTACAAAACTGATGCATGTCTTTCAGAAAATCATAAAGTGATTTCATTGAAGGGATCGGTTCCGCCACCAGCAGGAACAATCTTCCCGTCTGTTTCAGGCGCGCCTTATTGGTGCCGGTCTGCACATACTGGATGATCTTCTGAAAAACATCCGCTTCAAAATAGGGTGAATCGGGGCGGTTAATGAAATGACAGCGCAGCGTTTCGTTCTTAAGGGTCATTTTCTCAAAACCCAGGTCCACTGCCAGTTTCCGGCATTTTATGGTTTCAAAGAGGTCGTCCACTGGAGCTGGAACGGGGCCAAACCGGTCCTGCAGCTCCTGGTGCATTTCGGCCAGTTCGTCTTCGGATTCGCTGTTATCCAGCCGCTGGTAGAGGGAGAGCCGTTCGGTAATGTTCTCCACATAATCATCGGGAATCAGTATCTCCAGGTCGGTATCAATGGTACAATCGCTTACAAAATCATCCTGCCTGCTGATCTCCTCCTTGAACAGCTCTTTGAACTGCGTGCGTTTCAGTTCTCTGATGGCTTCATCCAGGATCTTCTGGTAGGTCTCAAAACCGATCTCCGCCATAAAACCACTTTGCTCGCCACCCAGCAGGTTGCCCGCACCACGGATATCGAGGTCGCGCATGGCGATCTGAAAACCGCTGCCCAGTTCGCTGTGCTGCTCCAGTGTCTGCAGGCGTTTGCGCGAATCGGCCGGCAGGGTGCTCATGGGGGGCGCCAGGAGGTAGCAGAAAGCTTTTTTATTGCTCCGGCCCACGCGGCCCCGCAGCTGGTGCAGATCGCTGAGTCCGAAATGGTGCGCGTTATTGATGATGATGGTATTGACATTCGGGATGTCCACACCGCTTTCCACGATATTGGTACATACCAGCACATCATAGCGATGGTCGATAAAGTCCAGGATCTTTTCTTCCAGTTTGGAACCTTCCATCTGTCCGTGCGCATAACTCACCGAAAGATCAGGGCACAACCCCTGGATCAGGGCCGCCATTTCGCTCAACCCCGCCACACGGTTGTGAATAAAGAACACCTGACCGCCGCGCTCCGTTTCAAAATAAATGGCATCGCGGATGATGTCCTCATTATACACCTGCACTTCTGTTTGTATCGGCTGCCGGTTGGGCGGAGGCGTATTGATAATGCTGAGGTCCCTTGCCCCCATCAGGGAGAACTGCAGGGTCCTGGGGATGGGAGTTGCCGTCAGGGTCAAACAGTCCACCGTATTGCGCAGCACTTTTATTTTTTCCTTGTGGGCCACTCCGAATTTTTGTTCTTCATCGATGACCAGTATGCCCAGGTCCTTGAATTTTACTTCCTTGCCCAGCAGGCCATGTGTTCCTACCAGGATGTCGACCTTTCCTTCCTCCAGCTTTTTGAGGGTTTCTTTTTTTTCTTTTGCTGATTTGAAGCGGTTTATAAAATCAACGGTTACCGGAAATTCTTTTAAACGGTCGCTGAAGGTTTTATAATGCTGAAAGGCGAGGATGGTGGTCGGCACCAGGATGGCGGCCTGTTTGCCATCTACACAGGTCTTAAAGGCAGCGCGGATAGCGATCTCTGTCTTTCCGAAACCCACATCGCCGCAAACCAGGCGGTCCATAGGTGATTCCGATTCCATATCCTTTTTCACGTCGGCAGAGGCCTTGCTCTGATCCGGAGTGTCTTCATAAATAAAAGAGGCTTCGAGTTCGGTCTGAAGATAATTATCCGGAGTGTGGGCAAATCCCTTCTGCGCCTTCCGTTGAGCGTACAGCCGGATGAGGTCAAAGGCAATTTCCTTCACCTTTGCCTTGGTCTTTTCCTTCAGCCGGGTCCAGGCCTCACTGCCCAGTTTATTTACTTTGGGCACACTGCCATCCTTCCCGGTATATTTGGAGATCTTGTGCAGCGAGTTGATGTTCACATACAGCACATCCTTGTCCTTATAAATAATACGGACGGCCTCCTGTGTTTTACCATTTACATCCATCTTCTGCAGGCCGCTGTAGACTCCTACACCGTGATCGATATGCGTTACAAAATCACCGGGCTGCAATTCCCGTAAGGTACGCAGGGTGATCGCCTTGTTTTTGTTATAGGCCTGTTTGACCCTGTATTTATGATACCGCTGGAAGATCTCATGATCGGTGTAACAGAGGATCTTCCGGTCTTCATCCACAAACCCCAGGTGAATGGCTGCGGAAACGGGGTTGAATACGAGGTTGGCGTTCTGATCGTCGAAGATCGATTGCAGGCGTTGCAGCTGCTTGGGGTTCTCGGAAAAGATATACAGGGCAAACCCGCGCGCCTCGTGTGCTTTCAGGTCCCTGATCAGTAATTCGAACTGCCGGTTGAAAGCAGGCTGCTCTTTGGTGTGAAACTCAAACTCCTGGCTGACGGATGCCGGTACCTGTTCGATATGTACCACTATCCTTGATTCCAGTGCGGTTTCAAGATCAGTGGCCGTGATAAAATCGGTGCTGCGGATCTGCTGCTTTAACAGCCGGTCGTCGCGGTTTTCTTCCGGGCGCTTATCGGCAGAAGCCTGTTGCTCCAGGAAATGCTCCAGTTCTGTTGCATTTTCTTTCATACGCTCGCTGCAAAAAGCAGCGTCCTGGATCCAGAAGACCGTATTTTCCGGTAAAAAATCGAGCAGGGATACATGCGCTTCCGCTGCAAACTGGGTGTCCACATTTGGAATAATGGAAACCTGCAGCAATTTACGTTCACTCAGCTGGGTTTCGGGGTCGATGATACGGATGGAATCGATATCGTTACCAAATAATTCAACACGGTAGGGTTTGTCGTTGCCAAAGGAATAAATATCCAGGATGCCGCCGCGCAGCGCAAACTGGCCCGGCTCGTATACAAAATCGCTGCGTTCGAATCCGTAGCTGTCCAGTTTCAGCAGCAGGCCTTCTATGTCCAGCGGATCGCCGCTTTTGAGATGGATGATGTTTTGTGCGAGCGCGGAAGAGACCACCACCTTTTCAAAAAGGGCATCCGCATAGGTAACCAGTATCTTTTTATTTCCTCCTGATGCCAGCCGTGTAAGGGCTTCCGTGCGCAGCATAACGTGCGACGCATTCAGCAGCTTATAATTCCGGGTGGTTTTAAATGAGGAGGGGAAATAAAAAATATCCAGTGCACCGGTAATGTTTTCCAGGCTGTTCTGAAAATAGGCGGCGTCTTCCGGTTCATTGAGTATCACCACATGATTGAGTTCCGGTGTATGGCCCATACAGGCGCCAACGATGAACTGGGAGGCACTGCCCTGAACGCCGGTTAAGGCCAGATGGACGGGTTGAAGCATGGAGAGTTCGTTCGCTAGTTGTAAACAGCGGGGGTCATCACCATAAAAATTCTTCAACACTTCCGTTTGCATCGGGGCGCAAAGATACAACGAGTTTGAAAAAAATCCCAAAGCGAATCTTAACCGGAGCAATTGTTTGTTTTCAAACCGCTGTAAACCAGGCATTCCCGGCATAGCAAAAAAACATGGCGTCAGTGGTAATTAATGTGCTGCCGGAAGGGGTTTTACTAAAAATTATTTTATCTTACAAAGAAAAACACATGTCCCTCACTTGGCTTACAGGAACGATTGTAGACATTATTGAAGAGACCTATAATACCCGGCGGTATTTTATACAGGCTGATGCCACCGAACGGTTTGATTTTACCGCCGGCCAGTTTGTAACGCTTGATCTTCCCATTCATGAAAAGCCCAACAAACGATGGCGCAGCTACTCGATCGCCAGTGCACCCAACGGAACTGCGGTGTACGAGCTGCTGATCGTATTGGTGGAGGACGGACTGGGCACCCCCTACATGTTCAAAAACTGGGAAGTGGGTACTAAAGTAACATTCCGCGGCCCGCTGGGAGTGTTCACATTAAAAGAAGAGCAGTTGCAGCATGACCTGTTTTTCGTATGCACCGGTACGGGCATTGCACCATTCCGGAGCATGTTGCATACACTGGTGCGGGAAAACATCCCGCACCGGGATATTTATCTTATTTATGGTTGCCGCACAAAGCAGGACCTGCTGTATTATGAGGAGATGAAAGGTCTTGGTCTTGAATACTTCCATTATATTCCTACCCTGTCGCGGGAGGAATGGGAGGGAAAGACCGGCTATGTACATGCGATCTACGAAGCACATGCTGCGGGAAAGAAGGATGCCAGCTTTTTCCTCTGCGGCTGGAAGAACATGATCGATGAGGCCCGTCAGCGGATCGCACAAATGGGATTTGACAAAAAATCCATTCATTTTGAGCTGTATGGATGATCCGGAGCGGGCTGCCGGCGCAACAGGGCCGATTTGCCGGATTCTTGAGATTTCTTTACTATATTTGCCACCCTTTAGTTTATCGAAAGACGGCCCGGTAGTTCTCCCGATAGTTATCGGGAGGATAGAATACCACCCTGCAGTTCTTTTAGTTTGAAAAATTATTAATTGGCCCGGTAGTTCAATGGATAGAATAGGAGTTTCCTAAACTCTAGATACAAGTTCGATTCTTGTCCGGGCTACCAGACCGGAACTTTCTGAAAAATCCAGAGAGTTCCGGTTTTTATTTGATGTGTATTCTGCTAATATTGAGCTTGTTAAAAGCAAAAATCCATTAATTTTCTTAGTTAGATATTCGTGTTTTTCCGGAATATAAAAAACTCCTTCAGGAAACAGTATTTTGTGAAGCATGCGCTTGCCGGATAAATCGCTGGAACCCCAGTAAACACTAAGTTTTTGCAACTTTTTAAGAGCACTATTCAGCAGTTTTTCTAAGTTAGATATTTTGGAAGGAACAGTGTTTAATTCCTTATAAATTGACTGCATTTCGATTGTTATGTGCTCCAAAGTAATATTGTAGGTATCGGTGTCGATTTCACCCAAACCACGACGAATTGTCAGTTCCTTTTTTTTCTTCTCAAATTCTTTTAACCGTATTTCTAAAAGATGGTCATTTTCAAGATTCTCCTTTTGGTGATGGTTAAACAACTTGGTAAGCTGCTTTAAAACCAATGGAAATATTGATTTTGGAATTTCGAACTTTCTTAAAAAAGTCTGGAATAGCTCGAAAGCTCCAACACGTCTTGCTCTAAGACTTGGAGTTTTTGCTGTTAAGCTAACCCCCGGGCATTTTAAACACCTATAATAGTGAAGATCCTTTTTGGACACGTAGTATCCAACCAAATAACTTCCACAGTTATTGCACCGCAATAATCGCAATAAAGGGCGATTCTCTTCTTCTTTTTGATGCTTATATCCGCTATGGTGTCCACTCAAAATTTCCTGTACCTTCTTAAAATCATCTATACTGACTAAGGCTTCCCAATTGCCTTTGACAGGTTCTTCCAGAAGATGATGAGCTAAGACTCCGCAATAAAATGGTTTTTTCCAAATCGCGCTTATTTTTTGTGGCGTAAGTTTTAATCCCCGAGCTGACAGTTTTGACAATATTTGGGCATCGTTATAAATTCCTGATGCTTTCCAAGTCCAAGCTTCTCTCAATAATTGCCCGTAGTTATTGATCACAACTTTTTGCTCTTTGCTAAAGAATTTTTCTCTTTTTACCCTTGGTCCGTATTGGTCGTATCCGAGCGGCACATTTCCAAGCCAAAATCCTTTCAGTAATTTTCTTTTCATTCCAGGTATTATGATTTCCTTTCTTTCGATATTTTCTTTATATGCGTGAAAAAGACTTTCATATATGGCAGCCTTGCCTCTCTCTGAAGTAGTTGTAAGACCGGTGCTTACTTCAATTAAGTGAACTCCTAACTCCTCAACTAGTCGATTGACCAACCCTATTGCATTACCACCAGATCTGGAGAAACGGCTCATTTTATATACAAGAATTGCATACGGCCTTTTCCTGCTGGATTTTACTTTGTCGATAAGACGTTTAAATTCTTTTCGTGTAAAATCAGATTTCGCGCTTTCATAAGTTCCACCAAATTCTTCAGTAATGCTAAAATTCATTTGCTTAGCATAAGATCTGTTGGCCTCTAATTGATTTTCTACACTGGAGTTTTTTTCAAATTGCTCTTTTGAGCTAACTCGGGTATAAATCCAGACAAACATTTCCATTTTTGGTTGCTCTGACTGCCTGGGGACAAATTGTTTGAAATAGTCAAGTTGATTCATCATTATCAAAATAATTTTTATATAATACGAAACTCAAATCGTATATCAATTTTATTAGTTCCTCTTTTTGAACTGGTGTCAAATGTTTGTAGCATAATTGTGCATTGACATCGTCCTCGGTAAGCATTAACTTCTTTTTCTCTATAGTGTCGTGTTCTTTTTGTAGTATATTTTCCATTGGGTGTCTACTTAAGCCCCCAAATGTAAAAACCACTTCTTTTTTAGTTGTTAGATATTGCTATATGGGATAGTATTTCGATAGCTAAAATAATAATTTTTGACCATATAAACAAGGATATATATTTGTATATACTCTTGTTTATATGGTCCCTTATTTCAATTTGAGATTCTTATTTTAGCAGTATGGAAAAAAGAGATAAAGTAGTAAGGAAACCGGCCAAATTGGAAAACATCACTCCGAAAGATGAAGTGCTCAAAGAGTTGGGTCAAAGGCTAAAAGCGACTAGAAAAAAGCAAGGATTTTCCAGCTATGAACACTTTGCTTATCAAATGGATATTGCTAGGTCTCTGTATGCTAAGTATGAATCCGGGAGAAATGACATGAAAGTATCAACACTTATCCGGATATTACAAGGAATGGGAATGAAGTTGTCTGACTTTTTTAAGGGATTCGATTAAAAACAAATGGTGCTCCTTCCATAATTGAGATCACAATCCTTCATTTGATGCTTTTAATTGTTCTATTGTAAAGCTTATATTGCCAAAACAGCCAACCTGCTCAAATTTTTATCCTT
Organism: Niabella beijingensis; assembly: GCF_020034665.1. Lineage (NCBI taxonomy): Bacteria > Pseudomonadati > Bacteroidota > Chitinophagia > Chitinophagales > Chitinophagaceae > Niabella > Niabella beijingensis. Next base: position 2,075,536 of record NZ_JAIQDI010000001.1, on the reverse strand, counting down.
TTTTGAGTTCTAACCTTTGTAGAATTAGTTACTGGTTACCGGTAATAATTGGCGTGAATTCAGAAAAGTCTTGTTTTTAACAATAGGAAAAACATTCTTACAAGACCCATATAAATTAACACTTCCGGCAAGCTATATCCGATAAATTAATTCCCATATACCAATATATCACCGTTTCTGCTTTTTCGGAACTTCAATTTTGTCTTAGGATCTATTTAAAAAATAAACATCCAAGGACATGAATACACAGAGGAAATTAAAAATCCCAGATCGGACAGAGGTAATCCTTTACTTCTTTCGCATGGGGCTCCGAATACGGCATGCAGAAGCTTTCTTTCTGTATTACCAATCAAAAAACTGGCAAATAGCGCAAGGTCAACCTGTAAAAAATTGGAAGGCTCTCGCATTTAATTGGGTCATGTCCTTCAAAGACAGTCGACCGTTGAAGGGAGTGAAAATTTTGTATTAATGGCACTTGCAAATGAAGCAAAAATGAAAATGGAGTTAAAAAATATCCGAATAGTAAAAGAGCTCAGTGAGGAAACAATCGCCTTCAGTGCTACACTATATGTAAATAACAAAAAGATTGCTGTTGCAATGAACAGAGGTAATGGCAGCTGCACCACCTATACGTTGTTAAAAAAAGAAGATGCAGAATTGCTTAGGGAGGCTGAGAATCATTGTAAAACACTTCCTCCGTATAAATTGAAGAATTATCCTTCCATGGGTATTGATACCGATTTTCCAATGGATCTCGAAACTTTTATTGAGGAACAAATTGATCAACAATGGAGGAAGACAGAGCTAAAAAAGTTCAATAGAAAACTATTAAAAGATCAGAAGGATAGTATTGTATTTGGTATTAAGAACAAAAGTTATCGCCGTCTTCAATTAACAAAATCCATTGAGGAACTACTGCATATCAAAAACGGGATCAAGCTTATTGAATTTAAAATTTTACACGGGATAAGCAAATATTTGAAGGAAGGGGAAAGCATCTTAAATACCAACCTCCCAAAGGAAGTAGTAGAACTTATCCGGCGCCCAAAGGTGCCATCACAGGGAAATTCTGATATAGAGAACCGGCCAAGATTCAGAAAGGCTAAATGATGGCGGAATGCTTAACAAAAGCAAAGAGATCGAAACAGGATTATTCAATAATAAATAACACCATGGAAAACAGAAATAATTCCCCTACTCAGGAAGATCTGCTGCAGGAACGAATGAATGGTCTTTTGCCGGTTATTGATATCGCCGGACACCCATTCTATGTGGATGTACGAATGAATGCAATTCGACCGCACGATGACTTTTCAACTCAGGGAATTCCCTTTTCAGAATTCAAGGACTTTGAGATGATTGCCAATTTTGCCTGGCTGTTTTATGATCCCCGGTCGCGCGAAATTGTTAAGGATATAAATCTTGAGCAACTTTATAAGATTCCGAAAGATTGGATTGTAATAGAGATCCCGCACCCTCAGTTTTTGGACCCGTATGGATGTGCTGTAAAAAATGGCTGGGATATAAATGAGACTTTAAAGATATATCCTATACGAACCAATTTAAAAGCCAGAATTGTACCGTGGGAAGAAACCACCATTCCGGACATAATTAAAGAGAATGTAAAACGTAGGGAAAGATTTAAAGCCCGCCCCAGAATTTTGAAGTCAGACCATAATATTGGAGGAAGGGGGCTAAACCGGTAGCAGGCAATGAAACACTATGCGACACGGGAGTCTTTTTTCTGGTATTGGTGGCTTTGATTTGGCCGCGGCCTGGATGGGCTGGCAAAATGTTTTTAATGTCGAAATAGATCCATTTTGCCGGAGCGTGCTGAAATTCCATTTTCCCGGTGCTTCTCAGTTTGAAGATATAAGAAAATTTAATGGAAGAAAGTTTTATGGATCAGTTGACATTATTTCCGGGGGATTCCCCTGCCAGCCGTTTTCCATTGCCGGAAAAAGACGAGGTGCGTCAGATGATCGTTACCTCTGGCCGGAAATGCTCCGGGTTATTGACGAGGTCCGGCCCACTTGGTTTGTTGGCGAAAATGTTGCTGGAATCCTCAGTATGGTACAACCCGGTGTGCCGGTTAGCCTGGGAGGCCAAACCAATTTTGGAAAAGAAGATCAGGAAATCATTACGGAGCATGAATATATTGCCTGGACCATCTGTAAGAATATTGAGCGAATCGGATATTCGGTCCAGCCGTTTATTATTCCAGCTTGCGGCACAGGCGCGCCCCATCGGCGAAACAGAATCTGGTTTATTGCCAACTCCAATGGCATCATACAGTACCCGGAATTTCCAAAAGAATCAGAAAGTAATAGTTACCAAAAATGGCCAACGCTTTCGGCCGGATTTGCATCAGCTGGCGGCGGCCGGATTATTGCCGACCCCTACAGCACGGGACTGGAAAGGCCCGCAGGCGCGATCTTATCACCAGCAGCAAATGGACAATCTTCCGGGATTGGTTCGATTCCAACTTGGAGCAACTGGCCTTCTGAATCCCCTGTTTGTGGGAGAAATGATGGGATTTCCTCTGAATTGGTTGACATTACCTTTTCGAAATGGAGGAAAGAGTCTCTGCGATCCTTTGGAAATGCAATAGTACCCCAGGTCGCCTACCAGATATTTTTTGCAATAGACAGGATACACAATTCATTACAAAACAGAAATGCGCAATGTTAATAGAAAAAGATGCGGTGAAAAAGTTTGTGCAGACTGTAAAGGCTAAGTTTGAAATAGATTCAGACACTGTGTTTTGCCCGCAGGGAATTGTTGATACCGGAGACCTACACTTCTGCTGCGGACTTTATGACGAAGCGCTATTCCGTCACGATCACCCAATGGATATTTACTATTATAAGTCTTATGATGTACGCACTCTTTATGAAACACTAACACTTCTGGGTAAGCATAAAATACCAATCAGTGAATTTACCCACAAGGATCATTTTGGAAAGGAGCTCATTGATGTTGGTGGTATTGTCCAGAAACGCCACGAAGACCAATTATTACGAATCCGGAATAAGCCGAGAATTATTGGAGATCACAATAACACCAATAAATTAAAAAGAAGATAAAAAAAGTATTTAAATGAGTCTGTTCTATAACCTACTTGAGGAACAAATTAGCATATTAAAACAGAAAGGATACGAGGAAAAAATGATCAATAGTCCGGATCGGGAGGGCTTATTGTTTTCTCAACTCCATCAAAAATTTTCTTTTGCCCTTCACCAAAGTTTTGCTGAAAAGGATTCAATAGAATTTGAGATCAGGGCAACGGGATTTTATGAGAATCATAAAAGCATTGTCTGTTTTAAGTTCAATTACCTGTTCAACCCTGACACCATCGACCTTTCGTTGGTTGAACTTGAACTGCTCAGCCAGGGCATGATCTCAAGAATACCAATAACGACAGCAGATGATATTCCTCATTCTTCTGATGCCCTTGAACTACTACAGCGTAATCACAAGCCTCATTTAAAACAGAGGATGTTAGATAATGCTACTAAAGTTGGAAGCGGCATTAAAAAACGATAGATCAAAGATCACCATCTAAAAAAGAAAAATATGGCAGAAATAAAAAGGCGTACAATACTATTCTCTACTGGTAAACAAATCCGGATTTATGGAAACAGTGTGGGAATAGGAAAAACTTTAGAAGTTGGCGAAGTTTATATGCCCAACATCTTTTCTTTAAATAATGAAACGAACCAGGAAGAAAAATCCAGAATAGTACAAAATGCGCATCGTCTAACAGCAGAGGAATTTATGGAACTTGCGGATCTTATGATGCAATACTGGCTGCAGCTAAAGGACAATATTCGCAAATTTGGCGTTGAAAATCCAAAGGTATTTATACGCGATAGTGGTAAATAATTCTTCATCCTGTAAAATAAAAGCTTTATGAACGAAGAGAAGATTGCAGCGTTAGTTACCTATTTGAAATCATTAGGATTTGAAAAGCCGGATTTCGAAGAAAAAATAAGGCAGGCCTTTGAGAATAAACTTCAACAATTCAGTATGGAGCAAACTGTATTATTTGACAGTGAGTCAATAAAATTTGACCTGAATTTTTGGTGGGACTACCAATTTGAATCATTTAAACTTGTGAAATACCTGGCAGCGTATATGGCTTCGCCTGATGCCGAAATGGTTTGCGCAGAATATGGCCCTTTAGCCAGGGGGATACATAATGTAAACCAGGTTTATCATGATCTATCCGGGAGGTTTGAAGATCTTTACGACAAAGTCTTTCCTCTGGAATTATCATATTTTCCCGGGATGGAGATCTATCCCGTGTTACGTGAACATATCGCTTCTAATCCGGATAAGTTTGAGATCAGATATGCCAAAAATGAACCGGATGGCTTTTTTCAATACGTTATTCCAGTGGAAAAGCTAAATGGCCAATACACATTAAATACCTATACCGCAACACTGGTGCCATATCCTCCAATTGAACATGCAGTGTTTAATGGCATAGATACAAGCATTTTGGAATGTGAAATGAGCAGAATTAATTGGAGTAACAGACGGGAAACGCACATTTTTCAGGGAGATCTCAGATCAGAATTCAAATTGAAGGTTCTGGATATAATTGATAAAATTGATCGGCTTGCTATGGAGCCAACGGGAGCATTTATTGCGGACCAACTCAAATTAAAATATTGGAAAGATATTCCGCTGCTCGAAGACACCCTGACTAAAACAGCACTATTATATTTTAAAAACCTGTCTAAAAGAAAACTGATTTTACCTGTCGATTATTCAGTTAGAATAGCTTTTAATGCTCTTTGTGGCCGTGCAATATTCCGCGAAAGAATCAATCCTTTAATGGATAATGATCCCGGATGGATGCGGTTTGATTTTTCAGTTAAGAGTAGCAACGGCAAATACTCCTTTGAAGTTGTACGGGGATTTGGCAGAAAAGAAGTAGAAATATTACTTGGTTGCCTATCCATGCCCCCAAAGTGTAATTGGGTCACTGCAATCGATTTATTGAAAGGAGATCGTACCTGGGTAACATATGATGGTGAAAAGAAAATCTATCTTGAAGCTAATCCGGAGCAGAAAACGATAAATGTTTATTCGGAAACAATGGCGCCCATTATGGTAAACTTCCTTCTTGATCCGGATTGGACACCTCTTCTAAGTCGGGAAGTAGCAGCTAACAACCCAAAAAAAATGGAGCGCAAATCGATTAAGAAACGCCGGATTTTACCTGATAAACCTATTAAACAGGCGCGAAAAAGATAGCATTGTTCCGCTCTATCGTTGCATCTAAAATACTGCCAGAATAGCAGTTTTGTTCAGCTAAAACAGATTTACTCGTTTTAGCGGCGGTTCCGAACGCGCGAAGGCGCATTCAGCGAGGTGTATAGTTGTGCACAACTAAAATACCGTGCCTTCAGCGTCGGCACGGTATAAAGCCTCCGAAGTCGGCTTTTATGACAGGGTTAGTCAATGCAATATAACAAATGCGAAGGAAAGTGAACGATAAGGATGCACTTAAATATGATATAAAGCTACGGGTAAACCAGTGGCATTATGATCGTTTGTGCAGGTTGCTTTCTGAGTCACATTACAAAAACATGAGTGAGTTACTCCGGGATATTGTTTGTGAACGGCAGGTTGTTATCTATACCAGAGACGAATCCATAGGAGTTGTTATGGAAGAGCTTACCCGGATCCGCAGGGAGCTCAATGCCATTGGGCAAAATATCAATCAGGCTGTAAAACAAATTAATACTACTGTTGATAAAAACAAAATATTGGTATTCGGGCTGGAACTTTCAGCGCAACATCAGCAGGTGCTGCAGCTAACGGAGCAATTATTTCCTATCATTTCTCAACTGGCAAAAAAATGGTTGCGAGGATAACAAGTGGTAAAAATATAAGAGGTGTTCTTAGCTATAATGAGAACAAAGTAAAGGAAGGAGCCGCATTGTGTATTGATGCGGTTGGCTTTGGTTGCCTGCTGGAAGAACTGAGCTTTGCTAATAAATTGAACCGCTTTATAGGTTTGACTGAGCGCAATAGAATTGCCAAAACTAATACAATTCATATCTCACTGAATTTCCATCCTGATGAAAAGCTGGAGGATAAAGTGCTCAGGGATATTGCCGGAACTTACATGGAAAAGATTGGCTTCGGGGATCAGCCGTATCTTGTTTACCGGCATAATGATGCTGCTCATCCCCATATTCATATTGTCACAGTTAATATTCAATCCAACGGGGATCGCATAGATATACATGATATTGGCAGGAATGAATCGACGAAGGCCCGGAGGGAAATAGAAGAGATGTTCGGATTGGTTAAGGCGGACGAGCAAAAAGAAAATGGAGATTCCGGATTAAAGCCTGCTGATATTTCCGTTGCGGAATATGGGAAACGACCCACTAAAAATGAGATTTCCAATATCGTTCGCACTGTTGCAAAATTTTATAGATATGCCAATTTCGAGCAATACCAGGCAATCTTAAAGGAATATAATATCCTGGCAAATCGTGGGGAACCGGGTACCCGTATGCATAAAAATGGCGGTATGGTTTATCAGATGATGGATAGAAAGACCGGGAATGTCGTAGGAGTTCCAGTTAAATCGAGTAGTATTTACGAAAAGCCAACATTAAAAAATATAGAAGCCCAATACGAAAGAAATGAACAGATCCGAAAAAGGTACCGCCAAAGAGCACAGCAAACAATCGATGGTGTTTTAGAAAAGTACACAGATAAAACCTCTTTTCTTGAAGCATTAAAATCTGAAAATATTATAGCAACGTTTAAGAGAAATGAAAGCGGATATATCTATGGCATTACCTATTTGGATAAAACCTCCTGTTGTTTTTTTAATGGGAGTGATCTTGGAAAATCTTACAGTGCTAAGGCTGTTCTTGATCGGTTGCAAACTGGGACGTCAAACGAAAATGCTCAAAACAGGGACTTTGTGGGGAAACTAATCTCAGAAACGGACTTCTCCAAAGATTTTAAAGAGGTTCTTTATGACTGGATGCGAACAGGAGCACTGATAGAAGCGTTCGAGTCCGGGGATGGAGAAACTCATTATAAAATGGGGAATTTACAAACAGCAAAAGAATCCTGGCTTCCTGTAAATTCAAAGTTGACTGGTTATTTACGGGCAAATCGGCTTGACGTATCTGCGGCAAGTACTGTATTGGATTATGTAATGACCCATATTTTCCCTTCAGAATTATTTCGGGGAAATGATCATGAATGGAAGAATATATTTTCAAAAATGGAGCATGAGCTATTCTCAATTATCCAAGGCTTATGGGATCCGGTCTATACCAACCAGTCATTGCCGGTAGAACTTATCCGGGAATCCCGTAGGAAAAAGAAACGCAGAAGATATTAACAAATTTACCTAAATAAAAAACACCTATGAGCACGGGGGAAAACGAACAAGGATTAAGAGTAATTTTGGACTTTGTCAGAAAAGGAAGTATTGTGATACTTATCCTTCACTTCTACATTTTCTGTTATGGAACCTTTGAAAAATGGGGATTGACATTTTCAATTTTGAAATCAATACTCTTGGGTTTTTCGGGTATCGGTCTTTTTAATCATTCGATATATAGTAAACTTTTCGCGCTCGGGCTTCTCATATTGTCCCTGCTAGGTGTAAAAGGGAAAAAGGATGAAAAAATTAATGTATCGGCTATTATTGTTTTCATTTTATCCGGGCTATTACTTTATTTTTCTTCTGGTTTACTTTTCTATACTGTACTGCCCGCAGAGCCTTTGGCAGTATGTTATATTACCCTGACTTCATTTGGGTTTCTTCTTTTCCTGGCTGGTGGCGCCCGCTTGTCCCGGTTGATTAAACTGAATCTAACCAGGGACATATTCAACGAGGAGAACGAAACGTTTCCGCAGGAGGAACAGCTATTGGAAAACAAATACAGCATCAACCTTCCGGGAGTTTATAATCTAAGAGGAAAAATCCGGCAAATGTATCTTAATCTGATTAACTGTTTTAGAATGGTGCTCATAATCGGCTCGCCTGGAGCAGGTAAGACGTTCTACCTTGTTCGTGAGATAATTTTGCAGTGTATTAAGAAAAAATACTGCATCGTACTTTATGATTTCAAGTATGATGACCTGACGATCATTGCATATAATGCCTGGCTCAAATACAAAGGCAGCTATCCTGTTGAGCCTAAGTTCTATATTATTAACTTCGATGATCCTATTAACCGGTGTAATCCTTTAGAGCCTTCTACCCTTTTGGATATTACGGATGCAACAGAAAGTTCTCGTACTATTTTGCTTGGATTGAACATGCAATGGATCCAGAAAACCGGGGATTTTTTCGTGGAATCCCCAATAAATTTCTTTACCGCCATCATTTGGTTTTTAAAAAAATATAAAGATGGACTGTACTGCACACTCCCTCATGCTATAGAGTTAATGCAGGCAAATTATGACGATCTTTTCCCGGTTCTCTCTACTGAACCGGAAATCGAAGTATTGATTAATCCTTTTATCAGCGCTTATATGAACCGGGCAATGGAGCAATTGGAAGGACAGGTTGCATCGGCGAAAATTGCACTGGCGAGGCTGTCCTCACCATTGCTTTATTATGTTTTGTCGGGAAGTGATTTTTCTTTAGACGTAAACAATCCAAAAGAACCGAAGATTGTGGCCCTGGCTAATAATCCTGAAAAGACCCAGGTCTATGGCGCAGTTATATCATTATATATAAATCGGCTATTTAGAATCCTCCCAAAAAAGGGGCGGCAACATACGGCGATCATCGCTGATGAAGCAGCATCTTTTTTCGCCAATGGCATCCAGGAATACTTATCAATTGCGAGGGGATATTTATTGGCAACTTTTTTGGCGATCCAGAATGTGGCTCAATTAAGAAAATCTTATGGCCGGGAGCAAGCCGATGTTATATTCAATCTTGCTGGGAATATTATCTGTGGTCAATCAACCGGAGACACAGCAAAAGCGGTTTCTGAATCCATTGGAAAAATTGTACAAGAGCGGGAGAGCGTCTCCATAAATCGTAACGACACCAGTGTCAGCAGAAATACGCAACTGGATTTTGCAGTACCTACTTCAAGAATTGCGGGATTGAGTGCCGGAGAATTTGTAGGAATTGTCTCTGACAATCCGGACCAGAAAATCAAACGAAAGGCGTTTCATTGCACAATTGTAAACGATCCAGCATCTATAAATGCTGAGGCTCGTAGCTACAAGCCCCTGCCTAAAGGGAAAGTGTCAGCACGTGAGATTCAAAACAATTACATAAGGATTAAAAATGATATTACTGAGATTATTGAGTCAGAAATAGAAAGAATTAGAAAGGACCCAGAACTTGCCCATTTGCTGTTTGTAAAACCTGGTAAGGATTCACAATCCCCTCCATCCGAATAGTCCAGTACTGGTTCGCTGTAATAGTGCCGTCTCTATTGGGCGTTCAGATTTGCTAGTAGTTATTTGAATCCCCGATCTCTCAGTATTTTGTCAATCTTTTCCTGGATATTTGGCTTAGGTTGCTCTGTTGGCGTACCTGGTGTTGATCTTGAAATTTCGCTTATCCTGATTACCATTTTTCCATCGGGGTCTATAAATGGAGTCTTTTCGATTTCTTCAGCAATATCTAAGACTCCGAATTTTTGGATAAAACCAGTTTTCATTGGACAGTACCAATAGTCAGTAGTGAAAAACTTTTCTTGTGTATAGAATGTAGATTCTTTCTCATTTCGCCAGGATAATAAGTGATTTTTATAGTCTGCTAATTCAAACTCAAGTACTACGGGATTAAACGCGACTAGCATCATAAAATGTTGATGATAGTGGAGTTCTTCGGTACTTGGTGGAATTGAGGGTTTGAATGAAGGAGAAAGTAAAATCTTGTAAAGAAAATTAAACCTATTCTTAGCGTCATTTAGAGAACTGAAATGGATCAGTTCTGAAACATTACTATCTCTCACAATTAACGAATCAATATCATTTAGTTTTGATCCGAGCAGATATACTTTTGTACTGGTTTTTTGATGTTCCATTTGGCAATTTTTTTCATATTTGACCCTCCGGCTTTTAAATTTACGATATTTATTCATGCAATCGTCAGACCCGCAGTTCTTCAACAATCAAATTTATAATTATTTCCATCGCTTAGTAACTTATGGTTGACAAGGTTAAGCAAATCTGTTTTGTAAGTTTTTCCAATAGGTATCTGATCTCCGCAGTTTTTAAGCATTAAAAAATTGTTTTGAATCAGCGCTATTTTTGAAATCGGGATAATGTATGATTTATGTATTCTTTTAAAGTTTGATGAGGAAAGGGATGTTTCAATGTAATTCATTGTTGAATAGACCATAATTATTTTCTTACCACAATGGAATGCAATGTAATTGTTCTTAGCTTCAACGAAATCGATATCAACAAAATTTACCCTGAGTATTTTACCCTTAGATTCTGTTTTTACATAGATGTAATCGTCAGCTATTTCATCCGGTCCAATTTTTTCCGAACTGCTTGGGAACTTTCGGATTTTCTTTACTGCTTTCATGAAACGGTCAAATGGTATTGGTTTCATAAGGTAGTCAAGAGCTTCAAGATCATAACTTTCTACTGCAAAATCGGAAAATGCCGTGCAAAAAATCACTTGAATTTCGTGGCTCAGCATACTCATAAGTTCGATTCCAGAAAGTTCATCCATTTGGATATCGAGAAATATCACATCCGGATTGGTGCTTTTTATCAAATCAAATCCTTTGATGGGGTCCGTAGAAGTTCCAACCAATTCCAAATCAGAAACTCGCCTGATGTAGTTTATTAATACATCAATGGCAGCCTGCTCATCATCAATTACGACGCATTTAATCATAAATTAAGCTTTTATCGTTAAATAGAAAAAGTACATTTCGCCCTTTTTTTCTGCATTCATTTTATACCGGTTGCTAAATGCGACATCAAGCCTTTTACTTAGGTTGGAAATGCCGATATTGGATGACGAAATCTGAACACTACTTTTTTTAATCTTATTGGAACAGTAAAAAGAAACTTCTCCTGGAGTTAGACCCACCTTAATCGTCATAGGACAGTTTGGGTCGGTTAAATCGCCATATTTAAAAGCGTTCTCCACAATAGTTATGAATGAAAGCGGAGGGACCATATGACCGTTTATATTGCCTTCTATTTCATAGACAATCATCTTTCTTTCCCCAAAGCGAAGATTATGAATATCTATAAGGTTTTGGAGATGCGTCAACTCCTTCTGAACGGAAACTTTTCCACTGTCAAATTCCAGCGCTTCCATCGAGTATCTCATAATGGAGGCCAGTTTAAGTATGTTATCAGCAAATTCCGGGGAGTATTGCATGGCTTGTGAGAAGAAGGTATTCAAAGTATTATGCAGAAAATGTGGGTTTATCTGAGATCTTAAAAATGCATATTCGTACTGAAGTTTTTCTTGTTGGGCTTTAAGCTCCTGCTGTTTTAGTCGTTCGTTCTCCAGCTCTCGTTGGGACTTTTCCTGCTGCAGCAATCTAAGATTTTTTTCTTTCCGTATTGATTCCCGAATATAGAAATAAAGCATAGCAAATGAGAAGAAGCGGACGTAGCCAAGAACGGCTTCTTGAATAAATGGTTTAAATTGTTTTGATGTATATACTACAATACCAAACTCCGGAAGAATAAAGTACACATAGAAATATCCCAGGGATGCCATGAATATGAAAACGATAAAAAACGAGGCAATGGTCCAAGCGACTCCTTTTTTCTTATTAATTCCAAGGACGTATATGCTTATATAAAAAGTAAAACAAAATGGAAGCAGGTACAATAAAGTATTGATTATAGAAATATCTGGCTTAGTTAGCATCGCTGCTATATGGAGAAATATAGTGTAAAGAAGCCAGGCAAGAAAATGCCAGCCCAAGAGCTTTGTCGCTTTTTTATTTATTAAAAGAGATGAGTTGGGCACAAACTAGAGGTTAAGAAGCTATTAATACACCCTTTTTATATAGGTCCTGCAATAAAATTACATCAATAGTTTTTGATTTTGCGGCTCGATTTTGAAATTTGTTTAATAAAGCGTACAGCTGTGGTTGAATTTTGTAAGAAAGGAGATCCTTTTTATCAAAGATATAATTGTTGTTGTCCAGGGTAAATAGGCCATACCACTTACTATTGAAAGTTAGCACTTTAGGCATTTCATGCAAATGTTCCGGGATTTCCTTGTTTCTTTCTGTTTGTACAGCTACTTTATACAAGTAAAGCCAGGCCTCCCATTGCCCTGGGTATTTTTTTATATAATCGCTGGCAAAGTCATATATCTGCTGCATTAGTTGTGATGAAAACCGTCCGCGATCCATACCATTGTCAGGGAATATGGGATCCTTGAATTTGATGTTTATTGAGGTTAGGCTTTTCCGGTAGCAAATGACAGGCAGTACTGGCACCCTTGCTGCATGAGATAAAACCCCTACTCCTTTGCGCACAAAAATTTTGTTATTCAGGAAACTTACTTCGCAGCAGTTTTCATTTAGAATTGAAGGCTTTCCTGCACCTGTGTTCCCATCAAGATATACAACGAGGCTTTTATTTGATCTGAGGGCCTTTATCATCTTTAATCCCGCAGATGACTGCTCAGCGTCGATTAGGTCCAATTGCGCGTGCTTTGTCAAATTGCTAGAACGAAAAGCCTCCTGGATCAATTCTGTCTGCTTTTGAATAACGTTTCTTGAGACAACCAGGGAAAATGGAATTTGATTTTCAGCCAAAAACAGATTTATTAGTCTGTAGGATCCGAGATGAAAGGTGCATATAATAGAAGGGGTTCTTTTTAATAAATTAATAGCACTAAACTTATTTTCATATCGAACTGCATGCAACAATTCGGGTAGTTCCTGCTCTAGTAGGCTGAGTTTTTGATTAAAGAGAATCTTTTTAAAAAGATGACTGTGATCTTTGTAATCGATTGACGGTAAATAGTTTAATAACTCTGCGCTGACCAGGTGAAAAAGTCTTAATAAATGAGCATCTATATTTATATCGAGTCTTTCGTATTCTGCCATTATTTTAAATAAGCGCAGATAATGTTGTTTTAAAATGTCATTCATGTCGCAAGATTTATGGATTAAAAAAGGAACCATTAGGGCTCCTTAGTTTTACTTGAAATTGATTTCTCTGATTTAGGTTTGAGGGTAACAGGATGTTTCGATTGGGATATCCGATCCGGGAATCTCGTCCATGCTCATTCCATTTTCAAAGATTGTTGTAAGTGTTGGCATAGTACTTTTTTTTATGGTTTAGAATTTTGTTTGCACCCAAACTTCTAAAGTTTTGAAGCCCATAAAAAATGTGTTACGTGAAAGCAATGATGCTCTATGCACACACCTTTATTAGAGTTGTGAATGACTGATTAATTGAACCCTACATTTCGAAAATTTACCCGCCAATTTTCAACTTTGGGGTTAGCGTGTTAAATTTTTAGATATGCAGTTAATCTTTGTATGCTCTTGAAATGAATTGAAAGAATAAAGGTAAAAAATAGCCCCTTGTAGAAACAAGGGGCGTAACCAAAACTAACTGCTTATGAGAAATTTTAAATTTCTTTATTATATCTTAATTCACATTTTTAAGACAATACCATTATAACGGCATTTGTGAAAAAAAAATGTATTCCAAACTCTATTTGCCGTTTTTCGTGCGGATCTCTTCAATATTGTGGCACCATAACCATTTTCTAAATTTTACAACATCATCTGGCTTGAAATGAACAACGTCTCCCGATGAAAGCATTATCGAAAATATTTCAGAAGCGAATACAAATTTCTTAAGCTCTGATGACGGATATTTAAACCCGGGAAAATAGCTTGGGTCCTTCATGTATTTTTAATTTTTGGTTGCTGGCTGCTTTCAGGTTCAATACATATTTGGTATAAATGTAATAATTTAATTAAATACTCAGCCATAGGTTTGTGGTTTTGGGATATTTTTCAAATCATTTTTAGCGTTTTCAACATATTTTTTTGAAGTAATAAAATTTTTGTAATTTAATTATGGTGTTTTTCATAGGTTAGCAACGGCCTGTTTTTTTAAACGGGACTTTTTATACTTATCCATATACTGATGCTCCGGTAAACTCGGGCTGATAAAAAAATCAAATTTCCGTGCTTTCGTTATTGTAAATATGCAATTCAAAAGCCTGCATAAATGGGAGAAGTATTGGCTAGCTCCTTAGTGCTGATTGCGGCCTTGCTGTTTGTATTGGCAATTGTTCCTTTGTCTACACCAAGCTGCTCTAAATGATAAATATAGGTATAATGAGTTCCAGTGCCGCTTGCGTTAATTTCTACATTGATATTTTGATTAAGTGCAACGTTATCTTCCACTTTTATGGAAGTGACCTCAATTTTATCCTGCTCCAAGAGGGGTTGTTTTTTCTTAGAACATGTTGCTAGAAGTGATATTATAAGAATAGAAAGAAATAGACTTCTCATAAAATGTTTTCCGGTTTTAAAGCAGATCATTTGTACTTGGCATATTGGTACTTATTCAATGGTTAAATTTCAAACTGGTACACAATAATTAATTTCTTGTTAGTTTAATACTTCTTTATAATTCAAAAGCCGGTTGTCAAACTGGAATTAAGGGTTTTTAGAAATTTTTGAAGAATAGTATTTTTTAAACCATTCGGGAATATTGGCCTTGTTTGCTTTATCCCAGATCTTTTTGTTGTTTGTCTTTTTGAAATGAGCAAACATTTTAGATTCTCCTTCTTCCTGCGAATTGTCAAAAAAATAGGCTTGATAAGCAATCTGACTGGCATCATACAGCAGTTCCATTGACCTAAAATACCTGCTGATTATTTTTTCTTCCGGAACTCCATGCCCATTTTGTGCAACTCTTTTTTTTACGCGGTCAACATTAACTGTAGGCCCGCTTGTGGATATGAAATACAGATAAACTTTATAGCCGGCAGCAGCAGCTGCTTTCATTATATCCAGCTTACTCGAATGGGAAAATACTGTTTCAAACGAAAAGCGCTGACGACTTTCTAAAAGTAGTTTGCGTAAAGCGTCTGCTAAAATTTGGGCAATCCTTTGAATTACCTGGTCGTCGGTTGTTTTTACTCTGAAAATGTTTTTTCGAAGAGAATAACTTTTAAGGAACAGAGTTGATGAAAAATCATCGTTTACCAGTCCTGATTCGAGAGCTATTTGTTTAAACGTTGTTGGGGTAACAGATAGTTTATATTTTGTAAAATCACAGTAACTTTTCCTTAGTAAAGTTGCAAGATCATCTGCATTAACATAGTGCCCAATATCGTAGTTGGCTAATTCTTTTAAAATGGTGCTTTTCCCTGAGCCATTTGGCCCGGCAAACACCCTTAGGCGAAGGGGTTTTTCAGCAGGCATATTTTCTTAATCAAAGAGTACGGATACATGGTATCTTGCAATTTTAGATAATCTTTCTACTCTTCCACTCTGATAAAGTTTTACAATCCACCCATTTTTGGCCACAATATTATACCCATCTATGTTCATCCCAACTGCTGCTGCTTTTTTGGTGCCTCTTTTTGCAGCTGCCACAAGTGCTTTTTTTGTAATTGCTCTAGTTTTACTAATTGTACTCATACAACCTCCATTTTTATGGTCAATTGCCTCGTCCTTCAATTTATTTAAGAACGGTTAAAATGTTTTTAGGTTTTATCCACATCAAAGGTACGTAAAATAAAAGAGAGATTAACGGTATAAGACGATTACAACTTATTGCCCGCCTAAGCGTTTAACCTTTTCCTCCAGCTCATTAATCAATTTTCTTTGTGTTTCTACCAATTCAACCTTGGTGGCCAGCAATTCCTCTTTTTCTTTTAGCTGATTTTGAAGCTGTTCAATTTTTGCATTCCATTCATCAACTTCTTTTTGCCGGAATGAATTTAAAGGCTCTTTATCATAGTAATATTCCAGAAAATTCTGATTAGCTTTAGTGGAAAGCAATAATATTCTACCTATTAAAATGTCATCTTTTGTTAGAAGTTTTTCAAAGGCTGATTCTGATAATCCAATAACATTTCCTGCCTGTTTGTTGGAAATATCTTTAAATCGTAACCATTTTCGTATGTGCTGACCTATTGATTCGCTCATTTACAAATGTTTCAATAAGTTAGATTACCACAGCCCTCGACAACCTCCGTATTTTGGATAAAAAACATAAATATTTGGAGGTTTTAATTAATTTACATACATTTGTGATAAGCAACAATCGATTTATTATGGAAAAACTAAAAAAGAGTGACATAATAAAATTGAGCCTTCATAAATAAGGCAATATGATTACGTTTGGCCCTCCCCAGCCAAGAGAATGGAACCAAACGTATCGAGTGTAGCCCCATGTCGGAGTTTGTAAATATTTGTAATATATTTATGGACAAAAGCATGGGCAGCTCACTCGTCTTTCCGAACCTGGCTGGGGAGGGGGGCGAGTTGCAGCGGCCCGTGCTTTTTTCCTTGCTGCATTCTAAAACGATTCTAATTATGCTTGATGCAGCGGGGGATCTTCTACATATCGCCTACATATAATTCTTGCAACGCAAAGCTTTTATTTTTGTATGCCTGTAAGCCACGGCAACCACAATAGGTTATTGCCGGACAGGCAGGCTGCTTTTTTGTTTGATACCATCATTGCGGCCTCGCCTGCTCCGGCATCTGCCACGGCCATAAAGTGCATATGCACCTCATTTAGCTAACCTCCTTCCCCAATGGCCAACTTCTCCTACAACATTGCTTAATTCCTAAAATGCTATTACATGAAAAAATATTTGCTGGCGTATGCCCTGGCAGGGGCATGCCTATACGCGCAGGCCCAAGGTGGTATACGTCCATTAACTATAGGCGATACCGTACCGGATATAACGTTTAACAACCTGCTTAATTACCCTGCTAAAACAGCCAAACTATCTGACTTCCGTGGCAAACTGGTTATTCTTGACTTTTGGGCCACCTGGTGCGCGAGCTGCATTGCAGCATTTCCGAAACTCCAAAAACTGCAGGAAGATTATAAAAAGGATCTACAAGTGCTAATGATAGCATCTCCAGAAAGTGGAGATGACTTCCCAAAAATTTCTTCTCTTTTAAACCGCCTTAAAAAAAACAATAAAGCGGTAAACCTGCCGATTACGATCAACAGTGAGGCAACAACATTATTTCCGCATACTGCTCTACCCCACTATGTTTGGATAGAAAGAGATGGCCGAGTGCTTGCCATCACTGGTGCTGACGAGGTAACGACGGATAATATAAAAACAGCACTTACCAAGGGGGCTTTGGAAGTTGGACAAAAAAAGGATTTTAACAAAAACAATCTATTCGGACTGGATTCGTCAATTGTACCATTAAAGAAAATTGAAGGGTATTCTATTTTAATAAAAGGCCGAATGACGAATCTGAACGGAGGTGGTGGATTTGGATATTATAGGCAGCGGGATAACAGTTATTATGGCTACTTTTTTGCTAATGCTTCTTTAATTTCAATTTACAACCAGATAGCCGGAGAAACCATCAACGATTTTGATGGCGATTTTGCAAGAATAGTATTTCCCGCAGCAGACAGTAATCTATTGGGGCTCTGGCATTACCCGGATACAGATTCACTGATTCGATGGTATAATAAAAATGGCTATACACTTGATTTTTATGGCCCACCTACCAACCATAAGGAATTGTTTAAAAAAGCGCTATGGTTATTAAACGAAGGAACACCTTTTAATGCAGAGATTGTAATTCGAAAAACTACCTGCCTGGTATTACGGAGAATAGATACCGCTAAGGAATGCGGTAATAAAAATTATACTACAATTCAATATAATGGACAACAACGAACCGTTGCCATTTCTGATATTAAATCAATTTATAAAGATTGGCTAAATGGGCGCATGCCCTTTGTAGATCGCAGTGGCTTAAAGGGTGATCGTTACTTTAAGCCCGATAAATATCCGTTAGGCATTTATGACGCCCAAAAAGTGCTGGCAGGGAATAATTTAAAAATAACTGAAGAGCAGCTGGCGCTGCCTCTGATGATCATTACAAGTAAACCTAAACTTTAATGCTATGCTGCATAATCTATATAAATTTTACATTTCAGTTGTTCTGTTGTTTGTATTTCCCGTAGTGCTTTTTGCACAGATTGACAGAGGCACAAAAAATGATGCCTCAACGGTTAGCAATATTGAAGGGGTCATTAGTGATTCCTTAGGAACAGCCATAGCGGGTTGCACCATTCAAAATAAAAAAAATGGTCAAATGACTTTTAGTAACAAGATAGGCCACTTCCAAATAGCTGCTTCACTCGAAGATTCCCTGCTTATCAGTCATACCAATTATTTACCACAAACAATCGTTATTACTTCTGTGTACAAACTATATATCCACTTAATAGAACGAAATGGATTGGAAGAAGAAGTATTTGTCAGCAGTGGTTATCAGCGGATCTCTAAGGCGCGGACAACCGGAGCCTTTTCCAAAATAAATGAAGCTGTATTAAGGGAACAGGTTAGCCCGAATATTTTGGACCGATTAAAGAATGTATCCAATGTGTATTTTGACACTAAAAACCTAAGCGACCGAAATACCAATATAACATTGAGGGGATTAAGCACGATAAACGGTAATATGGCCCCTTTAATTGTGCTGGACAATTTTCCCTATAACGGTAAAATATCGGATATAAACCCGGAAGATGTAGAAAGTATCACGCTGTTAAAGGATGCTACAGCAGCTTCCATCTGGGGAGCAAAATCAGCAAACGGGGTTATTGTAATTACCACCAAAAAGGGGCGTTATGATCAGCCGATTGCGGTAGACTTCTCTACAACCGTTTCTGTCAGTGAATTGCCTTCGTTCACAAAACCGTATGATATGAGGAGGAGTGATTATATAGCTGTTGAGGAGTATCTATATAAAAAAGGATATAAATTATCCGACACATCTTCCTCAATCCACCCGCCTTTTACACCGGTTTATGAGATGCTGTTGCAAAAACAGAAGGGGTTAATTTCAGAGTCAGATTCGGCAGCTTTTATTCAAAACTTATTAAATGTAAACACGCAAGATCAATATAGAAACGCGTTTTACCGGAAAGCCATTACACAACAGTACAGCATTGGATTAAGGGGAGGTGGGAAAAATTATACATGGGCTATTTCAGGCGGGTATAATAAAATGGCAAGTACGCTCCTGCTGAATAACAGTGACAAAAAGAACCTCCGGCTGGAAAACCGGTTTAAACCTGTAAAAGGGCTTGAAGTGGGTTTAAATTTATTTTATACCCAAACCAACGTCAATACCCACCCAACACCGAGCTATAATAGCATAAAAATCGGCTCTAAAACAGTACCATATCTGAGTTTTACAGATGCACAAGGCAGTCCGGCTGCCATTGACCAATATTATAGGGGAGAGTTTATAGACACATTGGGCGGTGGACGCTTACTGGACTGGCATTATTATCCCCTAACTGATTATCGATATAACCAATCCATTAGCAGCATGCAAAACCTTCTGATGGGTCTTACAATTAACTATAACTTTTTAAAGCACTTCAACCTTTCTTTGAATTATCAGCAGGAGGGACAGCAGTCCGACATCAAAGAAATACATGAAAAGGAAAGTTATTATACCCGCAACCTAATCAACCTTTTTACAATGCCAGCTACACTTTCCAGCAACCCTTTAACTTATAATATACCCTTGGGAGACATTCTCAACCGAAGTAGCCAGAAGCGGTTGGCTCGATACGGGAGGGTGCAACTTAGCTACCAAAATGCATGGGAGGAGTTTAATTATACCGGGTTTACTGGCGCCGAAGTAAGTGAAACAAAATTGTACAACCAGGATGCGTCTACGTATTATGGATATAAGGAGGATCCTTTGTCATTTGCCACTCTGAGTTTTAATACCTATTACCCTACCTATATTGATGGTAGTTTGCAGTTTATTCCCGGAGCTCCCAAGTTAAACAGTTCAAACTTTAATCGCTTTATAAGTGGCTTTATGAACCATGAATTCACGTTTAAGCAGCGGTATATTATTAATGCCAGCCTCAGGAGCGATGCTTCCAATTTGTTCGGACTTAGCGCTAATGACAAATGGAATCCGTTTTGGTCGGGCGGTGTTGCATGGAACATAGCAAACGAAAGTTTTTTCTCAAAGAAAGTCTTTTCATTTTTTAAATTGAGAGCTACTATTGGCATCGGTGGTAATGTAGATCCTACCCGAACGGCATTACCGGTTGCAACCAGCTGGAATGACCCGGTAACCAACTATTATTCTTTGAATATTTTCCAGATCAATAATCCTTCCTTAAAATGGGAACAGTCAAGACAAATAAATTTTGGCGCCGATTTTGAAATATTGAACCAACGCATTTCCGGATCTGCTGATTTTTATCTGAAGAAAGGCACTAACCTTTACGGTCCATCTTCAATAGATTATACGGCCTGGGGTAAAACAAATACCGTGATAAAGAACGTTGCGGCAATGAAAGGAAGTGGTATAGAACTTTCATTACAAAGCAAAAATTTAACTGGACCATTTGTATGGACCAGCAGTCTACTGTTCAACTACAATCAAAGCACAACCACGGACTATTATCAAAGTAATGCTTCAAATGTTTATTACTTTATTTTGAGTGGAGGCGAAATAGCGCCGGTTGTTGGCAAACCGTTATACGCCATTGCGGCGTATAAATGGGGTGGTCTTGACAGCAAAGGAGATCCGCAGGGCTATATAAACGGGGAGCTAAGTACGGATTATGATAAAATAAGAGAAAGTGCCTATAATGGAGACCAAAGCGGTATTGTATATATTGGACAGCAGGATCCAAAGTTTTTCGGAGCCTTGAACAATAGTTTTGGGTATAAATCCTGGCAGTTGTCTTTTAATCTATCCTATAAGTTAGGGCATTATTTCCAGCGGCCTGCATTAAACTACAATACTCTATACGCAACCGGAACAGGCAATAGTGAATACGAAAACCGCTGGCAACAGCCAGCCGATGAAACGAGAACTAATGTGCCGGCAATGGTATATACAGATTATCCCAGTTTCTCTGGAAGGGATGCTTTTTATACCGCTTCGGAAATTAGTTATTTAAGAGCTGATCATGTTCGGCTGGAGTACATCAATCTAGGCTATTCATTCCCTCATGACGGCAAAGGTCACTCCTTTTTTAAAGAACTATCTGTCAACAGTAATATAACCAATTTGGGGATAATCTGGCGAAAAAACAAAGAGCACTTAGATCCGGATTATTACTATACGAATATGCCGCCACGCCAATACAGTCTGAGCTTGCGTGCTACTTTTTAATTATCCAAAATACCCTTAAAATTTTAAAGCAATGATGAAACCTATAAATATTTTATACTCCCTTCTGCTTCTGATCATTTTTACAGGAACAGCGTGCAAAAAGTATCTTGAAAAAAAATCATCCACCAGTTTTGTTTCGCCTCAAACGCTCGAAGACCTTCAAGGTTTGCTTGACGATGGGGCAGGCGTTATGAACAAGAGATTAACTCCATCTCTTGGAGAAGCATCAACAGATGATCAGTTTATGTTACCCTCAACGTTCGCCAACCTGATAACACTTGACCAGCATTTTTACCTATGGCAAAAAACGCCTTACTATTTTGAAAATGACTGGTCAAAAAGCTATGCGGCGGTTTACAACGCCAATTTTTGTTTGGACGGTTTAACCAAAATAGAGCGGAGGGTGGCAAATGCCAGCGCCTGGGACTTGGTAAAGGGTACAGCCCTTTTTTACCGGGCATACTGTTTTTTAAACCTTCTTTGGAACTATTCAAAAGCTTATAACAACCAAACATCGGAAAGTGATCTGGGAATCGTGTTGCGCGACGGTTCAGATTTCAACGTACCCTCAGTTAGATCGAGTGTGAAGGAATGCTATCAGCAGGTAATAGACGATGCTAAGGCATCTATTACACTATTGCCGAACCTTAACACTCACGTTTATCGCCCCTCTAAGTGTGCGGCTTATGGATTGCTGGCAAGGATTTATCTTTCCATGCGAGAGTACGACAGTGCACACAGATATGCGGATCTCTGCCTTTCTATAAAAAGAGATCTACTCGACTATAACAGTATCAGCAGTTCTTCTAACCAGCCTTTCCCAGCCTTTAACAATGAAATTATTTTCTATACCGAAATGTTCCCAGTTGTCTCAGTAGTAGGGTTAGGCTTAATGGATACTTTATTGTATAAATCCTATGAAGCAAATGATTTAAGGAAGACAGCTTTTTTCAGAGCAAAGAGCGGGTATTATGCCTATAAGGGCAGCTATGCTACCAGTGGATTTTTTACAGGAATTGCCACAGATGAATTATACCTGATCCGGGCGGAATGCAATGCAAGAATGGGCAATGATCAGTCCGCGCAAAACGATCTAAACGAATTATTGAAAAACAGGTATCTGCAACCTTATATTCCTTCAACTGTTTCGAAGGACTCCATCCTGCCGATTATATTACAAGAACGAAGAAAGGAACTGTTACGAAGGGGGCTGCGCTGGATGGATATAAAGCGGCTGAACCTGGAAGGCGCAGATATTAATTTGGAACGAGTTCTAAATGGAATAACCTACAATTTAAAGGCAAATGATAATTATTTTGCGTTGCCTTTGCCAACAGATATCATAGAAATATCAGGTATTGAGCAGAACCCATAAAATTCCTATTAGGAAAGCGGCAGGAACTTCCTGCCGCAATTAACTAGAAAACAATATGCCGTAATTTATTAAGGCTCTTCTCCCAATGTTTCTGAATACTGGATATTGTTATTGGATGGATCTTTTACAGCAGTCACTCTGTTAAAACCTGAAATGGCACCTGCCTGAACGGTTGCTTTTGCAGGATCTAATTGTGTTCCGCTGTTTAAGCCGGTAGGGAGGTCCATTGAGCAATCTACCTGGTTAACAGTTCCGCAATTAAGCGCGGTTTGAGAACCACCAATTTGCCAGTTGCTTTCTGTCTGAAGATTAGCAACACTGAAATCTGGTCCGGTATAGTGGTAAGTGTCAGTGGCGAATTTTGCTTTAAACGCGCTTGTTAAAGCAACAATACCGAGAGCGGCAATTGCAACGACATTAGTTTTTACAATTTGTCTTATGGACATATGGCTGGTCTTTTTTTGGTTCAAAAAAAGATTCCCTTAAAAAACTTGAGTTTTGAGAGTATAATTTAAACAGTCTTTTGGCCGACAAGCCCTCGGTGCAGTTCCCCGCTGGGGATTTGCACTTTGTTGTTTTTTGTTAGATAAATACCATAGGCACTTAATATTAAGAGGAAAAAATTAAAGAAAAAGTGCATCGGCCAACTCATGCCGGTTATAACCGCGCCGCAGTGACAAAGCGCGTTTTTGTACCCGCCGACTAACGCCAGGCCAATGAAACAGGTGAATATGATCATTAGCACAAGAGAGCAATAAAGCCCCCAAAGCCTGGTTCTGCGGAATATTAATAACACAACCGTCGTGGCCTCTGCTACCGGCACTAAATGAGCCACTGGATTTTTTAACCACAGCGGTATGGGTTGCCTGAAGACGCTATTTTTAAATTCTCCGAATTTTATGATTTTTTCGTAGGCTACGGGAATCCAAAGCAACAGCAATAGAATAATTATGACTTCAATTAATGTCCGACGCAGTGGAGTATTTATTTTCTTTTCCATTGATTTGTTTTTTAAAGCAACCCCTCATGCTAAACCATATGAAGGGTTGCCTGTTTGCCCTTTTTACCATGCGGGTCTTAGCTGGTGCCCCATATACTCATTTTATTAATTAACGGTTCTGCTCGTGTAAAAAAGATTACGACCATTTCGTACCGCTATATGGCTATTTAATTACTGAAGAAATTCTGCATATAATTGCAGTTAACAAGCGATTGGTTTTATTTTAGTGGCGAGCTTAGAAATATCCAGGCTAAAGGGTTATAGGTCCGGGCTTGTAGGATTTTTTTCCGTTCGTTTGTCAATACAAAGATGCGTTTCCAGAAGCCTCAAAAAAATGGACCGAAGTGACTTTTTTGGTACTGAAAATCTCACAATTGGTCACTTCAGTCCATTTTTTAAATTTTGACCAGCGTTTTGGCCATTTTGGGAGATACTTTATAGAAGCGCGAGAAAAGTTTGCTAAAATTATATTGATCGGCATAGTTTAATCTATGTGCTACTTCTGAAATGGTTAATTTTTCTATTACCAGCAGATAAAGTGCAAAATGCATTCTCAATTGATTGAACGAGTCGCGTAGATTTTTGAGGTCTATTTTTTTCCATTGGGTACGCAAGTGTTTCCCCGATATAAAAAATAGCTTTTTAATCCTGGTAATCAATTCCGGAACAGGAAGTTCTATATTGTTAGCAATAAAGGCGTTGAGCTCCGCAATTAATTTGGTTCCTTCGGGGTTTGATTTTTCATAGTGAAGTTGTTCGTAGTAGTGAAGTACAAACTCGTTAATTATGGTTCTTATAGTAAATGGAGAATACACGTTGTCTGGTGCGAGACTCTTCAATTTGGAAATCAGGAAAAGCACCTTTTGATCAAATGGAAGCCTTTCTGCCAGGCTTCCTGCTTCCTGGAAATCATTAAGCCCCAATAATACTTTTTTGATTCCTTCATCAACGGATGAAAGTGAGGTAATTGCAGGCCCTGGGTCCAAATACAAGTAATGAAATGTTCCCGGGGCAAATAGTACCTGATGCGCTCCTTCAGGAATATATTGTAAGGTATAAGTGTCGTGAAAAAGAGGCAGGCATCCATGTCCTTTTAAGTAACCAAAACTGTTTCCCTTTATTGTATATTGAAATACTGTTATGGCTCTATTACATTTAACCTTTATAATGGTGTAATCTGAAATTTGGACAGTTAGAAAAACGACAAAAGATCCTTCTGTATTATATGCCTGCTGCAGAATGTAATTTACTCCACTAAATTTCCATTCCAGGAGCTGCACTTTTGCCAACTGGATAGCAAATTCCTGATCGGCTGGTATAGCCGTGCTTTTCTGAATACTATAATATGCGGATTTAGGGGGTATAAATTCAAGGGGGATCATTACGTTGGGCGGATTTGCACTTTTATCAGATCCCGATGTCAGGCTCAACAATCAGGAATATGAAATGCAGGTTTAGGTCTATCGTTATTTATGTGTTGCTACAATTCTGAAATACATTTAGCCTATGGAGAGCTGATTAATTTTTGCTTTCAAAAGTATTTTATTACAAAAGAACCTTGTATTGAATTTGGGAATAATAATTGTGAATTTGGGATTTTTTTTATTAGCGGGTATTGTGCTGACTGGTCTATATTAGGTTGTAATACACACTGAGAATTTGAACGTTTGCACTGCGAATCGTGCCTTTCGCCAAATATAGTTTTATGCATGGGCTGGTTTTGTTAATTTAAACTTAGTCGGTCAAGAATGATCAATTTCCAAAAGATGAGCATACAATTTCTTTTATCTGATAACATTGCATTGAACGCTGAAAATGAAATTCCGTACTCGTTCCGTATACCGCTAATAAATGGTGCTTCCTTTAAGTTTTTTAAAAAGGAAGCGAATCAAATATTAGTGCAGGAGATTGATGAAATAGATTTTCGGTATCGATTGATTTCCGGAAATCTTTCTTCTAGAATGACTGCTGTGGGCAATTTTAAAGACCGAGGTATTTATATTACCCTAATGCTTACTAATTCAACAATTAAGGAAATCGACAATTTTGGCAGATTCTCTTTGTACTCCAATTCCTATCTTATTTTTTATGGGGGCAGTACTAAATACACGTACTCGGTGAAGCGGCCAGGAACATTCGAAATAGTGGATGTTTTTCTTTCTGCTGCGTTGGTTAAGCAATTGCATGGAATATATCCACAATTAAAAGATATCTTAAAGGGCTCTGAAGACAAAGTATTATGGCATCGCCTCAAGATGTTACCTCCCACGGTATTGAAAATCTGGCAACAGATCCGGTGCCTGCCAGCCGGAGAGGCCGCCAGACAGTATTATTTGGAACTTAAAATCAAAGAGTTTTTGTTTATACTCTTGCGGGTGGCTTTCAACGAAGAGCAGGAGTCGGTGAAGTTCACGAATTTTGAAATCTCAATGATCCACAGGGCAAAGGAAATTCTGGAACGTAGCATAGCAGACAGACCTCCTTCGTCAAAGACTTTATCAAGGATGGTTGGAATCAATGAAGTGAAGCTAAAGCAAGGGTTCAAGCGTTTTTTTGACAGGAGTGTTTATAAGTGGGTCAGTGATCGGCGAATGGTAAAGGCAAAGGAGCTGATCCTTACCAGTGATCGAACAATTAAAGAGATCGCAGCGCTAACCGGCTTCCCTTTTACTTCAAACTTTGTGCATGCATTCAGAAAGCATTTTGGTGTTCCTCCAGGCGCCTTGAGAAGATAAAAACACCGGCAATTTTAGTTGCAATCAGGTGTAGGAGGTACGTTTTTTTGGACCTGCGACAAATATTTCTCATCTGTCAATTTCTCAAAAATCTGCATATTCCAATCGCTGCTGTTGATCCATTCGTCTAACTCAATATGACCCTTCTCCGTCAATGTTCCTTTAATATATCCAGCAATTAAGTAAGCAATTCGATATGCATGATCATTTGTAATATCAATCTGTGAGCTATTCATAATCAATGTATTAGCTTTAGCTTCTAAGACAACGATATTCAATAAAAGTGAATTTTAGAAACGAGTCCTAATAATTTATAACGCGCGTAAAATTCCATGTCCTTTTCAGATATTCGATTGTGACTATAAATTTACAAAAAAAGCTATTATTTAAGACGATTTAATTAATGTGGTGCCTATTAGGAGTAATTAAAACAATGGATTTTATTTTATTTTCCGGATGGTATCAAATAAAAAAGAGCAAAATAGAGAAGAACAATTTACCGACTTTTTGAACGCTATTGGCTCAAAATTGAAGGAATTACGAGAAAAGGCTGGCTATACGAGCTACGAGCACTTTGCTTACGATCATAATTTTGGCCGCGCACAGTATGGAAAATATGAACGTGGTACTGAAGATATGCGGTTGAGCAGCCTCTTTCGTATTTTAGAGGTTATGAACATTTCCTGGTCGGATTTTTTCAAGGATATCCAAAACAAGTAACTAACATTTCAGTCATTAATCGTAAGAAAATACTACAGAAATCACAACTATTGCTCCCAAAATCACAACACATTTTTTTGATTGGGCATAGATATTGAATTATTCCAATCAAAGACTGCGAAATGCGTGAAGCCCAAAATACCGATAAGAGTTCCGTTGTCGAGATCTTAGCGAGGTCATTTGCAACAAACAAAAGTGTCAATTATATCATCGGCGACGGTAAAAAACGAACGAGAAGGCTTAATGCGCTTATGGCCTATTCTTACGATTTCTGTAAACGCAATGGCGAAGTATTTTTATCTGAAGATGGCAGTGGATGTGCCCTTATTGTTATGCCCGACGAAAAGAGGACAACCCTTTTAAGCATATTTCAGGACCTCCGCCTGGTTTTTACGTGCATCGGTTTGAAAAACCTTTCGAAAGCAATAAAACGTGAATCAATAATAAAAAGACATCATCCTAACTCGAAATTATACTACCTGTGGTATATAGGAGTAGATCCATTGGCGCAAGGAAATGGCATCGGCACTGTATTACTCAGCGAACTTATCCAGCGGGGTCAGGCATTAGGAAGGACAATCTGCCTTGAGACTTCCACCGAAATAAATCTGCCGTGGTATAAAGAAAATGGATTTGCAACATATAAAACTATTGATTTGGGGTATCCATTATATTTTTTGAAGCATCAGCGATAAAAGTTGGGTTATGCTTATTCCAGGCACAGAAATGCATTTGATTACATTCTGTTTTGTTTGTATCGAATTCGTTATCCTGTCTTACCTATGCATATATCGCCTGGCAAGGAAAGACGACAAAACGATTATTCTTGACCTGTACCTATGTCTGTTCCTTTTGGCGTATAACGTTTCCGGCGGGCTGCTGCCAGATGCAAAACTCCCCGGAGGTTTTTTTCTTCAGGAATGTATTGCATATGCAACAGGCTTTTTCACCCCTTGTTATTTCCCGTACTACGTATATAAAGGGTTCGACCTAAAACTAATGAAATTTCATGCGAAAGTTGGGGTTTTCGTTTTCCTTGCGACCTCCTATCTTGTTTTTGTAATTGTTTTTGGCCTAACAGGAGATATAGGTGTTGCCAAAAATATTCTTATTGTACCAACTTTATATTCTATATGGGTTTTGTATTCGGTACACCGGGCAATACGTCTTAAATATAACAATCAGATCAAATCCAGGGAAGCGAGGGAAGAGCTAATTGTTCTGGCGTTCTGCTTAAGTCCCTGGCTTATGCTCCCTTTAATTACTTACTTCGATTTGGGCCAAGCGATAGAAGCGACTGCCACTAATACCGGATTTTTATTGTTGCTTGCCCTTCACTTAAAACGCAACATAGTTCAATTGAGACAGGAACATAAACGCCTACTTGAATCCGAGCTATACCTAAAGAAGTGGAACCTGATCCTACAGCAGGAAGTTGAAAAGCGGACACGGGAAATTGAACAGTTAAACAGGGAAGAAAAATTCAGGCTTAACTGTTCCCAGTATCAGCTTACCAGCAGAGAAAAGGAAATTGCATTTTTGGTGTTTATGGGGGAAACATACAAAGGGGTCGCGGGGAGATTATCTATAGCGGAGCGGACTGTGGCAAAGCATCTCCAAAACATTTTCTATAAAATAAGGGTATCAAACCGTGTTGAACTCTGCCAAAAATTAGGTTTGTGACCTACGTATTTAATGACCGGTAAGAAAATTAGTCATTTTTGCGTAGCAAAATAGTGGTTTTTACGTAGCATGGTAGGCTTAGTCTTTGGGGCTACAGATGTTGTAAAACATTTGTCCACCTCAAACCAACAAACATGATAATAGAAACCCTCAAACTCCTGGAAGAAATGAATAACAAATTGTCTGCACTTTCAGGTCTTGCTGAAGATGATTTATTTAGTATTCAACAGGCAATTCTAATTACTTCTGAATCGATTGCCCAGCTAAAGTCCATGCTAACAAAATCTGATTTTGATTCAATAACAGCAGAAATTCGCTTCTTCAAAAAGTTAAAACCCCAGTTTGATGGCAGGCTTATTTTTTACCTGATGCAACTCCGGATGCAAACAAAATCCTTTTCTTCTGATCGTTCTTTATCTTATGAAAAGGAATTACAACATGCTGAAGTGTTTTATCAGAGCCAATATTCATTTTGGCAGTATTATAAGATGGGACTATCTGATCTTGACGAACATTATTTTACTAGAAAGGGAGGCGAGGAACCGCTTTTCCTGGATGAACAGCAAATTCATTATGACAGTAAGTCTAACACTCCAATGAGTGCAGTCGTTGCAAGATTTCATGCCTATGAACTTTTAAAAGATCATTACTCGAGGTTGACTACTGCCCCCGCTTTGCCCACTTCTCAAACAAAAGGTAAGGTATTAACTCTTTCCTGGACTTCATCTAAGTCAGAACTGATCGAACTTATTTATGCGCTGCATGAATACCGTGCATTCAACAACGGGCAACTGGATATAAAGAAAGTAGCTGAATATTTCTCAACGGTATTTAATGTCCGGTTCAGTAATATCTATAAAACATACGAAGATATCCGGCTTCGTAAAAAGAACAATACTCCTTTTCTGGATGCTCTGAAATCTTGCCTTGAACGACGCATTGACCGCGACAACGAAAATGCCATGTAAAAAAGATTTTTTACTATCTAACAGTTTCTAACAGTAACCGCCTTTCAGGTAGTTCAAATTTGCTGTGTATTTAAAAATTATTAATCACACAAAATCTTGAATTATGCTGGAACAAATTAGCTGGAAAGAATTTCTTGTGGCTATCGGCGGGGCAACAGCCGCATATTATGGAATTCTTGTTGTCGCGGGGAAATTAAATATAAACCGTAAAAAAGCAGTAACAGATTCTACTGTTTATACAAATGACAAGTTCACAACACCTGCAGATAGCCCCATTAGAGACAACCAGGTAAAAGAGGAACCGTCTCAGGCTATAGTTGAAAACCAGGATGAAGATCCCGAATCGGAATTCTCATTACTGGAGCAGCTCGCCGATGAGCTCCAGGTGATCATCACTCAGTGTGCTTCAGGTCCTGGAAGCAAAGAGGATCTGATAGAGCAAATGGCAAAAGAAATTTCCATATATACACAGCTAAATAAACCTGCATTTAGACGCGCGATCAATAGCCTGATAATCAAAGTTACAAAGGAAGAATCAGGGTTTGAGATCACTGAAGAAGAAGCTAATCAGTGCTGGCCGCTGCTACCCTATGCCAGCCAAAAATAGGGGAAATGGCGGTGAAATGAGGCAGGAAATGCTTTTCATGGAGCCGCCCTCCCTTATTACTATGAACCCCAGTTTTTAAAACCTAAAAGTATATATGAAAAACCCATTCACATTTTATAAGAATCAAAAATGGATTGAATCTTTTTTAAAGTTTCAACTTTTATCAACTATTGTATTGCTTGGCTCCACTGAATTATCCGCACAAAGCGGATCTGGTGGAATTCAGGCAGCAACCACTGAAGTAAAAAGTTACTTCCAGGTTGGCACTACATTAATGTATGCAATTGGTGCTATAACCGGCCTTGTAGGGGCCATAAAAGTCTACAATAAATGGAATTCGGGCGATAACGACACAGGGAAAGTGGCGGCCAGTTGGTTTGGGAGCTGTATTTTTTTGGTTGTCGTTGCGACGGTGTTGAAAGGCTTCTTTGGAGTTTAAACCTTTAAAAAAAAAAAAATTTTATGGCAAGCGTTTATGAAATCAACAAGGGAATTAATCGTCCCATTGAGTTTAAAGGGTTTCGCGCCCAGTATGTTACTTACCTAGCAATCGGCCTGGTTTTGCTATTGTTGCTTTTTGCGATCGGTTATCTGGTTGGTATTTATCCATATGTATTAGTCGCAGGTATTGGCGGCGGCGGCTTTTTTATGATCAGCTGGATCTATAAGATGAGCCATAAATATGGAGAGTATGGATTAATGAAGGTTTCTGCTTACCGTGGTATTCCTGCTGCAATTGTATGCAAAAGCCGCAAACCATTGCTTCATCTGAATGAGAAAGGGGGTGCCAAATGATTGTTTTTCTCCTTTTATGCCTTGTCATTTTTTCTGGCTTGCTTTTACAATTGGGCGAACCCAAAAAAGACGCAAAAGACCTTGATAAACTGTTGCCTATATATAAAATTGAGCAAGATTGTATTATTTCTAAACAAGGGGATATTACAATAGTCTATGAAATTAGCCTGCCGGAGGTCTTCACACTATCAGCGGAAGATTACGAGCAATTGCACCACATTTTGCTGCGTGCAATTAAGCTCCTGCCGGCAGGCACTATTTTACATAAACAGGATTGGTATACAGAGGACTTCTACAAGGCAGACAATTCGCAAGACCAGTCTTTCCTCAAAAGAAAAAGTGAATCTTACTTTGAAAACCGTCAATTCTTAAAGCATCACAGCTATCTGATGATCACTCGGAAGGCAGATAACCGGAAATTATCAAATTCTGTGTTTTCAAATTTGTTGCGACCAACTCTGGTACCCTCTGTGTCACTTCAACCACAGGTACTGCAAGATTTTCTGGATAAAACGAGCCAGGTGATGAAGTTGCTATCGGAGGGAAGTCATATACGCTCAAGGCAACTAACTGCTGATGAAATCGCTGGCGATGAAAAGAAAGCTGGTTTACTTGAACGATATTGTTTCCTGCTTTCACCAGAAGAACGACCCATTCGCCGTGACATTATTTTCAAACCGGAATGGCAAATTGGGGAAAAGCATGTCCAGATGTTTAGCCTAGCCGATCCGGAGGACCTGCCTGCTATTTGCGGTAGCCGGATCACCTATGATAAATATTCGACTGACGTCAGTAAATTTTCAGTAGGTTTTGCGGCCTCTGTTGGTTTGCTTTTGCGTACCAATCACATTTATAACCAATTCCTTATTGTTCAGAACACTACAAAAACTGCTAAGCGACTGGAAACCCGACGCAGAAGGCTTCAGTCACTTTCTGCCTATTCTCGCGAAAATGCCATTAGTTGTGATGCCACAAATGCATTTCTTAGTGAAATGATCAGCCAGCAGCGTCAGCCGGTAAAAGCACATTTCAATATTATTACCTGGACAGATAATCCGGAGGAATTAAAAGATCTCCGCAATAAAGCTTCATCTGCTATTGCGCAAATGGATGCTTCGCCGAGGCAGGAAATTAAAGGGGCGCCTCAGCTGTTCTGGGCTTCGCTCCCAGGAAACGCTGCAGATCTTCCAATCAATGAAACTTTCGACAGTTTCGCTGAGCAAGCAACTTGTTTTCTTGCCCAGGAAACCAATTACCGGACTGTAAAGCCTGAACAGGGAATCCGCTTTACTGATCGCTTTGGTAGGCCTGTATACGAAGACCTGTTCGATTTGCCACGAACTGAATATGGATGGACTTCCAATATGGGCCTGCTTTGCTGCGGTAGCTCGGGGGGCGGTAAATCGATGACACTAAATCATATTCTTCGATCCCTCTATGATCAGGACGCGCATTGTGTTATTATCGATATAGGAGGCTCTTACAAGGGGCTGTGTGAATTAGTGAAAGGGTATTACTTTACTTACGAAGAAAAAAATCCCATTAAATTCAATCCTTTCTGGCTTCCAGAAGGATTATCACTGGATACGGAAAAAAAAGAGAGCCTTAAATCCCTATTAATTGCACTATGGAAACAGGAAAACGATCCCTATAACCGTTCTGAGTATGTCGCACTGTCCAATGCTTTGCAGGGATATTATCAACTTTTGGAAAATGATGAATCGGTTTTTCCTTGTTTTAACACATTTTATGAGTATTTACAGACAACATATGCTGAATTACTCAAAGAACACCGGGTTAAGGATAAAGACTTCGATTTGGATAACTTTTTATATGTCTTAAGACCCTATTACAAGAATGGTGAATTTGACTATCTATTGAATGCTACAGAGAATTTAAACCTTCTTGATCAGCGCTTTATAGTCATAGAACTTGATAATTTGAAGGATCATCCCGTTCTCTTCAGCGTTGTAACATTGTTGGTTACAGAGATGTTCGTTTCAAAGATGCGAAAATTGGCGGGAACCCGCAAAGTATTGATTATTGATGAGGCATGGAAGGCAATCGCCCGAAGCGGAATGGCAGATTTTCTGAAATATGCATTCAAGACCATTCGGAAGTTTAACGGTATACCCGGAGTAGTCACCCAGGAGCTGGATGACCTTGTCAGTTCACCAATTATTAAGGACGCTATCATCAACAACGCAGACATTAAGATCCTGATGGACATGCGCAAGTTCATGTTCAAATTCGACAAGCTACAGGACGTTCTTGGCTTGTCAGATAAGGCCAAAACAATCCTCCTTTCTGTTAACAAGGATAACCATGAGATTTTCATAGATCTGGGTGGCCAGATGTCAAAAGTTTTTAAAAATGAGCTCTGCCCCGAAGAATATTTTGCATATACAACCGACGGTAAAGAACGCGTGAGAGTACTAGAGTATGCGGAACGGTTTGGTGGCGACATGGAACTCGCGATTGGCAAGCTCCTTGAGGATATTAAGAAAGAAAAGCATTTATTAAACTAAAAAATAAAGTAAACATGAAAACTGCATCTATTGGCCTGCTCATTTTGATCTTTCCGTTTGCCTGCAATTATTCTAAAAGTAATAAGGCCTCGGTAGCTGGTACTTATGTCCGCACTGTTGAAAGCGATATTTATACACTACATGATACTGTCAGTTTCTCTCCTGTTGGCAAGAAAGGAAGCGATGTGTACCGGATCAATCAACGGTCACAAACCCTTTTTAAGAAAGAGGTAGAACAAAAATTTAATAAAAGAGCGAATCATTCGATGACAGGCACCTTCGATGCGGAAAAGAATATCATGCATACTGGTGATCCAGGCATTCTGTATTCTTTTGACGGCAAGGGAGGTTCCGTGGTCGTAAATGGTATTGAGTATCGGAAAATTAATTGATTAAAAATTATTACATGACCTATAGAAAAACACTATTTGCCGGATTGCTTACGGTCCTGCTTTTGCTTGGCAGTGCTCCAATTCAACAGGCCAATGCTATAGGCATTTGGCAAATCATAAAAGAAGCTATTGTTAAAGTCATAAAGGCCATTGACTTGGCGGTTCAGCGGGTTCAAAACCAGACAATTCGTTTACAGCATATTCAAAAGCAAATCGAAAATGCGATGGCGAAGTTAAAACTGAAGGAGATTGCCGAATGGGGAGAAAAACAACGGAAGCTGTTTAAAACATATTATGATGAGCTTTGGAAGGTAAAGAGAACTATTGCGTATTATAAAAGGATAAGGAGCATTATTGAAAATCAGCTACAGTTAATTAAGGAATACAAAAGAGCCTATGCCCTTGTTAGCAACGATAAAAACTTTAATCCCAAAGAACTGCTTTACATATTTGATGTTTACACCGGCATTCTGGACGAAAGCGCAAAAAACATTGATGAGTTAATGCTTGTGGTACAGTCCTTTTCCACCCAAATGTCTGACGCTTCAAGACTTGAGCTGATCGCGAAGACGGATGACGCAGTCAGCAAGAACCTATCACATCTTCGTCGGTTCACCAATCAAAACATAATGCTGAGTATTGAACGTTCCAAAGACGGGCAGGAACAACAGACTATTAAATCTTATTATGGTCTGAAATAATTAAAAATAAAAATACCTATGAATACCACAGATGAATACACCAGGCATCACCGCCCGTTTGAGTCCTTGCTCCGCTCAAAAGGGTATAATGACCGTTTTGAAATAATCTCAAAAGCGGCTGACTTCCATCATTATGGAACTCTACGCGAAACACTACATCAGTTTTTGGCACACATGGAGAGACAGAATCTTCGTGCTGCTAATATTTCTCTTAAAACTTATGCAGAATATCGCAACCCGGACGATTATAAAGAATGTCAGCTCCTGGGAAATTTTGATATTGAAAAGGGCTTTGTTATTGAGCGTATTTTTATAGAATCACGCTATCCAAATGAAACACAGCAATTAAAGCTGCGCAACAATCATGAGATTCCAGGTAAAAATGCTGTTATAAGTAGATTCAGGAGACCAAAGCCCTGGGATCGTCAATTAAAAGGAGATTTTAAGATCCGGCGAAAACGATAAATAATATTATGAAAAGCGCCTACCTTCTATTATCATTCATCTTTTGCTTAATGTCTGCTCCGGCTTACTCTCAGCAATTGAATGAGTGGTTTAATCAAAAGAAAACACAGATTAAATATCTCGCTAAGCAAATTGCTGAACTGCAGATTTACCTCGGGTATGTAAAAAAGGGATATAAAATTGTTTCTGGAGGACTGAATACGATAAATGATATCAAAAACGGTGAGTTTAAGCTCCATGATCTTTATTATAAATCTCTGAATCTTGTAAATCCGCGGATTCGAAACGCTCCCCAGTCAAAGGAGATTATCAGGCACCAAATTTATATCCTCAAAATCTGTGAAGAAATGAGGATGCTGGTGAGAACGGATAACAATTTATCACATTCACTGAAAACTTATGTTAACGACTTTATCGATCGGCTTTTGGACGGTGTTGAATTTGTCAGAAAAGATCTTGTTGATATCACGACAGACAATTCGGTTAAAATGACCGACAATGCAAGGTTGGCCCGGTTAGGTGCTTTATATGAACAGAGCAAGGGCCAATTTGTATTTGCTCAAAAATTTTCATCAGAAACAATCACGATGATCAGGTCTATTCGGCAGGAACAACTGGATGACCGAACCCTGAAAGAGCTACATGGTCTGTAACAACATTTTTGCTAATACCGATAACATCAAAGGATGAGTGAAATAATAACAAATGCTATAAGGGAGTACAGTCCCAAAAGAATATTGCTGCTTTTTTCTGGTGGGCATGATTCTCTTTGTAGCACACATTATTCAGCAACCTTTCTTAAATCTTTAGGACTGGATTTTACGGTATATCATGGGAATACGGGAATTGGAATCAGGCAGTCCAGGGATTATGTGCGCAGGACCTGCATGGAGCAAGATTGGAAACTTTATGAAGGGTACGCCGGCGATGCATATGAAAAACTAGTGTCAAAATATGGCTTCCCAGGTCCTCAATCACACAAATTCATGTATATAACGCTTAAAGAGCGGCCATTAAAAAAATATATTACCCATTTCTGTAAATCATCCCCCTACGCAAGAGAAAACATCCTTCTGATTACGGGTATACGCAAATCAGAGAGTAGAATACGAATGGGCTACAGAGATTTTATAAAAAAGGAGGGAAGCGCAGTTTGGCTTTCACCAATCTTTTACTGGACGGAATCAGACTCTGAAATCTATATGAGGCAAAACGAACTCCTAAGAAACCCTGTTAAAGATAAGATTTGTATAAGCGGCGAATGTTTATGTGGGGCGTTTGCGGGGAACGAGGAGTGGGCTGAAATAAGGCACTCATTTCCTGAAGCCGCTCTCGAAATCGAACGGTTGCACAAGATCGCCATCCAAAATGGCAAACCCTGGGGGTGGGCGTCATCACCGACAAAGTACTATAAGCATAATCCGCAGGGGCAGATGAAAATGTTTATGTGTATTGGATGTGAGGAAAAGAAACAGCAACGCAGAGAAACCATCTCCAATATCAACACGATTTGACCATTTCCAATTGATAAACACCTAGTACATGAAAAAGATATTCATAACCACAACCCTATTTGTTATCTCATTTACATCGCTACCGTTAAATACGATTGCACAGGAGCAAGAGATAGCCCAACTTGTACTTAACCTGGAAAAGTTGAACCAGCTGCGCAAGATCTTGCAGCAATTGTATGACGGGTACAAGATCATTAGCGAAGGGTACAATAAAGTAAAGGGAGTCACCTCTGGAAATTATAAAATACACGAACTGTTTTTAGATGGGTTGTATAAAGTAAGTCCTGCCGTAAAAAAATATCGCCGGGTTGCTGATATCATTCGTGATCAGGCCGCAATATTAAAGGAAAGTAAAGCGGCATTAAAAGACCTTACCTCGTTCAACGTATTTACAAATGGGCAAATCGAGTATGTCGACAAAGTATACGATAGGCTGATCGATGACAGTATGAAGAATTTAGATGAATTATTGATGATTATTACTGCCGGCCAGTTGCGTATGAGTGACAACGAGCGGCTAAAAGGCATTGATCGGATATATCAGGATGTTCAAAAGAAATTGCTTTTTCTGCGAAGTTTTAACAACAGGCAAAAAATGATAGCAGTAGAAAAACTCAGGGATAAAAGCGAAAATCAAACACTGGAATCATTCCACGGAATTAAATAGAACATCACACAATAAAATATTTAACCTATGACTTTTAAAAACATAAATAGAACATTGCTGTTATTGCTACTGATAAGTTTTCCGGGAATATTATTTGCCCAGGGTATGCCGGAACAAATCAGGGGACTGCACAAAATCCTTGAAAATCTGTATAATGAGATGCTGCCAATGTGCGGGAATCTGATCGGTGTGGGTCAGGCGCTGGCGGGTTTTGCGGCATTATTTTATATTGGCGTGAGGGTCTGGCGACATATTGCTGCTGCAGAGCCGATAGATTTTTTTCCACTATTTCGACCTTTTGTATTGGGATTTTGTATCCTGAACTTTCAATCTGTTATTGGAATTATGAATGGCGTTCTCAGTCCTACAGTTCAGGGAACGAGTTCTATGCTGAATAATACCAATAGATCTATAGAGAAACTTATGGAACAGCGTGAGAAGGAGCGAAAAGAATCGATGGCGTACAAAATGTACGGAGTTAATGATGGAGCTGGGGATCGCGATATTTGGATGCAGTATACCCACAGCGACAAAGTTAATAATGAAGGCATACTTGGAAGCGTGGGATACGATATTGAATTTGCTGTGTCCAAAGCATATTATAACTTTAAAAGCATGTTTAAGGACTTTATTTCCTTCCTTCTTCAACTACTTTACGAGGCTGCTGCTCTTTGCATCAACACTATCCGCACCTTTAAGCTATTGGTTTTGGCAATTTTAGGGCCTATTGTGCTTGGGCTCGCTGTATTCGACGGTTTTCAGCACACACTCCCTGTATATTTGGGGCGTTACATAAATATATATCTGTGGCTGCCAATAGCGAATATCCTGGGATCCCTACTCGGTAAAATACAGGAAGAAATGATCAGATTAGATACAGCACAAATACAACAAACTGGCGATTCGTTTTTTAGTACTGCAGATATTGGTTACATAGTATTTATGATTATTGGTATTGTTTGTTATTTTACAATTCCGAGTATAGCAAATATGGTAGTTAATGCTGGCGGGGGTAATCCAATTACTGCAAAGACTACTAGCTTATTCGGGGGAATAGCAACGGGAACAGTGGCAGCCACAGCCGCTGTCACAGGTGGTGGTGTCGGAATGGTCGCAGATGCCATGGGAAACGCTAATCTAATGATGAGCCAGGGAATGAGTAAATCCGGGACGAATAGTGGTTATTTCCGAGACAAAGTGGATGACAAAAAATGAAGCGAAATATGAGAAAAGATTCTGTTTTCTTATTTGAATGGGGCGATTTTATTTGGGGGATTCATAAGCCTTGAAGTATATCAATGAAAGAGGTTCTAATTCATGAATAGTTTTAATATTAGCAATATCTCGTCCTTTAGTTTCTAGTATTACGGAAACCGCTTTTCGCCTATGTCTTCTATAATTAATGTATTAAATTAATACCCTATAGTCTAAAGATGTTGGATCAATTAAATCATAGCTGTTATATGTAAACATTACTATTTGATCTGTCAATAAAGGATGAGTTTCTAAATTTTCAAAAGAGGTAAGGTTAAAAAATTGTATACCTTTAATCTGTTTATAAACTGTAAAGCCTATAGTGATGATAGCCTATTTATTCAAACGATGCGTTGCCTCGTGTATCTTATTTTGCTATCTGCTTGGTTCTGCACAGACTGTACTTCCCAAATATATACAAGCTGAACAGAACCTTGAACAATTATATCACAAAAGGGATCTTTTTAAACTGCGTTCTCAGTTTAATAGAGTAAAATCCGGCTTACCCGACGACAAAAAATTGTTTTATCAGGCGGTAATTGACAATGTTTTCAATCGTTGTGAGACATCTAATGAAATGATTGAGCAGTTCAATAAACGTTTCCCCGCCGCAACGGATTCGGTGCGAAGAGCCTTGCTCCTTCTTCAGGCCGATAATTATAGTAAGCTGTATCAATACCAACAAGCGGCAAATTGTTACGACAGTTTGATTCACTCCTATCCAGCACTCAAAGATAGCGCCATAAGGGAGGATTTAGAGGGATCCAAAGCGTTGTGGACAGCAATAGCCAGTGTGCCGGCTCAGCAAATTTCTATCAACTACCCGGCTATCGTTCCTTTTCAAAAAGATAAAATCGGCCTCATTGAAGTACCAATGACACGAGAACAGGATACCTGTAATCTAATATTTGATACTGGCGCGAATATATCTGTGATTACAGAAAGCAACGCGCGGAAAATGCATATGGAAATCTACCCGGTGAACATTGATGTGGCCAGTGGTATTTCCGGGCAGGTAATTCAGTCATCGCTTGCAGTGTCCGATACCCTATTCTTAGGAAAAATATTGATCACCAATGCAGTATTTCTATTATTACCGGATGATATGCTGTATTTTAAACAGCAGGATTACCAGCAACAGGGAATTATAGGTCAGCCCATCATTTCACAGCTAGAGCAAATTATTATCCGTCAAAGTGGAACTATTGAAATCATGAACGATCCCGTAAAAAATAAGGAGTACAATCTGGCTTTTGATGGCCCGATGCCCATCGTCAATTTTACAGTCGGACAAGATCGTCTCCCCTTTCGCTTCGACACCGGTACCTCTTCTTCGGTGTTGTACCAGCCTTTCTTTACCAGGTATAAAAATATGATTGTCAAGGAGGGAACGCCTTATGAGCTGAAATCAGCCGGCGTGGGGGGCATGGTAAGCACCGCTGCTGCTTACAAGCTCAAAAATTTCAGGATTGATGTTGCTGGTCATAAAGTAATGTTACCTGAAATCAATGTCAGAACGACGCCCCTTGGTGAAAGCGAGAATTACTATGGCAATTTAGGCATCGATCTTCTTCAAGGGTTTAAATCATTTACTATTAATTTCAAAGAGATGTTTATAGAAGTGGAATAATCTGAGGGTGGTTAAAAAAGCATTGACTATCATATACATTAGTTAAAGAGAGTATACAACTGTACAATCAGTTTAAACTTGTCTAACACTGCCAGTAAGGCTAAATACTAGCTATTGCATGTTATACATTAAAATATACCTAACGCTTGGGATTGTTTTCTGTTACAAAGAAAGCATTAAAATTTCACAGGGTTCGTTATATTCTCTAGTCATTGCTATTAAATATATAATTTTAATTCTTGTATAAAATTAATCCGTAATTTTGCAGTTCCGATGAGATGGATAATAGCAATAGCAACATTAGGATTTTACCTCGCAACGCTTTTTGGCGTATCGTGTAGTGATATCGATAATAGTTGTGAACAGGCAAAATCTGTATCTCAAATAATGAAATATAGTCATAATGACGACAAGGATGACAATTGTACACCCTTTTGTCAATGTACTTGTTGTAGCGTTTCAATAACCTCATTTAGTGCTCTCTCACCAGAATTTAGTATCCCTTCACAAGACTTTACAACCAAAAAAATTGTAATCGGAGAATTTTTGTTTGTTTCCAATTACTTCGGCAATATCTGGCAGCCGCCGAGATTTAACGCTTAATTTTCTTTAGATCGTGTCTCATCGTATGAAACACCCTCGTGTACTTCATACGAGACAAAAGTGCTTTTTAGCGCTGATTAGGTGTCGTACAATATACGTATGATATTCCATAGCACGCATCTATTTCCTGCTTTTTCTATCCCCAGAAGAAGATTACATATTTTATTAAGCGTTAAATAATCAGATACATTGTGTTAGATCGTATTATTAAATTCAGTATAAAGAACAAAATCATTATTGGATTAATGACTTTGGTACTTATTATATGGGGGGCGTGGAGCGCCACCAAATTACCCATAGATGCCGTTCCTGATATAACCAACAATCAGGTACAAATATTTACCACCTGCCCAACATTAGCGGGCCAGGAAGTAGAACAACTCGTAACGTTCCCTATAGAGCAAAGTATAGCGAATGTTCCAAAAATTGAAGAAATCCGCAGTATATCCCGTTTTGGTCTCTCCGTGATAACTGTTGTTTTTGAAGAGGGTGTCGATATATATTTTGCCAGACAGCTCATTAATGAACGACTCAAAGAGGCTGTCGATAAAATCCCCCAAGGTATTGGTACCCCAGAGATGGCGCCTGTAAGTACAGGTCTGGGTGAGGTCTACCAATACATCATTCACCCTAAAAAGGGAAGCGAAAACAAATACAATGCAAAGGATCTGCGTACTATGCAGGATTGGATTGTAGCCAGACAGCTATACGGCACACCCGGTATTGCTGAAGTAAACAGCTTTGGTGGCCAATTGAAACAGTACGAAGTTGCCGTAAATCCCGATAGATTGAGAGCAATGGGCGTAAGTATCCCAGATATCTTTACCGCTCTTGAAAAGAACAATCAGAATACCGGTGGTGCATACATCGACAAAAAACCAAATGCCTATTTTATCAGGGGTATTGGTTTGGTAACATCGTTAGATGATGTTAAGAGAATTGTCGTAAAAAATTCCGGTGCTGTACCAATATATATAAGTGATGTGGCTAATGTGAGATTTGGTAGTGCGGTCAGGTATGGTGCCTTAACGTATAACGGTGAAGTAGATGCTGTAGGTGGGGTAGTGATGATGTTGAAAGGGGAAAATAGTAATGAGGTAGTGAAGCGTATTAAAGAAAAGCTGCCTACTATCGAAAAGTCGCTGCCTGAAGATGTTACTATCGAACCTTATCTGGATCGGACTGATCTTGTTGGTCGTGCTATCAGCACCGTGGAAAAGAATCTAATAGAAGGGGCATTGATAGTAATTTTCGTTCTGGTATTGTTCCTTGGAAATTTTCGCGCCGGACTGATCGTAGCTTCTGCCATTCCGCTTGCTATGCTGTTTGCCCTGGGAATGATGAACGTATTCGGCGTGAGCGCTAACTTGATGAGCTTAGGAGCTATTGACTTTGGACTTATCGTCGATGGAGCAGTTATTGTTGTTGAAGCAACCATGCACCATCTTGGCCTGCGAAAGTCGACAGCCAGGCTCACTCAGACTGAAATGGACAAAGAAGTATTTACTTCGGCCTCTAAAATACGTACCAGTGCCGCCTTTGGAGAAATTATCATCCTGATCGTATATATTCCTATTCTTACTTTGGTTGGTGTTGAGGGAAAAATGTTCCGTCCTATGGCCCAGACGGTTGGTTTCGCAATATTCGGGGCTTTGGTATTATCCCTTACGTACATTCCGATGATGTGTGCCCTGCTTTTATCAAAAAAACCAAGCCACAAAAGGACATTCAGTGATAAAATGATGAGTAAGCTTCAGGGTTGGTACCAACCTTTGTTACAAAAGGCCATCAGAATTAAATATGTTATAGTAGGCGTCACTGTTGGCATTTTTGCAATTGCAGTATTTTTCTTCAGCAGAATGGGCGGCGAGTTCATACCCCAATTACAGGAGGGGGACTACGCTTTTCACTGTATCCTGCCACAAGGTAGTTCGCTGAATCAAAGTATTGAAACCTCCATGCAAGCATCGCGAATTATCAAACAATTTGACGAAGTCAAGATGGTGGTGGGTAAAACGGGGGCTGCCGAAGTTCCTACGGATCCAATGCCACCCGAGGCTACCGACCTGATGGTGGTACTTAAACCACAGGATGAATGGAAATCTAAAAGAAGTTACACAGAACTCGCAGATGCAATCATGGAAAAACTCGAAGTTATACCCGGCGTATTCTTTGAAAAAAACCAGCCCATCCAGATGCGTTTTAATGAGTTGATGACCGGGATCAGACAAGATGTAGCGGTAAAAATCTTCGGAGAGAATATTGATACGCTCGCTTCATACGCCAAGGAAGTGAGTGAAGTTATTCAAAGTGTGTCCGGAGCAACCTCTCCTCAAGTTGAACGGGTTAGCGGGCTTCCACAGATCAATGTCGAATATGACCGCACCAGGATTGCCAATTATGGATTAACAATACAGGACGTAAATGACGTTGTGAGTACCGCTTTTGCCGGTAAGAGTTCCGGACAAGTGTATGAAAATGAGAGGCGTTTTGATTTGGTAGTTCGTTTGGACAGCGCACACAGAAGTAGCATAGATGACGTAAACAACCTGATGGTCCCGACCAATACAGGTGTGCAGATACCTTTATCACAGATTGCAAATGTTGAATACAAATTGGGGCCTGCACAAATAAGCCGTGAAGCGGGAAAACGTAGGATTGTAATCGGATTTAATGTTGCCGGCAGGGATGTACAAAGTGTTGTGGAAGATATACAGCAGCAGTTGGCAGCAAAAATAAAACTTCCATCTGGATATTATTTCACTTACGGAGGGCAGTTTGAAAATCTTAAGAAGGCCAGCGACCGTTTGATGATAGCGGTTCCCGTATCCTTGCTGCTCATTTTTATGTTACTGTATTTTACCTTCCATTCTTTCAAACAGGCGACTTTAATATTTACGGCTATTCCTATGAGTGCAATCGGCGGAGTTTTCGCATTGATGCTTCGTGGAATGCCTTTCAGTATCAGTGCTGGTATCGGATTTATCGCCCTGTTTGGTGTGGCAGTATTAAATGGTATTGTATTGATAGGTACGTTTAACCAGTTACAAAAAGAAGGTATGGGTGATGTTTTTCAGCGAGTCAAGGAAGGTACGATGACCCGTTTGCGTCCCGTATTGATGACAGCAACAGTGGCATCTTTAGGCTTTTTACCAATGGCGATCAGTACCAGTGCCGGCGCGGAAGTTCAAAAGCCTCTGGCAACAGTTGTGATTGGCGGATTGATCACAGCGACGTTTCTTACACTGTTTGTATTGCCGCTACTGTATATCATCTTCAACTCAAAATTAAAAATCAAAGGAAAAGGTAATATGAAAACAACGGCAGTAGTGATCTTACTCTTCCTGGGAAGTTTTTCATCTGTTAATGCACAGCAACAACAGCGAATTTCGATCGACAAAGCTTTAGCGACCGCGTTAGCGAATAATCAACAATTTGGTGTGAATACAGCTCAAATCAAAAGTGCTTCGCTAAATGTAAAGACGGCTAATGACATTCCTAAAACGGGCGTATTCGCAGAAAACGAGGATTTCCGCCCATCGGATAAAGTCGGTATTTTAAAAGTTGGAGTTTCACAAGGTATAGCCTGGCCGGGATTGTACTCGGCCCGGAAGAATTATTTCGAAGAACAGCTGAAATACGCAGAACTCAATACGGATGTTTTGAACGCCGTTATTAAAAGAGATGTGCGCACGGCCTATTATCAGCTTTGGTATTTGCAGGATAAACAAGCACTCTTTCAACGTCTTGATAGTATTTACA
The DNA here is from genome assembly GCF_020034665.1 of Niabella beijingensis. Lineage (NCBI taxonomy): Bacteria > Pseudomonadati > Bacteroidota > Chitinophagia > Chitinophagales > Chitinophagaceae > Niabella > Niabella beijingensis. Next base: position 2,030,775 of record NZ_JAIQDI010000001.1, on the reverse strand, counting down.
CGATGCTGTTCAAAACTACAGAAGTTCGGGTAAAGACTGGAGATGTAGCAAAGCTGGATCAGGTAGCGGCAGAGGCAAAACTTAAGGAGCTCCAGGCTTTCCTTGAACAGAACAAGAAGGAAGCGACCGTACAGCAACGACAGTTAATGATGCTTTTAAATCAAAATGAGTGGCTGCTTCCTGTCGCTGAACCGCTTAAAAAAATAGCAGTAGAATTGCTGGAAAGCAACATGGCTCATCCGGTGCTAGCTTTGCAGGAACAGAATGTAAATATTGCATCTTCCAATATTAAAGTACAAAAAAACACCAATAAACCTGAGTTTTCAGGACGGTTTTTCAGTCAACGTTTATGGGGCGCTAAAGACCCTTTTACCGGATTTTCTGTAATGGCATCGTTTCCATTGTTCGGGACTGGTGCCTACAGGAATAAAGTTAAGGTTGCAGTTGCTGAGAAAGAGGTTCAGGGGAAGGCACTTTCCTACCAGACACAGTTGTTCCAGACCCAAAGAGCATCCGCAATTGCTGAAATAGAAAAAAACTATTCCCTGCTGAATTTCTATGAAACTTCAGGATTAAAACAGTCAGAGGAAATTATCAGCGCGGCTAGCCTGAGTTATAGAACGGGAGAGATAAGTTTTGCGGATCTGGGACAGTTTCTTAACCAGGCTATTAGCATCCGTCAAAACTACCTGGATGTATTGAACCAGTACAATCAATCAGCAATTCAATTTAATTACTTCAATAACAAATAAGATAAAATGAAAATTATAGGGAAAATATTAGTTGCAGCTATCCTCGTATCATCTTTATATAGCTGTGGTGAAGAGGCAAAAGGAGAAGGCGCTAACGCTTCAGCGGAAACAAAGACGGTCGAAGCCAAAGGTGAAGAAGGGCATGGAGAGGAAGAGTCATCCACTATTGCGTCACTTACTCAAGAACAGATCAAAGCGGTTGGAATAACCCTCGGAAACATCGAAAACAAAAATCTTACGGCTACAGTTAAGGCAAACGGGGCGCTAAGGGTGCCTAACAACAAGAAAGCAAATGCAACTTCACTTTACGGCGGCGTTGTTAAAAGTCTTCGCGTACAGTTGGGCGATTACGTCCGTAAAGGTCAGATGATTGCTACTATTGAAAACCCACAATTTGTCCAGTTGCAGGAAGAGTATATCACCATTGACAGTAAGATCACACTGGCACAGCAGGAACTAAATCGCCAACAAGAGCTTAACCAGGGAAGCGCCGGGGCTTTGAGGAATCTCCAATCCGCTACAGCGGATCTTAACACCTTATTGGCGCGTAAGTCTTCATTGAAAAAGCAGATACAACTAATGGGCATCAATCCATCGAGTATAAGCCGAGAAAATCTAAGAGCTGCATTGGTAGTTACAAGTCCTGTTAGTGGCACGATCAGCAATGAACTTGCCAAGATTGGTAGTTACGTGGATGTATCATCTCCTGTAGTTGAAATCGTGGACAACAGCTTACTCCACCTTGATCTCCAGGTGTTCGAGCGTGATCTGCCCTACATGAAGGTAGGACAAATTGTGAATTTTACCATTACCAATAATCCCCGGGTAACATATACTGCTAAAGTATTCAATATAGGATCCTCCTTTGAGAACGAAAGCAAAACGGTTGCTGTACACTGCACAGTAGTAGGCAATAAGACCGGATTAATTGATGGTATGAACATTACGGGGATGGTGAGTGTAGAAAATGTTATGGCGTCCACAGTGCCAAATGAGGCTATTATAGAAGCCGATGGGAAGTTCTATGTCTTTGTTCATACGGACAAAGAACCGGAAGCTGGTCACGAAAAAGGAGGTCAAGAGCACAAAGAGGGAGAAAGCCACGACCAGAAGGCTGAAGAAGATCACGCTCATAAGCCGGGCGAAAAGCATGATCATGCCGTTGAGAATAAACAAAGTGAGCCTAACATGAACTTTGAAAAGATAGAAGTAGCCAAAGGAGTTTCTGAATTGGGATATACCGTGATCACCCCTGTGACCGAAATCCCGAAAGACGCAAAAATAGTTACTAAGGGTGCATTCTTTATCAATGCCAAACTTAGTAACACAGGTGGTCATGAACATTAATCTTGGAAAAGAGAGAAGTTATGAGTCCGTTGATAAAGTCTGTAGAAAAAGATGTTCCAGTTTTTCTTAAAAAAAACCTGGCACCAAACTTTGTGTTTCATAACCTTAACCATACCTATGAGGTTGTTCAGGCAGCTTGGGAGATCGGGCAAGGCAGCGATTTGGCTACATCCGAAATGGATATACTGATCGTTGCCGCCTGGTTTCACGACTGCGGATATGTAAATGCATACATTGGACACGAGGAAGAAAGCAAGAAGATGGCTCAACATTATTTAGAGGAATATAATGCCAATACTGAATTTATTAATTCAGTATTGGCTTGTATTGAGGCGACAAAGTTTCCGCAGCACCCAATATCTATGATAGAAAAAGTTTTATGTGATGCGGACCTGTACCATTTTACCAGACCATCCTATCCTCGATACGCAAAAGCTATCAGGAAAGAGTTTGAAGTATTTCTGGATAAAATATATTCGGAGGAAGAATGGCATAAAGTAAATACCTCTTTACTTACGGCACACAGCTATTGTACCGATTATGGGAAGTCGGTGCTTAGCAGATTTAAGGACGTTAATATCGAATTGATGTATAAGAAAAATAGGTAAACAATGAAACACGAGAATATTAACAACTCATCGGATGATGTAATTAAAAAAAAGGTTGATAATACTCTTGATTTCGCATTTGACAGAAAAGTCACATTGGTATTTGATGACATGGTTAGTAGGTCTGTACCCTTCTATGCGGAGATCCAACAGATGGTTAGTGAATTAGTAAAAACCATGTGCAGCCACAGACAAAAGCATATGATATAGGCTGCCCCACGGGAACCACCTTAAAACAAATGTCTAAACTGATGCCTGAAAATGTAAGCCTTGTAGGAATAGATGATTCCGAAGAAATGATTGTTAAATGCAGGGAAAAATTAGATAGTTTAACCCTTGGTATAGAAATCGAACTCAATATGGTTGATATTACTAAGGATGTGCCTGTACAGCAAGTCTCTGTTGTCACAATGGTACTGGTTCTTCAATTTGCGCGACCCATTAATAGACTCGAGGTTGTCAAAAGATATTCAATGGGCTTATCGAAAACGGGGCGTTTATCATCATCGAAAAAATCCGGGTGTTGGAAATGACACCAGCAGTATAAAAAAATGAAAATATAAAATACCAATATTCTTTATGTTATTGAACCGAAAAATATCCATTTGGTACTTTGTCAATGAAATCAAATCACAGCTCATTTTGATCTGTGTTTTTGCAGTATCTATCGGATTGCTGGATATGCAGCCGACATTCAAAAAAGTATCCTTACCCCTAAGTGTTCCTGCTTTGGTTGGAACCGCAGTTTCCATATTGCTTGCTTTTAGAACAGCACAATCCTATGAACGGTGGTGGGAGGCCAGGACTGTTTGGGGCGCTATCGTCAATGATTCAAGAACTTTGCTTAGACAGTTCATCCAGTTTGTACCCGAAAGCCGCTTATACCAAATTAAAGAGTTTGCCGATAGGCAGATTGTCTGGACCTATGCTTTGGGAGAATCGCTGCGAAGGCAAGAATTTTCGCCTTCTGTTTTAGCATATCTGAACATTTACCAGATTATGGCCGTAAACATACCGAATGCTTTGCTGGATAAACATTCTGAGACTATTAAGCAGCTGGCCTCTGAAGGAGTAATTACAGATATCAAGCAGGTGCAGTTAAATGAAACGCTTGCAAGGCTTTGTGATAGTATGGGTAAATGTGAACGTATAAAGAATACTGTTTTCCCTAGATCTTACAGCCTGTTAGTCCATATGTTGATCTATGTTTTTGCTGCCATTCTACCCTTTGGGCTGGAGGATTCGCAGCTTACAGTTGAGATAGTGATGACCATTCTTATACCTACGCTTTTTATTGTTATTGAAAAAACGGCCATCATTATGCAGGATCCTTTTGAGAATACTCCTGTTGATACTCCAATGACTTCGCTGGCACAAACAATTGAAATAAATATATTGGAAATGATCGGAGAAAAAGACATTCCGTTAAAACCTAAAAACGACTCTTATTTTGAAATGTAACCTATTTGTTAATAATGTAAACCGTAAACGTTATGGATATCCAGTTTGAACTTTTACTCTCGGCTAAATTGTTACTGGCGCTCCTGTTGGGAGGTATTGTTGGTATAGAACGGGAAATAGAACAACAAAATATAGGTATCAGGACTTTTGCCTGTATTTGCGTAGCCTCATGCCTATTTGTATCTGTGGCTGCTCATCTATCGGAAGATAAATCTGCAACTGCGAGAATGTTGGCAGCAATTGCTACCGGTTTGGGCTTCATAGGTGCTGGTATAGGTTTCCGGGATGATAAGAATATGCCAAAAGGTTTGACGACAGCCGCAGGCCTATGGACTATTGCAGCCATTGGAATAGCCATCGCGCTTAATATGTTTGCTTTAGCCGTTTCAGCGACAGCTATTACCCTGCTGATATTCTCCATTAATAAATTTGCTTGGTACAGAGGATTTGTAAAAAAATTATTCAACAGCAAGAAAGACGACCATGAAACAAAGTAATATTCAATTCAATTTGCATATGCAAAAAGTATCCACTTTATTAAAAGCGGCTCAAAAAGATCAAAACCCTGCCTTTTACCTTTTTCAAAACGGTTTGAGAGCTCCGTTGTTCCAACTCGAGGCACTGGCCAGGATTTATACTTCCACCGGTCCCGACAAAAAGAAATTCAGAAAAATACAGGAAAAATTTAAGGCATTGGAAGATGTGCTGGGTAGTATAGACTACTTTAACGCTTTCGGTAAAGAGTTTTCAAAGGATAAGAGGATACCTGAAAACGTGAAGTTCTATTTTTTCGATAAGGAGGCGGAAACTATAAGCAAGCTTAATAAATTGCTCAATAGTAAGGGCTGGCTAAATGGGAAGCAATTGAAAAGGATTAACAGCTCTCTGGAAAAAACGGATTGGAAAAGTAAAGGCGAGCAACACAAGCGGCTTCTTAAATTCTACAGGGCAGAAATTGAAGAGATAATGAATTTTGCAAAGAAAGGTAAGGTTACTTTTACTGATGTAGAATCGGGTATCCACGAGTTCCGCAGGAAATTACGCTGGTTGAGTATATACGCACAGGCACTACAAGGCTGTATAAAACTAGTCGATATTGAACAGGAAAGGCTGGACCTAAAGAGCTACCTTACCGATTCCGTATTGAACTCTTCATATAACACGCTACCGCCAGTAGAAGATAAAATAATGCATCCCCTGGTACTTTCCAAATATGGCTTTTTCGCTTTGAGCTGGATAATTGAGCAATTGGGAATGCTGAAAGACCGGGGACTTGGGTTACTTGCTCTGGCAGAAGCTGTGAAGGAAACTGAAGGAGCAAAAAATAGCAAAGGGGTAGTCCAGGCTAAGAAGTATCTGGGCAACAAAGCCCCTTCATTAGATGCTGTTATTGATGAGGCAAATAGTATCACAAAACAGTTCTTCAAAGATAAAATATTGAAAACCCTTCTAAAATAGAAAATATGGAACACAAGCATCAATACGACGCGCAGGGCAGACAGATGTGCTGTACGCAAACTGAAAAGGTTTATACCAAGGCTGGCGCAAAAGAGCTAATAGAAGAGAAACATGATAAAAATGACGGACATGATCATGGGCATAGCGACGAGGATGGACATGATCACAGTAATGCAGATGGCAATACATTTAAAATGTTCCTTCCCTCCATTCTTTCCCTGGTACTTTTGCTCATAGCCATAGCTTTCGACAATTGGCTTCCACAGGAATGGTTTAAAGTGACAGTGAGATTTGTCTGGTATCTGGTAGCCTATGGGATCGTGGGTTTTCCGGTTATCAGGGACGCTGTCAAGAGCATTGCCAAGGGTGAGATATTCTCTGAGTTCCTTTTAATGAGTATCGCTACCATTGGAGCGTTTTTTATCGGGGAATATCCAGAAGGCGTCGCGGTTATGCTGTTCTATGCGGTAGGTGAAGTCTTCCAGACCCTTGCTGTTTCAAGGGCACAGAGCAACATCAAGGCATTACTTGACCAGCGACCCGACGAGGTTACCGTGATCGTTGATGATAAGGCCAATACCATCAAAGCAGAAGATGCCAAGATTGGTGATATTATTCTGCTAAAGCCCGGAGAAAAACTGGGACTGGATAGTGAGTTGCTAACAGATAATGCATCCTTCAATACCGCTGCGCTTACCGGAGAAAGTAAACCCGATACCAAGAACAAGGGGGAAGCTGTATTGGCAGGTATGATCAATCTAAACACCGTGGCCCAGGTTAAGGTGACTACCGCTTATACGGACAGTAAACTAAGCAAAATACTGGAGCTGGTACAGAACGCTACTTCCCAGAAAGCTCCCACCGAACTTTTCATCAGGAAGTTTGCGAAGGTATACACGCCTATCGTAGTCTTACTGGCAATAGGCATCTGCCTTGTTCCTTATTTCTTCGTAGATAATTATGTATTCAACGACTGGCTGTACAGGGCTTTGGTATTCCTTGTGATTTCCTGTCCATGTGCCTTGGTAATTTCCATTCCCCTTGGTTATTTCGGTGGTATCGGCGCTGCCAGTCGCAATGGTATTCTATTTAAGGGCAGCAACTTCCTGGATGCAATGGCTGCGATACAGAATGTCGTAATGGACAAAACTGGTACAATGACCGAAGGGGTCTTTAAGGTACAGGAAGTAGTGTTCAATCCTGAATTTGATAAAATGGAGATATTGAAGCTCGTCAATGCGATAGAGAGCCTAAGTACGCACCCTGTGGCAACGGCCATACACGAGTATGTAGGAGAAGTCGATAGTTCGATAAAGCTCGAAAACACGGAAGAGATCGCAGGACATGGTTTAAAGGCAACTATAAACGGTAAGGAACTATTGGTCGGGAACTTCAAACTGATGGATAAATTCGGCATCAGTTATGATGTTGATCCCTCGTCCATTGTGTATACCACTATCGCGGTGGCCAGTGAAGGTAAGTTCGTGGGATATATTACTATTGCGGACAGTATCAAGGAAGATGCCCAACAGACTATTGAACTGCTGCATAAACTAAATGTGAAGGTGACCATGTTAAGTGGCGATAAAACCACGGTCGTGAAATTTGTGGCCGATAAACTGGGAATCGACAATGCGTTCGGGGATCTGTTACCGGAAGACAAGGTCAACAGAGTAAAAGAAATCAAAGGGAAGAACGAAACGGTAGCCTTTGTGGGTGACGGTGTAAACGATGCCCCCGTAGTGGCCCTGAGCGATGTAGGCATCGCAATGGGCGGACTCGGAAGCGACGCGACAATAGAAACAGCGGATGTGGTCATTCAGGATGACAAACCTTCCAAGATCCCAATTGCAATCAATATCGGCAAGAAAACAAAAAAGATCGTATGGCAGAATATTACCCTTGCTTTCGTGGTAAAAGGCATTGTGCTGGTATTGGGAGCAGGAGGCCTGGCTACGATGTGGGAAGCCGTTTTTGCTGATGTTGGGGTATCTCTGATTGCCATATTGAACGCCATCAGGATACAACGAATGAAATTTTAGTGTCAGCTTAACGATAGTCTTCAGAATTAAAACATCTTTTTCGGTCAAAAGGAAGGAGTTATGCAAAGTAGTACGGGCGAAATATACATTACCAAAGCATCCGGGAAGCGTGTGGCTTTTGATAGTAACAAATTAAAACGATCACTGTCCCGATCGGGAGCGACTCTCCAGCAGGTAGAGGTTGTTCTGCAAAAGGTGCAGGATATCCTTAAAGACGGAATGGGCACCCGTGATATTTACAGGACTGCTTTCAAATGGCTGAAAAAAATGTCAAAGCCTGCTTCTGCTCGGTACAATCTCAAAAAAGCAATCATGTCGCTTGGCCCTACCGGTTTCCCTTTTGAGAAGCTTATTGCGGCGATATTGGAATCATTGGGGTATAATACCCAAACGGGAGTGATTGTTCCTGGCCATTGTGTAAAGCATGAAATAGATGTTATCGCTACAAAAGAGGGGCACCATATCATGGTTGAATGCAAGTTCCATAACCGGCAAGGATTTGTAAGCGATGTCAAAATTCCCCTGTACATCCGGTCAAGGTTTCTTGATGTGGAGAAACAATGGCAGGATAGCGGCTGTCATGCGCGCCAGTTTCATCAAAGCTGGATAGTGACAAACGGCCGCTTTTCTGACGATGCGATACAATTCGGCACGTGCATGGGAATGTCTTTGCTAGGGTGGGATTATCCGAGGGATAAAGGTCTAAAAGATCTTATTGACCGCTCCGGTCTTTATCCTGTGACCTGCCTGACATCCTTAACCGAAAAGGATAAAAAAATCCTGATAGCTAATGATATAATTGTCTGTAAATCTTTGCTTCAACGCCAGGAAATATTAACCCAAATGGGACTGATGCCGAAGAAGATAAGCGATGTGATCAATGAGTGCCGTATACTTTGCAAATAACCAAAATGGAACTAGGAAAAGAATGGATACTATCAACCATAAGGAAATTAAGACAAACTGGTACGTAATTACAGGAGGACCATGTACGGGGAAAACCACCATAGTGGAGCTGCTGGCAAAACTGGGATATGTGACTATTGCAGAACAGGCAAGGCATTATATCGACACACAAAAAATAAAGGGTCGCACAGTTGAAGATATCAGGAGTAACCGAGAACAATTTCAGTTGGATATATTGAATCTACAGATCGGGCAGGAATCGACACTTGATGTAAACAAGATCGCTTTTCTGGATAGAGCGCTACCGGATGCGATGGCTTATTATGAGTTTCTTGGGCTGAAATATGACAACAGACTTGTCGCAATGTGCAAGAAATTCTGTTACCAGAAAGTATTTGTCCTTGACCGTCTTCCGTTGATCAACGATTATGCAAGACTGGAAGATGAAGATGAGCAGATCCGCATACATAAATTGATCATTGAGGTTTATAGCCGTTTTCCATGCCCGGTAGTCCATGTTCCTGTATTGCCACCGAATGAACGGGTAGATTTTATTCTACAGAACCTATAAAATATTTATATCCCATATCAGTGATTTCAAGAATAATTTTAATAATTTTTTTAACAGCAGTCCATGAACGATCCTTTGCGCAAGTTCAGTCTGTTCTGAGGACTTCCGATCAGACTGATTCGATAGTAAATAGCCAAAATGATTATCGGTTGGGGTACAGGAAACTCATCCTTCCCGCGTCCCTCATCACGGTGGGGGCAATTAGTTTTGCCATTCCGGCGATGAAAAAACTGGATGTTTCAACTAAGATGGAGATTTCCCATAACAGACTGGGGAGAACCACATTAGACAACTATACCCAGTATTTCCCGGCTGTGATGGTGTATGGTCTGAACCTGGCTGGAATAAAAGGAAAACACAGTTTTAGAGATCGAACAATGATCTTTACAATTTCCCAGTTGATATCGGCGGCTATCGTTACTCCAGCAAAAAATATGATCGCAGAGGAAAGACCCGATGGTTCCAATAGAAAATCATTTCCGTCGGGGCATGCGGCTACTGCCTTCTCTACTGCACATTTTATGTACAAAGAATACAGGGATAAAAATCTACTGCTGAGCCTGACAGGCTATCCTTTTGCTGCCTTTACGGGCGTTTACCGGGTCTTGAATAATAAACATTGGATGACGGACGTAGTGGCAGGAGCTGGTGTGGGAATCCTTTCAACCGAACTTGCCTATTGGCTATATCCTAAGTTCAATTCCCTTTTGCGCAACAAAAAGAAAAAAAATAAACACTGTATGATTGTACCCTACTACCAATCGCAAAAGTTTGGTCTTTCCTACCAGATGTTGTTATAATAGTATAAAAATTGAAAAAGACAAAAATACGTCACAGAAGAAAATCCCCGACACACGGCCAGAAGGTTCAAAATAAATCACTTAAGCATCGGTCAAATAGGAAATATTCTGTTATCAAGACTATACTATTTGTTGTGGCGTGTGCGATTCTAATTCTGGCAATTATTGCTCAATTAAGGCATTATTACCTTCATCTGAACAGTGAAGCGCACAAAGCAAAATTCGAAGAGCAAAAATAGGCTTTAACTTTTAACTAAAGTCCAAGTTCGTTTGTCATAAATTCCTTTGCTCCTTTTGGCCCGGTCAGGGAAAGCCAAGCTTCGCTTTTATCACCACTAGCTGAAATAGTAAATATGAAAAAACTACAGCATAACCTCTCTGTTTTAATAAACTCATTTAGAACATCCAAAACATCATTCGTCCCATAAAACTTATAGGCATATCCATTGGTCAACTCTTTTTTATCCAGTATTTGGTGCCTCAAACTCGCAATAGTCGTTTCTTTTCTTATTCGCAGTTCGGGACTTGTCAATTTGCAAGCTACTTGCGCTTCTTTGTTGTTAGCCATGTACCCTGCACTATTCTGTATTTGTTTTTCCCGTTCATTTTTGATAGAATTTGCGAATAACTGTTTAAAGGCAGTAACGAAAATGTGAAGGTGATCACTGTGACGATGTAAGTATCTCTGCTTGTCATCTGACTGATTTTGTGTTTACCTTTGTAAAGATAAACCGTGGAGTGTAGTCCACGGTCAAGAAAAGATTCTAAAAAGTTCAGAATGATGTTGATTATTAATCAATTTTGTGCAGACAAAGAGTCTACTAAAAACAAAAAAAACTTGCTTCCGAATGTTCCGTATCGGTCGAGTGATCATAGTGCGTTATTTTATATTCTCCGGATCTGAAAAATTAAAACTTCCAAACCACATTCACAAAAACATTCCTGCCCATTCTGGGTATTCGGTTCCAATCCGCAAATGTTGTATAATTCTTATCGAAAATATTTTCTACGCCGGTCTTTAGAATAAATATCTTTGTGCCAAACTTAAATCGATTGGCCATAGAAAGGTTAAAAATAGTATAGGCCGGCAACTCTGACTCCCCAAATTCTGGATTGTACTTGTTATATCGGGATGAGCCGCTAAGAGACACATCAGCTGAAAACGATTTTGCTGAGAAAGTAAATGCAGAGCTGTAGGACAGTGGTTGGATTAATGGTAACAATAAACCATTTTCACCCCTTCCCCTGCGGTACCCTATCTGTCCGGCCCATGAAAAGCCATCTATAATTTGATAACTCATATCAAGAGAGGTATTTAGAATGCCTGCATAGTTTAGCTGTTCGTAAACTTTCACGCCTGTAGCCCCAATAGTCATTACATTTAAACCAGTCTTTGGCCTGCCTAGGATATAATTCATAATATGAAAGTAAGAACTGGTTAGCTTTGCAGAGAACCCTGTATTCTGATACGAAATACTCATATTGACACTTGCTGATTTTTCATTTCTCATATCAGGATTGCCTATATAATCAAAACGGTCAAAACTGTTAAAAAGATAGAATCCATACCCTTCGGAAACACTTGGTGCACGTTCTCCGTAAGCGACTCCCAAATTGTAAGACCAATTGTTCCTTTCAAACTCGAACATTGCTGATAGCCTCTTGAGCAATCGTGTCTTGCTTTTGGACATTCCTGGATAGAAAATCCGAAGACTCTCCAACCCAAATTGGTTACTTACCAAATTCTTATGGATCGCTAGTCCGGCACTCACTATAGCACTCCAATGTTTTGAAAGAGAATAGATGTCCTCACCGAAAAAGTCCCCGTAATAGGTATTTATTCCCGGCCAGGTAAGCATGAACATATCCTTTTCACCCGCTGTATTGGAAAACATAGTCATTTCTGCCAGTGACTTATTATAGTGACCACTGACATTGGTCTTCCAGTTATGTTTACCTGTGCCTCCCTCTAACATGGAATAGAAGCCTGCGGTTTTGGTCCATCCGGGCATATCCATGCGGATTGGAACGACTGGACGTTTGGAATCATCCATGATATGGGTGACATCGTTGTAGTAAAACTTGGTCTGCCATTGTTTTATCTGCCGTGATATATGATGACGGGTGTAGGAAACTGAACCGATAAGAGCCTTGGCAAGGGACACATCCATTGGCAAGGCCGGATAACCTACATCAATAGCCCGGTCATAGATCAATGAAGCCTCCAACTGCTGGTGCTCATTTAATTTGTAACCGATGGTCGCCGATGCGTTATATTTAGTATACTGTGAATGCAGTATTTCCTTACTTCCGCCCGCCCTGTAATTATCCGCATCCCGAAAGGAAAAATCAACATCGGCGAAGAATCTGGGTAGCGAATAGTTCAACGCCGCACCAACGACTTTCTGCGTATTATTGGTCTCAAATCCGGTAAAAGCCATTCCGTTCATAGACCGCTCACCGAACGAGCCCTTTTTCCTGACAAGGTCCAGAGTTCCGGCGATGGTAGATCCTGCCGTAGACCCGGACGACCCGCTGTGGATGTTTGCTTTTGAAAGATTGGTCACCTCTACATAAGAAGTTATGGGATCCATTTTGTCTGTGCAGGCTGCGTAGATCCTCATCCCATCTATGGTAATAACGCTACGTTCTGAAGCCATACCGTTCAGGTAGGGTTCCCATGCATAGGCGCCGCGCTTTATCATATTGATTGCACTGGATTTTTCAATATAGTTGTCCAATGTTGCCAATGGTTTTGCTGTCTTGTCTGTCCGGTTGCGCTGTCCTATTACGATAACCTCCTCCAGTTGCTTAGATTTACTAGAGTCCTGATTTTGTCCCGTACGTGATTGGGCATAAATCACCACTGAGCATAACATACAGAGTATGCTAAATATAATTGATCGAAACATGGTTAAAGATTTGCGGTATGTTACTAACTGCTTGCAGTCCGATCCAAAAACAATGGGTTTGACCGGAACAAGTACAGATTATTCATACCGAGTCTTAGAATTCCAATTCAAAATAGATACTGCTGCTTTTGTTGGTATCTGTTACTGCTTCTCCCTTTATCACAGCTCCCGCATCATTCTGTAACATAAGGTTGATTTTCCAGTAACCTGTCATTGTAAGACTAAGTTTGCCCTGATACATTTTGTCGCCTCCCTGTATGAGGTCTGTATTGTTTGGAGAACTATGATTTCCCATACCTGGCATTCTGGGGTCTATCTTTATTTTATAATTTTCTACAACAGGAAAACTCATCATTGTTTCCATACGATACAGAACTGCTGTCATATCATTTGTCGCCACGCGAGGATTGGAGGGTTCAACCATTGCCAATATATAACTCTTACCGTCACTTCCCTGAAAGGATTCCACAACACGCCTAGGTGCAGACGATACCGGTATTTTATTCTTCACGCTGTAATTAGTACCGTTAATGGAATAATTCAAGATCAGGTCCCAATATTCACTATCATTTCCGGCCATCTGGAAAACTATAAAACCGGTATAAGTGGACTTTGAATTTTCTTTTTTGCTTACTGATGAATACGGGCAAGAATGTTTCATGCCTGTCATGTTCATTTCCGGAATCCATGAAGCCGTAGCATTATCCATAAGCGTACCATTCATGTTTCTTATCTGGAAATATACTTTATTGTAGCCTGTTTGAAATCTTCCATTAACAGTGTAGAATTCTATTTTGTGCGTAGCATTTGAAATGGTTGTTACCAATTGTAAGCCTTTTAGCTCATCATTGATAATTGGACCATCTTTTTTTGAGCAGGAAATAAAAAAGCAGGTAGCAAAAATAGCGAGAGTGTATCTTAGTATTTCTGTAATTTTCATCTTTAAAATTTTTAAATATATACCAGCATCGATTGAATACTTAGGGATTCAATGTAAAAATATATGCGGCTCTATCTGACAACATAAATTGGCCACAAGGATTTACCTTACGAGAAATCCTTATATGGCATAATTAATCATTAAACGGTTACTGCGATTTCTAAACTAATGGTAACTTCTAGGGTTACACTGATAAGTACAGACACTAAAAAGTGCTGTAATTGAAATACACACAGTAAAATCAAGAAAAGGGATTATATACTCATACCTGTGGAGGCCTGTAGTTTCTGGCCATGAAAAGAAATGTATAGAGATTTTGATAGCCTGTCAAATGCTTCTCATTACTAACAGTGCTTTCTTGTCTGGAAAAGCCAATCCATTTTTGAGGGAAACAAAATACTACATCGGATTGCAGTTGTTTTAATACTTTGGTGGCCTCTTCATTCTTTTCCTCCTTCAACATCTTGGCGAGCTTGCACTTTCCATTACAATGAAGTTGAGGTCTGTTCTTGTTTTCGCAGAACATACTAATAAAAAGCTCCGCATCAAATTTATAAAGAACATATAATAGACTGTTCCTCATAATTCCGAAAAGCATTATGAAAACTAAAAACGGGGTTACTATTTTTGAAATTTTCCTCAAGATTCAGTCATATAAACTGACTGAACAAAGGTATGTTACTTTTCCCAATAAAATGGAATGATAATAACTATCTTTTAGTGGGTACTTAAAAAAATATAAATGGGTTTTTGGGGCAGTTTCCACTTACGAAAATGAGAAAGGAGTATTTAAATGCCGGCGTCCGTTCTTAAAAAAGAAAGCACAAATGTCGTATATTTAGATTGCTATATTTGTTGACTTAATTTCTTTGCAAATGGTTCAGAATCTTGATAAGGAGCAAATTGATGCTGTTTTCTACAGCCAGGTTTTAGGGCATTTGGGTTGTCACGCAGAGGGAGTTACTTATGTAATACCAATTTGTTATGCTTACGATGGGACTTATATTTACGGACGGACATATGAAGGTATGAAAATCAATATTATCAGAAAAAATCCGGAGGTTTGTTTCCAGGTTGAGAGTATAAAAAATATGATTCAATGGCAAAGTGTAATCGGCTGGGGGAAGTTTGAGGAGCTTAAGAATGATGATGTGCGTAATAACGCAATACTTGTTTTGCAGAGCCGCATTTCGGCAGTAGTAGATAGCAGCCAACTAAAGACATCACCATATTGGCCCTTTGCTGCTCCTGGAACTAAAGGGATCGTGTTCCGAGTTCATTTAATAGAGAAAACCGGGCGGTGGTCACTTTAAAAAGTAATTCATTCTGCTTTTAAAGAATACGTTCAAAAAATATTAGCTCGAAACTATTATGTTGTTAAAGTGAACTTTGAGCATCAACGAAAATATAGTCTAGTTCCTCCAAACCATAATAAAAAGACTGGAGTTTAGTCGCTTTTAAATAGATAAAACAGCCTGGGTGGCCGCAAATTAAACAAAAGCACCTATTGTTTGGTTATATAACCAATATGTTCTTGTGTTTTGCAGGCTATAAACGGTAAATTTATTACTAAAATTGGTTCAATATGAAATGTCCAAATTGTGGTGAAACATTAATGATGACTGACAGGTCCGGAATAGAAATTGACTATTGTCCAAAATGCCGAGGAGTTTGGCTTGATAAAGGGGAACTGGATAAGATTACAGAACGATCGCTGCAATACAACGAGAATTCAGAGGGTCCTTCTTTTAATGATGAAAAGCATAGTAATAGAGAGTATGAAAAACGGGATTGGCATCGCAAGAAAAGAAAGGGTGGCTTTCTTGGCAATCTATTCGATTTCGATTAATTTTAATTACTCTTATAGGATCCCTTAACTCAAATACAATTCTCTAATAAGGGCAAGCGTAAAATGTAAAAACAATGTGAAAGTTACAATCTTTACCAAAAGCGTAAGCAATCAGCTACGGTTAGACTTACAACGCTGCAATAGCCAATATCCTCCGGTAGATATTGAGTTTTTTTTCGATGCCCACGACCGTTTTTTGATTATTAACAATGCAAAACTCTATCACCTAGGGGCATCATTCAAAGACTTGGGTAAAAAATGGTTGGTCTTTTCGAGAATGGATATTGAGGTCGACTAGATGCTTCAAATCCTGAACAAGCCATGAACCTCCCGAATTATCGGAGATTTTTGTTGCTCCAACATGCAAATCCGAGTTTTCAAAACCAAATTCGTATTAGCGGTTCGTTGTTGTTTATTATTTCGGTTTGTAATTTAGTTGAATTAAGCCTGTTTCAAACGTCTTTGCCTTCACAAATTCAAGTATTTGTTCTGGTCTTCCATCTTTAAAAAGCCTTGTTCCATTACCTAGTAAAACAGGTATAACCGAAATTATAAACTCATCTATTAAATCGTGTTTTAATAGATCATTTATCACTTCTGCACCACCGTCACAATAAATATTTTTACCGTTTTCCGATTTCAGTTGCTGCACTAACTCGGTTAAGTTTCCTGTATAGAATGTTGTTTTGCCAATATTTGGTCTTTCTGTTCTTGTGATAACATACACATTTCTTTCTCCATTATCGTAGTGAGAAGCACCAATTTCTTTAACGACATAATCGTAGGTTCTTCGCCCAATAATTAAGGTGTCAATGGTTTCGATAAATTCTTTATAGCCGTAATCTTCGCCCTCTTTTTCTACTAATTTCAGAAAACTAAGGTCGTCATTGGGTTTTGCAATATAGCCGTCTAAACTTGTTGCTATAAATAGTGATAATTTTCGCATTTTCCTAAATTTTTAATGTTTCTGCAAAATTAATTACAGAAAACAATCAGCACTTTGGAAAAATGCGACAAAATTAAAGTTGCGATGGCGAAAGCCCTGTGTTGCGTTTGAATGCATTGGTAAGGTGCGAATGGTCATAATAGCCGCATTTAAAAGCAATCTCTAATAAACTTCGATTTTTATCTGAATTTTTGATTAAGCTCAAAGCATATTGAAAACGGATAATATTTGAATATTCTTTCGGGGATATTCCAATGAGTTTTTTAAAATTTCTCTCTAGTTGTCTTACAGTCGTGAAATTTCGTTTTGATAGTTCGTGAATACTGATTTGCCCGTTTGTTGAATGTATATCATTGATCACTAATTGCAATTGGTTGTTTCTGCTTTTTATTCTGCCGTAAAAAAAATCGTCAAGATAATTGAATGGGCTGTCAAGTATTTTATCACTATTGAATGCTTTGGATTTTTCAAACTCAACAGTATCGTTAACCAATTCATTTTGCGAGGCATAGGTATAAAAATTAGCAAAAGTCGCAGGTTTTAGGCACACGCCTAATAAATATGTATCGCTATCAATTAAGCTGTCTTTGAATGAAGTCATTGCGCCTACTACATAAGTTTTCCCAAACTCCATTGAAACCGAACCGTTGTCTGTCAAACAAGTATTTCCTAAATTCATTACTATACCAGTACAACCATCTGGGAAAACCCGTTCCCATTGTCTTTCGAGTTCGTTTCCTTTTAGTTCCCAATAAAAATGAATAAAGGGCTCTAATTCTTTGTGAGGTTTTATTTTTTTGTACTCCATCGCTTTCTCTGGTGGGTTTGGCACATTGACCGCCAATCTGTAATTGTACATATACATATCTTGTATTACTTCTAAATCAAAGAAGTTTTGTAAAAATACAAATTAAATTTCTGGCTATTAATTTCATTATGCCAAATCCTATTGTCTTTTGATGGCATAGCAAGCCACAAGAATAATGTTGTTGGCAAAGACATTAATAATCTCATCGTTGTTTATTGTTCAGATGAGGTCCCCAACCATGGCATGGGCTTTATCATTGGTCTTGATGATAGAAAGCTGTCCGGCGCAGAAAGTCAGTATAGCACAACATAGATGGTACAACCGGCTATATTGGCTGTGTAGTTGAGACACGCCAAAAACGGGCAGAAATAAGGCCGGAATACAATATAGTTGACCAGAAAGCCTATGATATGCGTGTAAACAAAGGAATGCTGCCAATGATGGATATTACGAGACATACTTTCTTTGTGGGTATACGAATGGATAAACTTAGACCTAAAGATGATTTCCTTTCAAAAGGTATTGCGTTTTCGGATATAGCAATCTACTATGATGAAGATATAAAAGACTTATACCATTCCTGACAATCCAAAAACACACGAATTTCAGGAATCAGATTAGTGGACAATCAAAGAGCTTCCCAAAGCTTTAATCGCTGTGCAAATTCCCTCTGAAAGACTGCTTGACAGGATTGGATGGAACAGGCATTACTGATTTGAACTGACACACGGACTGGCAAAGCAAGGCTTGAAATTGCAGTTTGAAGCGAAGCAAATACCGTGGAAAACTCTTTCTTGTTGGATATCGAGAAGTTGAAAATGATCTTTCGTAAACCCCGCTTTTTATAGCAACTCCTGTACTGCATGTCTATTAATATCGAAATATGATTGCTGGATTTTTATGATAAGGCCTAAACAGGCTAGTGATGCCCATCGCAAAAACAAAAAAACTTAAACTTCGGCTAATTAGCTTCTGGAAATGATATAAAAAATGCACTGGTATTGCAAATACTCATAAAAAAGTTTTGATAAACCAAAGTTTCTTTATTTTTGTGTAAAATGAGGACTTTTTCCTACATATTGATGATCGTTTTGATGGCGATGCAGTTTATGCCTTGCTCTGATAAAGTATCTTCAGTACGGGGGGCCGGTTCTATCAGGCTTGAGACAGTAAAGAAAAGTGCCAGCGAGAATCATAAGTCAGATCGTTGCACTCCTTTTTGTACCTGTTCTTGCTGTGCCGCGCAGGTGATCCCCCAACCTTCTTTAAAAATTGCACTTAATATTTCGGTTTTTTCACCGACTTATGTTGATCATTATAGAGAGAACTATATCGATATTTCCCTTCCTATTTGGCGCCCTCCTCAATTAGTTGCTTAAGCCGTTTGTTGTATTTCTGTGCCTAATCTAGGCATTTAATTTCCCTTCATTTTAATTTCTATCAAATGATATGGCTAAAAAATCCAGATCATTCGATGGCGGCAATATCAAAAGAAAGAAGACCCGTAAAAAGGTCAAAACGCCGCTTTGGTTACGAATTATAAAATACTTTTTTATAGTCGTTGGTTGTGCTATTCTAATACTGGCTACCATCGAAAGAATCATCCATTATATATCTCATATTAAACAACTTAAATAAAGTATGTTAAAAAAAATCATTGAGTTTTCGATTAGAAATAAATTGGTCATTGGGTTGTTTACGCTCGGCCTGATTGCCTGGGGAATATATTCCCTAAAAAAACTTCCGATCGATGCTGTACCAGATATAACCAATAATCAGGTTCAAGTAATTACATTGAGTCCTGCACTTGCAACCCAAGAAGTCGAGCGACTCATTTCTTTTCCGGTGGAGCAAACAATGGCGACAATTCCGGAGATCGAACAAGTGCGGTCCATATCGCGTTTCGGTCTGTCTGTTGTTACCATTGTTTTTCATGATGACGTTGATATTTATTGGGCTCGCCAACAGGTTAATGAGAAACTCGCTGAAGCCAAAAACAATATACCTCCAGGCTTGGGTAATCCGGAAATTGCTCCGATCTCTACTGGACTGGGAGAAATTTATCAATATGTTGTTCATGCAAAAAAGGGCTTTGAAGAAAAATACAATGCAAGAGAATTACGGAGCATTCAGGACTGGATTGTCCGAAGACAACTATTAGGAACTCCCGGTATCGCTGAAGTAAACAGCTTCGGCGGCTTACTAAAGCAATACGAAATAGCGTTGGATCCGGATAAACTTAGAAGTTTTAATCTAAGTATCAGTGATGTTTTTGCTGCGTTGGAGAAAAATAACCAGAATACTGGAGGTGCATATATTGATAAGAAGCCGAACGCTTATTTTATCCGAAGTGAAGGGCTTGTTGAAAATTTAAAGGATATTGATCGGATTGTTGTGAAGAACACAGCAAATGGCATTCCGGTATTGATCCGAGATATCGCCACTGTACAGATTGGAGCGGCCATTCGTTATGGGGCTTTAACAAGGGCTACTAAGGAAGGCCAGGGAGAAGCAGTAGGAGGAATAGTTATGATGCTGAAGGGCGCAAATGCGAACCAGGTAGTAAAACTAGTTCAAGAAAAAATTGATCGCATTAACAAGACCTTACCCGAGGGGGTTATAGTTGAATCATACTTAGACAGAAGCGCGCTGGTTGACCGGGCCATTGGGACGGTAGCCAAGAATCTAATTGAAGGGGCGCTAATAGTGATATTTGTTCTGGTTCTTTTTCTTGGCAATTTGAGAGCGGGTTTGGTGGTTGCGTCTGTGATTCCTTTGTCAATGCTGTTCGCCATTGCTTTGATGCAAGTCTTTGGGGTTTCAGGAAATCTAATGAGCCTTGGGGCGATAGATTTTGGCCTAATTGTAGATGGCGCCGTAATTATTGTGGAAGCGACCATGCATACGCTAGCTGCACGAGGAATCATAAAAGTATACTCCCAAAAGGAAATGGATGAGAAGGTGGAAAAGTCGGCTGTGCGAATGATGAGTGCAGCAGCTTTCGGACAAATTATCATTTTGATCGTATATCTGCCCATTCTCGCATTGGTAGGAATCGAGGGAAAAATGTTCCGTCCGATGGCCCAGACAGTATCATTCGCGATTTTAGGAGCTTTTATTCTTTCGTTGACGTATGTTCCTATGGTGTCTTCGTTACTATTAAGTAAGAAAGTATCTCACAAAAAGAACTTTTCGGATCGCATGATGGATTTTTTCCAGCGTGTTTATTCACCAATGATCCATGCTGCATTACGCAAGCGTTTATTGGTGGTAATTTCCGCGGTAGCGCTATTAGTGATAAGTGTTTTCGTATTTATGAGGATGGGAGGAGAATTTATTCCAACTCTTGAAGAAGGAGATTTTGCCATAGAGACACGACTTCTGACAGGTAGTTCGCTTTCTCAGTCCATTGACAAGGTCAACCAGGCGTCCAAGATTCTGGTGGATAAGTTTCCTGAAATCACAGAGGTTGTTGGAAAAGTCGGTGCAGCTGAGATACCAACGGACCCGATGCCAATGGAAGCAACCGATCTTACAGTTATTCTCAAGGATAAGAAGGAGTGGGTAAGTGCGAAAAATAGAGAGGAACTGGCAGAGAAAATGACAAAAGCGTTGGAAAATATACCCGGTGTAACCTTTGGGGTTTCCCAACCTATCCAGCTTCGCTCGAATGAACTCATTTCTGGTGTTCGTCAGGATATTGGTATAAAGATATTTGGTGACGATTTACAGGTACTCACTGATATTTCGCAAAAAATAGGTAAAATAGTTAGTACTGTTAATGGGGCAAAAGACCTTTATCTGGAACAAGCCACTGGTCTGCCGCAGATCGTGGTTAAAATAGATAGGGATGCGATAGCGCGTTACGGCTTGAGTATAGAAACGGTAAACCAGGCAGTTAGTGCCGCGTTTGCCGGACAAAGCGCTGGATTAGTTTATGAAGGTGAACGCCGGTACGATTTGGTTGTCCGGTTATCTAAAGAAAATCGCCAAGATATCAAGGATGTAAAGAATATATACATCACTTCTCCCAACGGGGACCAGGTTCCGTTAGATCAGTTGGCCTCTGTTCAATTTCAGGTGGGTCCTAATCAGATCCAACGGGAGGATACAAAAAGAAGAATCATTGTCGGCCTTAATGTTCGGGGACGCGACATAGCAAGTGTTGTGGAAGAGATTACTCAAAAGATAAATAAAAGCATAAAGCTTCCCGCGGGATATTATATCACCTATGGAGGTCAATTTGAAAATCTGCAGGAGGCCAAGCAAAGGCTTTCTATTGCAGTCCCGGTGGCTTTATTACTTATCCTTTTGCTCTTGTATTTTTCTTTTGGATCTGTAAAACAGTCGCTTTTAATCTTTAGTGCGATTCCCATGGCGGCTATTGGAGGTGTATTTGCTTTGTTAATTCGTGGTATGCCTTTTAGTATTTCTGCTGGAGTTGGATTTATCGCCCTTTTTGGGGTAGCTGTGTTAAATGGAATCGTACTGATTACTGAATTTAACCGACTTAAAAAGGAAAATATGTATGAATTAAAGGATATAGTCCTTAAAGGCACGGCGATCCGGTTAAGACCCGTATTGATGACCGCTGCTGTTGCGTCACTCGGTTTTTTCCCGATGGCTATTTCTACTGCAGCTGGGGCGGAAGTTCAAAAGCCACTGGCCACTGTGGTGATAGGCGGGTTAGTTACATCAACTATACTTACACTTATTGTATTGCCTGTTTTGTATACGTATTTTGAGACCTTTAAAGGCAAGATCAAGAAAACAGGGCCAGTTGCCACAGCAATTATTTTGGGCTTGCTCTTAATTTCTCCTACAGTTAAGGCACAAGAAGTCACAGGTAAGCCGCTAACAATGCAAGATGCGATTTCAATCGCACTCCAAAATAACCAAGCTGTCAAATCTTCTCAATTGCTCATTCAGCAACAGCAAGCCCTGAAAGGAACTTCGACAGATCTCGGTAAAACTAATTTTGGATTTCAATATGGTCAGTTCAATACGGGTTTTATAAATGATAACAACATAAATGTGCAGCAGAGTATACCCTATCCTGGACTGTTCAGCAGTCAGAAGAGGCTTAGTCAGGCAAAAATCGAAGGAGCAAAGGTTAACCTGGAAGTAACCAGAAATGAGCTAGTGTATCAGGTAAGAAACACTTACACACAGTTAGCCTACTTGCTTGGGTTGAGAGAATTGTATCAAAATCAAGATACAATCTATCGCAACTTTCAGAAGGCTGCTTCATTGAGGTATCAGTCTGGTGAAACAAATCTTTTGGAAGAAACAACCGCTAAAACGCAGTATAATGAAATTCTCAATCAGATGGCAAAGAATGAGGCGGAAATAGCAATTTTTACTGCTGAGCTGCAGCGTTTGTTAAACAATAAAGACAGCGCTAAAATATCTACGACTGAATTCAGAAAGTTGTTTTTTGATTTAGAAAAGTTTGACAAGACCGTGGCATCTAATCCTATTCTGGCTTATCAAAAGCAGCAAATTGAAATTGCGGACAAAGCCATTGGAGTTGAACGCGCAAAGGCTGGGCCAGATTTCAATGTTGGTTATTTTAATCAGTCCATTAAAGGGAATTACACCGTAGGTGGACAAAATCAATACTTTGGAGGAAGTAAACGATTTCAGGGATTACAGGCCGGCATTTCGATACCGTTATTTTTTAAACCATACGGATCGCGTATAAAAGCTGCGAAGATAGAACGAATGGTTGCAGAATCGGAATACAATCTCTATGAAACCAATTTGTCTAAGCAGTTTAGTCAGGCGTATCAGGATATGATCAGAGACAACCGAAGTCTCGAGTATTACGAAAAGAGCGCTCTTCCTAATGTCGATCTTATTTTGAAACAAGCACAAATTGCCTTTCAAAATGGAGAAATTGCCTATGTAGAATTTCTGCAAGCGTTGCGCACTTACACGGATATCCGCTTCAACTATCTTGGCACTGTAAATCAGTATAATCAGTCCATATTCAAATTACAATATCTAATTGGTCAATAATATTAATTATTTCAGAATGAAAAGAAATATCAAACTAAAATGGTGGTTGACTTGTATAGTTTTTACTGCCTTGTGGATTAGCTCATGCGGAAATAAAAAATCTTCAGAAAACGCAAGCGATCAAAAAAAGACAGAAACGCACGATGAAAGTATCGTAGAGCTCAACCAGGGACAGTATCAGACAGCAGGGATTATTTTAGGATCTCCTCAGAAAAGACCATTGAGCGGAATTCTGAAGGTAAATGGATATATAGATGTTCCACCTCAGAATCTTGTTAGTATAACGACTCAAATGGGAGGAATTGTTAAGTCTACACCGCTGCTCCAGGGAAGTCAGGTGAGAAAAGGACAAGTCATCGCGGTTTTGGAAAATCAGGAATATGTTCAAATGCAGCAGGATTACCTGGAGAGCAAGAATCAATTGGAGTTGGCCGATTCAGAATTTAAACGTCAGCAGGCATTGGCAGAACAGAATGTAAATTCGGCGAAAATATTGCAACAGGCAAAGACGAACTATCAAAGTCGATTAGTACAGGTGAGCGCACTTAAAGAAAAGCTCCAGCTTATCAATATAAACACCGAGAAACTATCCGCAGCAACTATTCGAAGCAGGATTGAAATATATTCGCCAATTACTGGTTACGTAACAAAGGTAAATGTGAATTCTGGCAAGTTTGTTAACCCGAATGATGTAATGTTTGAGATTGTAAACGCTTCTAACCTGCATGTGGAGCTTAATGTTTTTGAAAAAGACGCAAGCAAGATAAAGCCAGGCCAGAAGGTACATTTTACTTTAACAAACGACACAACTGATCGAACAGCAAAGGTACAACTGGTTGGCAAGGAGATTAATCCAGATAAGACAATTACCGTTCATACGATAGCAGATGGCACAAGTGGTCACTTTATTCCTGGCACTTATGTAAAAGCGTTTATTGAAACAGGTAGTACGGAAGTGTTATCACTGCCAGAAGAGGCTGTTGTTGATTTTGAGGGCAAGCAATATATTTTTATCAATGCTGATAGTTCAGGAAACACACCAGAGAGGTCAGATACAGTAAACAAAAAAAGCCCTAACCAAGAGCAGGTACATCGATTCCAGATGGTTCCCGTGGAAGTGGGTATCTCTGATGCCGGTTTCATTGAAATCAGGACCCAGGAAGGCTTGGACGTTACAGGAAAAGTTGTTTTGAAGGGGGCCTATGATCTATTGTCCAAAATGAAGAATAGCGAAGAGGAAGAATAGATATTTAAAGGGTAATATTTTTTCATCTAAGTATGTTCAGCCATAGCTGTACATACTTAGTTAATCAATAAGAGATGTTAAAGATTCTTGGTCAATCGCAGGGAAACATAATCGCGATAAAGGTTGTTGAACATTTCGCTAAAACAGATTACCGGGCGTTGCTTCCTATTATCGTAAATCGTCATAACGCATTTAAACAAATAAAGTGGTATATCGAAATAGAAAGTTTTACGGAGGATGAATTAAAGCGGTTCATCAATAGCCTAAGATCTGAGTTTGAGTACAATGAGAAGTTTGTAAAGATTGCGATGGCTGTTGATGAGAAGTGGCAGAATATGATATCGACATTTGTAACTCAGACAACAGGAGTTAGATTTTTTTCTTTGGGGGATAATGTTAGTGCGTTCAATTGGTTAAAAAGCTAGAGTATGTGATGCCCATACTCCACTCATTTTTTATATGACATAATACTAAAGGGGGCGACAATCTGAATTCAGAGTTTATGATAAGTAAATTTCACATAAGCAATAATGATTATTATGAGCGCTATACATGAATAACTTATGCTATTGAATCGAAAAATATCGATTGGGTATTTTATCAACAAAATTAAGGGACAAATCGTCCTCGTTTCGGCATTTGCATTAATCATAGGACTGCTGGATTGCCTACCGGTATTTCAGAAAACCATGATCCCGTTAAGTGTCCCTACTCTTGTGGGAACGGCTGTTGTGATAATACTTACGTTCCGGACAGCACAATCTTATGAAAGATGGTGGGAAGCACGGGCCGTTTGGGGTGCAATTGTCAACGACTCTCGCACTTTCATCCGGCAGTTGATTCAGTGTATACCTAACCGGGACAGGGATACTATTAAGGATTTTGCAGACCGGCAGATTATTTGGGCTTATGCGTTGGGCGAGGCCTTGCGTCTACGCGGTTTTTCTCCCAGAGTTTTGGCCTATCTTAAAATCTATCGTATTAGTTCAGTCAATATTCCCAACGCACTGTTGGAAGCCCACTCGACTGAAATAAAGCAGCTTGCCGGAAATGGGGTGATATCTGATATACAGCAGGTACAATTAAATGAAACTTTGGCAAGACTTTGTGACAGCATGGATAAAAGTGAACGGATAAAAAATACCGTGTTTCCAAGATCCTACAGTATTCTCGTACATACTTTAATTTATGTATTTGCTGCTATTCTTCCTTTCGGATTGGAAGAATCACAACTTGGTGTAGAGATGGTAATAACAATTCTAATTCCAGTATTATTCATTGCGATTGAAAAAACAGCTATCCTCATGCAGGATCCGTTTGAAAATACGCCAGTTGATCTGCCCGTGACTTCTTTGGCAGAAACAATTGAAATCAACATCAGGCAAATGACCCAAGATGAGAATATTCCAGCAAAGACAGAAAGCGATTCATATTTCGAAATGTAATTAATACTAAAAAATTATGAGTGATACAAATAAGCAAGCAGTTTCGGCCGGAAGTAAACACAAAAAGGCGCTTCTTGTTGTGGTTTCTTTGAGCGGAACCTACCTGATCGCGGAAGTAATAGGTGGTATTGTCACTAAAAGCCTGGCATTGCTTGCTGATGCAGCTCACATGCTCACCGATGTTGTTGGGCTACTCTTAGCATTTATTGCCATTAAAATTGGCGAAAGGAGAGCCAATGACCAGAAAACATTTGGTTATTATCGTTCAGAAATTCTGGCCGCGATGATCAATGCGGTAGTGTTACTTTGCATTTCCATTTATGTACTATACGAAGCATGGCAAAGATTTAAAAACCCGCCAGAGATTCAAAGTAAGTCAATGTTGATCGTTGCTGGTATCGGGCTAATTGTAAATATCGTTGGAATGATGATTCTTAAAAAAAGCACGGGTAAGAGTCTGAATATGAAAGGTGCTTACTTTGAAGTTCTTTCAGATATGCTTACCTCAATTGGTGTGATGATTGCCGGCATAATAATGCTTACTACTGGTTGGTATTATGCAGACCCTCTCATTTCTGCAGCTATTGGTTTATTGATTTTTCCGCGAACATGGAGATTGTTGATGGAGGCAATAAATGTATTATTGGAAGGAACACCAAAGGATGTAAATATCGCTGACTTACGCAAATCGATGGAACAAGTATCTGGGGTAAAAGGAGTACATGATATACATGTTTGGGCGCTTACATCTGGAGTGAATGCTATGAGCGCTCACGTTCTTGTTGGTTACTGTGAAGATTACAATGCTCTGCTAAAAGTATTAATTGAAAAGGTGACAACAGATTTTAAGATCAGCCATACTACTTTCCAGATAGAAACTGAAGGATACGCTGTTCAAGAAACTCACTTGTAAATAGAAGTTGTTTGACTGCTCCTATTCGGCAGATGGTTCGTCAAATGCAAAACAGAGTAATAATATTAGCACCCGTATTTTATATACGGCGGCGATGGTTATTTCGATAATATGAACGATTTCTTCGGAGGTCAGGGATTTGATATTATAGATAGGAATAGAGGAAATCCTTTGTCAGATCAGATTGCGGTAAAGCGGTATAATATACCTGACAGTGAAGTGAGTTTTGAAAACGCCTGGGGTGTTTGTGACGAAGACTTATATAAACAGGCGATTAAATATGTAGACAAAAGTTCTGCGAAAAATACGCCATTTTTCAATTTATAATGACTACTTCCAACCATAAGCCATATACTTTTCCTAAAGGAAAGATTGACCTGTCCCAGGGTAATCGCGATGCCGCTGTCAAATACACAGATTACGCACTGGGAAAATTCATTGATGCTGTAAAAAAGAAATCTTGGTTTAATAATACAGTATTTCTTATTGTAGCGGATCATTGCGCAAGTAGTACCGGTAAATGGGAAATAGATGTTGCAAAGCATCATATTCCTGCAATTATCTATAATCTTTCCGATCAAGCCAAAATCATCAATAGATTAACCTCGCAGATTGACCTGATGCCGACATTATTTGGATATCTGAATTGGAGTTACAATACAGAACTCTATGGATTGGATATCAACCAAATACCAAACGGTGAGGATCGGGCATTCATTGGCAATTACAGAACATTGGGAATGCTGAAAGGGAACCTATTTACACAGCTAGATGACCGCAAGAGAATAAGGCAATTTAATGTTTCTGAAAAAGACAGGTCTTTAAATGATGTTAAAGATCAAAACAAGCAGATGATTTTAGAGACTATTTCAAATTATCAAACAGCAAGTGAACGGTTTAAGAATGGAAAGATGAAAGTGAATTAGCATATCCGCTATAATGAGGATTAATGGGAAGTGCAATTTTGCAATAAAATCGGCCCCTTAATTAAATATAAATGAAAAAAACAGAAATAGATTTGGATAGACTTCTGCCGGATATTCCGGATGAAGGAGACTGCTGTGTTAAGCGAATGATTGATTTGTTAGAAGGAAGACAAGGAATTGAAAAAGTGCATTTAAAGACAAAGGGAGGTCAGGAAAAATCACGATTTTGCTTTCATTACAACCCTGCAATTATTTCCCTAAGCCGTGTCCAAAAGCTAGCTGCGGATGCGGGGGCAGATTTCACAAAAAAGTATGGGCACCTTTTAGTCCAACTTGAAAATGTACGGCATCCCCGTCATGCAAGAGTCATAGAAAACGGCTTAAAAAGGATAAAGGGGCTTACAGAAGTATCTGTTTCCAGAACCGGGGTCATAAGCCTGGAGTTCGACAAAAACCAAACAAATGAAAAGGAGGTTTTCAAAGTTATAAATGGTTTTGGCCTTAAAATCCTGGATGTAAAAAATCAACACGATCATTTTGGAAAGCATGAAGGTGAAAATATGGAGCATACACATAAGGAAGATGGTACAGGCAAAGATAGTCATGGGCATGACTATAACCACGATCATGACCATACGCATGACCACAAGGGTATTTTTGGAAAAAATTCAGAACTGGTTTTTAGTATTATATGTGGAGCCCTACTCGGTATAGGTTTCGGGCTATCATTTATTACAGGCCTATCTGAATGGATTCCAAGGGGATTTTATTTTGCAGCTTACTTTTTTGGCGGCTTTTATGTCACAAAAGAGGCTTGTGAGGCGATTTCCAAGGGGGAATTTGAAATAGATTTTTTGATGCTCGTTGCTGCTGTTGGAGCAGGTGTCTTAGGTCAATGGGCGGAGGGAGCTTTGTTATTGTTTTTGTTTAGCCTGGGGCATGCCTTAGAACACTTTGCGATGGAAAAGGCTCGTAAATCAATTGCGGCATTAACCGATCTCGCTCCAAAAACTGCCTTGCTCAAGGTTGGCGAAAACGTTAGGGAAGTACCTATAGAGCAATTAAAAGTGGATGATATAATCATGGTGCGGCCACATACGAAAATTGCGGCAGATGGAATAGTTTTGGCAGGAAACAGCAGTGTTAACCAGGCACCTATTACGGGAGAAAGCATCCCTGTTGATAAGTCTGCCATTGATAATTCTGATCAGAATATTTCAGATTCTAATAAGTTAGATACCGAGCATCGGGTTTTCTCTGGCTCGATTAATGGAACTGGGTCTCTTGAAATAAAGGTTATGAAACAGGCAAGTGATTCCACAATTTCCCGGGTAATTAAAATGGTAAACGAGGCTCAGACGCAAAAATCACCCACCCAACAGTTTACCGATAAATTTGAAAAATACTTTGTTCCCTCTGTGCTTATTCTTGTTGCTTTGCTTTGTTTCGCCTTTCTCGTTCGGAATGAAACTTTTAATGAAAGTTTTTACCGCGCAATGGCTGTCTTAGTGGCAGCAAGCCCCTGTGCATTAGCAATCTCTACTCCAAGCGCCGTATTAAGCGGTGTAGCACGTGCTGCACGCGCCGGCGTGTTAATAAAGGGCGGGCGTCCGTTGGAGGATTTAGGTTCTTTGACTGCGTTAGCGTTTGACAAAACGGGTACCTTGACTGAAGGCAAGCCAAAGCTAACTCAGGTTGTCCCCCAAAACGGTATTAGTGTAGAGGAGTTACTAAAAATCGTTGTTGCTGTCGAAAGCTTAAGTGACCATCCTCTGGCTAAGGCTATTGCAAGAGACGGAAAGGCACGTCACAATAATGTCCGGCTACCTAAAGCTTCGGATGTAGAAGCAATAATGGGTAAAGGAATTAAGGCTATTTTAGAAGGTGCTACCATCTATATCGGAAACCTTACTCTCTTTGAAACACTTGATGACGTAAAGCCGTCGAAAGACTTTCTTAAAACTGTTCATCAATTGGAGGAAAATGGGAATACCACGATGATAGTTAGAAAAGAAAAAGATTATATCGGTATGATAGCTGTCATGGATACACCTCGTGGAGAAGCAAGAAAGACGCTTGTTGCACTGAGGCAAGTAGGTATTCATAGAATGGTAATGCTCACTGGAGATAATCAGAAAGTCGCCGAAGCTGTAGCTAGCCAGATTGGTATCACCGACGTACTAGGCGGACTTCTTCCAGAACAAAAGGTTGAGGTAATAAAAAAAATCCGCCGAGAAGAAAATAAGCTGGCAATGATAGGCGATGGCGTAAATGACGCTCCGGCTATGGCAAATAGTACCGTTGGGATTGCAATGGGGGCCGCTGGTTCAGATGTTGCGCTGGAAACAGCAGATATTGCTCTTATGGGAGATAAATTAAACCTACTCCCATTTGCAATTGGTTTGAGTCGTAAGGCTAAGGGGATTATCAAACAAAATCTTTGGATAAGTCTGGGAGTTGTGGCCATGTTGATTCCCCTTACAATTTTGGGTATCGCTACTATCGGACCAGCTGTTATCGCGCATGAAGGTTCTACACTAGTTGTTGTCTTCAATGCGCTACGGCTGCTTGCTTATAAAAATGATCAGTGACAGATCTCAATATACAAGCGAGTTCAGTTGAACGTAAAAGCTGCAAAACGGTTTGAAATGGTGAGACTGTAATACGGATCACAAATGAACATAAAGTCATTAATAGAATAGATACAGTATATCAGGGTGATCCCTGAAATAACCCTTCAGCAATGCGACTTTCAAATTGATTTAGGTTGGGCCAAAGCATTTAAAAATCAACTTGTTGAAATTCAAAATAAAATATATAATAAATAAATGCTTTTTAAATTACTTACACTGCATGATCCGAAGATTTTTATTTCAGGCATTTTCATCGGCGTTAGCAAATTTATGTCTGGCGCAAAGCGAAACAAACCCTGAGCATCTTTCGGGATTTATGGCTACGTCCGTGACCTACAATTATGCCCCGAAATGGATCGCGTGGATGGAGCTGCAGGCACGATCCATTGAGCAATTCAAAACCATAGACTATTATGAAGTGAAAGGAGGAACGGGCTATAATTTCAATGCCTATAACCAGGCGCTGATTGGGGTTGGACGCTATGCTACCTATGGACAAAAAAGCCTCTCCCAGGAAGAATTAAGGCTTTGGCTGCAATACACGTTTAGTCATGCTATTTCAAGAATTGATTTTGACCATAGGTTAAGAGCGGAGCAGCGGTTCTTTCATCAACTGAAAACAGAACAAAGATCAAATGATCAGCGATACCGGTATCGTTTAAGCGCGACAATACCTATCAACAGGAAAAGGGTAATAGCAAAAACATTTTTTGTAAATACTTTTGATGAACTGTTTTTGGGTCCCAAAGAAAATGCATTTAAAAGAAACCGCGTGTATTCAGGAATCGGGTACCAGTTTAATGGGAATATTGGAATAGCAACAGGGTACTTATGGCAACGGGAGTTATCTCGATCTGGCAACAGAAGCCTGCATTTTATCCAGCTGGCTGCAAATATTGTTATAGATCGCTGGGGTGATAAGGATAACTAAAAATTGTATTTCTGGTGTACGTTCATCTCAAAAATTATAAAATGCGTAGTATTTTTTTTGTAGTAATCTTGCATTCATTTATCCCTATCACGAATGCTCAGCCCAAATACGCAAAGCAACAAATCATCGAGGATTTGAAAATATTGAAGGACATTATAATTGAGACAAATCCTATCTTAACGAAGGAGCAAAAAGATAGTATAGAGGGAAAACTCTCTCAGGCGCTAAGAATGTTTCCTGCTGATAGTGCAAGTAGTGTTGAGATGATAAAATACTTTAAATCTCAAAATATTAATACCTTTTATGATGATCACGCCAATATTATTTTGGGGGAGAAAGCCCTTCCAACATCAGCAGCTTTCTTTCCCCTTCCTTTATACAGTATTGATAGCGCTCTTTTAGTAAATATTGAAAATGGTCCCGTCCCTTACGGTAGTATTATTGAAAGTATCAATGGTCTTCCAATAGCTGAAATCGTAGGTAAACTAACAAAAGGTAATGAGCAAGGTAGCTTTGGCAAATACATGTTGAACACATCCTTCTCTTTTTTATTTTTTCTCGCTTATGGTGCTGCAGACAAATTTGATATTAGTTATAAAGATGATATAAAAAATACAAAAAGAAACAACGAAACTTGTAAGGCAATAACTTTAACAGAAGCATTGAAAATGAATAGTGGTGCGATCTTCCCGTTAAATCGCAATAACGCTCAAAATCAAGTAAACATACAAACGCAATTTGATAACAACTCAAAGACATATTATCTGAAACTGAATTCTTTTGGATTGTCAGAGGGCAATGATAGCTCCCTCGCCTATCTGCAATTTCTGAGTTTATTTAATAAGGTGTTTATGGATATTCGACTAAAGTCTGCAAAAACTTTGATTTTGGATATTCGGGGTAATCCTGGTGGTAAAATGGAGATACCGGGTTTATTATTCTCTTACTTAAGGGATACCGTCTTTAATGAAGTGCTTTATGAAAAGATGCCACCCATGAAAAATATACCATTCAAGTACTTAAAAACTATTGACAATAATTTTATTGGATCAAAAAGTGAACTTCGAAAGCGGCTATATCGTTTGTACGACGGGTTTAGCGAAAATCAGAGTCAAGCAAATAGAATAGTGATATATAAAAGGAAGCCCAATCCATACTTTTTTTCCGGAGATACCTACCTGCTGGTAGATGGGGGTACCTTTTCAGCTGCTGCATATTTTGCGGCGTTGTTTAAGGTATATAAGCGAGGCTCAATAATTGGCTCGCCGATTGGAGGGCCTCTTAATAAGATTACTGCCGGACATCTTTTGCAATATGAACTTCCTAATACAAAGGTTGTTATAACCGTTCCTTTGATGTTGATAACATTTGGCAAGGATAATTTGGTAGACGAATATATCACACCTGACTACTTGGTACCTTTTCAACAGGAATATCAGTATTTTCTTTTTAAGAAAGACTGGGGCAAAGATATTAATACAATTCCATAGTTTGTTCATCTGTTCTTAGGATGCCTATCATCAAAATAATTAGCCGAAGTGAAACGAATTAATCAACTATCTATAATTACAGCTTAACGAACATTTTTCCCTTCAATGGCAGATCAAGTCGTAGTAATAACTATTACAAGTAAACATGGACAAGCAAAAAAAATTTACAGTTTTTAATAGTTGGATTGGTGCATTCGCCATCCGGAGCAACAATATCATTAATAACTATTCAAGGCTCAAGGTATTTTTGTTTATTTTACCCGCTTTTTTACTGGCTTCAATGGTCTTGTTGCTGTATAGTCAAAATGCATTAAATGTTGACAGATACATACAAATTCAAGAGGAAACCTTCTTTTTTATTAATTATAATCTGGGACAATATCCAAATCTTCAATTTAACCTTACCCAATTGGGCGATGCACTCATTTTTTTATCTTTTTTGAGTATTTTTATTGTGTATGCACCAAAAATCTGGGAGGCTTTAATACCTGGCTTGCTGGTTTCTGCGCTGTTTTCCTGTTCGCTAAAAAAGATATTTGTGGTACCTAGACCTGCAGCACTATTCAATAGTAATAGTTTTATTATCGTCGGGAAAAAATTATCGGGGTTTAACAGTTTACCTTCGGGGCACTCCATTACCATTTTTACGATTCTTACCGTGTTATTGTTTGCATTTACACCTCAAAAGCTGAAGTATAAAATTCTTTTTTTTCTTTCCGTAATCATCATAGGTTTGGTGCTTGTCTTTACGAGGGTGGGTGTAGGAGCGCATTACCCGCTCGATGTCATCACAGGAGGTATTATAGGGTATATTTCGGGGCTTATAGGTATTTTTATCAGCCGGAAATACAAATTTTGCACATGGGTTAACAATAAAAGATTCTATCCGATATTTATTCTGTTATTCCTGATTGGTTGTGTCATATTAATCAACAAAATAATTAATGAAAATCTAATAATATTTTATTTGTCACTTGCCAGCCTGGTTGTTTCACTGTATAAAATTATTACTATTTATGCTAAAAAATAATTTGAAATTAAAGCAGTTTTATAGTACAAAGCTAAAGCCGCTCTTTAATTTAAAGCTAATCCAGTTTGCCTTATTAATGGGTTTTTTGAATTTCCTGTTCTTTCATTTTCCATTCTACACCTTTGTTTTTAATAACGTTGATTATAAAAGTTTAAACGGTATTATTATAATTGCAAGCCTAATAATTCTCATGTTGGTTGCAAACGCTTTTGTTTTTTACCTGATATTCTTCCTCTCGCGGTTTGTTGGGAAATTTTTATTGGTTTTAATATTTATTCTCAATGCAATTGCCCTTTACTTTGTCAATACTTACCATATTATTGTAGATGGAATTATGATGGGCAATGTGCTCAATACCGATTACGGAGAAGCCAGCAGTTTTTTTTCTATTAAATTGATTATATACATAATCCTATTGGGAGTTATTCCTGCCATTTACATCATTAAAGTAAAAATAACAAGCGTTTCGTTAAAGCGGTTTTTAATCACCTCCTCGCTTACTTTATTATTTATGATTACGCTGGCATTTATTAATTCAAGTAATTGGCTATGGATTGATAAAAATTCAAAACAATTAGGAGGGCTTGCGATGCCCTGGTCCTATTTCGTAAATACCGGTATTCATTATGTTCATCAATACGAAAAAAATAAAAAAGAAATTTTATTACCAAATGCAACATTAAAAGATAGCGCTAAAGCCGTTGTAGTCTTAGTCATAGGAGAATCTGCAAGAAGGGAAAACTTTTCTTTGTACGGCTACTCAAGAAACACGAATCCACTACTTTCCCAAACTCCGAACCTATTTCATTTTGACGCCACGTCCTGTGCTACATATACTAGCGCAGGTGTAAAATGTATTTTGGAGCACGCCCCTACCAACGATTTGTATGAAATCTTACCCAATTATTTATATAGAAATAATGTAGAAGTTATATGGAGATCCACCAACTGGGGAGAACCCCCTGTTCATATTCAAAATTATCAAAATAAAGATGGGTTAATGCAAAATTGCAAAGGCGACAGTTGTAATTACGACGCAATCCTTTTAAGTGGCCTGAAAGAACAAATCCTGATCAGCAAAAAAAATAAAATATTAGTTGTCCTGCACACAAGTACAAGCCATGGTCCTACGTACAGCAAGAAATACCCTCCGCAATTTGAAACCTTTAAGCCCGTTTGTAATAGCGTTGAATTGGGAAATTGTTCTCAAAAAGAACTGATTAATGCCTATGACAATACTATTGTCTATACTGACTATCTCTTACATAATGTAATTGAAGATTTAAAACAATTAAATGGCTATAAAAGCACAATGATTTTTGTGTCGGATCATGGAGAATCTTTAGGCGAAAAAAATCTATATATGCACGGGGTGCCTTTGAGTATCGCTCCCAAGGAACAATACGAGATCCCATTTATCGTCTGGTTATCTGATAGTTCAAAACAACTCAAACCCAATAAACAACTGACCCAAAATCATATATTTCATAGTGTTTTAAATTTTTTAAGTATCCAAAGCCCCATTTATAATGAAAACATGAACATTTTTAAACAGTACACTAAAAAATAGAGATATTTTTTTTAGGTCTTTGCTTGGGCGTATTACCCTGTATTTAAAGATTTCTAGTAAAAAAAAATGCCGCTTAAAATAGGCGTAACGCCACGAATTGCATTGATCCTTACCTTTATAGACTTATCATAAGCGAAACTAATGTAGGAGCCATTCTGACACTGTTCTAGAAAATTTTATATTCTTAGGCTTATTTTACATTATCGAATCAAATTAACTGGATATGATATTTAATTAGAAAATACTGCATGAAAATCGATAATCTCCAAAAAAGAGAGAAAATAATTCGCCTAGGATTAAGAAATTTTGGCGAAATATTTCCCATCTACTAATATCTCACCATAACCGCCCTTGATTAGGTACAAGAGGAAGGAAAACTAACCAGATCTTTAAATTTTGATTTGTGCTTGAATTCGTCAGTACTACTAGGCAAAAGCTTTTCCCAAATAGCAAAGAGAATATTTTGATTCAATTAAAACAACAGTTTCTCCTAACTCAAAAATTGATATTATTCGATGGTAGATATTTTGGAACAAACTTCATTTGCTGGACAAATAGCTAGAGCGTTTTACCAATATGACTTTTCTGCTGCGTGGCATTTATATATACCTCTATTTAAAGCGAGTTAATTTTTCGCTTATCGTAAATGGTTATTCCCATGATTTAATACTTTCGAATCGTTACAACTAGTAAATAATATTTTAATGTTTATGAGGGAATTTAGACATCAACATCAAATAGTGATATTTTTTGTGTTAATGTTAGTAGCCAGCGACCTGTTGGCGCAGTCCGGAGCGATAAAAGGAAGGGTAATTACGAGCGATCATCAGCCCGCATCTTATGTAACTATTACTGTTGTCAACACTAACCGGAGCGCCATAACCGATGAAGCCGGTTTTTACACGCTTACTAAGATCCCGATTGGAAATTATGAGCTGGAAGCTTCTTTTATCGGATACGAAACCTTAAAAAAATCGGTAACTGTTGCTTCGAACAGGACGGTGGCAGCCGATTTTCAGATAACCATCTCCAATAGCCAGCTACAGGAAGTGATCGTTACTAATTCTAAAAACAAATTTGTTTACAAATCCAGTGAATTTGTGGCACGTATGCCTTTGAAAAACCTGGAAAATCCCCAGGTTTATAATGTAGTAGGCCGTGCTCTCATACAGGAACAGGTTATTATAGAGCGTACCGATCTTTACCGTAATATCCCCGGTTCTGTTCCTAACTTTTCGGCTGGTGGTTCTATGGGATTAAGCATGAGAGGCTTTTCTACAACCATCGGTATGAGAAACGGTATGGCAACCAGCGCCATTGTACCACTGAATCCTGCCATATTGGAGCGCATT
This sequence comes from Niabella beijingensis, assembly GCF_020034665.1. Taxonomy (NCBI): domain Bacteria; kingdom Pseudomonadati; phylum Bacteroidota; class Chitinophagia; order Chitinophagales; family Chitinophagaceae; genus Niabella; species Niabella beijingensis. The sequence goes on along the minus strand of NZ_JAIQDI010000001.1, from coordinate 1,993,818 downwards.
GAATCTATAAAAGGTCCTTCCGGCACTCTGTTTGGTAGTAACAGAAACGTAACTTTTGGCGGTGTTTATAATTATGTTACCAAGCGCCCTTATGAAGAATTTGGCGGAGAAATCAGCGTTGCAGGTGGCAGTTATGAGTTTGGCCGTATATCGGCCGATATCAATACACCTATCAATAAAGATAAAACAGCTTTATTTCGTATCAATGCAGCTGCACAATCGGAAGGCAGTTTCCAGGACCAGGGATTTAATAAGAACTACACGATCGCCCCTACTTTTTCTTACCAGGTGAATGATCGTTTAAAATTCATACTGGATATGGAGATGACTCGTGGCAATTATACCGTTGTTTCATTCGGCCTTGGCAACCTGACCAATATTACCGCCAGGAATTTTAAAGACCTGCCGCTGGATTATAAAAAATCTTATATCAATAACAGTGTTGATGTAAACAACGGTATTAATAATATACAGGCCCAGGTGGAATATAAGATATCCGATAAATGGAAATTACAAACCAATTACCTGTACTCGGTAGGGTACTATAAAAGCCTATACTGGACTGCTCTTAATATGGTCAACGATTCGATGTATTCGAGAGTGGTCAGAAACCAGACCCCTGAAACCTTTGGCAACATAGAAGTACAGCAAAACTTCATCGGCGATTTTAAGATCGGGTCTATTCGTAATCGCCTGGTAGCAGGTATCGACTATAACCATAATTATAATGACCTGTACAGGGCTACTGTCAATTTCGATGTGATCAATATACGCCAACCTTTAAAAGGCATGAGCATACCTGCGCTGGATTCTATGTCGGCAAAACAGGGCTTTTCAACTACCTCAACAGTTGCCAAAAATGCAAGCGTTTACGCCTCTGATGTGGTAAATATTACGGATCATTTACTGGCAATGCTTAGCTTAAGAGTGGACCGTTTTTCTACCAAAGGCACTTATAATGCACTAACCGGCTTATATACCGGTGCCTATGAGCAAACTTCCTTATCGCCCAAGTTTGGCATGGTGTATCAGGTTATCGCTAACCAATTATCAGTGTTCGGGAACTATATGAACGGATTTGTGAACCTGGCGCCGGTAACCCAGCCCGATAATACGATCCTTGTATTGAAACCTCAATACGGAAACCAATTAGAAGGAGGTGTGAAATTTGACCTGTTCAATACACGGCTGGCAGGAAGCATCAGCCTGTATGATATCAGCGTTACTAACTCAACGCGTACAGAATTGATTGATGGAAAAAATTTCACATTCCAGGATGGTACCCAGCGCAGTCGCGGTGTGGAAGCGGAGGTAATTGCCAACCCTATTCCCGGGATGAATATAGTAGCAGGCTATGGCTTTAACGAGAACAGGTATCGCAATGCGGCACCCTCCCTGCAAGGTAAATATGTAATTTTTAGTCCGAAGAATATTGGTAATCTCTGGGTAAGTTATTCCATCCAGGAAAGTAAAGCCAAAGGACTGGGACTGGGTGCCGGTGTGAATTATGTAGACGACTCATGGTTTGATGCCGCCAATAGTTTTAAAGTTCCCGGTTATACCTTGCTCAGCGCCTCGGTATTTTACGATGTTTTAAGATACCGGTTTGCATTGAAAGGAAACAATCTTTCGAATGAGCGGTATTGGAATAATAACGGAACACCGCAAAAACCCTCCAATTTTATAGCCAGTGTCTCATTCAAACTCTAAAGGCAGGTTTAAAAAAATCATTCAATGATTTCATCTCGGGCTCGGATTAGTACCGGGCCTTTTTTTATCAAGGCTCTTATGGGGTATCTATGCTTTTCAACCGGAACACCGAGGTTTACGTAACCCTAGCTTACCGTAACAAGAGAGAACAGGGCTTAACCTCCCGTTTAACAGTTGAATGTAATCGCTGCAAAACAACTGCCTTAAAAGAAACCTACCCGGACTTCTAAAATAATGACAGATACAGAGCCTTTAATCAAAAAGCCATTTTTATTATGGGGGTACATTCCTGAACATTTTTAGCGTAATCATGATGAAATCTGTTTGATTTGCATGCGTATTTATTGTTTTGAGACGCCTCAAATACAACATGTTGGCCTTGAAGACAATCATACTATTTAAACTGTTTGTTTGCATTTAAGATCTAGTGCTGATACCATAGGTCCAAATATTCAACAAATATTTTTATTATTTTATTGGCTTCTGATATCCACCCTTCCTGTACTTAATATCTCGGTTAATTCTTTAAAAATTTTTCCCACCTACCAAAATCTCACAATAACCGCCTTTTTGTAAGCTCACTTTTGTTCCTGTTTACAACAACAATAATGGGAACATGATCAAACAGTTAAAAAATATTGACACCGCCTTTAAGCATATTCGATTGTTTACTGCTGTACTAATCCTTGCGAGTACCTTATTTGCCGGGTTCTGCTTTTACTACTGCATTAAAAAAGTGAGTGAGGCGCAAAGCTCTATTTATGTTATTGCTAATGGTAAAGCGCTTCAGGCAACGGCGTCCAGTCGAAAAAACAACCTTGCTGTAGAAGCAAGAGACCACATTCGGACTTTTCATGACTGCTTTTTTTCCTTCTCGCCTGATGATAAGGCTATTGAAGAGAGTATTCGCAGGGCGCTATACCTGGCAGATGAAAGTGCAAAACAACAATACGATGCGTTGAAAGAAAAAGGATTTTATGCGAGCATTGTAAGCGGTAACATCAGTCAGCAGGTTATTTATGATAGCATTTCTCTTAATCTGGATCAATATCCATATCATTTCCGTTTTTATGGGAAACAGCAAGTCATTCGCTCGAGTGCCACCATTACGCGTAACCTTATTACAGAAGGCTATCTGCGTGAACTCAATCAACGCAGCGATAATAATCCACATGCTTTTCTTATAGAAAAATGGTTCACCATAGACAACAATATTCTTTCCACTACAAGAAGGTAAATCATGTTCAAAATAAAAAGGAGAATACAAAAGCTTGGTACACAATCGGACCTATTTCATCAAATCGGTAAAAGAAGTGCAAAAGGCCAGCGAGATTGTGCGGAATGGATGCATCGGAAAACGAGGCATTGGGAAAAAAAACAGCAGAAAATTTTCTTATTTGTTCTTTGCCTTGTTCTTGGGGGCACAAGCACCTACAGAATAGTTGAACTATTTGAGGGCCAGGAGAGTATTTCTACCTCAAATAAGATAAGGCAACAGCCATTGCCTCGACTGATCCGGCCGTCAGAACCTGTTACATTCCCAATGATCACCGATACCGCTGTTTTCTCCCGCTTCCGGGTGTTCATTGACAGTCTCTTCGAAACACCAGAGGGCAGAAAGCAATATGAACAGTTTTTAAAAGAGCGGCCAGGGTTCTTAGATAGCCTTGCCTTTGCCGAAAAAATCTCAAAACAATCATTCCCTAATCAAATAAAAAAATAAAAATGCAAGACACATTACTCATCCAGGAACGAAAGAGAAAGTTCTTATTGATGATCCCTGTCCTTACGGTTCCCTTTATCGTTTTTCTCTTTTATGCCCTTGGCGGCGGCAAAGGAAATGAACAGACGGAAAACTCACAGAGCAGCGCCTTAAGCACAACACTTCCTGACCCTTTAGTAAATGATCAACAGAAAACGGACAAGTTAAGCTTGTACGAACGGGCTCCCAGAGATTCCGGTCAACCCGGAATCTCTGACCCTTTTGGCTCCTGGAAGCCAGATTCCGCCCGGTCAGCATTTCCGCAAGGAAATAATGCTTTTAGTTACTCACCCGATATACCACTTTATCCTTCTATTCCTCCGTTAAACGAACAGCTTCAAAAATCGAGAGAAGCCCAAATGGAAGAAAAAATTCAACAATTGCAAAAGAGGCTTGAATATCCAGATGAAATTCCTGTGAAACCCAACTCACAGGTTCCCGTCTCAGCCAAAGAAAACACAGCCGAATTAGCACGTCTGGAGTCGATGATGCAGTCTCTTTCTCAGCCTGCTGAAACCAACCCCGAATTAATGCAGGCCGGTAATTTATTGGATAAAATACTCGACGTACAACATCCTGATCGGGTCAGTCAGCGTTTAAAGAAGCAATCGCTGGAGAATAAAGGAAACGTGTTCCCCGTAACAGTTAACCAGGAAAAGGAGATCAGTGATGTGTTTACTAATGATGATCTGAATAAATCTGCAGTCGTCTCCTCTGGCTTTTATGATGAAGATCCCTCCTTTTCGGATGATCAAAATGCAATCCAGGCTGTTGTGCATGAGAGTCAAACACTTGTTACCGGTGGCACCATAAAAATTCGCCTGGAACAGGATGCTTATATCCAGGGCCAATTAATTCCAAAAGGGAGCTTTGTTTTTGGAACCTGCACTTTAAATGGAGAACGACTTGGGGTCACGTTCAGCTCAATCAGAAAAGGCAATTCAATATATCCTGTTTCACTAATTGCCTATGATATGGATGGTCTGCCTGGTATCCGTATCCCCGGCAGCATTAACCGGGATGCATCAAAGGAAAGTTCAGAAAGGGCCATTCAGTCTTTAAGTATTGGAAGCCTTGACCCCTCAATCGGGGCACAAGCAGCATCTGCAGGCATTGAAGCGGCTAAAAACCTCCTTTCCCGAAAGGTGAAATTGGTAAAAGTTGTGGTAAAAGCTGGATACCCGCTACTGATTGCTCCGGATAAAAATAATTCATAATTCTTCATATTAAATATTCATTAGCCATGTTACACTATTTCAAACAGCTATTTTTATTTGCCATCTGCTTTTCGACAACTATTGCGATTCATGCGCAAGAGCAGTCATACATACCAACCGTGATCGCGCCCATGGAACTATCCATCACCAATATTGAAACCAGTGTCCTCATTTTCCCGGAAGCAATCAAAAGTATAGATCGGGGAAGCAAAGACATTTTAACAAAAGTGGTAAAAGATGTTAGCAACGTCCTGAAGTTGAAAGCCGCTTTCGAAAATATCAGTCCCACCAATCTGCATGTTTTTACAGCGGACGGAAAGGTTTATGCTTTTGCATTAAAATATACTCCACAACCTGCTCGCCTTACCATTGATTTAACAAATGGAACTAATGGTGCAGCAAACTCTTCTCCTGTAAAATTTGTAAAAGACCGGCTTAATGACAGTGAGATAAAACAATATTCTGAAAGAATCGCAAGCATGAAGGCGATTCGCAAATGGCCTCATTCTCAAAAGAAAGGCGGATCCCGGCTGTCACTGCACGGAACCTACCTCAAAGATGGAGTGCTATTCTTTCAACTTTCTGTAACCAACAACGCCGAACTACCATATCATATCGATTTTGCAAGAACCTATATCCGGGATAAACGGAAAACAAAGCGCGCTTCAGTAACAGAAAAAGAGGTTCAGCCACTGTATAAAAAAATGACTTCCGACGGAATATCTACCCTCGACCATCCTGTTAATATGGTCCTAGCCTTTGATCAGTTCACGATTGCCGATGGGAAATATTTTGTAATTGAGGTTTTCGAGAAAAATGGAGATCGGGTACTAACCTGCAAACTCAAAGGAAAGCATCTACTAAGGGTGAGGGAACCCCAATTGACGACTGCTCAGGAAATGGCGGCCAATTAAAATTATTACAAAACCTATAGAATGATCAACATGGAAGAACAATCGCAAAAAAGCAGAATGGACAAAGACCTGGAATCCTGGAAACGGATCGAGGACAAACTCGCACAGCGATATGGTAGTAACATCACAAAAGATCGAAGCTTCATGAAAGCAAAACGAGATATCTACAAACATATCCTGAATAAGAATAAAAATAAGCGTCTAAATCTTTACAAAAAGGCAGAACTCAGGATTATTCGGGGTCAGCATCGCAACCTGATACGCCAGATCTATCCTAACCCATACATCCGACTTTTGAGAAACACGTTCATGTTTGCCGCTAATGTCCTGGATGCAACAAGAAAATTCGGCTTCGCAGCAGCAAAATGGTTAATCACACCAGACCGGAATGTAGATCTTAAACCGGTGAATCACCAATACAATCAACAAAGCCGTCCGGGACAAGCAAAGGCTGCTCCGTCACAAAACAAAGCAATAGTACGTCGCCTACCTCAAAGATCACGCCGTCAAATGGCAGTTAATCAAAAAAGAGGCGTTAGGCGATAATTCATTTATTCACTTTATAAAATCTTAAAAATATGGAAACAATAATTGAAAACATTGAAAGCGTCAAAAATAGAATCGATAAAGCCGGTTTTGGCAATCGCTTTGATAAAGAAATTGATGAAGCTGTTGCGGCAGGCAAAACCGAAATCTGCCCATTTTCATCAGAAGTCATTGAAAATAAGCGGATGGATTTTGAGCCTGAAATCAAGATTAAGGATAACAAGGCCTACTATAACGGTTTTAAAGCGACCTTTTATAACGATGATGGAACAACCGTAAGCCAATGGTTTAAAGCTGCAGACCGAGTAAGCATTAATGAAGCCTATATCTTAATGGTGGATCAGCAACAACCAAGAGCAGTACACAAAACGTATTTTGATGACCAAAGTCAAAAATATGGAGCCTGGATTCAGCTGGATTTTAATCAAAAGACGGACAGTGGGAACCATCTTACCAAACGATATGGAGATTTCGATCTGGTTACTAAATTAGGCGATTTTGATTTTGTTGAGCTTTCTTCTGAAAGGCAAAAGATCTCTGCTGCAGCCTACATGTCTGAAGGACGGGAAATAACACTTACCCCAGTGAACCAGGAAAAGTACAGTCAGGTATTCGTCAGGGCAAATCCCGAACGGGGGACATTTACTTTTATGGATGCAGAGGGGAAACTGCTTTACCATGATCAATTCCGGACTCAGGAAGCCCGTGAGCGCATCCAGCAGGAAAAGAACACGAGGCAGGCAAGCGTCAGCTTTGTAAAAGACAATGGCAGCAAACCTTCAGCTGACGAACAATCAAACGCATTGGAAAATTCCGATAATCAAAAAAAAAATTCCAACCCTGATTCAGAAACCCTGAAGCCCAATAAGAGTCCTCGAGTTGTACAGGAAGCAGGAATACAAAGGGGTAAATCGATCTAAAATTGCTTAGAATGGAAAATGAGTTCAAATATAAACTTGAAGTAGAAGGCAAAGATTATGGTAAGAACGAGGGAAACAATGGTGAATACGTCACTCATGTTCCCTTTAAAGAAACCAATCTCTTTATGTCCATAAATGAGGCAATGGATGCTTTAATATTGAAAGATATCAGATCGTTTGAACAAATGTTTGAAACTTCTGAACACAAAAAATATCATGAAATAGCATCCATTCATTCATTGGAAACTGAAGCGCTGCTTCTACAGGTCATCCGGATTTCATTTGAAGATTCCCCCGACGCTTCCCCAACCGCCGGTATTTATTTCAGTTTTGAGGACTGGCCAATTGCGGATTTTGAGGAAAGAACCAGATTTGAGTTTGAAGGGTTTCGTGACTATGACCCTGAAAGTCCATTTTTACTTCTGGGATCTTACTCATACGAGTCCAATTCCGGATTCAATATTGACGTGGATGAGGCAATTACTGACTGGGAGCATAGGTTAAACTATTATGAACAGGAACGGGGTTTTGATGATGACTGGAAATATAAAGTTGAGATTGTAGAGGATACAATTGAAGGAAACACTTTTCAGGATATAAAAAATTATCATTTTCACAAACTATCTCTGGCATTCCGGCAATTGTTAAAAACAAATATCAGCGGATTGGATAAGGATTTAGCAATCATTTCGAAAAAAAATGGCTGGATTTCTGGAGCTAAACTGTCCGGAAGGGATAAAAGACCAATTGCCGAGCTTCTTGCAATAAAAAATCCGGATACAGGAGAAAATGTGCCAGAACCGGGTATCCACCTGAAGTGTCACTTGCCGGTAGGTCAATTAGAACAGAAAGCGGAAATAGATCTTTCCTCCCTGGGAAATTACAATGATAGCGATGAACATTTATTGCTGGCTAATTATTTTGTTGAACCGGGTTACAGGAACGATGATTATTCCCATTATACTGACCTGATTCCTTATGATGGATTTCTGACGCTACTCCTAAATATGGACCAGAAGCAACAGCATAATATTGGGGAGCAGATCCAATCGTCATACACGCTAAGGTTAACCTGGGAAAAAGTGCAAAACGCTGTAGCGAAAGTGGATCTGTTGAATGATGAAGTCATTCAGGAGCAATCACACTATGATGTTGAAAAAGGAATTGAAAACTTACTCAGCCTGGAAGAGCGGCTGTTTGACCAGGACACTGCCAGTGGACTACCCTATCCCTTTTATCTAAGAAAGGCGGAGCTTATCGATAATTTAAAAGACGCCGTGGTGCTATCTAAGTATCAGAAAGTGAATGAAGCTGGCAAAGGAATGTATATGAGCTTTGATAATAATCAGGGTGCTCTTCAACTGCTGATAATGCTGGACTCAGCGTTTAAGAAACGTCAAGTAGAAAATAAAGCTGATTTGGCCGAGAAAACTGACGAAGTTCAGCGAAAGCGAATCAGATCCGAAAGAAACGTCCCTCCACCAGGCACTCAAGGACCCAGGCTATAAAGAAGAACTGAAAGCGAAGACTCTTGTTTATCTCATATGCTAACGACATGGAAAATGAATTCAAATATATCCTGGAACTCACAGGAAATGATTATACAGACGTTTTAGCACGAACTCCAGGGCAGAATTTTCCTGTTCCGTTTAAAGAATGGAATTTTTATAGCGGGATTCAGGAGGCAGTGGAAGAACTGATTTTAAGAGATGTCCGGAGATTTGATTGCGTATACCATAAAATTAAAACGGGTAATTATTATAACTCCGGGAGCATTGTTTCACCTGATAACTCAGAGACGATTCTTCAAATTTCACGACTCCCGTATCTGGGGACTGAGGTCTACGAACAATGTTCCATATTAGAGGGGATTTACATGGATTTTGGTAAGAAAACTGTTAGGGACTTTGAAAATCTTACGGATTTTGATTTCTATTTTCAAAATAATTATGACCCCGGTTCGCAATACTTGGAATTAGCCCTGGCGGTAAATGATTCAAGATATGGTATTGGACTTCACCTGGAATTTATGACGGAGGACTGGCTCTATAGTTTAGAGGAAAATAGAAAACACAAAGAGCTTTATGACAATCGGTGGAAGTATGAAGTTGAAATGACCGAAAGCCCACTGATCTCGCCCGCAACAAAGGAGATCCGACGGTATCATTTTTATAATTTACCGGAGGCTTTTAGATTCCTTTTAGCAAACTCAGATATCAACAGAATGGACAAGGATCTGGAAATGAAGCGTTCCGCAAAGAACTGGATTTCATCCGCCCGGTTAAATTATCGCCATCACGGAAAAATATCGGAAATAGTTACGGCTAAGAAATTCGGCGAAAAGGGAATCATTTCCCAACCCGGAATTCATCTGAGATCGTACATCCCTGTTAGTGAGCTTGAAAAAGAGGCAAAGATTGACCTTTCCGGATTTACCGGTTATGGCCGTCAGGATAATTGTATGCTGCTCGCTGACTACTTCAGGAATTCAACATTGATCAACCCGGTTGAAAAGGATTATAGCCGGATTATTCCCACACCGGCATATTTGGAATTATTGGAAGATTTAAAGAAAAGTGTTACCGAAGAAAAATCTCAAAAACAAAACTCCGCAGGGGATAAAATTGAACAAAAAAGGAAATCTGGCAAACGCAGCATTCAGCTGCAGGGGAAAAGAGGTCATAAACTATAAATTCAAAAACAGCTTTTATGAATGATCTATTGGATACGGCATTAAAATATAGCGCTCTTGGACTATCGGTGATAGCTACTGATGCGCTAAAGCAGAGCGTAGGTAAATGGAAATCGTTTCAGGATACCCGGCCGGATCAATCTCAAATTTCTGAAATGTTCCGTCATCCGGCAGCCCAGGGCGTGGCCCTAGTAACGGGAGCATCGAGCGGCAACCTGGAAGCTATTGATATTGATTCCAAAAATTATCTTCAGGAGGATCTTGTTGCAAAACTTTGGGATGAGATAACGGGAGTTGATAAGAGAATTATAGATAAGGTCGTAATTGCGAGATCGCGCTCCGGCGGTGCCCATATTTACTACCGTTGTGCTGATATTGGTTCCAATCAGCCACTTGCCAGGCGCCCGACGACTGATCAGGAGAAGTTGTTCAATCCAAAGGAGAAAGTGAAAGTGCTTATTGAAACGCGGGGGATTGGTGGTTATATCGTTGTACCCCCTACGCCCGGATATCAATTTGTTCAATCAGATTTTGGGCAAATTCCAGTTATATCAAAAAAAGAACGGGAGGTGTTATTACAAGCCTCCCAACGCTTCAATGCATACCAGGAGCGGAAGATTGAAAGAATACCTCCCAAAAACCGTCCGGCTGGCTGGCTGAGTCCGCTGGATGACTATAATATCAGAGGGGATGTGATTCAATTATTACAAAAACATGGCTGGACGGTCACCGGTCAAACAGGAAAGCGCACATTTTTTAAACGGCCGGGTGAAACAGATAAGCGGAGTTCAGGCAGTTTTAATCATGAGCTAAATTATTTTTCTGTTTTTAGTACGAGCACTGAATTTGTTCCCAAAGCAGGCTATCGGCCCTATGCAGTATACGCAATGCTTGAATGCGGAGGTGATTTTAGCCTCGCTTATAAGAAACTGGCCTCCGATGGATTTGGTCAGACACATACTTTAAAAACACCACAATATAAAAGTTTAAGAATTTAATGAAAACGCCGCTAACCTACTATGGCGGAAAACAGAAATTGGCACCGATTATACTTGACCTCATTCCGAGGCATACATTGTATGCCGAGCCGTTTAGTGGTGGTGCTGCTGTTTTCTTCGCTAAAAGACCATCTGAAGTTGAAGTACTTAATGACAGAAATGGTGAACTAATCAATTTTTACCAAGTGATAAAAGATCAATTTACGGAATTGTTGGCTGAAATAAACAACACGTTGCACAGCAGGCGACTCCACCAGCATGCATGGATTGTATATACCAATCCTGAACTTTTTTCTCCTGTTAAAAGGGCCTGGGCTGTTTGGGTCTTATCGTCTCAGGGATTTGCAGGAAAACTGGACACAGTTTGGGGCTATGATATTGAAGCAGACAGCACCTCCCGGAAAATTTACTTTAATAAAAAGGATTTTACGGATCTCTATAGTCAGCGACTGGAAAAAGTCCAACTTGAAAATGCGGACGCTCTTTACATAATCCGCTCACGTGACAGCCCGGAATCTTTCTTTTACTGCGATCCGCCTTACTTCAATTCAAATATGGGACACTATAAAGGTTATACAATAAAAGATTTCGAGGATTTGCTGGCAATGCTATCCGGCATCGAAGGGAAATTCCTGCTTTCATCTTATCCATCAAAATTACTGAAAACTTATACCGATAAATACCAATGGAATAATATTCAGTTTGAGCAGCTTGTGTCGATTAATCCGATACACGGCAGCCAGAAGAAGAAAATAGAAGTTTTAACGGCTAATTACCCTTTGATGCCGCAGCCACAACAGGTGTTATTCTAATGGAGACATTTTGGAGGAATGAGATTTAATTACTGATCTATAAATCGGCTTTGAACTTGACCCAGAATGTATGGGAATTGCCAGTAAGCGTATGGAGCCGGATTGGATTATTTTATTAATTAAAAATAATAACGATGGGAGAATATGTAAAATACAAAGGAAATGATATAAAGATAGGGACCATGTATAATCTATATTATGTGACCTATGAAAAGTACTCAAAAGCATTTGACGCGGGGCTCTTATCTCGGTCGGACTATAGCAGTGATCCTGCATTGTATTTAAAACCGGAGCATGAATTTGGATATAGATTTCCCTTTCCTGATGAAAAGAAATTGCCCTTTGGCGAAATTGGCCGTAATGATTTTAATAGAGGCATTCCTGTTAAACTGGATGTTGGGTTAATTCCTCTACCTGAAAGCTGGAAAACCGAAGATGGAGTCTGTAATCTGGAGCTATGTCAGCAATATCTTATTCACCGGGAACCTGATGGTCAGCTTTGCCTTGCTCCGGCGTTGAGGGGTCCCGAACTCGGAAACGCCATAATCTTGAATACGGAGTCGGAAATTCAGACACTTGTGTCTCAAATAGAAACGCACCATATTTTGGAGAATGCTGATCAGGAAAGCAAATCATTTTATCAGGAAATTTCAGTTCAACTGTCACACGATTTTAAAATTTTTGAAAAACAACTACAGCATACAGCTGGTATTTTAAGGTCACCCAGAAAGGTCCTGACCGACTCTTTTAAGAGAAAGGGCAAAGGTATATGAGATTTCATACTCCTGTTTGGGTGCCAATTAAATGAGGAGATTCACAATATTTCTTGCTCCTATTTTTTCACCTATAAATTAAAAAAATGAAACAAACCGTTTATTCCTGCTTCGTGGCTTGTGTAGCCCTTGTATTTGCTATTTCAGGCTGTAATAAAAATACAAAGCCTCAACCTTCTTTGCTGGTCGCAAACGACAAGCCTAATAATCCGGCTAATCCTCATGATAGTTTCGGATACTGGCATAATGTAATACTGGATTCTATTGAGCATCAGAGGGAACTGGAGAGAGGATTCTCCTTTACCGGTTCTTGCAATGTTATTCGGAGGTTTTACCAAAGAAAAGAATGGCCCGGTTTGGGTGCTTCTCACTTTGATCCTATTCCTGAAATTGTAATTAGTGCGGCTACGGACATCACAGGATTTATCAACAGATCTTATTGGGGCGACTCCGTTAAGCAAAGACTGCAGCAGTTATTTGCGATTTTGCAACATTCTCCGACGGACAGTTTAGGCTATCCGGGGTTAAAAACCTCGTTACTATCTTTCGAAAAGCAGGTTCAGGAAAGTAAATTGTCAGAGGCAGACAAGGGTGTAATCTTAAAGTGTTCCTCTTTAGCAAGATTCTCTGCTTACCGGTGGATACACCGACCTGCTCTAATGAAAGAATATGATCAGCAAGCATTGCTAAAAAACGCTGAAAGGATTGGGATCGAAGCACCTTCGATTGTTTTGAGGCAAAAGGGCTTGTTCAAGAAGGTTGCTCAATGGATCGCTATTACCATGACTGATATTGGAGGCGCTATAGCCGACCTTAGCGTTGCTACAGGTGCAGAAGCTAGTGATTTTATGTCAGAATTAATGAATTTAAACTAATTGACCATGGATAAAAATACACTCGATGTAAATCTGGATCACTTTCGGGAATTAGCGCGTACGGCATATTCCTTTACTTCATTTGATCCGGATAAAAGAGCAGAAAATACTCTAAAGGAATATGGAGAAGAGTTACGTAATGACCTGAAAGAAATCAGGGATAAATATCCTGCGTCAGTGCAACGAGATCCTCTGGATGAAACCTTATCCAGGTACCGGCAGAAATATGAAAGTTTATTTTCGAGTTGGCTGGGGAGCCACAGCCGGCTGGCAAGTAGCGCTGTCACCGGCCCGGCAAATTTTCCTGTAGCCAGGCAGCAAAAATACAGAAGCTGGGAAGAGAGCAAGTACAAGGAATTCAGAGATTGGCGTGACCGAGCTCTAAAGGCGATAACACGTAGACCCAAAGAGCATATATCGGAATTGGAGGAGGCAAAAAGAAAACTGGCGGATCGGGAAGAATTACAGAGGTTAATGGTCTCAGTGAATAAAGTAATCAGAAAAGGGGGAGCAAATGTCAACGGACAGCTTAAGGAGTTGGGCATGTCTGAGGAGGCAATTCATGAAATACTTACACCAGATTGGGCAAATAGGACTGGATATAAATCTTTTGAGTTAACCAATAATAACGCTGAAATAAGACGCCTCCGCAGCAGAGTGGCAATGCTGGAGGCAAAAGCAATTTTGGCAAAGCAAGATGGAGAGAAAATAGAAGATATAAATGGCGTTAAGTTGATTCACAACTACCTGGAAGATAGGGTACAAGTAAAGTTTGAGGGAAGACCGGATCAGGAGACACTTTCAAAATTGAATGATCGAAAATTTCATTGGACCCCTTCAAAAAAGATTTGGCAGAGGAAATTGACTAATAACGCAATACGAGATGCAGAGAATATTGTGCGTGGAATAAAACGATAGACGTGGCCCGCTCCCATAAGGATAGAAACAGATGGCTTGGACTATTTTTCGCAATTTTCCTGTTTGAGTGATTTTTCCCCAGGGTGTTTGTATTTCTTTTTCAGATGAATCAATTAAATTTGTTTAAAATAAATTTGCAAGTACGTATCAATCAATAATTTATAATAGAGTAGGTGTTGAAGAATAACAGCATAACAATTAGACCGTTTCTATTTTAGCCGTCGATGAGTGTAGAAATTAACGATCATATACTGCCATTTTTAAGGTGGACTGGTTCTAAGCGTTGGTTTACTAGGGATCATTTAGCTCGTTTTTTACCGGCAAAATTTAACAATTACCATGAACCATTTCTTGGAGGTGGGGCTGTATTTTTTTTCATTAAACAAACACTGAAACAGTCTGAAAGACGGTTTTATCTTTCTGATACAAATGAAGATTTGATAAATGTCTATCTACAGATTAAGGATAATCCTTCAGAGGTTATCAGGATTTTAAAACAATTGAAAAACACAAAAGAGGATTATTATCAAATTAGAAAATATAATCCCCGCGGTAATCTTCAAAAGGCTGCTAGATTCATATATTTAAACCGCACTTCTTTTAACGGAATCTATCGTGTAAATGCGAATGGAGTTTACAATGTTCCATATGGACATAGACCAAACGTAGATGTAGTTACCGCTGAGCTTTTGACCAATGTTAGTCGACTACTAAAAAATACTGTTTTTTCAACTCAATCCTTTGATCAGTCATTGACAGAGGTCAAAAAAGGGGATCTTGTTTTTTTGGACCCTCCTTATACTGTAGCCCATGAAAATAATGGGTTCATCGAATATAATCAAAAACTGTTTTCCTGGACTGACCAAGAAAGATTGAAACAAATGACCGAACGAATAACTAAAAAAAAGGCCTATTTTATTTTGACGAATGCAAGTCATCATTCAATCGAATCCCTATATCGAGATGTTGGCACAATAACAGTTCTTTCGCGACCAAGTATAGTTGGCGGACGAATTAAAACGCGAAGCATATACAATGAGTTGATCGTACATAATTTTTGACAAATGGAACCCCAAACTATAAAGCTTGCAATTATTAGTGACCTACATTGTCATCCAACAAGAAGGTCTGTAGACGGAGCGGATGAAGGTAAAAATGAAACATATCTTTTAACTGATAAATTGCGCACACCTTCTAATGATCATCCTGTAGACGATCTTTTGCAAAAAATAGCAAATGACGAAATTGCGGCTGTCGATATTACGTTATGTCCTGGCGATTTTACTGATAAGGCGAATGTGCAGGGGTTCATATCAGGTTGGGGATTCTCCTTGGAGATTCACAGAGCGTTAAAGTCAAGCGAGATTATTGCAACCGTCGGGAACCATGATGTTGACGTTTATGAGAAGACCTCCAATTATACCCTCGAAATTGCGAAAGGAATAAAAAGAGGGTTTCCCATAACGGATGAGTCAGAACAACAAGCATTTTGGAGTAATGGCTGTGTATTTTTAGAACGTGAATGCTGCCGCATACTTTTAATAAACAGCTCACACTTTCATCATAATAAAGGCGCTGCAAAAGTAGGTAAAGTTGACGACGGACTTTTGGAGCATGTTAAAGACTATCTTGCCAAATCGGATAGCAGCAAGATACAAATAGCAATGAGCCATCACCCCCCAATTGAGCATTCAAGAGCTAAATTGGGAGAATTTGATAAGATTCAAAATGGGGAATCGTTGCTTAATATTCTCGGCAAGTATGGGTTTGATTTATTTATTCATGGGCATAAGCATGATCCATTGTTGAGGTACCATAATACAGAGTCAGGTCACAGACTTCCAGTTTTTGCATCTGGGAGCTTTTCATCTTATAGCAATTTAATGTATACCAGTGTTAGGAACACATTTCATTTAATTACTCTCAAAAAAGAAGGAGTTTGTAAAGGCGAAATTAATACTTGGACATTTTTCCCCAACACTGGATGGAGTCAACCTGAGGATGAGACGGCTTTTCCAACTTTCACCGGATTCGGAAATGAACGGAATATAGACGACTTGGTAAATGATCTTCAAACTGCGATTAATAATAAGAACGTCCTAGAATGGGATGAAATGATTAAGCGAGTACCGGACTTGCCTAATTTAATTCCGACAGAAGCGGTTCTCCTAGAAGAGGCGTTGAAAAAGGTGCAACTTCAGTTTGACAAACGTATTGGATTTAAACCAAGTAAATTATTTAATATAGGAAAAATGATGTCTAATGAAGGTTGATAGTATATACCCAGCATATAATGCAAGGCACTTGAAACCCGATCAGGTCGGTGAGTCTTTTATTTGGTCGGATAACTTTAATAAGTTGATTCATGATGGCCACTCAGTGGTCCTTGGAGCCCGAGGTTGTGGGAAAACTACTCTAATGAAAATGCTCACAATTCCGGCTCTAAAATCTTGGAATGATGATCGAGCGATATCAATTAGACAAACCATTCCCTTTTATGCGGTCTATATTTCAACCGACATATATTGGGATGTGAAGAATAATACTTACAGCACCCAACTTGAGAGATTTAATGGGTTTGATAGGATTATTTCATTATTTTCAGTTAATAGTAATGTCTTCACTTCACTTTGTGATACTTTTCAATATATCATTGATGAACAGATAAAGTATTCTGAATCAAATGAAATTGAGTTATGTAAAGCGTTAATCGATGCATGGCAATTAAATAATGTAATACCTAAATTGCCTTTTGTGAAAGAAGCTTTAAATAAACGTGTTGATGAGGTTAATCAGTTAGTCCAAAATCTGATATTTAATTATCAAGAGGGGGATCGGGTGCCTCATTATCCATATTTCAATTTGAGCTTTGAAACCTCAGTGGAGTCTGTTATTCCCATTTTTGAACGTATTTATTCCCTAAGTGGGAAAAAGAAGTGGGCGCTTTGTTTCGATGAGCTGGAGTTCGCTCCCACTTGGTTACAAGACAAATTATTCCGCTCCTTAAGAAGCAGAAAGCAATTTTTATTATATAAACTAAGCGCTAGCCCCATTTTATCTCATGAGCTTGAGAAAATGCTTCAGTCTGAGTATGCCGCTACTTCTGGAAATGATATGCAAATAATAAAAATGTGGAACTCATCTGATAGTGAGACCTTTTCATTACAAATTATTGATTCGCTTTTGCGAAAAAAATTTAATGGGAAAAAGGCAGCGGATTTCTTCGGTTCAAATGAGGTTTACAATAGCTCAAATCTTTATAAGCAAGGATCGACCTTTCACAAAAAGATTATGGAGTTAGCGGGAAAGGATGCATCGTTTGCTAAATTTCTGGAGGGCAGACGGATAAAACCAGACCATCCGCTAATGGAAGATAAACAATTGCGAGATACATTGTTTCGAAAGATAAAGCCCATAGTCTACTTCCGAAATTTTTATATCGACGAAATCAATCTGACCCCAAGAGAAAATAAAATACTATATCGTAGTAGAAAAAAAACGAATGATCTGTTTTCGGGATTAGAGGTCTTGATGAAAATATGTGATGGTAATCCAAGATGGTTGATAGGAATAATAAATTCAATTTTGCTTAAGGCTTCTGATAACGGCGCGGACAAGCAACTTCAGTTCGATGAACTTTACAGCGCAGCATTGAAGTTCAAGAATGTTATTGCCAATATACCAGTTGGGAAGAACACAAACCTACCCTTAATAGATATTATCGATAAAATCGGGCTCTATTTTCGCAATCAAGTCCTTGGGCAAGAGTTTATTATGGACCCCAAGGGTACGTTTCTTGTTGATGAAAAATCAACTGACGTCTCTGATGACATAGTTTTTCTTCTCGAAAAAGCAATTTCGCAAGGCGCGATAATATTATTGGACTCGCAAGATGACGGATTTGATTTTAGAATCCGTAAGAAAAAGTTCAAGTTGTCATATTTATTTAGTCTGTTGTATGATCTCCCGTTAAGGAATTATCCAGATGCTAAACTTTCAGAGTGCATCCGCGGCATTCGTTATTTAAATCAAAAAACTCTGTTCGATTAAAATGAAATTACAATACGGAAAGCAGAGTGAAATCTCTGACATTGAAGGAGCAACTGTTGATCTTTTTCTTTTAGGAGGGAACCACGAAAAAAGGGTATTAACTTTTTATGAAAGAGTTAGATCCAAGGTCAATATTAAAAAGTCCGTTATGTTGTGCTTTAAAGACGAAACAAAAACGGAGTTTGCTGAGTTCGACTGCAAAGTCGTCCATAACTGCGAGCAAATTTATGCTCTACTGGAGGAGTGCATTTCTAATAATATCGCTGATTCGTTTACTATTTTGGTGGATTATTCTTGTATGACTAAGTCTTGGTACTATTCGATAATACTATTTTTGTCTAATAGGATTTTAGATAGAAATGATATTCGAGTAATCTTTAGCTACACTCCCTCAAAGTTTTCAGAACCACTACTCCCAAAGCCAAATTCGGAGATTGCCCCTCTACCGGGTAAATATGTGGTTCCTACTGACAAACCTAAGGCATTAATTGTATGTTTGGGATATGAGCAAAATAAGGCGGAAGGAATAATAGAACACTTAGATCCCAAAGTGTGTCATATCTTCTATACAAAGCCGACTTTAGATCCTCTTTTTTCCGAGAAGGTTGAACTCAATAACCATAATATTTTGAGCGAAAGTAAGAATCAAGTGACTACATATGCTTTTGATGATTTGTTGGGTTTGGAGAGATCTTTGAATGCTCTATATCTGATGTTAAGAAAAGATTATAGTATTATAATCGCCCCGTTAGGGCCAAAGCCGTTTGCGCTTGTTTCAATGATTATGGCGGCGAAATACTCGGAAATTGATATTTGGCGGGTAGGATCGGGTTTTGATATAAATGAGTATGACAGGTCTCCTTTAGAAGGAGATAATTATGTGATCAATGAGATTTTCTTTACGAAGTAACGAATTGAAGCCTGTCTTCAATACAGTGAGCAGGCGTTAGTCATCTTCTATGACATTGTGGCCGTCCGGCAATTCACAAAACTTCAAAAAATCCTCGATGACTAAGTTCGCACCATTTCCGGTCCGCTCTACTTAGCGAAATACGGTACCAAATGTATTTCCTTGTTTTACACGCCCGGCTAACCAGCTTTGGATGAATTATAATTCAACTGCTGGCAGTTCGGTTTTTTCCAATACGCTATTGCGGCAGTCCGGCAATTCACCAAACTTTAAAAAATCTTCAATAACCAGGTCCGTTAATTTCCCGGTCCGCTGCTAACCCGGAATGTCCTGATTGTTCGAGGATATTCCGGTTTTTATTTGACTTTATTGCTGCACCGCCTGCATCACTTTTGAGACCTGCTTTGTACCGTCTTTATCTACCTGTACAATACGTACAAACAGCGTCCCATTTCCGGCCGCTTCCACAGCGGCGTTCTTATGGCATGAAAGAGCGAATGCACCACATACAACTACGGTTATTATAAACATATACCTGCGGCGGCCTGCCAGAACCCCCAGCAGCAAAATCCCGGCGCCCAGGCTCAGTGTGGTTAAGGGTATGGTGCTGCTGTACTCCAAAGCGGTATTGCTGTTGCCCTCTTTGGCGCTGCTCTGTATCGTTTGCACCGTTTTCCAGTTTGCGCCGTCAGGAGAAACCTGTATTAAGAAACGGTCGTTATTGATTTCTGTTTCGGTGTTCCAGTTTACCAAAAGCTGTCCGTTTTTTATAACAGCGCTGATAGCACCAAACATTACAGGAAGGGCCGCCTGAAGCTCATATGCACCCATGTCGATGGCGGCTCCGGCCAAACGCGGATTACCAGCAAAGTCAAGATCATTATTTAAATTACCACCTGCATCAGCGTATAACTGGTTATTACCGGCATTGACGGCGGGGGCGCCCGCTTTCAGGCTATAATCGCCATTGGCAAAGTCGTTAAAGATATCCGTCTCCGAAAAACCAGTGGCGTCTATATTGCCGTTAGTAGTATTACTGCTGCCTTTGAAAAGGTTATTATAGGTTGTTGTGTAGTCAGATAAATTGGTGGGTTCCCAGATAATACTGTTATTCAGATAAAGCTGGACGAGAGTATAAAGACCGTAGGGGGCGCTATTGTTTGCAAGGGTAATATTGCTAAATGTGCTGTTCCCGGTGATGTCGTAAATCCCGCTGCCGAGGTCAGCCGTATTGCTGCTGAACACAACATTGGTTACCCGCAGAGAAACCTCACGGAAATTTTGTATACCGCCGCCTCTGCCGCTGGTGTTTTTCAAAAAAATACTGTGGGTGATGATTGCGGAAGAAACTTCATTAAACATACCGCCTCCTCCATAATCTGCTGTGTTTTCCGAAAAGATACTATGGGTAATAATGGGGGAGGCGTTCAGATAATTGTACATACCTCCACCACCGCCCACTGCCGAATTGCGGGTAAAACTACTATGGGTAATAGCAGGAGAGGCATTGTTTACATTATACATACCGCTGCCAAAATGCCTTCGAACCGGACCACTGCCCACAGTCAGTGCAACGCCGTCGTCCTGATTCGCATTTCCACCGGTTACGGTAAAACCATCCAGCCGGGCGGCCCCCATCTCACCCCCGGAAATAAGCACATGGTAGGCGTTATCAGCATTATTGTTCTGAACGCCCAGGTCGCCGCTGAGCACGGTGCCTTCGTAGCCGGAATCCGGGAGAAGACGGTTGTCCGTCAGACCGGTGATTCCATTGTCAGGGTCAAAACCACCATAGAGCTGTACATTGCCGACCATGAGAAAAGCATTATCTCTGCCGGCATTATTTCCAAAATTGTTGTCTGCCGGACTGTACATCGGTTTGTAGGTACCGGTCGCCACCCAGATCTGCAACGGGTTTGCGGCCGTCCAGTTGCTTTTGTTGTTGTTGGCCCATTTGAGGGCATCGGCCAGCTCAGGGACAGCGTTTGCCCAACTGTTGCCTGTGTGATTACCTCCCGGCACAGTTTTATTCACATAAAGGATATTTTCGGTTGAGGGTGTAAATTGCGCGTGGAGCGCCCCCGCGCCGTATAGACAAAAGAGGAGCAGAAGGTAGTTCTTTTTCATTTTTTGCTTGGGTATTAGTTATGTATGTTTGTAATGGATACTCCATCTCCGGGCGTACAGGCTGCACGGTTTTTATCATTATATTTTAGACAGTGTTGCGACTCGTTTATTTAAACTGCCGGACAAACAGGACTTACATCACGGGAGAAGTAATGAGAATTACTTGTTAATGGACCGCCGCGAATATAAAGAATATTTCACTGTATTTACGGCATATGATTATTCTTCTTTTAAAAATAAATGAATCGTTTCATCGTTATAGTGTAGGTTGATTGCGGTTATGGTCCGTAGTTGAATGGGCCGGTTAAATTTATAACATATCCCACCGGATGTAAGGACGGGACCGCCGGTAGGATAGATCAATTATTTGTTTTATGATAAAAAAAATAATATGCGGTGTAAGCTTTTTTTTCTGTCTTTACAACGGAAAGGCAGGCGCTCAGGACCTGTTGAAAAAAGATACCATCAGCTATTACCGCAGCCAGATCGATTCACTGGACCGGCAGCTGATTGACCTGCTGGGGCAGCGAATGGAGGCCGCACGTGCCATCGGTATGTATAAGATGGATCATAAGATCGGGGTGGTTCAGTCTGCACGCTTTGACGAAGTGCTGAATGCGGCGATCCAACGGGGCAGGACCTGGCAGCTTTCTGAAGCATTTGTACGGGCGTTCTACAACGACATTCATAAGGAAAGCATACATCAGCAGGAGTTGCTGCAGGCAAAAAAGGCAAAAGCTTTAAAATAAGGGTGCAGCGCATTCTTTGGTCAAAAAACGGGAACCAGCATACTGAAACAAAACCTATGCAAAGCTCCACACCGGATCCTCGGAAAAGCAGCAGAATTCACAAGATTTCGTACCTTATACCCATTCCGTCTTTTTAATGGGACCGGACGGATGTAGCTTCACGGTATGAAAAAATTAATCCTTATTTATTTTCTCCTGATTGTAACAAAGGGTCATTCGCAGATCGATTGGAAAAATTATTCCACATCGTTTAATACCGCTGAAAATGCTACATTGGGCGTTGCAATCCCCTACAATGGGATCTATGACAATCTTACGGGAAAAATTGTCGGCATCGCCCATTGGAACCCGCAGGATAACATTTATATCGATGCTGCCCTTAATGATTCCATCCCTTTATATTTTGTTTATGACACTTCGGGTATTTATTTTTTGGCTCCCCAGGTTAATAAGAAGAATACCGGGGAGTATGAGTACTGTGTTTTGCGAAACAATGCGACGGTAGTCAGCCCCTGGACGCATATAAATCGTTTTACTCAAACCGAAATCGGAAGTATAAATCCCGAAATCGGAATGATGGGGCCTTATAGTGCCGGTTTGGGAGAATACCTGGTTGCCCATATCAGGAACAATAACGGGGAAATTATTGCCTCCTGGGTTGTTTATTGGCAGCGGCGATTACCGGAGATCAATCTTTTGTATACTTCTAATAATCCACAGGAGTTTTCCGGCGTTGTAAACAGGAAGGCTGTTTTTGCTGAGGGCCCTGGGGAGATCGGATGGCATCGGCAATACAATAATGTAGGGGGCACACAGAAAAAAGGTTTAAAATTACCGTATAATGAAAATTCTATTGTACTGGATATTGATGCGGAAATTTATAAGAAAGAAGCCCTTGAATACAGCCTTGTAGCTGATGGACAGGTGATAAGGGATTGGGCACCGAATGAGTACGATAATAAATACCTGCTTTTAAAAAATCTCGATCCGGGAGCTTACACGATCCGTATAAGATTTAAACGACAACGGAATAGTATAAGGGAATTCCATTTTTCGATAGGATCTATCTGGTATAAGACGACAGCCTTCAGGGCTGTCATTTTTACGTTCCTGGTTTTGGCCGGAGCATTCTTTATATTCCTTTCAAAATACCGCCGTCAGAAAAAAGCCCTGGCACGGATAAATGAAAAAGCCGAACAGGCTTCGGGAGAGCTGAAGAACATTCATGCGCTTCTGAATCCACATTTTACCTTTAATGCACTTAGCTCCATCCAGGGCCTGGTCAATAAGGGAGATCTGGATGCGGCCAATAAATATTTGTCGTCCTTCGGATTGCTCCTGCGCGAAACCCTCAATGAAAGTCAAACGGACCTTATTGCACTTAATAAAGAGCTGGAGAACCTGGAAATTTATATGGGCCTGGAACAATTACGATATCCCTTTCTTTATAACCTGGATACCGATGAAAATATTGACTTATTCACTTCAACCATTCCTCCTTTTTTATTGCAGCCCTTTGTAGAGAATGCCATTAAACATGGTTTTTCTAAAATGAACGGACAGGGTAAATTGCACCTGCGCATTGTTAAAAATGGAGGTATCATGATGATCGAAATAATAGATAATGGGCCCGGATTCGGGACTGGCGGCTTTAAAGAAGGATACGGGCTTGGTCTGTCCAGGAAACGGATCCGCTTACTCAATCGTGATTATGGAGAAGCGCTGATCAGCTTGCAAATAGAAAGCAGTATTGAAGGAACTTCGATTCTATTAGTATTTAAAAATTGGCTATAAATGATACCCGCAGTTATCGTGGATGATGAGATGAGCAACATCGAGAATTTAACCATCTTGCTCAATAAGTATTGCCCGAAGATTTATGTAGCTGGTACTGCCACGAATGCAGCGCAGGGCCTGCTCCTTATAAGAACAATAAATCCCGCCCTGTTATTTTTAGACATACAAATGCCGGAAAAGGGAGGATTTGACCTGCTTAAAAGTATCGCAACGCCGGATTTTGAAGTGATCTTTGTGACCGCATATGATCAGTATGCCATTCAGGCGATAAAATTTGCGGCAATTGATTATCTGCTGAAGCCGGTAGCTATAAACGAACTGATAAACGCGGTAGACAGGGCGGTGGTGTATGCGGAAAGAAAAATGCAAAATGAACGGCTGACAAACCTGATCCGCTCCATGAATAGTAAAAATCAAATGCGGCTGGCTATTCCCGGAAATAAGGAAACGCTTTTTATCAGTCCTGAGGAGATCCTTTTCTGTAAGGCCGATAATAATTATACGATTTTCTATATGAAGAACAACAGCAAACATACTTCATCAAAACCCATTTTTGAATATGAGACATTACTAAGCGCTGAAGGATTTACAAGGTGTCATCAGTCCTATCTGGTGAATATTCATTTTATTAAAAGCTGGATAAAAATTGATGGCGACCGGCTGCTCCTTGAAGGCGGGCACGAAATACCGGTGGCCAGGAACCGGAAGGAGAAGGTAAAACGGGCCATCGGTATTCAATAAACAGCTATAGCTGAAAAGAGTAAAAGTAACATGAATGTTTGCAGCAGGTATCATTACCGGATACCAGTGCTACTGCGCAATTTGTTTCCCGGATATAAATCGGGCCCGGGCCCATCCGACAAAATCAAAATATTTTAAGAACACCGCTTCGGACCGGTCTTTTGCGATCTTCTTTTCCTGAGCGGCGAGTTTTGTTTTCCAGAGTTGCTGATTTTTCCAATCCCTGTTCAGCGAGGGGTTGATCCGGATCGTCTTAAAAATAAATTGCTCAGTAAGCGAGAGTGCTTTATTACTTTTGAAGATACGTTTATAGGACTGCATTTCATAATCCAGGTATTCAAAATCCTTAAGCTCATAATGGATCAGCAGATTCAGCAACATACAGATGCGGTAGGGAATACTTAGGTACTGTTCCCGTTTGACGAGTACTACCTGGTTGACGTATTTTATTGCTTTTTTAAAATTCCTTTTTCCGAAGTAGGCGAGCGCTATATAAAAATAGAGCTCTTTTTGTTTCTCCGGATCTGCGAAGCGGTAAGCCTCCCAGATCTCTTTGTTCTGTTGTGCGATATGAACCGTTGCTTCTTTATAGTGCGCCTGATCATTGAGATAGGCCAGTTCATAGATAAGCGCTGTTTTTTTTATCAGGAAGCAGAAATGCTCCGGGTATTGCTTCCGGCACAGGCACTTTAGCTTATCCACGTAGAAGGGGATTTCATTCGTTTTCTTAATGGATCTGAGGCTGTCGAGGATGCCGCTCAGCGCGGCGTAGTAATCTATTGGCGGATGTTTCCACCGGTCGGGATTTTTTTCAAAAAGGCGGTTCAGATCATAAAAAGTTTTCAGTGCGGATTTGTAATCGTTGATATGGATAAAATAAAAAGACTGGAACAGCAGGTGCAGTTGCTGGGTTTCCAGGGTCGGCCGTACCCGGGCATTCACCATGCTCAATTCGCTTAACACCAGGTCGTCCGTCTTCCTGGCATCCGTGCGTGTCTGTTTCGCTTCCCGGGTTACCCGGTATTTTAATGATTCGTATAACGAATAATGTTCCTGCATATTCCGGAGGTCCCGCAACAGGTCGCGTGCCGTTCCCTGGTGTTCTATAAGCACTTTTTCCGTGAGGCCGGCAAAGTCGTGGTCCGAATAGAAATCCAGTTCTTCTCTTTTCAGCAGATACTGTAATGCGAGGTATTCCTGGGGCGGAACCATCTTTTTTAACTGGAGCAGTAATTTATAAGCCTCCTGTGTAAGATTGCGCTCCTTAAGGAGATAGACCTGCTGCAGTCCATGCAGGAGTTTATGAACTGTTTCGCTTTTGGCTTTCGCCGTTACCAGCGAATCGGTGATCTGCTGGAAAAGGTATTGTGCGGTCGTGTCGAGGGAGGCGGCAGGTAATCTGTTCTCAAATGCGGTTTTAAGTGTTTCATGATCCCTGAAATCATATTTGTCGATCAGGTCAAACAGCTGCACATATTGTTTTTCCCCGTCCTGTTTTTTTGTGGAAAGTTTAAAGGCCCGCTTTTCCGATTTTGAAAGCGAACTGATCAGTTGAATTACGGCGGCAATCATTTTTATAATTGAGATTATAAAATTTTATGTTTTCTAATGATTCAATAAATTGATTATTATTATATTATAATAAAATTAATTTATTTTATGCTTTTGAAAATAAGAAATCTGTAAAATTATAACAATATATGGCAGATGTGAAGGGCTAATTTTATCAGACGATTTGCAAAAGTCATTTCTGCCGGTTTTTTTAAAATAAGTATAGTAAAGAATTTCTGATGAATCATCCTGAGATAATTGTTGTGGGAAGCACCAATATGGATATGGTGGTGAAAGCGGATCATATTCCGGTACCGGGGGAAACGGTGATCGCGGGCAGTTTTTTTATGAACCCCGGCGGCAAGGGTGCCAACCAGGCGGTTGCTATAGCCCGGCTGGGCGGCTCCGTGGCGTTTGTATCAAAGCTGGGGAATGATGTGTTTGGTAAACAGTCCTCCCAGCTTTTTGATGAAGAGGGAATTGATACCCGCTTTTTATTGTCGGATCCTGAGTTTCCTTCAGGTGTGGCATTGATAACGGTTGATAAGGAGGGCGAGAACAGCATCGTGGTGGCTGCCGGAGCGAATGCCAATCTTTTTGCGGATGATCTCAAAGATGCGCTGAACGCGCTGAAAAAGGCGCAGCTTATTTTGATGCAGCTGGAAATACCCATGGAAACGGTACGGAAAACCGCGGAGTTTGCGAGAGCGAACGGGATAAAAGTAATCTTAAACCCGGCACCTTTCAGCGAAAGTCTTTCAAAGGATGTATTGAAGCATATTGATGTGATAACGCCCAACCAGACAGAAGCGGAGATGCTTTCCGGAGTAAAAATTACAACTATGGAAGATGCGGAAAAAGCCGCCCGGATCATTCATGATATGGGGATCCCGGATGTGATCATTACCATGGGGCCGGAGGGTGCCGTTCTGTTTTCCGGAGGTGTTGTAACAAGGATTCCTGCAACCCGGGTAACGGCGGTTGATACCACCGCTGCCGGTGATGTATTTAACGGAGCGCTTGCCGTGGCACTTTCAGAAGCCAGGACACTGGAGGCGGCAGTAGCGTTTGCCTGCGATGCAGCGGCGATTTCAGTAACAAGGATGGGCGCCCAGTCGTCGATCCCCTACCGGAACGAGATGATCGTGCGGATGATAAAATAGAACAGTTTAAACGATGCGATATGAGAAAAGCAATTCTTGTAAAAGTAGTATTATGGTGTAGTATCGGGTGCTGCCTGATGCCGGCGTCCCTGCATGCGCAAAAAAATGTCCCGCAGATCATCTTTGAAACAGATATGGGCAACGATGTGGATGATGCGCTGGCCCTGGATATGTTGTATAAATACCAGGATAAGCGGAAAGCCAGCCTGCTGGCCATTATTTCGAACAAACAAAGTGCCTACTCCACAGAATACATCGATTTAATGAACCACTGGTATGGTTACCCCGGCATTCCGGTCGGTAAAATAACAGGGGGCGCGGATTCTGAAAATGATGCAAAAAAATATGCGGAGTATGTAAGCCGTTTAAAAGATGAAAAAGGCGGGCCGTTGTTTCAGCGGCCTCCTTTTGATTACCAGGCAATACCGGATGCAGTGACACTGTACAGAAAGATCCTTTCCCGCCAGAAGGACCATGCCGTGACGATCGTTTCCGTTGGCTTCTCCACCAACCTGGCACGCCTGCTGGAATCCGCTCCGGATCATTATTCCAGGATGACGGGCAGGCAGCTTGTTGCAAAGAAAGTAAAGCTGCTTTCGGTAATGGCCGGCGGTTTTACAGAAAAACCAATAGCGGAATATAATGTGGTAAAAGATGTTTCTTCGGCGCAGCAGGTTGCCAAAGACTGGCCGACGCAGATCGTGTATGCGCCCTTTGAGGCCGGGAAGATGGTATTGTACCCGGCCCGGAGCATTGAGAATGATTTTAAATGGACCGCCCGTCACCCGGTAGTGGAAGCCTATAAGTATTATCTGCCCATGCCGTATGACCGTCCCTGCTGGGACCTGCTTTCCGTGCTGTACGCCGTGGAAGACAGCCCTGAATTTTTTACAAAAGGCCCCTGGGGGAATGTGACGGTTGATGACAAAGGCGTTACGCATTTTACCAGGGATGCATCGGGAACCCGTGCCTGTCTGACCCTTACCGAAACACAGGCGGCGAATACGCTGCACCACCTGGTGGAGCTTATTACACAGCAACCGCGGAACCGGAAACAGTAATTCATTCACTTCTAAAATTCAAAACAGGTGTTTATCGTAAATAATTATCAGCTGGCGATCTTTTTTTGTGTGATCACCATGTTGTGCTGGGGCTCCTGGGGCAACACACAAAAACTGGCAGGGCGGTCATGGAGGTATGAATTATTTTATTGGGATTATGTGACCGGTATCCTGCTGTTCGCTGTTGTTTCGGCCTTTACACTGGGGAGCATGGGCGCGGAGGGAAGAAGCTTCCTGGAGGACCTGAAGCAGGCGGAACCGTCCAATATGGGCAGCGCATTCCTGGGGGGTATTGTATTTAATGCTGCCAATATCCTGCTGGCTGCTGCTATTTCTATTGCGGGGTTATCCGTGGCCTTCCCGGTTGGTATCGGCCTGGCACTGATACTGGGAGTGGTGGTGAATTTCTGGGGATCGCAGAAAGGCGATCCGGTATTCCTGTTTTCCGGGGTCGCACTGATCATGATCGCAATCGTTCTGAATGCACTTGCATACAGCAAACAAAGCCGGCAGGCAAAGAAGGTATCATCAAAAGGGCTGATCCTCTCCCTGCTGGCCGGCTTCCTCATGTCGTTCTTCTACCGCTTTGTGGCAGCGTCGATGGACCTGGATGATTTTGTTAACCCTGCAGCCGGGAAAATGACGCCTTACACGGCGATGTTCATTTTTGCCTGCGGCATTTTTGCGAGCAATTTCATTTTTAATACGCTCGTGATGAAACGGCCTTTTGCCGGTGCTCCTGTGTCGTATAAAGATTATTTCAAGGGCGGGTTCCGGATCCATCTGGTAGGTGTGCTGGGTGGTTTGATCTGGGGACTCGGCAACGCCTTTAATTTAATAGCGGCCGGGAAGGCCGGTGCTGCGGTTTCATACGGACTGGGACAGGGCGCCACACTGGTTTCGGCGTTTTGGGGAGTATTTATCTGGAAAGAATTTAAAAACAGTTCAGGGATCGTCAACCGCTACCTGCTGCTGATGTTCCTGTTGTTTATTGCGGGGATACTTCTTATCATCCGTGCCGGAGCGGGATAAGGGTCAAAGGACGGTTAAAAATAGTTATATGAAGAAAGTGCCCGGTTTAAAATCAGGCATGCCAATACAGCAGGAATGCTGATCGCAATTACGGCCTGCCACTCAGCTATAAGTAGTGGCTCCTGAAAAGAGCTGACTGTGTAAGATAACAGGGCAGCGGTCCGCAGCGGAGTGATGCTCCTGCGTAACCGGTTTCGGCGGATAAAAAATTATTGCTGATTGTGTTTGCCGGCAAATCATACCTGCCATTGTTATATGTTTAAACGGTATAAACGAAGATCGTATTGCTGTTTCAGCCAAAAATAAAGGGGCTGCGGTCCCGGATTAAAAAAGATAAGTATTTAATTATTCGGTCTGCCAAAATAATTACGCAATTATGGAAAAGAAAAAAAACATGCGGCATTTATGCCGTGCTGTGAGACGTTTGCTATTATTATCGTTGCTATCAGTAAAATTAAGCCTGCTGCTGAATGCACAGCAAACAACCGTCACCGGTTTTGTTAAGGACAGCAGCGGTCAGCCGCTTTCCGGGGTAACATTATCCGTTAAAGGAACGGACCGGCATACTGTTTCCGGAAAAGACGGAAGCTTCAGCATTGAGGCTGCCAAAGGAGATAGCATCAGGTATTCATCGGTCGGTTATGAGTCCGGGGTATTTGTCGTAAATGACAGCAGTCCCCGGGAGATCATTTTAAATACCGTGAACACGGTTTTAGGTGATATCGTGGTTGTGGGATTTGGCAGGCAGAAAAAGACAAATCTTACAGGAGCGGTGGGGGTTATTGATTCCAGGGCCTTTGAAGCGATACCGGTACAAAATGCAGTACAGGCACTTCAGGGCCGGGTACCGGGATTAAACATCACACAGACTTCCGGAGGTGCCCTGAATGCCCGGGCGGGTATTGATGTGCGGGGACTGGCCACTATCGGGCAGGGCTCTTCCGGCGGGGCATTGGTGCTCATTGACGGGATCGAAGGCGATCTGTTTTCCATAAACCCCCAGGATATCGCATCTGTTTCGGTATTGAAAGATGCGGCGGCTTCCTCCATATATGGTTCCCGTGCGCCGTTTGGCGTGCTGCTGGTAACAACCAAAAAAGGCCAGGCGGGTAAAACAAAATTCAATTATAACAACAGCTTCCGGTATAACAGCGCTATCAATATGCCGAAAGAAATGGATTCCTATACCTGGGCAATTTATTTTAATGAAGCGTCGAACAATGCAGGCTGGGGAGATGTGATCGGACCCGAACAACTGGGCCGGATAAAAGATTATATAGATGGCAACATTAATACCGTTACCATCCCCAATCCCGGTAATCCCAACACCTGGAGCAACGGGTATGAACTGGCGAATGATAATATTGATTACTATAAGGTCTTTTATAAAGAGGTTACCCCGGCGCAGGAGCACAACCTGAGCATCAGTGGCGGCAGCGACCACGTTTCTTTTTATGTTTCCGGAAATTATCTTGATCAGGGAGGACTGATGAAGTTTGGCAGTGACGGACTGAAACGGTATAATCTGTTTGGCAAGCTGGACGCCCGGCTGTCTAAAATAGCCAGTATCAATTACAACAGCCGGTACATACGATCCGATTATCACCAGCCCCGGCACATGAGCAATGATTTCTTCCAGGAGATCGGAAGACAGTCATGGCCCATCGGTCCGCTGTATGATCCGAACGGTTTTTTATTCAACGATCATGCACTGACATTGAGAGATGGTGGTGAAATAAAGAACCAGGCGTCCTCCATTATACAGCAGGCGACCTTAACACTGGAGCCGGTAAAAGGATGGCATATCGTAGGAAGCGTCAATTACAGGAATGAAACGAATTTTAATCACGAGGACGGTAAGCCGATCGTTCAGATGCAGGTGGACGGCATCCATCCGGGCAATGAGTGGTATTATAACTGGGTAAGTGAATCGGCCAGTAAAAACGATTACCTCAATTATAATATCTATAGTGACTACGAAAAAACGATCCGCCAAAAACATTATTTCAAGATACTGGGCGGCTTTCAGGCAGAAGACAATAACTACCGGGACCTTTGGGCATCAAAGGATGGTATTATGGTGCTTACCGTACCTACAATAAATACCACCTCAGGAATGGGAAAGAATGGTGATCTGATCCCTCCTCGTGTATCGGGTGGTTATTCCAGCTGGTCGACGGCAGGATTCTTTGGACGGGTGAATTACAGCTTTAAAGAGAAATACCTTTTTGAAGCGAACCTGCGTTACGACGGAAGCTCCCGGTTCCGCGAGAATAACCGGTGGGGCTTTTTCCCTTCGTTTTCCGCAGGATGGAATATAGCGCGGGAAGCATTTTTTGAGCCGCTATCCGGAATATTCAGCGAGCTTAAACTCAGGGGGTCCTATGGAAGCCTGGGCAACCAGAATACAAGTTCACTGTATCCCACGTATACCACCATGGGATACAGTACGTCTTCGGGCGGGTGGCTCATCAACGGCGCCCGGCCGAATATTTCCTGGGCACCGGGGCTGATCAGCACATCATTGACATGGGAAAAGATACAATCCTGGAACCTGGCACTGGACTGGAGCTTGCTGAAGAACCGGCTGACAGGCTCTTTTGATTACTTTGTACGGAACACCCTGAATATGGTGGGTCCTTCGGATGAATTACCGGTGATATTGGGTACCGGTGTACCGGTTACCAATAATACGGATCTGTCTACAAGAGGTTTTGAGCTGGAACTGGGCTGGAAAGACCGGATATTTAAGGAGCTGGGTTATAATGTACGTTTTGTATTATCCGATGCGCAGGGTAAGATCACAAGATATTCCAATCCCTCCGGTACACTGTCGCAGTATTATGAAGGGATGAAGTGGGGGGAGATCTGGGGCTATCAGACCGTTGGGATCGCCCGGACAAATGAGGCGATGCAGGAGCACCTCAGCGGGCTTCCGAATGGGGGACAGGAGAACCTGGGCAGCAATTGGGTGGCGGGGGATATCATGTATGCCGATATCAATGGCGATGGCAAGATCAATTCAGGAGCTTATACGATCGGCGACCACGGCGATCTGAGAGTAATAGGAAATGCGACCCCGCGTTACAGCTATGGTTTCAGTCTTGGGCTGGACTGGAAAGGCATCGACTTCAGTATCTTCCTGCAGGGGGTGGCCAAAAGGGATTATTTCCAGGGAAGTTTTTATTTCTGGGGTGCAGACGCCGGCGGTCGCTGGAATTCCATGGGCCTGGTACAGCATGCGGATTATTTCAGAGACAATCCCGGTCATCCCCTGGGCCTGAACCCGGACGGCTATTATCCCCGGCCGCTCTGGGGCACCAATAAAAACCAGCAGGTACAGACCCGTTATCTTCAGAATGCTGCTTATTTACGCATCAAAAACCTGCAGCTGGGATACAGTCTTCCTTCAAAAATCATATCGAAGGCCCGATTGGAAAAAGTACGGCTGTTCTTTTCCGGAGAGAACCTGGCAACATTTACAAAAATGTCGAAGCTGTTTGATCCCGAAACCATTTCAGGAGGATCCGGAACCGGAAGGGGCAATGTATACCCGCTTCAAAAAGTCTATTCATTTGGTATCAATGTAACTTTTTAAACTACTCAGTCATGTCAAAGCACATCATACATACAGTAAGTATTCTGCTGGCAGGTTGTTTCCTTACCTCCTGCAACAAGTTCCTGGATAAAGAACCCTTATCCAGTCTTACCCCGGAGCAGTACCTGACCACCGAATCCAATATTGCATCTTATTCAACAGATCTGTACAATACACTGCCGGTGCATGGCCAGTGGGACTGGGGCACTTTTCAGTACGATAACAATACGGATAATATGGCCTATGTAACCCCCAGCGATATCTTTGCCCCCGGCTTCTGGCGGGTCGGACAAACAGGAGGCTCCTACGCTTTTGATATCATTTACCGGTGCAATTATTTTTTTGATAAAGTACTGCCATTGCAGCAGGAAGGAAAGATCACCGGCATTGAGGCCAACATTAAACAGTATATAGGAGAGGTCTATTTTTTCCGGGCGTTCAACTACTTCAGCAAATTAATGGCCCTGGGCGACTTCCCTATCGTAAAAGAGCTGTATGCGAATGATCTTCCAACATTGGTAGCCGTCAGTAAACGGGCTCCCTGTAATGAAGTGGCCCGGTTTATACTGGACGACCTCAACCAGGCGCTGGCACTGATGCCGGACGCGCCGCCGGTGGGTGGCAGGAACAGGCTGAATAAGGACGCTGTAAGACTGTTTAAATCGCGGGTAGCCCTTTTCGAAGGCACATGGCTTAAGTATTTTAAGGGCACTGCATTTGTTCCGAACGGCCCCGGATGGCCGGGCAAAACAAAGAATCCGGATTATGCCTTTCCCTCGGGAAGCATAGATGGTGAGATCGATTTTTTTCTGTCGGAAGCGATGAAAGAAGCAAAAACCGTTGCCGACAAATATGCGCTGGTGACCAATACCGGAACCTATCAGAGCAATGCTTCGGATCCTTCAAATGCTTATTTTGATATGTTTGGTGCCACCAATATGAATCCCTTCCCGGAGATCATTTTATGGAAGCAGTACGACTTTAGTTTGGGAGTGACCAATACCATCCAGGAATTTATGACCAAGGGAAACAACGGCTATGGAACCACGAGGAGCATGATCAATGCTTTTGTGATGACTGATGGAAAACCGATCTATAAGGCCCCTTACAAAACCAGCGATGCAAACGCTTACTGGGGAGATGAGGATCTTCTGCTGGTTACAAAGAACAGGGATTCGAGGGCCCGGATCTTCTTTAAAAAGCCGGGGGATAACAACCTGCATTCTGACCCCGGACAGCAGGGAGTTAAAACAGAGCCCTATCCCGATATTACCTCTGCCACACCATCCCTGAAATACACCACCGGGTATGCGATCCGGAAAGGGCTGAATTTTGACGGCTATCAGACCAACCAGAATTACAGTACGTCCGGCAGTATTATATTCCGGGCAGCTGAAGCCTATTTGAATTATATAGAAGCGTGTTACGAACGGACGGGACAAATAGACGGGATCGCAGACGCCTACTGGAAAGCCATCCGTAAAAGAGCGCTGATCAATGAAGATTATCAGTATACCATCTCATTGACCAGCATGGAGAAGGAAGCGGAGACGGACTGGGGCGCCTATTCGGCGGGAAAGCTGGTGGATGCAACACTGTACAATATCCGGAGGGAGCGGCGTTGTGAACTGATGGCAGAAGGCTTCCGGCCGATGGATATCCGAAGGTGGCGGTCCCTGGATCAGATGATCAGCACGCCGTATCATATACAGGGGATCAATTTGTGGGACAAGACCGCGGCACTGGATGCTTATAAAGGACTGCTGAAAGAAGGCGGGAATGTTTCGCCGAAATCATTTAGTAAATACCTCTCACCCTATCATATCTTTTCAAATAACCGTGTGTATAATGGCTATCGCTGGAACATGGCGCATTATTTAGAGCCCATAGCAATACAGCACTTCCTGATAACCGGGAACGGGGACGCTGCCCGGTCCCCGTTATATCAGAACCCCGGCTGGCCGTTGACGGCGAATGAGAGACCAAAATGATAGTTGCCTCCGGCCTGTCATCGCCGGGTTTATTTTAAATAATATGTATCATGAAAAGAAAATGGGCTGCTTTTTATTTCCTTTGGTTGCTGACCGGTCCCTTTCCGGGAATGGCAGCGCGCGCTGGGTGTGATCATCCTGCGGGAAAGAAGATCCCTGTGGTTGTGGTAACAGATCTGTATTACCCGGCACAGGATCCGGGGGATAATTTTGATCTGATCATGGGGTATGCGTTGCCCGAGATCGATCTGAAAGCTGTGCTACTGGATGCAACCGAGGATTTCAGAAAGGACTCTTCCTTTGTCTTTAATTTGTTTCACCAGCGGGGAGGACCCCGGGAACCGGGTATTATTCCTGTAACGCAGCTGAATTACATCTTTAACCGGGCAGTGCCTTATGGTGTGGGACCAATGCTTCCCATGAGAACGCC
Organism: Niabella beijingensis; assembly: GCF_020034665.1. Taxonomy (NCBI): domain Bacteria; kingdom Pseudomonadati; phylum Bacteroidota; class Chitinophagia; order Chitinophagales; family Chitinophagaceae; genus Niabella; species Niabella beijingensis. The sequence continues at coordinate 1,958,481 of NZ_JAIQDI010000001.1, read as the reverse complement.
CGGTGATAAAATGACCGATCTCCCGGCTTTTCAGCAGCAGGGCGTGCAGCTGCTTATTAAAATACTGCAGGAAAGCAGCACACCGGTGGATATCCTTTCTTTCGGTTCTGCCAGGATCCCCGCCGTTGCCTATAACAGGGCCCCGGAGCTTTTTAAGAAAAAAGTGCGCATGATCCATCTTTCGGGGGGCAACTCTTCCTATAAGAGATCCGTTCGTGAAGAAGGCCGCTGGAATAAAATTCCCGGAGGCGAATGGAACGTGGCCCTGGATACCCTGGCGTTCAGACGGCTGCTGACCTCCGACCTGCCACTATCCGTTTATCCCTGTGCCGGGAAAAAAGGTGTTTTTGAGACGGATCATTACAACACCTACTGGAAATTGAAAAGTCTTGAATTCATTCATCAGATGGCAGCTCCCCTGAAAAATTACCTGGGAATGGTTTTTAATCCGAAGGCACGGTTCGATTTTCTGCGTGTCCTTGATGGTAAAGAGGAGTTCTCATTTCCACAGGAAACACATCATGTATGGGAGACCGCCGTATGGCTGAATGTATCCGGACGGGTGCTGGTCAGAGACCCCGCGGGTGATTATCACATCCTGCCGGGGACATTGGTGAAACCGGCAGATACCGTGATCAGCTATGCAATGCGCCCCTGCCGGTTGACGGTCTTTGATAATGGGGCATTTGATTTCAGGATCGTGGACCATCCCGCTAACAAATGGATCTATTACAGATCCGACCCTGAAGAAAATGAAAAGGCGTTCCAGCGGGCGCTTCCTTTATTGTATCTGTCATTTTTAAACAATACGACACCCTGATAACAATAGAACGATCATCCTGTTTCTGACAGAGACAGCGGATGGAATACTTAACAAATAAAACCTGTTACAATGAAAAAATTTATATCAGTTACGGCAGCTTTCATTTTAGTGTATCAGTCTGGCCTGCTCTTTTCGGGATGCTCCAATAATATCGCTCAGATTGTCCCTCCGGAATCAGCAGCAAACAATCATTCATTGACCACGCTGCCGCAGCTGGAAGTGAGTAAACTTATGACAGCAAATGGCAAGACCTACCTTTCTGTTGACGGAGTTCCCTTTCCGCTGTTTGGGGCACAGATACGGCTGGATGCCTTGCTGAATTGTGACCAGCTGACATTAAATGATGTTGAAAATTATTTTATAAAAGCCAGGGACCTCGGTGTTAATTGTGTACAGGTGCCTGTGGCATGGAATATGATCGAAAAGACAGCAGACAGTCTCGATTTTACGATCGTAGATCGCATTTTGTACTATGCCAACAAATACAATCTGAAGCTGGAACTCCTGTGGTTCAGTACGAATATGGTTGGAGATTCCTTTTCTTACCTGGTACCCCAATATGTACTGAATGATTCCACGAAGCGATTCTGGCGTAATGATGAAGGATGGTTCTGGGATTATTATGGCTATCAGTATACGATGATACTTGATGATACCTGGGTGCTTGAAAAAGAAGTGAATGCCGTAACGCGCTTGTTTGATCATATCCGGACATGGGATGCAGCGAACGGAGAAAAACATCCTGTAATAACCGCACAGATCCATAATGAGCCGGATGCCCTGGTACGTTGGCGGTTAACCCAAAAACAGCTTAAGTATCGTGACGGAACAGCGTTAACAAAGGAGCGGGCATGGAATATGACCCTGAATGCACTGAACGAGATTGGCAAAGCAGTAAAGAACAGCAGCTATAAAGTTGCCACCCGGACCAACCTGATAGGGGGAGACCTTATCAATCCCTATCCTGAAGCAACAAATGCCAAACCCAAAGATGTGTTTGATCTTGATGGCATCGACTTTATCGGGGTGGATTCTTATAAAGAAAATCTGAAAGCGCTAAAAAATGAAGTCATGGCCTATGCATCCATCCCGGGGAACTATGCGTTGGTTGCAGAAAACAAAGGAAGTTACGGAAACGCACCCAGCCTGATCCTTGCAGCAGCGGCGGCAGGCGGAGCTTATAATATCTATGATCTGGCCACAAGCAAATATTTCATCGACCATACCACCATTCCTGCGGAGATCGATCACGGCGTGTATACATGGGATCTGCAGGAAAAATGGTACAACAACCAGTGGTTCACCGATAAGAACCGGCGTATCATAAAAGGACTGGTGGCCGCGTCTGTTGATGTGGCCCGCGTAAGACCGGAAGATTTTGCAGCTTTCAATGTAAGCAATAATTATTCCCTTCAGCAAAAAAACCAGCAAATCCAGACAACCGGTGTCGGGATCAATTGCCAGACAAGCACTAATTCCATAGGGTTTGTTCTGGATATGAAAACGTACCTGCTGGTATATGCGGTTTATGATACCTGGTTCCAGTTCAGCAACGGTAGTTTTGGAACTGTTATTTCGGGAAGATTTAATGCAAACGGAGTGTTTGTGCAGGAAGGCACAGCAACGTTGTCTGGCACAAATGCCCTCGATGCAGCGGGCGGTGTATTGTACAGGATCGAATATACCTCCAGCGGCGCTTTGCAAAGCAATACCGTGCAGTTTATCGGAAACGAGATATAATTGGAAATACCAGGCGGGATCTGATCTGCTCTTTTGATCTGGAACGGTTCAGAATACCCGATTGTTTGCGCAGATGTGTGCGGTAATATCAACCGGATAATGGTTGGATGCAGTGCGTACAGCAGGCAGTTGAACCTTGTTCTCCTGCTGCCTTACTGGATCCGGATGCCGGCATCCCGGTAAACTGCCAATTGCTGATCCCCCGGCTCCAGCTCGGTGATCAGGTAGTGGATCTCATCCAGCTCCGATACCTTGAAGCGTTTGGAAACATTCAGTTTTTCGGAGATGGTCAGCAGGGCGGTCTTCCTCGAGTTCTCGATCATGGCTTTGTTGACCTGCACCGCTTCCCAATCGATATCGGTCAGGCCTTCGGCCGAAAGGGCATTGACCCCCATCAGGCAGAGGTCGGCCTTGATGGCATTCAGCTGATTGATGACGGTGGCACCCACATGGACATTCCCGTTTTTATTTAACCTTCCCCCGATGGTGATCACTTCCAGGTTGGCATGGCGCGAAAGCAGGATGGCGACCTGCGGACTTACCGTAAATATGGTCAGCTTGAGATTTTCGGGTATCACATAAGTCAGTTCCTGCAAGGTGGTACCGCCTTCGCACAACACCACCATATCGTTTTTGAGCAGGGAAAGCGCTTTTTGTGCAATGATCTGTTTGGCCTCTTTGGCGTATACCTCGTTATCAACAGAGAAAGACGACACCAGCGACTTATTGATGGCGCCGCCATGCACTTTGATGATCTTGCCGGTATCCGCCAGGTCTTTCATATCCCTTCTTACCGTATCCTCCGATACGCCCAGCATCACGCTCAGATCGGTCGATAACACCTTATTATGAAGGTTGATCTCCTTCATGATCAGCTTTTGTCTTTCCTCTTTTAACATAACAACCACAAAAATGCAGAATTTTGCTGATTTGAGTAAGCAAAAAGTGCAGTTTCTCAGAAATTCCTGTTCTCAAATGCCTGTAAATCATAGAATGGATGCCTGTAATAATTTTTTTTGCGTTTTTTATTTGCTTATATGCGCAAAATGATTATTTTTGGTTGACGCTTGCTGTTGATGTAATGACTGTTTTTACTTAATTAAGCCATGATTTGCATATGTTATTAAGATCTGTCGCTGTGCCGCCGTTTATTATTTTGCTGATATTTGCGTTAATCGCAGTACCAAAAACCGCAGTATCGCAGGTTGATCCCGCTGCGGGAATGATCAGCGGCAAGGTGCTGGATGATCAGGGTAATAAGATCGAAGGGGCTACGGTTACCGTAGAAGGCGCATCCCGGTCGGTGGTATCCGATAAGGAAGGCGTATTCCAGATCGAAGCCGGCACCAGTGATGTATTGATCATTAGCAGTATTGGTTATAAAGAAACAGCAGTTCCGGTGAAGGATCAGAAGATCCTGCAGGTGACCCTGACGCGCATTGTAGATAACCTGAACGAAGTGGTGGTGGTCGGGTTCGGACAGCAGAAAAAGGTGGCCGTAACGGGGGCCGTATCCACGTTGGCGGTGAAAGAGATCCAGAAATTTTCCACCCCCTCCCTGTCCAATGCCATTGCAGGAAAGATGCCCGGTATCATTACCCGGCAGGCATCCGGCGAACCGGGGTATGATGCCGCTCAGGTATTCATCCGGGGGCTGGCCACCTTTGGAAACAATGCCCCGCTGATACTGGTGGATGGGGTGGAGCGGAATATGAACCAGATCAACGCGCAGGAAGTGGAAAGCTTCACTATTTTGAAAGATGCCACGGCAACCGCGGTATACGGCCTTCGCGGCGCCAATGGTGTCATTATCATCACCACTAAAAGAGGACAGACCGGAAGACCGCAGGTATCTTTCAGGGCAGAAGCGGCAACCCTGCATGCCCTGCGCTTTCCTGAATTTATCAGCGGATATGAGTATGCCGGCCTCTGGAATGAAGCGGCCGCCAACAACGGGCTTGTTGCACGTTGGAAACCCGAAGAACTGCAAAAATTCAAAGACGGCTCTGATCCCTATCTCTATCCGAATTCAAACTGGCTGGATGCGGTGTTAAAGACCAATACCTGGCAAACGATCAATAACCTCAGTATCACCGGCGGATCGGATATCATAAAATATTATGTGAATGTAGGGTATACCCTGCAGGACGGGCTGTACCACACAGATCCGGAGAACGAATACAATACCAATACCCGGATCAACCGGTACAATTTCCGCAGCAATGTAGACATCAACGTTTTTAAGAACTTCATCATACAACTGGGACTGGCGGGCATCATTCAGAAAGGGAACTATCCCGGGTTTGGAGCCCCGGATATCTTTAATGCCATCCGCATCATTTCGCCGATCGCTTATCCCATACAAAACCCGGATGGGTCACCGGGCGGCTCCGCTACCTATATCGGTTTTAACCCTTGGGCAAGGGCCACCCAGAGTGGCTATACCATGCAGGACCTGAATACACAGCAATCCACCTTTAATGCCACCTGGGACCTGTCGGAACTGGTAACACCGGGATTAAAAGTGCGCGGGCTTTTTTCCTACGACAGGAACAGTACTACCAGCAATGTGCGGTATAAGGGATTTGAAGTAAAGCAATACCTGGGTAAGGATGACGACGGCAATGATATTTATTCCAATCCGTTCCGTGAAGAACAGGCTATGACTTACAGTTTGTCGCAGAATGCTAACCGCTCGATCTATCTGGAAGGACAGGTGAATTACAACAGGCGGTTCAATCTGCATGATGTGGGTGCCATGGTGATCTACAACCAGACCGACTATGTAAATCTTACAGCAGGCAGCTCGCTCTTTAATCTTCCTTACCGGAAGCAGGGGGTAGCGGCGCGCGTGAATTATGCGTACGATAACCGTTATTTACTGGAGGGAGATCTCGGTTATAACGGAACGGAAAATTTTCCAAAAGGAAAACGCTTTGGCCTGTTTCCGGCTGTTTCGGGAGGATGGATCATCTCCAATGAAAAATTCTGGAAGGTGAAATTCATCAACCAGCTAAAAATCAGGGCCTCTTATGGTATTGTAGGCAACGACCAGATCGGCGGAGCGCGTTTCCTGTTCCTGACCACAACAAAACTGGATGGACAATCCTATTATTTCGGCCGCGACCAGCAACTATACAGAGGCATGGAAGAAAACCAGATCGGTAATCCGGATGTGACCTGGGAGCGCGCCCGCAAAACCAATATCGGCCTTGACCTGGGGCTGTTTGACAATAAGCTCACCCTGCAGGTGGATGCGTTTCATGAATACCGCACCGGCATCTTGCTACAGCGGGCCACCGTACCGGACATCACCGGTTTCTATCCCTGGTCGATACCCAATGCCAACCTGGGGATCGTTAAGAACAAGGGGATCGACGGCTTGCTTGAGTTTAAGAACAGCTCCGCTTCCGGGTGGTTTTACAACGCGCGTGTCAACCTTACCTATGCCCGGAATAAAGTGATCGAAAATGCCACCGCCATTCCCCCGTATCCTTATTTGGAAACAAGAGGCCTGCGGCTCGGCCAATCCCTGGGATTTGTATCCAACGGGTATTTCAAAGATGCGGCGGACATCGCTATGAGTCCCCTTCAGACATTTGGCCCGGTGCGTCCGGGCGATATCAAATACAAGGACATCAACGGAGACGGGGTCATTGATGCCTACGACCGCATCCCCATCGGCAATCCGCGACTGCCGGAAATGACATTTGGCTTTGGAGGTACCATCGGGTACAAAAATTTTGACCTGAGCGCCTATTTCACCGGGGCTGCCAATACCAGTCTGTATATAGGCGGCATCTCGATGTTTCCTTTTTATGATGGTGTGGGTGTGGGCAACATCACAAGGGAATATTATGACAACCGCTGGACACCGGAAACGCCGGATGCCTTATACCCCGCCGTGGATGTGGGAAACAATCCGAACAATTTTGTCCTGTCCGATAAATGGATCCGCAATGGCAATTACCTGCGTTTCCGGAATGCCGAGATCGGGTACAACCAGCCGGTAAAAAGCGAAAGCAGCATGTTTAAAGCGATCCGGTATTTTATCAATGGCACCAACCTGTTTACCTGGGATCATATCAAATTTATGGATCCGGAAGCGACCGACGGCACGTTCAGTTATCCCCTGCAGCGTTCGGTGAATTTCGGTATACAGGTTGATTTTAAATAACGGCTCAATTTCTGATTATGAAAATACGTTTTGTTGTTGTTCTTTGTCTGATCGGACTGCTCGGCGCCTGTAAAAAAAGCTTCCTGGATAAGCAGCCGGATGAATCGATCACCATAGAAGAGGCATTTAAGAAAAGAAATTATGCGGAGGCTTTTTTAACCGATGCGTATGCATCTATGGGTAATGAATTGTACTTTACAGATTACCTGGGTACCTCGCCCAACCCCTATGTTATCGCATCGGATGAGCTCAACATTCCCTGGCCGGAAAAGTTTGAAAAGCTGATGAATAAAGGCGCCTGGAATCCTTACAATGTAGCAGGGCAGCATTGGAAGAACATGTTTGAAGGCATCCGCAAATGCAATATATTTTTAAAGAACATTCCCATTACCCCGCTGGATGCGGTGTTTACACAAGCTCAGAAGAACCGGTGGATCGGGGAAGCACGGTTCTTACGGGCCTTTTATTATTTTACTTTGATACGGATCTATGGAGGGGTTCCTCTGGTAAAAGAACCGGTAGCGCTCACCGATGATTTTACCCGGTTCAAACGCAATACCTGGGATGAGTGTGTTGATTTCATTGTTAAGGAATGTGATACTGCGGTTACGGTTTTGCCGATTAAATTAACAGACGACCGCGACATCGGAAGGGCAACTGCTGCGGCCGCACTGGCGCTTAAGGCAAGACTGTTATTATATACGGCAAGTCCGCTCTGGAACGGCAACCCGGATTACCGCAATGTGGTGGACAAGGACGGTGTAAGACTTTTTACCCAGCAGCAGGATGACAACCGGTGGGCCGTGGCTGCCGAAGCGGCTAAAGAATGCATCGATAAATGCGAGGCGGCGGGTTATGAGTTGTTCCGTAAGTATCCTGATCCGATAAAGAATTACCAGCAGCTGTTCCTGGAAAATCACAATACAGAAGTATTGTTTGCGCGGAACTGTGGTGTGGACGGTGTTACGGAAAAATGTGCTTTCCCCGGAAGCAAGGGAGGCTGGAACGGTTATAATCCCACGCAGCAAATGGTGGACGCCTATGAAATGCAGGATGGTAAGGCACCCATCACCGGTTATAATACCGATGGTTCACCAAAAATTGATCCAGCTTCGGGTTATGTGGAAGCTGGTTTTGCCGTGGCGGATGATCCGGAAGGACGCTGGTTAAAAGGAGTACGTATGATGTACACCAATCGTGAGCCCCGCTTTTACGCCAGCATCAATTTCAACGGCGGCTATTTTATCGACCGCCGGCTGGAGATCTGGTATTCGGGCGCAGATGGTCAGTACCGCGGCGGAAGGGATTATAACACGACCGGGTATCTGTTAAAAAAGGCGGTTGATCCAACCGTGAATATCAGCCAGGGAAAATTTTCTTTAAAGACCTGGATCTTTTTCCGGCTGGCGGAACTATACCTGGACTATGCCGAGGCGCTTAACGAAGCACAGGGACCGGTGAACGATGTGTATGTTTTTGTAAATAAGATAAGGGACCGGGCCGGTCTGCCTGCATTGCCGGGCGGATTGTCGAAAGAAGCGATGCGGGAAAAGATCCGCCATGAGCGCCGTATCGAGCTTTCCTTTGAAACCCACCGGTATTTCGACTGCCATCGCTGGAAGATCGCGGCGCAAACGGAAGGCGGCCCCGTATATGGTATGAATATTACAACCGGCACGGCGCTGAATGATGAAAGTTTTTATAAGCGCGTTGTGGTGGAGACGCGGGTATTCCAGGCGCCGAAGCATTACCTGTTCCCGATACCACAATCGGAGATCGATAAAAATCCCAACCTTTTACAAAGCCCGTACTGGTAATTAAAACATTTAAATCTGCAATACATGCGTTTGCTTTTTCCGCATCTTATTCTGATCCTGCTGCTCGTTACCGGCTGCAGCAAGGAGGTCATACTTCATACCGATGTATCCGATCTGCACCAGTACGGAAAGATCTATATGCCGCAGGCCACCCGGGGGCTTATTGAGAAAAGAGTGCAGCTTACCGACGCCCCCGACACCATCCTGGTGAACGGGTTTTTAGGCGGTGTATATCCCGCCGGTGCTGAAATTCAGCTGACGGTTAAGGTGGATCCTGCGCTGGTGGACCGGTACAACCAGCTGAACGGGACTTCATTTCAGGCAATGCCGGCAGAAGGATATGCCATACAAAATGAGGCCGCCGTCATCCGCCCCGGTTCCAACAGCACCGCTCCGGTTGCGATCCTGATCCGTAAGGCAGGCATCCTTGAACCGTTTGTATCATACCTGCTTCCTGTTATGATCACAAAGGGTGCCGGTCAGGAGGGGATCCTGGATACTGCCCAGAACTGCGCCTATTTTAAGATCACCGGCTCCTATGTACAGGGACAGGTGCCGCGGGTAAAAGCGGCTTCACTGGGAACGGCCGCCGGGTCCGTGATCATCGATTTCGGAGCGCGTTTTTTGCTGGCCGACAAAGTGTCTGCAAACCTGCTGATGTATACGCCGGATGAAACAGGCGTATTTAATCAGGCGCCTGCCACATTAGGTACCGGCTTCGATGCGTTCAATGCGATCGTATACTTTAATCAGACAAAACTCCTGACGCGGTTTAAGGACGGGGGCCAGGATATACAGCAATTTCCCATTAGCCCGGATGGTGTCATTGATCCTTCCGGTGTCCGGGTGATCGGCTGGGGCTGGGGTGGTGCGCTGGAATTGTTTACATTTAAGAACCTTGTTATTGCACGCGGTGGCAATGGGGAGCTCACACGCTACCCGCTGAACCCCGATGGTAACTGGGATTTCGGACGGATCGCGGTCATCGGCACGGGCTGGAATATTTTTAAACAGATCCTTGCTTACGGCAACTCATTACTGGCGGTGAAGGAAAACGGGGAACTGGTCCAGTATCCCATAACGGATGACGGGATCATCGGTTCGCCTAATACGGTGGGTTCCGGCTGGAACCGGTTCGAAAAGATCATCGTGTCCGGTACCGATCTGCTGTGCCTGGAAGCCAATGGCGATCTGTACCGCTATAAATTCAACCCGGCAGGTTTCTGGCCGCTTTAACAGGACCCGGATGCATTCAAAAAAGAAAACAGCCGTTTAAACCTTGAACAATGAAAAAATATATAGTATGCTTTATCGCATTTTTTCCCTTGCTGTTATCGGGGCAGGAGCTGTTTCAGTTTCCTGAAGATACGGAAACCTCCTGGGTGAGTTTTGAAAACCCTACGGGCAAAAAGGGACAGGGCGGCAAAGAGAATAACGGAGCCAAGGGACATGCCTGGGATAATATACAACCGGGACAAAGTAAGGAGCTGTTCAATGTGCATACTACCGGTATTATTAAACGGATATGGATGACCATTGCCGATCGTTCGCCAAGGACACTGCGATCGGTACGTATCGATATCTACTGGGATGGCGCCGAACGTCCGGCTGTTAGTGCGCCGCTGGGCGATTTTTTTGGTATGGGCCTGGGCAGGATGACGGCATTCCAGAATGCTTTTTTCTCGGAGGCGGAAGGAAAATCTTTTAATTGCTTTATCCCTATGCCATTTAAAAAAGAAGCAAGGATCGTGCTCACCAATGAGTCCCCAGCTGTACAAACCCTTTTCTTTGATGTGAATTTTCTCAAAGTGAAATCACTGGAGAAGGGAGCCCTGTATTTTCATACTTTCTGGAGTAACAATGTGCATACTTCATTGGGGGATGACTTTGCGGTCCTCCCTGAGATACAGGGCCAGGGACGCTTCCTGGGGGCGAATTTCGGAATTATAACGGACAGCAGCTATGGGAACAGCTGGTGGGGTGAAGGCGAGGTGAAAATTTATCTGGATGGGGATCATACTTATCCCAGCCTCGTGGGAACGGGTACTGAAGACTATCTGGGGACAGGATGGGGGCAGGGAACATTTGTGAATGATTATACCGGTTGCCTGTCGGCGGATGAAAAAAGCAGGTGCTGGACATTTTACCGCTACCATGTTCCCGATCCGGTTTATTTTAAGAATAACTGCAGGGTATCGGTTCAGCAAATGGGGGGAGATAACCTGGCGGGTGTCCGTAGTATCTTTAAAAAGGGAGCGGCTTTAATTCCGGTATCCGTAACGGCTTCCGATTACGGAAAGCAATGGAACCTGGCAGCTATGAAGCAGCCGCCGGCGCTGACCGACAGCCATTTTCCCAATGGATGGGTGAATTTCTTTAGAAAGGATAACTATTCCGCAACGGCATACTTCTATCTCGACAAACCGGAAAGCGGTCTTCCGCTGCTTCAGCCACTGAAGGAGCGCCTGACGGGTATTGCGAATTGAAGAAATATAAATGAAATGGAAAAATTACTAAACAAGCCTTAAAATATCGCAGCAAAATTTTAATGAATCCATCAGACAGTATTTGAAAAACGCTTTTAAAAAATAAAATGTATGAATCGTATTACAGAACAGCCTTCTCTTTACAATAACCTGGAAAACCGCTCCGTTGAAGAACTCGTTACCTGGATCAACCAGGAAGATGCCAAAGTAGCCGGGGCCATAGAAAAGGCACTGCCGCAGGTTACGGAACTGATAAAAGAAATCGTGCGTACGCTAAAAGGAGGGGGGAGAATGTTCTACCTCGGTGCGGGCAGTGGTGGCCGGTTATCGGTGCTGGATGCCATCGAACTTCCCACTACCTATGGCATAGAACCAGACCGTGTGAATGTGATCCTGGCGGGAGGCGTAGACAAGCTGGTGCTGGCACTGGAAGAAAAGGAAGATGATGTAGCGGATGCGCTGGAGCAGATCCGGAAGGCAGGCATTTCTGCAAATGATTTTGTGTTGGGGATTTCTGCCAGCGGAACAACCCCTTTTGTTCTGGCAGGGTTAAAGGAAGCAGGCCGCCTTGGTGCGGGAACCGGCTGTATTGTGAGCAATCCCGGGTCACCGGTTGCAGCACAGGCAAAATGGCCGGTGGAGGTCATTACCGGACCGGAATTCATCACCGGAAGCACCCGGATGAAATGCGGTACGGCACAGAAGATGTTGTTTGATATGATCTCAACAACAGTAATGATCCGGCTGGGCCGTGTGGAAGACAACAGCATGGTCAATGTAAAGCTGATCAATGATAAAATAACCGACAGAGCGGTTAAAATACTGATGAAAAAAGCAGGCATTGATAATTATGAGGAAGCAAAAGCGCTGCTTCTGTCCAACGGAAGTGTGAAAAAGGCACTGCTGCAATTGCGCGAAGGTTCAAAACAATAGCTACGGGTAATAAAAACATTTCGTAATGAAGGAGTACAAACAATATTTACTGGTCTGGGCAGCGCTCCTGTTCTTTGTGAACAATCCGGCAGCGCAAACAACTTACAGGGTGGGCTATGGCAGTGCGTCGATCGAGCCGTCCGAAGAGCTGTTTTCAATAGCGCTGGCCGGTTATGGTGCACCTGGTGAGGGGCGGTTCTCACTGGAATGGATCGCGCTGGATCAGCCGGAAAATATTGCTGCGATAGCAGGAAATGACCGGCAGCTGTTTGCATTGGATGAAAAAGGAGTGTTATTGTCGGCGGCTTACAGCGATCAGCCCCTGCGCTGGCGATCCATAGCTGCTGATAAACATTTTACCGCCATCGCTGCAAACAATACCGCACTCTTTGTTTTGTCGGATGCGGGATTGTTATACCAGGCTGCAATAAGCGCCAACCCGCGATTCCGGCTGCTTAAGAACAGTTTGGAACTGGTGTCCGTTACGGCCACAGCCGCAGGTTTGTATGGCCTTACAACCGACGGCGGTGTATACTACCGGTCATTGCAGGGCGCTGCCGGGGCCTGGACTTTTTTCAGCCGGCTGCAGGGCCTGAAACAGCTGGTGGTGTCTTCAGGGCGCCTCATCGGTCTTACAGCGGCAGACGAACTTTACCGCATTGATACCGGCCATCCGGGTATATGGACCAAGATCGCACGGTTCGATAATAACGGGTATGACATAAAGATCTCCGCTCTTGCCATTGCGCACAAGCGCCTGATCGGGTTGTCGGAAGGTAAACTGTACTACAGCAGGCAGAATACCGAGCACAACCTGCGGACAACGGCATTGGCCATCGGACAGGGCAACCGTAAGATCATCCTTGCAGCACTGGACCTTTGCGGTGTCGACGGTTCTTTTACCAACCGGATTAAACGGGAGATCGCCGCGAAGTATCAGATACCCGAAGCAGATATCCTGATCAATGCCTCCCATACGCATTTCGGTCCGTCGGCACAGGATTACAGTACCTGGTCGCCGCATCTTCAAAAACCCGATACCCTTTTTCTTTACGGAGTGGTGCAGAAGGCGGTGCTGCAGGCCGCAGGGGATGCTTTAAAACGAATGCAGCCTTCAACAATTACCTTTCTGCGTGGAAAGGCGCCGATCGGGGTCAACCGTTCATTAAGCCGCGAAGTGGCCAGTTATGATGATGACCTGGATGTATTGAAGATCGTGAGCCGGCAGACCGGAAAACAAACCGTATTATTTCTGGTAGGCTGTCACCCGGTGTTTAATAACCAGGCCACAGGATTCCTTAAGCTCAGCGGTAACTATCCTTCCATAACACGTGAGCTGCTGCAAAAAAAATATGGTATCGATAACAGCATTTTTATACAGGGATGCGCGGGGGATATCAACCCGGCAGACAATGATCCGGCAGTTACTGCTGAAAAGCTGGCCGGAGCTATTCATACATTACTGGAACAAACCGGAACCATTGTCAGTGGTGGTCTTCAATCAAAACAATCTACTATTGAATTTCCCGTAAAACTTCCCTCCCGGGACTCGCTGCTGCGGTTCAGGGAGGCCAACAACCAGACCGGGAATGTGGGGATAGAAAAAAATAAACGCTGGGCCGACCTGATGTTGCAAAAACTGGATGCCGGTAAAGTGCCCGCGGTTATGCCGGTGTATGTGCAAACGATCCATATCGGGAACTGGAACCTGGTGGGTCTTTCCCGGGAAGTGGTTACCGATTACAGTCTGGGCATAAAAAAAATGTACCCCGGAAAGCTGGTGACCGTAGCAGGTTATTGCAACAGTGTGGACAGCTATCTGCCCACATACAAGCATATAAGGGCCGGGACCTACGAAGGGTTTGATTCGTTTTACTGGTATGGCCAGCCCGGCTTCTTTCCGGAAAATGTTTTCGATGTTATCATGGAGGGTGTGAAAAAAATGAATGCAATCAACTAATGGAACAGCAATCAAATAAACCGATCATCAGCATCGGCGTGTTATTCTTTATTTTCGGATTTATCACCTGGGTCTGTTCGGTACTGATCCCGTATCTGCAGCTTGCCTGCGAGCTTAATAATTTTCAGGCGCAGCTGGTCTCCTTTGCTTTTTATATTTCTTATTTCGTAATGGCGCTTCCCGGGGGATGGATCTTAAAATACACCGGATTTAAAAAAGGGATCTCATTGGGCTTGTTTATCATGATGTGCGGATCCCTGCTGTTTATTCCCGGGGCCTTATACCGGACCTATCCCTTTTTCCTGGCAGGTCTTTTTGTACAGGGGGCCGGACTGGCCATACTGCAAACAGCTGCGAATCCTTATGTGACGGTATTGGGCCCGGCAGAGAGCGCTGCCAGAAGGATGAGCATCATGGGGATCTGTAACGGTTTTGCCGGAATCCTCGCCCCCTATATCCTGGGCAAGATCGTGCTGGATGATGCAGATGCCGTTAAAACACAGGTGGAAGCACTGGGCACGATGGAGAAAGAAGCGGCGTTAAATGCACTGGCATCAAAAGTGATGCTGCCCTATGGTATCATCGCTGCCGCGCTGCTGCTATTGAGTATCTGGTTTTATAAGATCTCCTTGCCGGAACCGGAAGAGGAAAAGGCCGAAGAAAATGCTGCATCCGCACAGCCGGATAGAAAGAGCGTGCTGCAATATCCGCAATTGTTGCTGGGCGTAGTAACACTGTTCCTGTATGTGGGTGTGGAGGTGATCGCGGGGAACACGATCATCAGTTATGGTGCCTGGACGGGGATCGCATTGAATACGGCCAAATTCTTTTCTTCCTTTACATTGTTTTGTATGCTGATCGGTTATATCATCGGCATTATTTGTATACCCCGGTATTGCTCCCAGGTACAGGCATTGACGGTGTCTGCGGTGCTGGGCATCATTTTTTCACTGGCCGCCATCCATACCACCGGTGTGGTGTCGGTGGTTTTTATTGCGTTACTCGGACTGGCAAATTCGCTGATGTGGCCGTCGATCTGGCCGCTGGCGATCACCGGTCTGGGCCGGCATACCAAAACGGGGTCTGCCCTGCTGATCATGGCCATCGCCGGAGGGGCGCTGGTTCCGCTTTTGTACGGAAGATTATCGGATGTATTTGATCCGAAGCTGGCCTACTGGATCGTAGTGCCCTGCTATATCGCAATTGGACTGTATGCGCTTTTTAGCCGGGCACGCCTGAAAAAAATAAAAAGTATTGCCGGGCAGACTGGGGCCGATCACAAGGAGGTATCTGTAGCACTAAAACCGGAGTAAACTCCGCATCATGTATTGATCAAAAAAGAATGAAAAATTATTTAATACGACAACTGTTCCTGTATATAAGCCTGGTTATAATGACCGGTAGTGTCTATGCCCGTACTGCAGAAGAAGATCCGGGTATCATACCAGCACCTGCGGAGGTGAAGTGGCTTCCGGGCACATTCCATATTGGTAAGGCGACCGTGATCCTGTATAGTGACGGGGTCGCACAGCAACAGGCCACGCACCTGGGCCGTTTTATAGAACAGGAATTGGCACTAAAGCCCGCGATCCGTAAGAACAGTGGTGCACAAGGCAGCAGTGCTATTGTATTTACCAGCCGGCCGGCGCCGCATCTCGGAAAAGAAGGATACCGGCTGACGATCACACCACAGAAGATCGAGATCTCCGGAGCAGAAGCCGGTTTGTTTTACGGATTGCAATCCCTGATCCAGCTGATGGAAAAATATTCTGGCACACGCCGTTTGCCCTGTATGGAAATTACCGACCGGCCGCGGTATGCCTACAGGGGAATTATGCAGGATGTGGGATATCATATCTTCCCGGTATCGTTCATCAAAAGCCAGATCGATATGCTGGCGCGGTATAAGATGAATGTATACCACTGGCACCTGACAGAAGATCACGGCTGGCGGATCGAAATAAAAAAATATCCGAAGCTCACACAGATCGGATCAATTCGTGCAAGCAGCCAAATCAGTAATGCGAATGAAGCCTATGAAGGACAGGATCATCAGCCTTATGGCGGCTATTATACGCAGGAACAGATCAAAGAAGTGGTAGCTTATGCGGCAGCACGGCAGGTGACCATCATCCCGGAAATTGAAATGCCCGGTCATTCCCTGGCGGCACTGGCATCTTATCCCTACCTGGGTTGCGGCAGTGATCCCGGACCTTACCAGGTTGCCGAAAAATGGGGGATCTATGAGGATGTCTATTGCGCCGGAAAAGAAAGCACCTTCCGGTTTCTCGAAGATGTGCTGACGGAAGTGATGGCGCTGTTCCCTTCCAGGATCATCCACATAGGTGGTGATGAATGCCCGAAGGAACGGTGGAAAAAATGTTCCTTCTGTCAAAAGCGCATCAGGGATCAGCATCTGAAAGATGAGTTTGAGCTTCAGAGTTATTTTATGCAACGGATGGAACGCTTCTTAAATAAGCAAGGGAGAACGGCCATCGGATGGGATGAGATCATGGAGGGCGGGCTTCCGGAAAATACGATGGTGATGTGCTGGCGCGATATTAAGGAAGGTATCAAAGCAGCAAAGCTGAATCACCAGGTAGTGATGTCGCCGGTTACTCCTCTTTATTTTGATTATATACAGGGAAAACGCGAACAGGAACCGTATGCCATAGAATGGGGATATAACCCACTGGCACTGGTATACAGCTATGACCCGGATCCCGGAGCACTGACAGCGGCACAAAAGAAACTAATCGTTGGTGTCAGCGGTGCATTGTGGACCGAGCACATGAACACTCCCCAAAAAGTGGAGTACATGCTTTATCCAAGATTGCTGGCACTGGCCGAAGTGGCATGGACGCCAAAGGACCGGAAAGATTCCGTATCCTTTTTTGAAGAACGGCTGCCGGAACACCTGGCCTGGCTGGACGGTACCCAACGGAACTATCGTGTGCCGGAGCCGGGTGGTGTTTCCGATACCACGCTTTCCGGGGCATCGTTCAAAATTGTATTGAGCCCGCCGGTAAAAGGTGCGCGCATCTTTTACAATTTTGACGGACAGCAGCCCGGTGAAGCAGATTATTTGTACAGGGATCCGGTGATCCTGAAACTGGAAAAAGGAGAAAAACGGCTGCTTAAGACGGTCGCTATAACGCCTTCCGGTAAGCGGAGTGTGGTGACAACGACGGTCTTTCAGAATCCGGGTTAAACAGGATGCAACATTTTAAAAAATAAACATGACGATAATCGCAGACGGAGGCGCTACCAGAACATCCTGGTGCCGGATACAGGTGGATAAGGAACCGGAACTTTTTGAGACCAGCGGGTATCACCCGTTCTATATCAAAGCAGCGGAAATGACAGCGTCGCTCCGGACATCCCTGCCACCAGCCATACTGGCGGACCGGGAGCAGGTAAAGGAACTGTTTTTTTACAGCGCCGGTGGCGGTTATGCGGCAGAAACCGATGCGGTGCTGATCAATGGATTGTCTGCTGTATTTACCAACGCAGGTATTAGCATCGAGACCGACCTGCTGGCGGCTGCGAGGGCCCTGTTACACCGGCAGCAAGGGATGGCTGCGATCCTGGGCACAGGCAGCAACAGCTGCTTATACGATGGCAAAAAGATCATTGCCAATATTGAATCGCTGGGCTTTTTGCTGGGTGATGAAGGCAGCGGGGCCTATATCGGTAAAAAAGTGATCGGTGATTTTATCCGGGACCGGATGCCACCGCAACTCCGGAACCAGTTTGAAACCGCCTGCGGATTAAGTGCAGTGGACCTGCTGACCAAGGTATATACCGAGCCGGAAGCGAATAAATATTGTGCCGGTTTTGCACGCTTCCTGAAAGAACATATAACAGACGCCTATTGCAGTGCTATTGTTGTAGCGGCGTTCCACGATTTTTTTACGAACATCGTGGACCATTATCCGGAAGCCACATCATTTAGTTTTAATGCACTGGGCTCCGTGGCCTTTCATTTTAAGGAACAGTTACAGATGGTAGCAGAAGAACACGGCTTCCAGGTAGGAGCGGTGTTGCCGGCAGCTATCGGCGGACTGATCGCATTTCACAACGAAACACTGACCGAAGAATCATAAACCCGATAATTTAATCATTTTCAAAAGACAAAATTTTAATCATGGAAAAGAAAACAAGCAGACGCAGGTTTATCAGCAGTCTGGGCCTTGCGGGCGCAGGAGCCGTTGCGGGCGTGCCGGTACTGATGCGGTCCACAGCGAATGCAACACCGGCAATACTCGGCGGCAGCAAGGCCATGCCGGCAATCGGCACCTCCTGGCCGATATTCGGACAACTGGAAGAAACCGGATTGATGAATGTGGTAAAAAGCGGCGTTTGGGGGCGTCTTGCCGATAATACAAGAACTGCTGCTTTTGAAAAAGCTTATGCAGCCGCCACAGGAGCAAAAAACGCGCTTGCGGTTTCCAGCGGAACCAATGCGTTGTTTGCCATGCTGGGTGCGCTGGATATCGGCCCCGGTGACGAAGTCATCCTGCCGCCCTATACGTTTATCGCTACCTACAACGTTATTGTGCTGAACTACGCGCTGCCCGTATTTGTAGACACGGATATCGAATCGTTCCAGATCGACGCCCGTAAGATTGAAGCGGCGATAACACCTGCCACCAAAGCCTTGCTGCCGGTGCATATCGGAGGATCGCCTTTTGATATCGATGCGGTACTACAGATCAGTAAGAAGCATAACATCCCGATGCTGGAAGACGCCTGCCAGGCGCACCTGGCAGAATGGAAAGGCAAGGGGGTGGGAAACTGGGGACTGGGCGGGGCGTTCAGCTTCCAGGCCACGAAGAACCTGAACTCCGGAGAAGGCGGTGCCATTATTTCCAATGACGAAACGTTCTACCAGAAATGCTATAGCTTCCACCACCAGGGACAAAGCGCCAACTCGGCGGGCCTGGGTACCGGAAGCGGTACACGCGGATCCAACCTGCGAATCTCCGAGTTCCAGTCGTCCATACTGCTTTCACAATTGTCCCGGTTAAAACAACAGACCGAAACAAGAAACGCCAACGCAGCTTATCTGACGCAACTGCTCAGCCAGATACCCGGCATTATCCCCGCGAAGCTGTACCCGGGAACCACCCGGAGTGCGTATCACCTGTATATGTTCCGGTACGACAGTAAGGCTTTTGCAGGTATGTCAAGAGAAAAATTTGTGGATGCGCTTGCAGCCGAAGGGGTGTTTGCCTCAACAGGATATGGCATGATCAACAAGGAAGATTATGTGACCGGCCTGGCAAAGAACCCGCATTATTTAAAGATATACGGGGAAAAGCGCATGCAGCAATGGCTGGATCAGACCCTGCAGACACCGGTGAACGACCGGCTGACCACCGAAGCGTTATGGTTTACGCAAACCATGCTGCTGGGTCCCCGGTCCGATATGGACAAGATCGCACAGGCGATCCGCAAGATCCACAACCATGCAAAGAAAATCGCATAGCGGGACAATACCTGTCCCTTTAACCATAAGAGCATTCACGAGACGCCCGGAAGGGCGTTTTTTTCTATAAGAGTGTTGTTGATTGAATCTTTCTTAAAAGTGGAATTATTAGAATGTTGCTGACTCACAGATAATATGTTGTGATGTTATTTATAATTCCCATCCGCAAAGCGTCCTGTTCCTTTTTTTTGCACTGTCCAATGTTATTTGTATGATCCGGTAATTACAGTTTTTTAATCCCCTGCAGGTTTCCGTGTGATGATATTTGGTAGCCGTTTTGCTGTTACAGATATATACGGTGGTGGTAGTAGTACAATTGCCGTTAAAGAGCAATAAGGAGAATAATACTATTTTCATTTTCGGACTGATAACCTGTTTTGTTTGATAAAGGCTGGTTCGTTTTTCAGTCCGTTAGCCGGATCGCCGGTGTTGCCGTCTCTTGCGGCAGATGTTTCAATTCTTATCTGGATCTGATTCTATAGCGTTTTCACAGGCCGGCAAACGGCCACGGTTGAATGTGATGGCAGGCCCTGTTTGATCCGCTGTATATTTCAATTCTGGTTGCTGTCTGATGATGTTATATGTATGTTTTATTACCGTTGCGGTTGATATAATAGCGTCCTCCGCGGGGTCCGGTATAAATTTTATGACCGTTATAATATTCCCCGTCGTCTGAGGCACGGGCTTTTGCTTTACGGGTAGGGCCTTTTTTGGCGGTGACAGTTTTTTGAGTGCTGCTTTTTTTCTTTACCTGGGCATCGGAAGGGCTGGCGCCAAACGCCGTAAACAGGACTAGGAGCAGCAGCAGTTTTTTAAATGGCATGATCTTCTGGGTTTAAAATATTAACAGGACAAACAGAACAGAAATTCCGGAGAGGTAAAGCAGCGTTACAATACATCCTTTCGAAGTTTGATTATAGACTTTGTTATATGCTGCCTTTTTCGGATTCGTCACCCAACCCCAACCCCTGGGTGCTTTGAACCCGAGAGAATGCCTGATGTAGCGCCGGACGGATGTTCTGGCCGCGATTCTTTTTGTCAGGGAAAGCTTTCTGTATCCGAATTTCATTCTGTGCTGTTTATTGGGTATGACAGGAAGGGCAACAGTATTTGCAGCCATTAACCTGGGTGTAATGATTTTTGGCTTCGCGGACGGCAGTATGACAGGAGTCATGCACTCCTAGGTAGATCCTGTTTTCGATAGCAGGAAGCCCTGCGCAATTTTGATCGTGGACTTCATGATCTCCGTTGCTTTGTGCATTCTTATTAACGTAGTAACTTTTGCTCATAGTTAAAAAATTTTAGTATGAATCAAAAGTAGTACCTGCGGATGGCCGTTTTTTACGGGAAACCGTAATTGGAAATTTTTTTTCAGGCAACCGGCAGGGTCTGATCACTGGCATAAAAGGGCATCTCTCCGGATCTGAAGGACAGCAGGTATAAGATCGGTTATCCGGATAAAATCTTATGGGGAAAGTGGTGTTGCCGGTGATGATGACCTGATCACAGGTACACGCTATACAATTCCTTTCTCTTTGCAAAAGGCGATCAGCTGCCCGGTTTTGGAGAAGTTAAAGGCGTCTTTCATGATCTTGATCCGCTTTTCGATACTGCTGAGTCCCGAGGGCCGGAGTTGTTTTTGTTCCAGGTAAAAAGGGATATCTTTCTGGTCTATCCCTTCCGCCAGGCAGGAGATAATGGCAATATCTGCCGGAGTGAAATCATGGGCATTCTTTTGCCGGATCTGCAGGAATTGCTGTCTCGGAAAATAACGCTGATTCCGGTCGATCTCCCTGATTGCCGATTTAAGTTCTTTGGCGTCGTTCCGGCCTTTGCAAACATAGCCGTCAATCTCCTGTTTATTAAACAGCATTTCGATGGTGGCCGGTTTTCCGGTTGCGGAAAATACCAGAATCTTCAGATCGGGTTGTATATTGCGGGCCGCAGCAATAAGAGCTGCCCCGCTGGTTATTTTCTGCTGGCGGTGGTCTTCCTCAAAATGAAGATCGGTGATCAGCAGGTCATATGATGCGTTGGCCTCAACGGCCTTTTGAATGCGCAGCAGTGCATCGTCACAATAGTACACATAGTCCGGGTTGGTAATATTCAGTTCTTCCAGGGTTTTCTGTATGGAAAGATTGGAGCTTTCGTAGTCTTCGGCGATAAGTATTTTTTTGATCATATGGGTTATGCAATTGGAATAGTTAATTGGATCTTCATGCCTTTGGATGTTTTGGCGTTAAAGATAATGGTGCCCCCGATATTCATAATACGGGTTTCCGTATTCCGGAGTCCGTTCCCATACCGGAAATCCGGGGAAAGCCCAATCCCGTCATCAGTATAATCGATGGTTAATTGCTTTTCCTGCCTGGTAAATTTGATCACTACATTTTCGGCCCGGCTGTGTTTTTTCATATTCACCATCAGTTCCTGCAGGATGTGCTTCAGTTCTTTTCGGGCCGTAGATTTTATATGCTCCCATAATTCTTTCGAGTTACCCGTGATCAATACCCGGGTGCTGTCGGAACCAAAAGAGGAGAGCAGTTCACTTAGGGATTCGTGAAAAGACCGGGCGGCGTTCTCCGGCACCGGTTCATAAGAGATATTACGGGATTGCTCATATAAAATGCTCATATCGTCGAGCAACTGTTCTTTTCCGCCGGTTTTGTCGTGTTCAATTTTTGAGATTACCCGGTACAGACCGTTGGCCACCACATCATGTACTTTTTGAGAGGTTTTTAGTTGCTGTTCGCGGATCAATCGTTGTTTTCGCTTCCGGTACCAGAAGAAAAGGATCGCCGCCAGCAGTATGGTGCAAAACAGAACGATCCATTGCCGGATGATCTGTACTTTCTTTTCTGCATTGTCCTTTTGCAATATCAGGTTATCAGTTTTGCTCTTTTCCGCATCAAAACGGATGAGTGCGAACTGGTTCTTTGCGTTGTTACGGGTCGTTTGTAAGCTGTCGTTCAGATGCTGGTAGCGGGTAAAGTATTTTTTTACGGCTTCAGGAGGACTGAGTGGTATTAGTTTCAACAAAGCCTCCTGCTCATCGTCGGGACTGCTGAGTTGTTGTGCAACGGAATACATTTTTTCTGCGTAAGTCAATGCCAACCCCGGCTGCGTATGGGCATAATAATCCGACAGATGAGCGTAGCTGGCATTCAAACCCCAATCATTCTTTTCATCTTTCCGGATCTGCAAGGCGTGCAATAAATCAGGCGCTGCCGGGTAGCTGGAGTCCTGCAGCCATTTGGCATAGGCCATATTCGATAGAACCTGAGCATATTTATTTTTGTTGTTTTTTGTTTGTTCCAGGATCGATTGATAAATGGCAATAGCCTGCGCGTACTGCTTTTTTTTCTGATAGTTAACACCCTTATTATTTAAGGCTGTAATTCTGGTCCTATCATCTTTTATATATTTTAGAGCTTGGTCATAGTAATAGATGGCTCTATCATAGTTTTTCAGGTTGGAATTGGTGCGGCCAAATTCATTATAGTTTGATACGAGGAGCCGATCAATCGAATCCAGACCCTTCAGATTATTCATCGAATTCAGAAGAGATTCCTGTGCGCCAAAATAATCGCCCGCCTGACTCTGGATAATCGCCATATAGGTATAAGCCTTTGGAATTAAACTATCCGGGGAACTGGTTGTGGCCTTGTTGAAGTAATAAAAGGCCGAATCGTTTTGTTTATTATAAAAAGCCTCTCCTTTTTTATAATCTGCGATTGTGGCGGATGGCATCGTTTTATGTGGTTGATCACACCCGGAAAAGCAGAGTATGGCACATAGTATGGGTAAGGGCAATGTTCTCAAAACAGCTTTTGACTTAAAGGTAAAAAAAATAAGGCAAGAAATCTTCTTGCCTTATTTGTAGATGCCCCGTTACGGACGGGGTGTTGGCGGAATGGGATCTGTTTCCCCCCCGGTTGAATCGCTTGCGGCGGTTACCTGTACGCCCCCGGTAATAATGGGGCCATTACTGTTGGTTGCTGTTGTAGTGGGATGGCTGGGCCATAATGCCAGAAAAAAGGCAATAAATATTTCTATCATTGTTCGTGATTTTAAATTTTAAAGAATGCTGCTACCGGTATCCGGTGCAGGGATAAAAGCCACGTAAGAAGCGCTTCTTACTTTTTTTGGGAAGGGATGGGAGCTTTGATCACGGAAGCCGGTAAACGCTTCCCAAAACCGGTTATCTGCCGCCGTTTTCGCTGCTCCGGGGAAATCCGTTCTGTACAGTTAATCTCTTAGCAAAGGAGATCGCAATTGATTTCTGAAACAAAGATAGATTGAGGTAATTGGCTGATTGTTAATCTGTTCCGGTAATTCCGGTCATTCCTTTTATTCCATCTGTCATTCCGGGAATACCGGATGGATTCCATAAATTCCGTTAGTTTTACAGGATAATTGTCGACGATGTTTGCGGATTATACAAAACTGGTCCTGCGGGATTATGAGAAAAAAAGGGCAGCAAATGTCCTTTCGATACGCTTGATTCATCCAAGCCCGGCTAAACTCCGGGAAGAGAGTTTAGCTGTTCGCAGCCGGCGATACGACAGGAAAAAAGATGAGGTGGCGCTTGCCGGATTTTTTGGGCATGGCGACGATAAAGAAATGTTGCATGCCATCAAACGGATGGATATTGATAAGTTCAGGCCCCTTGCCAATTTTCTTAAACGGCCATCAATCAATACCGATAAAAAAAATGTTGAACTGCTGGCCTGGCTGATCGATTTTGAATTCCGGCCTTACGAACTGGGAAAGCATTACGACGCTGAAGAGACGGGAACAATGGTTGCAGAAACAGGTGCAACAGGAAATAAGGTTAGTGAGGAAACCGGGGCAGAGGACAAACCGCCAGCAACGCCTCTTCAGGAAGAGCCGGAGGAAGCAGGAATGGAACAGGCGGATCCGGATGGGCCGGTACAACCGGGCGCTGCTGAAGGGCTTCCAATGGGTACCGCGGGAACAGTTGCTCCGGGATCCCGCCCCCGTTTTAAAATGCGTATTGCTGTTATTGTTGTTATTGCAGCGGCATTGACCGGGATAGCGATCTATTGGTTTGGAAAAAATAAAGCAACACCCATCTCAATGGGGCGTTCTTTACGGGGGAATGGAGCTTGTATGTACTGGACCGGGGATCATTACCAGCAGATCTCCTGTACCGAAAAACTGGGCGATACACTGATCCTGGCGCTGGATCCGGAAAAACTCCGTTCGTTTAAAAAGATCACCCGGCCGGATACCATCACCGGACAATCCAAAGGAGGGGTCTGGTATGTGAAAATAAACGGGCAGATCGAATTTTATACCTCGGATGGATATCATCCCACAGACCGCCAACTGCGGCTAAAGCCCGTCACGGACTATATTATTAAGAAGTATATTCACCCGGATCAGGAATAAAAAAAATCCTGTCCATCCTGCTGAAGCCCGGGCAGGACTGCGCACGCATCAGCATAATTCCGGTTTTTCGTAATCGTTCCTTTTTATGCAGGTATACATTTGTCTGAAGAAACAATATGAAGAAGCTACTTCCGGTAAATCCCTTTGCGCCTGTTATTAAAAACCAGAGCTGCTGACTTCATGATACCGGTAAAACCGGTTGTTCATTGAGCCAAAAAAAGTGGTATCCAAAGGGTACCACTTTTTACTTTTATAATCCTGTCCTTGTTATTTTTCACCCAAACTCCCGATCCTGAAATTGCAACCCAGCTGGGCATAAAAAGGCAATATGGGTTTACTTTTAAAATCCTGTGCCAGGATGTTGCCGCCTTTCAGGGTAAGATCATACCTTTTGAAGGAAATACCCGTTTGCAGTCCGTAGTAAAAATTTCCGCCGGTGGCGGGTTCGTACCATCCGTCTTTTACCTCCGGGTATTCTTCTCTGTATTGGTGGCTGTGTTTGAAGTGGGTGGCGATGGCCTTGTCGAAACCGGCTTCGGCACCGGCAAACCACCGCGGGCGGTAATAACCGATGGTACCCGAGCAATCAACACCCCAGTTGGCCAGCCGGACCAGGTCGTTTTCATACCTGCGGAAAACACCCTGGGCTTTAACGGCAAACCGGAAGTCGCCCAGCTGCGCCAGCCGGAGCTGCCCGCCGATCTTTGTTTTAAAATCATCCGTGAGTGTACTGCCGGAGGGAAAGGAATATTCGGCGGTTGCCACCAATGGAAATTTATTGTCTGTCAGTTTATAACTATACCCCACGCCGAATACAAGACCATACTCGGCACCTACGGACGCATGGACCAGCTGCCGGTTGTTATGAATATTGTTCCAGTTAATGGTTTGCGTATATGCGGTAGCCTGGGCTAAAAAAAATGCGATAAAAACGATACCGGATGTACTATACTTTTTCATGCTGAATACTTAATGATTTTTATTGATTACTGGAGCGTGCTGAGGTAGGTGAGGATCTGCGGCAGGGTGGTTCCGGTCCAGGCCTTCTGATTGGTGATGATGCCGTCATGCCCCACACCCGGCACTTTAACCCGGCTTACGGAAGGGTAGGCCGCTGTTATCCGCTGCGCCCAGGAATCCGGATAGGCCCTGTTCTTTTCGCTGTAGAAAAAAAGTACCGGTTTTTTAAAGTCATTCAGACCGGCAGAAAAATCGGTGTTGTATTTTTCGCCAACGTCAAAAAGGGCATCCATGATAACGGCGCCATCCCGCCAGGAAACAGTAGGGTCGAAGGCGCCTTCTCCGGTGATCTCGTTTTTGGAACTGAGCATCGACATTTTATAATCGAGTATTTCATGCTGGTCCTCCTTGCCATTGATGAACTGGTCGAGGTATGCGGCATCATTCAATACCTCGCTCCATAATTTCATCGACCGCGAATCTTTTACATAATGTTCTACATCCTTCCATTGCAGTCCGCCCGGTTCACATACGATGAGTCCCTGTACACGCCCGGGGTATTTCCCGGTAAAACCGGATGCCAGCATACCGCCCCAGGAATGTCCCAGCAGCACCACTTTCTGATCAGGACGGGTACGATAATGTTCTATGACGGCATTCAGCTCGTCGTATAGCTGGTCCATGGCCTTTGCGCCGGGTGCCGTATATGATTTTTTGGGGAATCGTTGGGAAAGCCCGGAGCCGCGCTGGTCGTAGAATACCACGCGGTATCCCCTGGCGGCAAGATCCTTACAGGGGAGCAGGTAGCGGTAGTCGGCTCCCGGGCCGCCATGTAGGGCCACAATCATGGTGGCACCCGCTGGTCCGAATGCTTCCGAATGCAGCAGGGAATTATTTACCTGTATCGCAGGCAGGCCCGGATCCTGATCCACTGTTTTGGCCACAAGGTTGCCGGGGCCGGTGATCGTCCTGTCTTTTGTGGAGCACGAAAAAACAAAAGTAAGAAGTGCGGGTACTAAAAAATAGTTTTTAAAGATCATACATTGAGGTTTGAAATTTGAGCCTCAAAGATGAAGGCGATTGATTGCCCCACCGCCTCAGCAGGAGTATTGATACCTTTTACAATGAAATTGCAATGGGTTTAAGATCAATAATGTATGCGTATTGATACCTTCAGGATGGATGTTGATACCTTATAAGCCCTCCTGCTCTACTTGTTTCTGGTATTCGGTAGGGGTAAGACCCTGGTATTTTTTGAAGTTCCTGTTAAAAGAAGCTTTTGAGTTAAAGCCGCAGTCAAATGCCAGCGAAAGCAGCGTGTATTTTTTATTTGCCGGTTCTGCCAGCAGTTTTAAAAACGCCTCCACACGAAGGGTATTCACGTAATCATAAAAATTTTTTTCTTCCGTGGAGTTGATCACCTGCGACAGGATATTCGGGTGTATCGCTAACCGCTGGCTCAGATCGCTCAGGGTTAATTCGGGGTTGGTGAACAGGCGTTCCTGTTCCATTAACTGTTTGAGTCCGGCCTGTATCTTTTCAATTGCATCCTGGCTCAGCCGCGATTTCTGGTATTTTTTAGGGGCGGTTTGCGGCGTTTCGGCTATAATCAATTCATTTGTTTCCGGAGGATCCGGGTATGTTGCTGCAACCGGTGGTATTATTACTTCTTCCGGACGGTTAAGGATGCCTACCTGCTTGATCCCGAAATAGCCGATGAACAGGATAAAAAAAACGACCACCGTATAAATGGATGCTTCATTCCCCCAGATAACAACCGCCCAGATGACGCCGATACCCAGGATCAGGTACCGGAGCCAGTTCAGGTTTACTTTTTCAGTAGCTGCATATTGTTCCAGGATGCGCTTCCGGTGTTTTCTTAAAAGTAATAATGAAAGGATGATGTAAGCGATGCCGGAGAGAACGATCGCTGCGAATATATAGACCGCCTCCTGTTCATAGCCCCTGCCTTCGTGTTCATATACATATATTTTTCCGGAGCCCGGCAGCGTTAAAAAACCGGCCAGCAGCACATAAAGGACCAGTACCGGCAGAAAATGCCAGATCCACCGGCTTTTCCGGGGGAATTGATTCGTAAGTGCAGCAGTATAGAGGTATAAAAAAGGTCCGTGCGCAAGCGGGAACGGAATACTGATGCCCAGCAGGAACGGCCAGTCCTCGTATTTTTTTGTAAGCACCACGTAAAACAAAAAAAGATGCAGCCCTAAGAAGAACAGCCATGCAGCGAGAATATAATCGGCCTTTGCCTTTCTTTTTTTGGTTAGTAAAAGAGAGGACAGGAAGAAGGTGATAATAATGCCGGTTAAATAAACGATAGCCAAAATAATGATCTTAATAAAACAGGGCAAAAATAAGCAGAAACGGCTGTAGTGGACCTACTGCCTGGGGCGAACCGTGCTTTGCAATTGAAATTCCCGGTCCCTGACACTTCTGTACAGGAGTAATTGTTTATTTCGACCGCCGTTTTTATTTTATAGACCTCCTCTTTTATAAGATCAAATCTGTATTTTAGCGGTTACCCTTTCTAAAGGCTTTTATTCTATCCTAATAAGACGGTGGCAGTGGAGATACCGGGACGGACGGAAATGAAAATGGTGAACGGAAGAACATCCAATGGCCGCTTTGAAACCGGAGGAAGGAGATGCCGCAGGATTGAAACATTCAAAACAGATAACGATAAAATGATGCCAATACCGCGTATGCTTAAAATATGTGCTGCCCTTTTTCTGCTGTTGCCAACTCTGGGGTCCGTGGCGCAGGCGCCGTTGCTTCCCGTAAACCTGAAAGTGGAATACCTGGAAAGGCCCATGGGACTGGATATTCAGCAGCCCCGGTTCAGCTGGACATTGCAGAGCACAAACAAGCAGCTGTACGGGCAAAAGCAAACAGCATACCGCATACTGGTGGCCAGCTCGTTGAAAAAGCTGGATGCCAATATCGGGGACCTGTGGGATTCCGAATGGAAGCCATCGGCACAAATGGGACAGGTCGTTTTCCAGGGAGTGCCACTGCATTCCGATCGCAGGTACTACTGGAAGGTAGCCGTCAGGGATGAAAAAAATGCCGTCTCCGGCTGGAGTGAAAGCACGTACTGGCATACAGGGATCATCCGTCCGCAGGAATGGAAGGCAGGGTGGATCGGATCCCCGGTGGTCTTTGATCCGGCACAACCGGACTGCAATATCCCGGATCCCTGGCTGCGGAAATCGTTCTCCCTGGAAAAACTTCCGGGGCAGGCGGTGCTGTTTGTTGCTTCCGCAGGGTTTCATGAGCTGTATGTAAACGGAAAGCGGGTAGGGGATGCGGTAATGGCAACAGCGGTAACAGATCTTACGAAACGTGCCCGTTATGTTTCCTATGATATTGCCCCCTACCTGAGCAAAGGCAGGAATGTGATCGGTCTCTGGCTGGGCACTTCCTGGTCCATACACGGACCTTATATAACAAAAGACCGGCCCAATACTCCGATCGTGGCCGCACAGGTGGACTTCTATGAAAATGCGGATCCGGGCCCTGAAGCCCGGCCCTTTGCTTCGGTTCATACGGATGCGACCTGGAAAGTTAAAAGCAGTCCGAGCCGGCTATTGGGCGTCTGGAATTCCAACAGGATGGGAGGAGAGCTCTGGGATGCCAATCTTGATGAACCGCAGTGGAACACCATCGGCTATGCGGATGAAGACTGGCGGAATGCTACCAGCTATGATCCCAAACTGAAAATATCCGCCCAGCAGGTAGAACAGAACCGGCTTTTTGATGAGATCCGGCCGGTATCGGTCAAAAAGATCAATGACAGTACCTACCGGGTGGACATGGGCGTCAACTTCGCCGGCTGGACAACGATTGATCTTGAAGGAAAGCCGGGCCACCGGGCGGAGCTGCTTTTTTCCGAACGGGAGAATATGGAAATGACCTTTGGTCTGCACAGTGCCTATATTTTTGATAAAACAGGCAAAGGCACTTTTAAGAATCGGTTCAATTACGGCTCCGGCCGGTGGATCACTATAAAAGGTGTAACGAAAGAACCGGAGCCCGGCGCCATTAAAGGATGGATGGCCCGGACCGCCTATAAGGATGCGGCTACCTTCAGCTGTTCGGATCCTTTGCAGAACTGGATTTATAATACCGTGCGGTGGACGTATGAGAACCTGTCGCTAGGCGGGTTTATCGTAGACTGCCCCCAGCGGGAACGCCTGGGCTACGGAGGTGATGCCCATGCAACCTGTGAAACAGGAATGCTGAATTATCAGGTGGGTGCGCTTTATACCAAGTGGATGGAAGACTGGCGGGATGTAAGCGGTACCGAATCCATTGTGGGTAATATGTATGACACGGCATTTGCCAGAAAGGAAGTGATGAGTGGCCGTCATCTTCATAAAGGTATTCTGCCGCATACGGCGCCTACCTATATGGGCGGCGGCGGTCCGGCATGGGGCGGTATTGTGGTAACGCTGCCCTGGTACTTTTACCGCCAGTATGGAGATGAAACGATCCTCCGGAAGAACTTTTCCATTATCCGCAACTGGGTCGATTTTCTGGAAAGCAATACACGCGACGGCATACTGCAGCGCTTTGGCGGAAGATGGGATTTCCTGGGCGACTGGCTCTGGCCAAATGCCACAGCGGAAGGGATGAACAATGATTCGCCCCAGAACGGGTGCTTTAATAACCTGTACCGCATCTATAACCTGCGGATCGCAGCAAAGATCGCGGACCAGATCGGCGAAAAGGAATGGGCAGCAAAATGGAACGGTCAGGCAGAAGCTTTCAGCACCATCATCCATAAAAAATTCTTCAACCCGGCGGATACTTCCTATGCAGATGGTTCGATGGGCAACCTCGTTGCGGCCCTGCTTGCAGACGTGGTTCCTGATACGGATAAAAAACAGGTTTGGACCCGGCTGGAAAATGAGATACGGGTGCGCCGGAAAGGACACATCCATGTGGGGATAACAGGTGGTGCGCTGCTGTTCAAACTGCTGCGGGAGCAGAACCGGCAGGACCTGTTATTTGAAATGACCTCCAAAACGGATTATCCGGGCTGGGGATATATGAAGGCGAATGGCGCCACAACAATCTGGGAAATGTGGGAAAAAGACCTGCCGGGGCATTCACTGCTGCACAGCTCTTTTTTATATCCCGGCGCCTGGTACATCGATGGTCTGGCCGGTATTAAGGTGGATAAACCGGGCTATGAACGATTTATTATTCAGCCCCCCGGGATCGAAACATCAAAACTGAGCTGGGCAAAAGCAACCTTTGAATCGCCCGCAGGGCTGATCAAAAGCAACTGGAGCCGAACGAACGGAAAACTTCATATGGAAGTGGCGATTCCCCCGAACAGTACGGCCTTGCTGAAGATCGCAGATACTGACGGCCTGCTGCTGAAAGAAAAGAAAGATGCGATCCGTGTGATAGAAAAACGGGATGGCATAACCGTTTACGAACTACAATCCGGATCCTATAGTTTCTGAGCAGGCGGACCTTGTTGCCCGGAATTTTCAGCCACTGGCGATGTACTGTAATAACATTTTGATAAAGGTTTGGTTACAATTTGGTAACCCCCTGCCGATACATTTGCTCAAATTGTATCAGCATGAAACATCGGATGACACTGCTTTTGACAGTGCTGCTTGGAATGACGGCCTGCGATCGCAGCGACAATGATATCACCCCGGAAGAGATGATTATGGAAGATCCTTCCACTTTTAAAAGTGTGGGACAAATTGATGTAGGCGATCAGGGCGCTGCAGAGATATCGGCTTATGACCCGGCTACAAAGCGGCTGTTTGTGGTGAACAACAGCGCCGGTGTTGATAATGAAACGGCCACCAATTTTATTGATGTAGTGGATATCAGCAATCCTGCTGCACCCAAAAAGATCCATTCCATCAGCCTGGCGCCCTATGGCGGCGCGGTAAACAGTCTTGGTGTTTCCGCCGGTAAAGTGGCTGCGGCCATACAGGCTTCCGTAAAAACAGATAACGGCAAAGTGGTTGTGTTCAATACTTCGGATTATACAGAAGTAAAATCGATAACGGTAGGTGCCCTGCCGGATATGATCACCTATACGCCGGATGGCAATTATATTCTTACCGCCAATGAAGGTGAGCCCACTACAGAAAGCTATGCAGTGGATCCCGAAGGAACGGTTTCCATTATTTCCGTTAAGGAGAACTATGCTGTAACCACAGTGAACTTTGCGGCGTTTGCCGGAAAACGTGCGGCCCTGGAGGCAAAGGGATTCCGCATTTTCGGCAAGACCAATGATTTCGTAAAGGACATTGAGCCGGAATATATAACCGTTTCCTCCGATTCAAAAACAGCATGGATCACCCTGCAGGAAAACAACGGCATCGCTAAAATGGATATCACATCCAAAACAATAACGGAAATTTTTCCGCTGGGTTTTAAGGATTATAATATGGCCGGCAATGAGATAGATGTAAGTGATGAGGATGGAAAGACCGAGTTAAAGAACTGGCCGGTTAAAGGCGTATATATGCCGGATGGGATTGCCGTAACGGAAGTAGGCGGTATTCCCTATTTATTTACGGCCAATGAAGGGGATGCCCGTGAGTGGGGTGACTTTGAAGAGCCGGTACGGATAAAAGATGTAAAGCTGGATGCGGCAGCTTTTCCGGATGCGGCTGCATTACAGGCAAAAGCAGTACTGGGCCGCCTGAACATTACAAAATTCCTGGGAGATAAAGATGGCGACGGTGATTATGACGAACTGTATTCCTTTGGTGCCCGTTCTTTCAGTGTATGGAATGGCCTTACCGGTGCCCAGGTTTATGACAGTAAAAACGAACTGGATAAAAAACTGGTCGCCGCCGGAAAGTATGACGATGGAAGAAGCGACGACAAGTCTATTGAGCCGGAAGGCATGGCCATCGGTAAGGTAGGAACAACGCCCGTTGCATTTGTTGGAATGGAACGGGTAGACGCTGTAGCAGTTTACGATATCAGTGATCCAAAACAACCGAAGTTTTTGCAATTGCTGGAGTCCGGTGATGCTCCGGAAGGGGTACTGTTTATTCCTGCCAAGGACAGCCCTACAAAGAAATCGCTGCTCGTGGTGAGCAGTGAAGATGACGGCGTGGTAAAATTATTCAGTCCGGCCGGCTGATGCCTCAGGCTACCAGCTCTACCACATTGCCTTCAGGATCCAGCACCACACTTTCGTAATAGCCGTCACCGGTGGTTCTAGGTTCGCCTGCAATGGTAAAACCATCTGCCCGCAGCTGCTCCGTTAATTGGTCTACCTGCTCTTTGCCGCCTACCGAGATCGCAATGTGTGCGATCCCTTTGGTATAGCCTCGTTTTGGTCCCGCATCGCTGATCTGTGGCATCTGCATCAGTTCAATACGACTTCCCCCGCTGCCAAAGGAAAGAAAATAGGAGTAGAATTCCCTGCGGGGATTGTGATAGCGTTCGCTGCTCACAGCATGGAAATAATTGGTGTAAAAGCGGCGTAATTGTTCGAGGTCGTCTGCCCAGATAGCTATGTGATCGATCTGCATGATTCTTATGTTATCAGTTTCTTTAAATTCATTAGATGTTCTTTCGCCTGGTTTTGTAGCAGTCATCAGGCTACTTTCAGCTCTATATTGACAGTGGTTCCGCTACCGGGCTCAGACCTGATATCCAGTTGCCCGTCCAGGTAATCCACCCGGTTTTTAATATTCTTTATCCCGGACCCTTTTTTTCCTGAAAGATTTTTGGGATTGAAGCCGATCCCGTTGTCTTCCATAGTAATGAAGAAGATGCCGTCATTCTGGCTGCATTGGAGCAAAATGTGACTGGCCGTAGCATGTTTAACGGTATTGGACAACAGCTCCTGTATAATGCGGTAGATATGCACCTGCTTCAACCGGTCAATTCCGGGATGGATATCGATGGGCTGAAAATCGATCTCCAGGCCTTCCTTCATATAAAATCCGCAGAGGTCCTTAAGTGCGGTGACCAGTCCGAATTCGATCAGCGATTGCGGCATCAGGTTCCGGGCTACACGCCGGAGTTCACCCACCGAATGATCCAGCTGTCCCATGATTTTATTGAACGGACCATCGGTTGCTGCAGGAAGGTTGTTTTTTGCCCAGGAAGAGAAGTTGATCTTTACACCTGAAAGCAGGCCCCCCAGCCCGTCGTGCAGATCCCTTGCAAGCCGCTCCCGCTCCCGTTCTTCTCCTTCCAGTATAGATCGGGTAATGGAAAGCTGTTGCTGCTGAGCCAGCTCTTTCAACTGCTGGCGGTGGTTGACGGCCTCCTGTTCCAGCAGCCGTTTATTGCTTTTATAATAAAAGTAGTAAAAGGTGGCAAAGGCCAGCAGCAGCAAGCAGGCACCGCCCAGAACAATGTTGAAAAGACGGGTTTTGCTGGCGTTTAATGCAGCCTGTGCATTGGCGGCCTTTAGTGAGGCTACCTGTTTTTCGGACTCCGCGGTTTTGTAGCGGGCTTCCATTTCGTTAATGTCATTTCTGAAATGACTCTCATGCAGGCTGTCGCTTAACTGACTGTACAACGCCTGATACCTGTAGGCAGCGGGGTAATCTTTAAGTCCGGCGTATACCGCAGCTGCTTTACGGTACACTTCCAGGCGGTTCTGGTCCATTTCCATATTCCGCATATCGGAGGAAAGCGCTTTCAGCACTGTCAGCGCCTTATTGTATTCCTTGGTTTCCAGCAGGCAATCAAGCTTGTAAAAATTCAGCTCATCAATAAAGTATACCTTATTAGGGCCGCTGGCCTTTTCAATAGCTTTATCAAAACTGGCGATCGCTTCTTTATACTTTTGTTGTCCCTTCAGGTACAGCCCTTCAATCATATAATAGCCTGCATACTGATCTGATTCCGGGTATTTGAAGAGGATGGCCTTAAAGGCCTCCAGGGTCTCCTTTGCCTTATCCCATTTTTTTAACAACACATAATTTTCGCCGGAACGCTTATAGGCAGCTATCAGACGGCTTTCCGACTTTAACCGGATCAGTATGGGAATGGCTTTGTCAAAATAGGAGGCCGCTTTTTCATTTTGATCCAGGTTCATAAATGCTACACCGACGCCTACATAGTGGGTAGCCAGGGAGGCGGAATCATTCGCCTGTTCTGCCAGGGGGATGGCTTTTGAAAGCATCAGCTGGATATAACCTTTATCATCATCGGCTTTCTGCAGCATTACAGCGCGGCTGCTCCAGGCAGTGGAGCGGATGGTCAGCGCTTCCTTTACCGGGGAACCGGCCAGTCCTTCCTCTACTTTCTTATAAAGCGCCTCGCTTTGTTCCGTTGCCCCGGTATAAAACAGGTAATAAGCCTCTGTTGCATTGGCCACCTGGATCATAAAAGGGCTGGAAGCAGCCAGTTTTCTTCCGCTGGCAATATAGGCTTTGGCCTTAAGGGTGTCTTTGGAAACAAAGTAGGTCGCCAGCTGAAAGCTGGCCCGGGCCTTAATGCTGTCGCTCACCGGCTGTGAGAGCAACTGCCGGATACTGTCTATATATTGTGGGGAATAAAGATAATACTGTGCATAGGAGGACGTGCACCACCATAACATCAGCAGCAGGATAACAGGTTTTCTATACATGTGTCTCAGATAAAGGTTTTGACAGCACCTGATGTGTAAAACGCCGGATCCGGACCGATCGCAACAATAGCTCCTTATAAAACGGGCACTTCCCGGCAAAGCGGCGTTGCCGTTTTGCTGTAACGGATCTCATGGATCATACCGGCCTGAACACTTTCGGGATCGCTGTAAAGCTAAAGTTCTTTTTTTGATTTCCTGCTGTAACGGATCCGTATTAGATTTTTATTGCATCTGATCTGCACCTCCGGGCTCTTTTACCACCCGGAACCCCAGGTTGCTGAAAGAGGCATGGGGATTTACCGAACCGATGTCAACGGTATTAAAAAAATTACAGGCATTTTTACTGCACCACCAGGAGCCGCCCCGGGCATGGGCCACTTTACGTCCCTTATCCCTGGGCAGGGTACCGCTGCAGAACTCAAATACATTACCCAGCACATCGTACAGTCCCAGGGGATTGGGTTTGAAATGCGCTACAGGCGCCGTATACATAAAACCGTCGGTGCTGTCGGCCTGTAAATGATCCGGCCCCTGCCAGATATTGGCGTACCGGCTGATGGTTGCATCGGTGACACCTTTAAAATATTTTGTAGAGGAACCGGCACGGGCCGCTATTTCCCATTCATCCAGGGTGGGCAGCCGCACACCGGCCCATTTACAATAAGCCAGCGCATCGGTAAAGCTGATGCCCGTAACAGGATGATCCATCTTGTTCTCAATACCACCCCGGCTGCTGCCGTTCGGATACCGCCAGTACGCCGTGCTGTCGGTGATCCAGCGGAACTCTTCAAGGCCCGGTTCAAATACAAGCCCGTTCTTAAAACGCTCGGCTTCTGTGATGTAGCCGGTAGCGGTTATGAATTTTTCAAATGCCGCATTTGTCAGCTCAGTAGTGGCGATACGGAATCCCTTTGTGATGACCCTGCGCGGCGGGTTCTCAACGGAGCCGCTCATCCCCACGGGGTAGCTACCTGGCGGGATCAGGACAAACTGTTGTGCTGCTGCCGTAAAAGATCCGCCCAGCAGTGCGATATAAATGCAGCTTTTTATTTGAAAAATAAGATTCATTGTTTTTTTTGTTCCGCATAATAGGTCCTGGCCCGGCTGATGATGAGCTCCTCATTGGCTTTGTTGTAATCCAGCGCGTTTTCATGGTTACCGTCAACACCATAAAGTTTTTTATACGAAGAGGAATGGAGAAAGGGTTGGAATTTTCCCTGTTTCATCAATAACATCAGTACGGTAAGCAGGTCTTTATCTTTCTTATTGGCGGTATAAAAACCGGTAAGGTAGGGGATCATTTCCCAGCCATTCATTTCCACGATGGCTGTTTTATAATTAACACCCATGCGCCCGCTCCTGGTTGCGGACGCTTTTATCAATGCCATCACCGAATCCCGGTTGTCCCGCAGAAAGCCCAGCTGGCGGTCACTCCAGGTCTGCTCATCACCATCGGATACCAGGTAGCCGAAGATCTCCCTGTGCTCATGGAAATGGATCATGTTGATGCTGCAGTTCTGGGCATACATTTCCGGGTGGATCATGGTATAGGTGAATTTTTCCCGTAGTGAAAGCGATTGATAGGCATCAGGCGAAAGGGCGCTTACGCCTTCATCTGAGTTGTCGCCCGGTACGTCCTTTATGGAAGGGATCATTTTTTTTATCTTTTCCAGTCCGTAAGGCGGTACCGAGATTTTCTGGCGGAATTCCCGGTGCGCCTTTGCTTCCGGGGAAGGTTGCCGGTAAATACCTTCCTGTGCGTAAGCTGTAACTAAAGCGGACCAATGGACCAGGAATAAGAGCAGTTTTCTCAAAGCAATTGTATTTAAATTAATGGTTGTGTTTGCTGCCTGCTTTTTCTTTTTTGTAATAAGCTGCTGCAGTTTTTAAAAGAAATTGCCCGATGGAATCCGTATAATCTATTGCAGACAGGTAGCGGCTGTTTTTCCCGTACAATTGATCGTAATAGGTAGTGTTTACGAATGCATCATAAGCGCCGCTTTTCATCAATGACATCAGGGTGGTGAGTAGGTCACGGTCGTTTTTATCTTTATTATAATAGCCGATAAGGTAGGGGATCATTTCCCATCCTTTGATTTCAACGATCGCTTCCTTGTAATTGAGACCCATTATGTGGCTTTCATCTACATGTTGCCGGATCAGCTTCATCACAAGTTCCCTGTTTTCACGTAAAAAAGCACGCTGACGGCTGCTCATCGTATTTTCATTAAAGCCCGCGCTGAGCCGGCCAAATAACTTCCCGTTTTTAAAAAGCTGGCCCGGGTAGGCACTGCAATTCTGAAGATAGGTTTCGGGATATATCATGGCATAGGTGAATTTCTCGGGCAGGGATAAAGAATCATAAACGCCGGATGGCAACGGCCGGTTTCCAAAGGAGGGGGCCTGTTTCTGTTGTTCCCTTGTTATCAGACCTTTGATTTTTGACAGGCCATAGGAGGGCTCGGAAAGTTCCCTTTTAAAAGGGGATGCGGTGGTGTGCTGACCCCATCCGGCTGCGAAGGTGGTCAGCAGCAGTGTCAGCAACAAAATAGAACGGTTCATAAACGGTTGTTTTATAAAAAAGATCCCTGTTGTAAATCAAAGTTCCTTTTGATAGCCCACTACATCCAGTACTTTCCCGAATTTTTCACCTACGTTTTTAAAATGGGCACATTTGAAATAGCTGTTACGTTCAAAGAAACCAATACTCTGGTCATTATCTCCGGATATGATCGCCAGCAGGTTGTTGAAACCGGCCTGCCGGGCCTGTTCCTCCAGCTGGGTCAATGCCGCTTTGCCGATTCCCCTTGCATAACAATCATGCGACAGGTAAATGGTCAGCTCCGCCGTTTTATCGTAGGCCTGTCTTTTTTTATAATTGGTCAGATAGCAATAACCCACCGGCTGCTGCCCGTCCAGGATCAGCCAGGAGCGGAATCTCGGATGTCCGATATAAATGAACTCCCTTAATTCATCAATGGTCACCGGTTCTGTATGAAAGGTTGCTGTTGAGTGGAGCACATACCAGTCGTAAACCTGCTTTACAAAGTGCAGGTCTTCGGTCGCAAGCTCCTTAAGCAGGATCTGTTGTTCCATAACGAAAATAATAAGACGAAAAAGTGATCAGAATCCATACTGATCCACCAGGTAGATCAGTGCGGCAAGGTTTACAGCGCCGAGGTCCAGTTCGCGTTTGTTTACGGCTTCAAATACGTCTGAACGCGCATGATGAATATCAAAATAGCGTTGGGAATCCGGCAGCAGCTCTCCCATGGGAATGTTCAGCTTTTCATGAATAAACGAAACATCGGTTCCGCCGCCGCCCTGTGTAAACTGGTTTGCCCCATAGGGTTCCAGCAACGGGATCCAGCTTTTAAGTTTATCGAACTGCGCATTGCTGCAGGTAACGCCGAATCCCCTGGGGGTGAACCCCCCGGCATCGCTTTCGAGGGCCAGGAGGTGCTTTTCTTTATTTTTCGCTGCTTCATCCGCATAAGCAGCCCCGCCGCGGGCACCATTTTCCTCATTGGCAAAGAGGACAAAACGAATGGTTCTTTTGGGCTTGTATCCCAGGGCTTTGTAGGCCCTCGCGATTTCGATGGTCTGCGTGATACCGGCTCCGTCGTCGTGCGCCCCTTCACAGATATCCCAGCTGTCGAGGTGGCCGCCAACGGTGATGATCTCGTCCGGGAATTCGGAGCCTTTGATCTCCCCGATGATATTGTGTCCCTTCACGTCCGGCAGAAAATGGCCCATTGTTTTAAGCGATACGGATACGGGTGCGCCTTTGGCGAGTTCCGCTGCCAGCCAGTCGGCATCCCTTAACCCGATGGCAACCGCCGGTATTTTTTTGTAAGCAGAATCATAACGGGTACCTCCTGTATGCGGGTTATTGTCCACACTGTGGCTCATGCTGCGCACCATGCTGGCCAGGGCGCCATATTTTGCCGCCAGTGAAGTGCCGCGTGTGCGGTACTTCACCGCATCGCCGTAGGCTTCAAAAGTCCGTACGAACCGGGGATTGAAATGATAGTTATAAAAAACAATTTTTCCTTTTAACTGATCCTTTTTTGCTTCCAGGTCTTCAAAAGAGTTGATGAGCACTACGGGTGCTTTTATACCCTTGCTTCCGGTGCCTTCCGTATTCCCCAGGGCCAGTATATCCAGCTCTTTTTTGGTTCCATTGGCCAGGAGGGCCGTTGCCTGGTCGGTTCCTCCCTGTACCCAGTGGGGCACCATACATTCCTGCTTGAATGTGTTTTCGCTGCCGCTTTTCCGGAGCAGGTTATAGCCCCATTCTTCGGCCTTATACATCTGGGGAGAGCCCGCCAGCCGTCCGCCGATGGTCTTGGTAAGGGTCCTCAGGTTTTCATAGGCCTGGCTGTTTACCAAAATTTCATCTGCGATCTTTCTGATAAAATCTGCATCTTTTGTCTGCGCCTGAACGCTGACTGAAAAAAATATCCCGGCGATCAAAAACAATTTTTTACCCATGCTGTTATTTGTTTTCTGTAAAGGTAAAATTTTACCTATGATCCGGTTCTGAAAGTTCTCGGAGAAGAAACGGACCTGTAATTATCAAGCAAAACATATCTTTGGGTATGCGAATTGGAATCGTTTGTTATCCTACCTACGGCGGGAGCGGTGTATTGGCAACAGAGCTGGGGAAAGCC
This sequence comes from Niabella beijingensis, assembly GCF_020034665.1. Classification (NCBI taxonomy): domain Bacteria; kingdom Pseudomonadati; phylum Bacteroidota; class Chitinophagia; order Chitinophagales; family Chitinophagaceae; genus Niabella; species Niabella beijingensis. The sequence goes on along the minus strand of NZ_JAIQDI010000001.1, from coordinate 1,918,405 downwards.
CTCGCGGAGAAAGGCCATTTTGTACATTTTATCACTTACCAGCAACCGGTAAGACTGAACGGGTTCATCCCCAATATTTATTACCATGAGGTGCAGGTACCCAAGTACCCGTTGTTTGATTTTCCTCCCTATGAAACGGCGCTGGCGAGCACCATGGTGGATGTGATCAAAAACCACAACCTGGACCTGCTGCATGTGCATTATGCCATTCCCCATGCCTCGGCGGCTTATATGGCCAAAAAGATCCTGGAGCTGGAAGGAAAGAATATCCCGGTTATTACCACCTTACACGGCACCGATATCACGCTGGTAGGCCGGGATAAGACCTACGCGCCCGTGGTGGCTTTTTCGATCAACCAGAGTGATGTGATCACGGCAGTATCCAATAACCTCCGGGAAGAAACCTATAAAAACTTCGACATCCGCAAGGATATCGAAGTGGTCTATAATTTCATCGATGTAACAAGGTTCAACCACAAGCCGCTGGATGCATTTAAAAAAGTGCTGGCACCAAACGGGGAACGCATCCTGCTGCATGCATCCAATTTCCGTAAGATAAAACGGATACAGGATGTGGTAAAAGTGTTTTACGAAGTGCAAAAAACCATACCGGCCAAGCTGTTGCTGGTGGGTGACGGCCCCGAACGGCAGACTGCTGAAGAGCAGGGCAGGGAACTGGGGATCTTTGATAAGCTGGTATTTGTAGGAAAACAGGAGCAGATGGAAGAGATCTTTGCCGTGGCAGACCTGTTCTTGCTTACCTCGGAATATGAAAGTTTTGGATTGGCGGCACTGGAAGCAATGGCATCAAGAGTTCCGGTGATCTCTACCAATGCGGGCGGACTCGCAGAAGTGAATGTAGAGGGGGTAACAGGTTTCCTGGCGGACGTGGGAGATGTGGCAACTATGAGTGAGAAAGCGCTTTATATTTTAAGCGATGATAAAATACTGGCCGAGTTTAAACAACGTGCCTTTGATCATGCGCAGCAATTCAATATTGACGCGATCATACCGGAATACGAGGCCATTTACCGGAGGTTCTGTAAGGACTGTTAGAGGGAAAAGTGAGTGCTAAAAGCAATCAGCCTTCAGCTTTTAGCAACTGCTTATAGCTGAAGGCTGACATCTGAAAGCTGACAGCTTATAATTCTTTCAGTTTAAAATTCTTCCATCTTACCTTAATGCCGCCACCATCGTGGATCTGAAGTGCAATAAAACCGTTTGCCTGTCCGATCTTTTCATCTTTAAAATAAACCATCTGATGACCGTTCAGCCAGGTGGTCACTTCATCTCCCACCACCTTAATGCGCATGGTGTTCCACTGGCCTTCCTTTAAAATCTTTTCATCTTCGGGTTTGGGTTTGATGAGCCAGCCGCGGCCATAGGACTCATAGATACCGCCGGTGTTGTGATTGAGCGGTGCAACTTCTACCTGCCAGCCACTGATCTTTACACCATCAATATCCGAACGGAAGAAGACACCGCTGTTGCCGTTGGCTTCCTGTTTGAACTGCAGGGTAAGGTCAAAGTTCTTGTAGGATTTTTCGGTGGAAAGATACCCGTATTTTTTATCAGGTCCGCTTTCACAAACCAGTTCTCCCTTATCT